>CALOCG010000001.1:0-2496 GCA_942491805.1 Nitrospinota bacterium
GGGTAAAAGCGTTTTCGCAAAAACAACCCCGTGCACAGCAGATTTAAAGGCGTGAAAACGTCGTCGGCGACCGTCGGGATATGAGGGGCTTGAATCAGAAAGCCGTAAATTCAACCCATTCACGCCGCAGCGTACCCTGTGCACAACCGAAGCGTGAATACTGTTGCGAGAGAAAAACAACTCTCGGTTCGTGGATTTTTACATTCGATTTTGCTAACCTGTTTGGGTAAATCGGCTTGTAAAAGCGGCGCGTGTCGGGCGCACCACGCAACCGCGAAGCCGGTTTCTCCGTCGCCCGCGATAAACAGGCTGGGGCATCTGGGTGACGTTCTCAACACTGGGAACGGAGATGTCTGATGGGCGCGACCCGCGCTTCAGAAAATGGTTCAAGCCACCGCCGACCCCGCGGCCTCTCCATCCTTTACCGGCTTCAACGCACGTTGGCTCCGCGCTTCAGCGGCTATGCTGACGTGAACCGCGTCGTTCACCGAGGGGAGTCAAGCCATGGGTATTACGCTTAAGCCAATCGCAAGCTATCGCACCGGTATCTTCGACGAAAACGCCGCCGAAATCGTCGCCCACGATCCGGCGACACAGAGGCTTTTCATCACCAACGGTTTCGACAATACGGTCGATGCGGTGAGCATCGCCGATCCTACGAAGCCGACGAAGCTTTTCTCCTTGGAGTTTCCGCCTCCCTTCGACGGTCTTGCGCCAACCAGTGTCGCCGTCAACGGCGGCACTGTCGCGGTCGCCGTGCCGGCGGACCCCGAGACCGACCCCGGGGGCACGTGCTGTTTTTCGACACCAGTGGAAACTTTCAAACCAGTGTCGAGGTGGGCGCGGAGCCGGATATGCTGACGTTCACGCCGCGATGGTCAAAAAATCCTGGTAGCCAATGAGGGTAACCTCGATGACGCCACCGATCCCGACGAGATCCATTGGTATCATTGACATTTCATCCGGGGTGGACAGCGCCACTCTCGCGACGGCCGACTTCACAGCGTTCAATGGTCAGGAAGACGCCCTTCGAGCCCTTGGAGTGCGGATCTTCGATGGCAAAACCGTGGCCCAGGACGTGGAGCCCGAATTCATCGCCGTTTCCGCCGACGGCAAGACGGCGGTCGCGACCCTTCAGGAAAACAACGCGTTTGCCGTGATCGATATCCCCACCGCCACGGTCACCGGTATCCTGCCGTTGGGCGTAAAGGATCACAGCGCGGCCGGAAACGGCCTCGACGCCAACGATAGCGATGATGCCATCAACATTCAGAACTGGCCGGTTCTCGGCATGTATCAACCCGACGGCATCGCCAGTTACGATGTAGACGGGCAGACTTATTACATCACCGCCAATGAGGGCGACGAGCGTGACGAGGACGCGCGCGTCAAGGATCTCGATCTCGATCCGGATGCCTTCCCCGAAGCCGATGAACTGCAGTCGGAGGAAAACCTCGGCCGCCTCGATGTATCCACCGTTGACGGCGATCTCGACGGCGATGGCGACTACGATCAATTGTTTTCGTTTGGCGCCCGATCCTTTTCGATCTGGGACGCGTTCGGAAACCAAGTGTTCGACAGCGGCGACCAACTGGAACAGATCACGGCCACCGTTTTTCCAGACTTTTTCAACACCGACGCCGACGAGAATACCTTCGACTCGCACAGTGATGCCCAGGGACCGAAACCCGAAGGCGTCACCGTGGGCCAGGTCAACGGCGAGACCTACGCCTTCATCGGGCTCGAGGACATCGGTGGAGTGATGGTCTACAACGTCACCGATCCACTCGCTCCGGTGTTCCAAAGCTACCGCAATGATCGCGACTTCAGTATCGAGCCGGGTGATGGCGACGCCAGCGATCTCGCGCCCGAGGGAGTGACGTTCATCTCCGCAAGCGACTCGCCGACCGGGGACCCCCTGTTGGCGGTCGCCAACGAGCTCAGCGGCAGCACGACCCTCTATGAAATCGAAACACCCGGCGTCGAGAAGACCGGCACCGACGGCGATGACCTGCTCGATGGCTCGTCGGGAGACGACACCATAATCGGTCTTGCCGGGAACGATACCATCAACGGGCTGAGCGGCGACGATGCGCTTTACGGCGACGGCGAAGTCGCCGCGGACTGTGTGGCGGTCAGTTTCGTCAGCGAGGAGGCCGGGTATCGGAGCGCCTACGGCTGGTACCACACCGGGACGGGAGAGGCCGAGATCCTGGTGGCCAACGTGGATGCCGCCACCAACCCCGGTCTCCCGGACTTCACCGCCACCCTGTCGCTCACCGCCGACGAAATCCAGCATCTGGGCTTCTTCCTGATTCCAGACGGCTATAACCAGAACGGCGATCCGGGCGAGCCGTTTGCCAATGGCGACGGTACGGATCTGGATCTGGAGGTTTTCGAGACCAACGGCGTCTGGCAGGTACGCGATACGGGGACCGGCCGCGTGTTCGAAGGCTTGGGCGCTCCGGCCTATTTCACCGAGGCGGACAAGAACCC
>CALOCG010000002.1:0-4033 GCA_942491805.1 Nitrospinota bacterium
GGACGGACGAGATACTCGAGGACGGGGCGATCGTTGTATCGTCGAGGGTTCGAGATTTCATTATCGAAGCGGCGGACTATGACTTCGGCGCGGGGGCGGTGGATCCCGCGAGCGGCGACGTAATCACGGCGACCCTTAACTCGATCGCGGTGGATTTCGAGGTGACTCCCGCGGCGGGCGAGCGGTGTTTCCGGTTTCACGATCGAAATCGAAAACGGTTACGAGTACATACCAGGGAAGTCTAACCGATGGCGAGCAAAATCGAAGATATTGCGAACTCGGTTAAGACGTTAATTCCGTTGAACGTCGCCGACGCAAACCCGGAGTTACCGAAATCGTCGAATGTGGTTGTGGCTCCGCTTCCAAACTTGAAGAAAGAAGCGATTTCTGAGACGACGGTAACAATATCCCCAGGGGCTTTTGAGATCGTCGACCAGGATCGGGATAGCGATTACGTCGAGTACACGATCTATATCGGAGTCGCGAGAAGCATTTCCCAGACGGACACGACGACTCTTTTCGCGGCGATCGAGGGAGTCCAGACGATTCAAGACGCGGTCGCTAGTAGCGGGTCGGTAGTACAAGCGGCGACGGATGCGGAGGACGTTCGCGAGTTAGCAAGCGACCCGCTTTTCGACGCTTCGCTTCTTAGAGATCAAAACATTTTTCTATCAGTTTCATCGGTTCGCTACCGATTTCGCAAAGTAAGGAGCTAGTCTAATGCCAGTAGGATTCGACGCAAAACTATATTTGAATACGGGGTCCTATGCTTCCCCGACTTGGGTCGAGATTACCGAAGCGCGAGACGTTTCGGCTCCCCTCGACGTCAACGAGGTCGACAATTCGGATCGCGGGTCGAAGTTCAAGAAATACGACGCGGGTCAACTCGACCTGAGTCTGACTTTTAATATGACCTATCGAAACGGAAACACGAATTTCGCTACCCTCCAAACCGCCGTACTTGGGCGATCGTCGCTTGAGTTCGCGGTCATGGACGGGGCGATCGCGACCAGTGGGTCCGAGGGTTGGCGTATGACTTGCGTCGTTCTCTCCCAAGGGTTGCAGCAACCACTAGCCGACGGGCAGACGGTCGACGTCTCTGCAAAGCCGACGTATGACGCGACGGCAGGTGATCCCCGCGTGGTACACGGTTCCTTAGTCTGGGAATCTCGCTCGGGGCCCGTCGATCGGTTCGCGCCTTCGTCGTCGACGGGCTCCATTGCTTAAACAAGAAGGCGGTCCTCAAGAGGGTTCGATAAATGGCGAAGGCAAAAAAAGAGGCGGCGCAAAAAGGCTCAACGCTCGCGGAAACAACGGCGCACCTGGAAGAATGGCGAACGATTAACGTCCGGGCCGACGACCTGGAAAACGCGGGGGTGCCGCTCCCGCCTGACCAGGCCCACAAAAAAGGTGGGCAAATTGTGGCGATCAACGTCGGCGAGTTCCGGCGTTCCGTCAACGGCGCGAAGGCGGCACCGAGTCCAACACCGGAGGCCCAAGAGTGAGCGGGGAAAATTACCAGAGCGAGAGAACCTTCGCCGTCAGCGGGAACCCGTACACGCTATCGATTTCGATCGGTGAAGCAATGCAAATCCGAGACGAGGTGGGGGTAGACCTTAACTCAATCGGGACGGATGACGGGAACAAGTTTCTCGAATCGTTATTACTTGATACGTGGAAAGTGATCGACGTTTTATTGATCCTGACCGAACGACGGCGAGAGTCGCTTGGGGTCGACGATAAATCGTTTCTTGTGGGGCTTACTCCCGAGGTCGTCGACGCGGCCGCGCAGAGCATGATTTACGCAATCGCGGTTTTTTCCCGTCCGCTAGTTCGTCCAGCGCTTCTATCGATCGCGAGGCGGATCGGGACGACGATCGACAAAGCGGCGAAGGGGATCGAGGACGCGGTCGAGAAGAAAGCGACGGAGCTGGACGAGACGATCCGGGAAGCGATATCTGGACCTTGATTTTCGAGGCGGCGGGGGAGTTGGGTTTAGACCCTCGACCCTTTTCGCTTCGGGAGCTTTTGATAATGCAAATCGCGAGACGGTCGGAGCGGTGGGACCATACGTCGTTATTAGCGGCAATGGCCGCCGTCGACCGGACGCCCTACGACTTTCACCCCTACAAAAAGAAGCCCGTGATTCCGCTCACTCGCGACGTAGTTCGAGGTCTTAAAAAGGTGTTTCAGAAATGACGACCCCGACATTCAAACTTAATAAGATCGCGATTGATGCGGCGAAGTTTGAGCAAAAAGAAGGCCGCGCGAGGGCGCGTATTCTCAAGCGCGCAGGGGTTGGTTCGGACGATCGCGAGACGGTCGATCAAGAAGCGAAAATATCGTGGGGCGAAAACCCAAAAAAGCGCCCCAGGGAATCCGCCGTTTTCCCATACGGACGGTTCGTTCGGGATCCGGACAATTCTTTTTCACTACGACGACAAATCGGGATCGGTGATTATCGGGCCGGTTGGTCGGAGTTCCGCGCACTCAGTCCCCGAGGCGCTCGAATTTGGAGGCCCTGCGATCGTGCGGATTCCGCGATATATGCGGAAGGCGAGAGGCGGGGCGAAGACTCAACGAGTGGTTATCAAGCGTCGTCCGTTCATGGCCCCCGCGCTTGAGAAGTTCGAAAGCGACTACCCCGCTTTATGGAAGGACGCGATTAAATGAGCAAGTCGAAGATTCGCGCAGGTAAGGCAGAAGTCGAACTCGGGGTCAAGAGCAATATCGAGAAGGGTCTAAAAGCCGCGCGAAAACGGTTCAATGCGTTCGGGGCCTCGCTAACAAAAATCGGGGGCGGTGTTTTAGGGATCGGCGCGGGGATCCTCGGGGCGCTTACTCCGGCAGTTTTGAAAGCGTCTGAGTTCCAAGAAACGATGGGTAAATTCAACGTTGTATTCGGTGAGCAATCGAAAGCGATGAAGAAATGGGGCGACGACTACTCGGCGGAAGTTGGTCGGTCGAAGTCCGAGACGGCGAAGTTTCTCGCGGGGTTCCAAGACTTGCTTGTCCCGATCGGGGTCGACCCCAACACCGCAATGGAAAGCTCGAAGGTCTTAACGCAATTATCGGTTGATCTGGCGTCGTTCAACAATATGGCCGACGCGGACGTCTCCCGCGATTTACAAGCGGCGTTAACCGGATCGTCGGAAGTGATGAAAAAATACGGGGTCGTCGTTAACGAGACGGCGGTTAAACAAAAACTGCTAGCCGACGGGATGGACCCGAAAAACGCGACGGAAGCACAAAAGGCAATGGCTCGCCTTAACATCATCCTGGCTGGAACCACGGCGGCGCAGGGAGACGCAAAACGGACGAGTGGGTCGTTTGCAAATCAAATGAAAGCGCTACAGTCGTCGTTCTCCGACATGCTGGTCGAAGTCGGAACGCCCCTTTTGGATTTCCTGGCGGGACTGGCGGGGCATATTCGCGGCGCGATCAATTTCGTTTCCAATTGGGTGCAACAAAATCAAGGGCTTGTGAAAGTCTTAGCCCTAGTCGCTGTCGGCCTTGCGGTCGCAGGCGGCGCGGTCGCGGCTCTGGGCCTTGCGTTCACGGTCGCGGGAATGGCGATTACCGGAGTCCTCGCGGTGATCAATCTTTTCACGGGCGGAATCGGTCTCCTCGTCGGAGTAATCGCAGCGCTAACGGCGGGAGTCGCCGTCGGGCTTGGTTTCCTTCTCGCCTATACGGTCGGATTCGAGAATCTAATGCCGGTCGTCGACGCGGTGAAGGACGCTATCGGCGGAATCTCGGACGCGATATCGGCGGGTGATTGGGGGCTTGCCGGAAAGATCGCGATCTCGGGCCTCAAACTGGCGATCGGCGAAGGGCTCAACGCGATTTTCGGGGACTGGAAGACGTGGGTCGATAATCTCGTCGATTCGTTTTTAACCGGCCTCGAAAATATTCTAACCGCGTTCGCGTCGATGGCGGGTAAGGTTTCGACCTGGTTACAGGATATGTTACCCGCGAACAAACTCGGGGCGACCGCGAAAGCGTTTATCGCGGCGACGGGTGCGGCGACCAC
>CALOCG010000003.1:0-10693 GCA_942491805.1 Nitrospinota bacterium
CACCCCCGACGGTTCGGCGAGCGAGACCAAGCTCGGGGCCGTCACCGGCCTTACGGTAGAGGCGGGCGACGGCCAGAACACGTTGACGTGGGACGCTGTGGAAGGGGCGGTGTCGTACTTCCTTTACTACGGCGACAGCTCCGCCGAACGAGCCACCGTTCGGGTGGCCGATTGCGGGGCGGCACGGTTTGAAGGGATCGCCGGAACCAGCTACACCCACACCGGCCTGACCAACGGTGTCAGCTACACCTACAACGTCACCGCGTTAGGCGTCAACGGCGTGGAAGGGGCCTGCGGAGATAATCCCAACCCGGTGACCGGAACCCCGTCTACGCCGAAGGTGTATGGGTGCAACCATCCCGACGCGACGAACTACGATTCCAATGTAACCGACTACGTGCCGGGTTCCTGCTGGTGGCCGGAACCGACGCCGACGCCCGGCTTCACATGCGGAACGGTGGCATCCTGCCCCACCGGGATGGTGAAGTTCACCGGGGGGACGTTCACCATGGGGGACAACACCGATGGCTTCGGGGACAACCCGGAGCACACGGTGACCGTGTGTGACTTCTGCATCGACGCTAAAGAGGTGACGCAGGCGCAACATGCGGCGTGGGGGGCCGATACCACTTGGACCGCTTACGGGTTCGACGCCGACGCCCGTTGCGGCGGTTCGCGGGCCACCTGTCCGGCGGAGCGAGTCGATTGGGCCAACGCCAAGGCCTATTGCGTGGCGCAGGGGAAACGCCTCCCGACGGAAGCCGAGTGGGAGTATGCGGCAAGGAACGGGGGAACGGCGGCGGTGAGCGTCTACGCCACTGGCAATGCCGCTGTCCCGGTCGCCTGCACCGACGCCAACTATGCCAACTGCAACGGCTCCACCACCAGCGCCGTGGGGAGCTACGCGGCCAGCAGTAGCGGTCTCTTCGACATGGCGGGGAATGTCTTTGAGTGGACGGGTGACTGGTACGACGCCGCCTACTACGCCAATGGTCAGGTCAACCCGACCGGTCCTGCGACCGGAACGACTCGCGTGGCTCGCGGCGGGTCGTGGATCGTCACCTTCGGCAATCTGCGGGCCTCCGTCCGGGATGACATTGTTCCCACGGTTCGGAACTTCATCTTAGGGTTCCGTTGCGCCAGTAACTGATTACCCCCGGTAGTTGAAGGTTACCTTCCGGGGGTACGCGGTACCCTCTGCTCTTTTATCCTTTTACCCTTTCTTGCCCCCCCGTACGGGGGGGCGGACAATTTTTGAGGTTCTCCTGATGGCGGCTCCAAAGGAAGACGCTTTGACGACGACGTATGATCTGATGCTCTGGCTCTTCCTTGCGTCGGGCGAAGGTCTGATCGGACATGCGAAAGGGATCGCCGGTAAGTAGGGCGACCGAAAACCGGCATGTTCCTTACTCTGGTCCCACCACGGCGCCGGTGATCTCATCCCCCGGTTCGACCCGGCCCCCCGGTAAAACGACACTCTCCGCCACCCGCGCTCCCGCGCCGACGAAGGCGTCGACGTGGACGGCGACGTGCGGTCCCAGTTCGGCTTTCTCTTCTACGGTCGCCCCCGGGGCGATGTAGACCGGCGGCGTCAACCGTATCCTTCGCAACTCGGCCCAGACGGTGGCTGGGGTCAGGTCGGCGTCGGCCAACGCTTCCATGACGGCGGACCGATACTCTTCCACCGTGCCGAGGTCGCGCCACTTCGCCTCCGACCTGAACCCGTATAACGGCCCCCCCCGCTCGACCATCGGAGCGTAGACGTCCCGCGAGATATCCCCCGGCGTTCCGTCGGGCAACAGGTCGAACAGCGCCGGGGAGATGATCGACAATCCGGTGAACATCACCTCCCGATGAGTCTCGTCACCGTCGGGGGAGGTCGCCGAGAGATAGCCGGTGATCCGACGGTCGTCGCCGAGGCGCAAAGACCCGTACCGATCCGGGGCGGGGTTTTCACGCACCACCAACGTCGCCACGGCGCCTTTCTCCCGATGCGCTTCGATCAACGTAGGGATGTCCGGGGCGAAGAGGGTGTCGGCGTTGAAAACGACGGTCTCGTCGTCCATGAGCCACTTCCGGGCCGCGCCGATCCCCCCTGCCGTGCCGAGTATCTCCGGCTCGCGGCTGGTCACCACTTCGACGCCGTAATCGTGGGTCGTCAGATGTTCTTCGATCCGATCGGCGAGATGATGGACGTTGACGACGATCCGGGTCGGGTTCCCTTGCATCACCGTTTCGATGGCCCGGTCGAGCAGTGTCACGCCAATAACCGGAAAGAGGGGCTTGGGCAAATGGCGTGTATGAGGAAGGAGCCGCGTGCCGAGCCCGGCGGCGAGAATCATGGCCCGCATGGTTTTGTTTGCGTCCTATGGATGGAGAGGTACAATGCCTACCTGAACGCTGAAAAACGTTATCGAGGCAGGCGATACAAGGAGGAGACGGGCGAGCAAGCGGAGTGTACACGACAGTACATGAGCATTGCGAGTCCGGCTCCGACACCGTAGCGCCAACGTAGATAGTTTATCTGCGTTCAGGCACTTTAACATACGGGCCCGAGCCCGCCTGAAGGAGTATTCCGTGGGTTTTAATTGCGGGGTGGTAGGTCTCCCCAACGTCGGCAAATCGACCATCTTCAACGCCTTGACCGCCGCAGGCGCTCAGGCGGAGAATTTCCCCTTTTGCACCATCGAACCGAACGTCGGCATCGCTCCGGTTCCCGATCCGCGCATGACCCGGTTAGCGCAGATCGCCGGATCCGAGAAAATCATCGCCACCTCGTTGGAAGTGGTCGATATCGCTGGTCTCGTGGCCGGCGCCTCGCAAGGGGAGGGTTTAGGCAACAAGTTCCTCGGGCACATCCGCCAGGTCGACGCGGTCGCCCACGTGGTCCGCTGTTTCGAAGATCCCAACGTGGTTCACGTCTCCGGCAAGGTCGATCCGTTGGCCGACATCGATGTCATACGTACCGAACTTCTGCTGGCCGATCTGGAAGCGGTGAACAAGCGTCTCGACCAGACGAAGAAGCGGGCCAAAGGGGATAAGTCGGCGGTCGAAGCGATCCCCCGGCTGGAGCGTATCGCCGAGAAGCTGCAAGAAGGGGTTTCGGCCCGGGCCGCCATGGAGGAGGGGGATCTCCCTTTCGTCCGCGATCTTTTCTTGCTGACCGCCAAACCGGCGATGTATATCTGCAACGTTGACGAAGAGCATATCCAAGACGAGCCGGACGCGGTGAAACAGGTGCGGGCCTTCGCCGAAGCGGAAAAAGCGCCGGTGGTGGTGCTGTGCGGTAAGATCGAAGCCGAGATCTCGGAGATGGATGAAGAGGATAAGCTGGCGTTCCTCTCCGACTACGGCTTGAACGAATCGGGGCTGAACCACTTCATCCGCGAAGGGTACGGCCTGCTCGACCTGATCACCTACTTCACCTGCGGCCCCAAAGAGACCCGGGCGTGGACGGTGACCAAAGGCTCACGCGCCCCTCAAGCGGCCGGGGTGATTCACTCCGATTTCGAGCGGGGCTTCATCAAGGCCGAGGTCTACGCCTACGCCGATATCGACCGCGCCGGATCGGAACAAGCGGTCAAAGAGGCGGGGCAGTTACGGATCGAAGGGAAAGAGTACGTGGTGCAGGACGGCGATGTCTGTCATTTCAGATTTAACGTGTAGGGGATCATGGGTAAAGACGACGACCGTTCCGACGACGGCGCAAGCGCCGACCGCTTCACCCTGCTCGAAGCGCAGGTAGTCGAGATGCAACGGCGTCTCGCCGAGATCGAAGGAACCTTGGCGTCTCTCGGCATCCGCACTGGTGAAGAGGGGGACGACGAGCCTGCGGGGGGATTTCGCGGACAGATCGACCAGGTGCTGCTCGAGATGATGAAGCTCCATCCCGACTACGAAGATATCGATGAGGTTCTTACCCGCGAAGCCATCGACGAGGCCTTCGCCCGTATGACCGAACAGTATATCGAGCAGGAAGAGGCCGAAGCCGACCCGCAAGAGGTAGAAGAGGCGTTGCGCCAACGGGTCTGGTCGATGCCGAACCCGTACCGGTTCCTTTACGAAATGGTGCTGGCTCAAGAGGCGGAAGACGAAGTGGGAGGCGAGACCGAACACTGATATGGCGATCACGCTTCGTCCCGCCGTCGCCGCCGATCTCCCGCGCATCCACAGCCTCGACCATCGACTCTTCCCGTCGGACATCGCCTTCGATCTCGAAACCTTCACTCTCTACTTCGCCGATCCCGAGACCCTCATCCTCCTCGCCGAGGGGGACGACGGCGCGATGGGCGGCTTCATTATGATGACCTTCTTCGGCGATCACGAATTGTCGGTCGAAAGCGTCGATGTCGATCCGGCCTGCCAGCGGCAGGGGGTGGGGCGGCTGATGATGGAGGCGGTCCGTCAAAGGGGAATCGAACGGGGGGTCAAAGAGGTGACCCTGCAAGTGGTGGCCGACGACGAACGGGCGCAGTCCTTCTATCGCTCCCTCGGCTATCGGGTGGTCCGCACGCTGGCAGGTTATTACGCCGGAACCAAAGACGCCATCGAAATGAGCCTAGAACTTTAAGGCGCCGTCGTCGAACGACAGTTCGTAGCCGAGCGTATAAAGCGGCCACCCGGCGAGCCGGTCGGCGTAGCGGAAAAGGCGCACCGCGTCCTTCTCCGTCGTCACCAACGCCGCCGCCCCGGTTTCCGCCAACACCGACGCCAGCTTCGCGCAGTCGGCGACGCTATAAGCGTGATGGTCGGGGAAGGGGAGAAAGGCCGCCACCGACAGGTCGGCTTCGCAACAGGAGAGATGGAACCGGCTCGGATCGGCCAACCCGCAGAAAGCGACCACCGGCCCCGTCGGCTTGGGCGCTCGCTCCCCGTCGAGGTTGCGAAAAGCTCCCCGACGTCCTCGCGCCACGGTCATCGGCGTGGTCGGGACGATCTGGCGGACCGACGCCATGGTCGACGCCAACACCGCCGGGTCGATCCCTTCGCCGACCACCAACGCTATCAGCCCTGCCCGTTTGAGAGCCGTGGGGGCTTCCCGCAAGACGCCGCGGGGCGCCAGTCGTCCCTCGGCCCCGAAAGGGCGGCTCCCGTCGAGGAGTACGACGTCGAGATCGCGTGCGAGCCCCCGATGCTGGAACCCGTCGTCCAACACAATCAGGTCGAGACCGAATCGCCTCGCCATGATCCGGGCGCCGTCGATCCGTTTGGGGGCGCATCCGACCGGAACTCCCGGTAACCAGCGGGCCAACAGATACGGCTCGTCGGGACTATGAGGGGGGGGCGGCGCGAGGGTCTCGCCGTCGGAGATCAGCCGGAACCCTTCGGGGATATCGGTTCCGTATCCTCGCGACAAAACGCCGACCCGTTTCCCCATCGCCGTCAGTCGCTCCGCCAGCAACCGGGTAAAAGGGGTTTTGCCGCTGCCGCCGACCGTAAGCCCGCCGACGGAGATGACGCGGCAGGGCGCCCGTTTGGCCGAGAAGACCCCAAGGTCGTAGAGGACGTTGCGGGTTTCGGTGACGGTGGCGTTCACCGCTTCGAACAGCGTGAGCGGCAGGCTCAAGAACCCCGCCGGTTCTTCTCCCCGCATGATCCGTTCGATTCGTCGAGTCAGGTCGTTCACCCTTCCTCCTCTCGTCCCAAGAGTCGCCCCGCCAAAGGGGGAAGATATCGTTCTCCGTCGTCGAATTGTTTCAGCGCCGCTACGAGCGCATCGATCCCCTGCATCGGGTCGAGCCGTCGGTCGATGACGATAACCCCTTTTCCTTTTATCACACAGGCGCCGCTGGCGATGGTCAGTTCGTCGTCGTCGAGACGGCGGACATGTATCTCGACCTCCAGTCGTCGCGCCGCCTCTTCCAATGCGTCGCGGGCCGCTTCGGGGGTGGCGCCGCAAAGCCGTTCCCGCTCGAACAGATCGGGAAGACGGCGGGGCGTTTTCATCGGGTCACCGGGTGGTGGGGGTTACCGAGAGAACATATCGTTGCGCGGTGGAGATGGTCTCTTGCGGATAGGAAGCGGCCGCCCAGAACATAAGGTTCGGGCCGTCGGCCTCTTTACATTCGGTAGAACTGACCACCCCGTCGCCGTTGGTGTCGTAGATCGAGGCGGAACATTCGGGGGTGTCGCTGATCGGATCGAAGAGCCTGCCGGAACGTTCGGTGGTGTGGAAGAGGCCGAGGTAATGGCCGAGCTCGTGGGCCATGGTGTCGGCCTGCAACGCAAGGTGATCGGCCAACGACGAGAGCCCGCCGAAACTAGAGACCACCACGCCGGAGTGGGCCGTTCCTTGTATCAGTTGCGGTCCCGGAATCCCCCCGGCGATGCCGAGAATCCCCGGTTCGGTGAAACCTTGGACGAGGAAGAGGTTGACGTATTGGTTCCCGACATCGGCCGAGAGGGCGAAGAGCCGATCCATGTCGTCCGCCTGCCCGTTGCCGTTGCTGTCGGTGTAAGGGTCGATGATGGTCAACGCTTCGGCGTCGGCGCCGGTAAGGGGGACCAGATTGACCTCCCCCGCGGTCAGGCCCGCGTGGCCGAGGCTGTTCCGAAAGGCCGACACCAGACCGGTCACCGTCGTATCGTCGGGGCCGGTGTAGTCGGGGAGGGCGACGAGAAACAGGTTAATGTCTAAGGTGGCGGCCGGAGCGTCTTTTACGGCGGTATAGATATCGACGAGCCGGGCCGCTTGGTCGGCGCTTGCGTAGTGACGAATGTCGAAGCTCCAGTCGCCGGAGCGGAACGGGTAGTCGAGACTGTGCGGGAGAGTGAAGGTGACGACGCTCTGCCCCGGCCCTTGAGCCCAGTTGGGGCCGATGGGATCGCTACTCTGTTCGTAGGAGACCATGGCCTGACCGGTCGGATCGATGATCGTGGAGATGTCGAGATCGCCGGCGTCGGCGGAGACCGCCATGATGGTGAGCGATCCGCATTCCGACGGGACCGAGACGGTGTAGCGGTCGGAAAAGCCCCCCACCGGCAGGTTCACCGTCGCTACCTTGGTCAAGGTCGCCACCCCTCCGGTTGTGGCGCACGTGTTGTCGCTTCCGCCGTTTCCTCCACCGCAACCGGCCAAGGCCAAGGCTATGAGAGCCGCGACGACGCCTCGTCCCCTCACGTGGAGAGGAGGCCGCGTAAGAAGGGGTTCAAGGCCCGCTCTTCGCCGATGGTGGAGGAGTCGCCATGTCCCGGGTGGATGACGATGGCGTCGTCGAGGGGCAAGATTTTCTCTTTCAGGCTTCGCATTAAGGTCGGCGCGTCCCCCCCGGCCAGGTCGGTTCGCCCCACCGAGAGGCGAAAGAGGGTGTCGCCGGTGATCAGTTGATCTTCCACCAGCAGGCAGACGCCGCCACGGGTATGCCCCGGCGTGTGGAGCACCGTCAACGAAGCGCAGTCGCAGATCGGGATGGTGTCGCCGTCGACCACCGTCCGGTCGGGCGCCGGAGAGACCTGCAACCCAAGGTAGTCGGCCATATCTTTCATAGCCGGGTCGAGGGCTAAGGCCACGTCGTCGGTGTGCATCACCAGCGGAGCGCCGGTGGCTTCTTTGACTTTGGCGTTGGCGCCGGTGTGGTCGGCGTGGGTGTGGGTGTTGACGATGACCGCCACCTCCCATCCCTGTTGGGCCACCTTGGCCAGAATCCCTTGGGCCGAATCGCCGGGGTCGACGACGGCGCAAACGTGGTGGGTATCGCAACCGACGAGATAGCAGTTGACGTCGAGGGGGCCGACGCAGTGAGGAATGATGGATATGCTCATAGTGCCGTTTATTTTAGCGGTATCGACGGGGCGAAAGGGGACTTTTTCGAGCCGGTTAAGGGGTGGAGGGGTATGGTACTATTTCAGGAACGACAGGACGAAAAGAGGTACCGATGCAGACTCCCTCATCTTCGCCAGAGCGGCCCGACCCCTCCGCCGAAGAGACGCCGAAAAAGGGGGGGGCGCCACGGTTCGTTTTCTTTATCGTGTTGTTGGCGACGATGGTCTTCATCGTGACCGGAACCGACATAGGGCGGTTCTTCGAGCGGGAGCGGGTGGAAACCTTGCTGGCCGACGAAGGGCGTTTTGTCGGCGGCGCCTTGTTCGTCGGGCTCTATGTTGTCGGAACGGTGATGACCGTGCCGGGAACGATCATCTCCTTTTTGGGAGGGGCTCTTTTCGGCACATGGCTCGGAACGGGATTGGTGGCGGCGGGGGCGACCATCGGCGCTTCTATCGCCTTTGTCGTCGCCCGCTATTTGGCGCGCGATTTTGTGGCGGAACGGTTCGGCAAGATCCATTGGGTCGAGCGGATCGACCGAGGTATCGCGGAGGAAGGGATATGGTTTATCCTCTTCATCCGGCTGGTTCCCCTCTTTCCGTTTAACTGGATCAACTACGCCGCCGGTTTGACCCGCGTTCGGTTCCGCGATTATCTGATCGGAACCGGTGTCGGGATCATCCCCGGCTCGTTTGTGTATGTGAACGTCGGCGCCCAGACCGCCAACGCCGTGGCCCAAGGGGCGCTCACCCCCGAGCTGGCCGGAGCGTTCGGGCTGCTGGGGCTTTTGGCCTTGGTCCCGATACTCTATCGGCGGTTGACCCATCGAGATAAGGATGGAGAAGGGATGAACGAGAAAGACCGGCTTCCACCCGGGCAACGATTGGTCACCGATTTTCCGACGCTCCATTTCGGCGGTGTCCCGACGTTTCATAAAGAGAGCTGGACCTTTCGGATCTTCGGCGAAGTGGAAGAGGAGAAAACCTTCACGTACGATGAATTCACGGCGTTGCCGAACACCGAGCAGACGACCGATTTTCATTGTGTCACCGGCTGGAGCCGTTACGATAATCGTTGGACCGGCGTGACGGCGAAAACCGTGGCCGGGCTGGTGACCGTAAAACCGAAGGTGGCTCACGTGTTGATCCATTGCGAGCAGAACTACACCACCAACCTGCCGATAGCCGAGTTTCTGGACGACGACGTTCTCTTCGCGTGGGGGCACGACGGGGCCGACCTGACCCCCGACCACGGCTGGCCGTTGCGGCTGGTGGTTCCGAAACTCTACGCGTGGAAATCGGCGAAATGGGTGCGGGGGATCGAGTTTATGACCGAGGATCAACGAGGGTTTTGGGAGAACCACGGCTATCACAACCATGGCGATCCTTGGACCGAAGAGCGTTACTCTTCGCAAGAATAGTCATCAAGAAAGGCGAATGGGATGAGCGAGACGTTTGACTGTGTCATCATCGGCGGCGGACCGGGCGGCTTGACGGCGGCCATTTACGGCATCCGGGCGGGACTCAAAATGGTGATCGTCGAAAAGCTGGGAGTCGGAGGGCAAATCGCCCTGTCGGACATCATCGAAAACTACCCCGGCTTTCCGTCGCTTTCCGGCGGGGAGCTGATGAAACAATTCGAAGACCACGCCGTCGGCCTCGGCGCCGAGATTCGTTATACCGAGGTCGCAGAGATCGTCGTCGATGGCGACAATCGAATCGTCAAGACCGGCGGGGGGGATCTGATCGCCAAGACGGTGATCATCACCACCGGCGCCGAACCGAAAAAACTCGGTTTCGCCGGCGAGACCGAGTTCACCGGTCGGGGCGTCTCCACCTGCGCCACCTGCGACGGTCCGTTCTATAAGAAAAAACCGGTGGCGGTCATCGGCGGCGGAGATACGGCGGTTAAGGAAGCGATCTATCTGTCGAAACTGTGCAGCGAAGTGCATGTGATCCACCGGCGCGACCGGTTCCGGGCGGAGAAGGTCCTGCAAGAGCGGATCGCCGCCCGCGAAAACGTCACCGTCCATTGGAACCACCAGACCGTCGAAGTGTTGGGCGACGACTCCGGCGTGACCGGTCTGAGAATTAAAGGGATCGATGGGGGGGAAGAGAAAGACCTCGATGTCTGGGGAATCTTCGTCTTCGTCGGGATCAACCCGTCGACCGGCTTCGTCGATTGCGAAAAAGACAGCCAAGGATTCATCGTCACCGACGAAAACATGATGACCTCCATCCCCGGCGTATACGCCGCTGGCGATTGTCGGGTGACGCCGTTGCGTCAGGTGGCCACCGCTGTGGGTGACGCCGCCATCGCCGCCGTGAAGGCCGAAGAATATGTTTCCGAGCTGGAAGGGCGGGCCTACGAAGGGAAACCGTCGTCGTGATTCGACGGCGATTCCCGATAGAGGGCAGGGGACGGTGAGTCGCTCTCCCTACACCGGGTTCCAACGGGCATGGAAGGGGTATAACGACGCTCGCATCGACCGGGCGCGACAGACCTCGCCCGAACCGTCGCGGCTCGCCTTTCACGTGGTTCCCTTCCTGATCCACTACAACCTCCCCGGTCTTCCCGGCTATCAGGAGAAGGGGGGGCTGTCGCACGGCATCTGGCTCTACGAAACCCAAGAGCGCCCCATTGACGCGATTCGCAAAAGTTTCGGGAACGTCAACGACAGCATCATGCGCGACGGCGCCCCGACGGGACGATTCGCCATCCACTCGCTTCTGCTGATGGGTTCTATCGGTACCGTCGCGCAGACCGGCGGTTCCGATTACGACTACTGGGTCGTCATCGACGAAAAAGAGATGACCCCGGACGATATCGCCGGGTTGAAAGCGCGCCTCACCGCCATCGAAGAGTGGGCCGCCGGTCAACGGTTGGAGATTCACTTCTTCCTCTCCGACGTCACCAAAACGCGAGCCAACG
>CALOCG010000004.1:0-19050 GCA_942491805.1 Nitrospinota bacterium
GCGCGGCGCGTGGGAAGCACGCTGAACACCGGCGAACCTTCACCGACGCTCCTCGGCATCGGAGCATGGGGAGCGGGCCGGCGTTGGCGGCTCTTCTAAAATCGGGGGAGCGTCGCCAAGCGGAGATCAGTCTCGGCCATGTGACCGACGAACATAACCAGATATTGGTGATCGCCACCATCCGGGACGTTACCGATCGAGAAGAAGCGCGCGCGGCCTTGGCGGTGGCGAAGGAGAAGGCGGAGGAAGCGCTTGAGACCCTTACCAAAACCCAAGATGAGTTGCTCCAGGCGCGCAAACTAACGTCGCTGGGCAAAATGGTGGCCGGTATCTCGCACGAGGTGAATACCCCGGTGGGGGTGACCCTCTCGTCGGCGACCCACCTAGCCGATCTGACCAGAAAGGCGGCTTCCCGCTATGCGGCGGGCGAGCTGACGGGGGACGAGCTAGAGACCTATTTCGCCGATGCGACGGAAGCGTGCCGCATCATGGAGGTCAACTCCGGCAAGGCTTCGGCCCTCATCCACAGCTTCAAGCAGGTGGCGGTCGATCAGTCCGGGGGGGAACGGCGCCTTTTCGATCTGCGCGAATACCTCGACGAGATCGTTCTTTCGTTGCGACCGGAGATACGAAAGACCAAGGTCGAGGTGATGATCGACTCTCCCGATAAGGTGGAGGTCGACACCTATCCGGGGGCGGTTTCGCAGATCGTGACGAACCTGCTCATGAACGCTCTTATCCATGCGTTCGACGAAGATCAACCGGGAATTATCCGGGTCGTCGCCTGTTGCGATCTGTCGGGTAAAACGATCCATATGGAAGTGAGCGATAATGGCAAGGGGATTCCCGCCGAACAGCTCCCTCATATTTTCGACCCCTTCTTTACGACCAGACGGGGCCGTGGGGGGAGCGGGCTCGGCATGAGTCTCATCTATAACTTGGTGACCTCCACCCTGTCGGGGGAGATCAAGCTCGAATCGACGATCGGTATGGGAACCGTCGCCAAACTACGTTTCCCGGTGGTGGCGCCGGAACGAAAGGAGCCTTCAGACGATGACCTCGAAACCGCTTAACTTGAAAGCTTCGGCGCCTGCCGATACACCGACGCCAAAGGGTGGGCGCCCTTGGTCGGTGTTGGTGGTCGATGACGAGGAGGAGGTCCACGCGGTTACGCGGCTGGTCCTCTCCCGGATCGTCTTCAAAGGACGTCCGGTGGAGCTGGTCTCGGCCTACTCGGGAAAAGAGGCGTTGGAACTCCTTAAAGCGCGCGACGATTTCGCGCTGGCGCTCCTCGACGTGGTGATGGAGAAAGAGGACTCCGGCCTGAACGTGGCCAAGGCGATCCGCGAAAAGATCGGCAACAAGGCGATACGGGTGGTATTAAGAACCGGGCAGCCGGGACAAGCCCCGGAAGAGCAGGTGATCGTCGATTACGACATCAACGACTATAAGGCCAAAAGCGAACTGACGGCCCAGAAACTTTTCACGACGGTGGTCGCTTCGTTTCGGGCCTACGAATCCATTCGGACGTTGGAACGGAACCGGGAAGGATTGGAAAAAATCCTCGACGCCACCGACTCCCTTTTCGAGACCCGGTCGCTCCAACAGTTCTCCAGCGGGGTGCTAACCCAACTCTCCGGCTTTCTCGGATGCCAGCCCAACGGGATCATGTGCGCCACCCGGCGGAACGAGGAGGAACAGAATCTGGCCGACGCCAATACCTGCACCGATCTGAATATTCTGGCCGCCAGCGGCGAGTACGCCGATTGTCTCGATTGCAAGATAGATGGGGAATGTCGGCACATAGCAATGGTCGAACTGGTCAAGAAAGCCTTGCTCGAAAAGAAGAACCAGTACGACGAAGAGTACGCCGCCCTCTATTTCGACGCCCGAGGCGCCAATGCGTCGGCGGCCCTCCTTCATGGAGTCGGCCCGATCAACGACGAAGACCGGTTCTTACTCGACGTCTTCGCGTCGAAGATCTCGCTGGCTCTGGCCAACGCTATCCATTACGCCAAAATGATCTCCGCCGAAGAGGCGGCGACCACCGATTTCCTGACCGGGCTCCCCAACCGACGAGAGCTTATTTCGCTGGGGACGTCGATTCTGGCCAATGCGCGACGAAACAAACAAGAATGCGCCATTGCGATGATTGATATCGACCATTTCAAAGCGATCAACGATACCCACGGCCACGATGTGGGAGATGTGGCCCTCAAAGAGTTGGCCCACATCCTGCGCGAACGGTTCCGCGAAGGCGACGTAGTGGCGCGGTTCGGCGGGGAGGAGTTCACGGTGGTCGCGCCGGGGGTCGACCGGGAAAAGGCTCATACGCTCTTCGAGTCGGTCCGCCGCGAGGTGGAGGAACATGCGTTTGGCGCCGGTGATACGACGATTCGCATGACGGTCAGCATCGGGGTGACCTTACAAACGGGATCGCTCGACGAGATGATCGAAAAGGCCGACGGGTTTCTTTACGCCGCAAAGAACGGGGGGCGCAACCGGGTCGTCATTGACGAATAAACCGCCCGCCAACAGCCGTAATCCCACATCGCCGCGTTCTTCGTCCGCTCCCGCGACAGGTGAAGACCCTTAATAAAAAACGACCGCCCCCGTAAGGAGGCGGTCGTCGTGTCGAACGAACCTTAGCCGACCCGCTGTTTGGTGTCGCAGTAGTTGCTAAAAGTGATCGAGTCGGTCGGGCAGACTTCTTTGCAGAAGGAGCAACGGATGCATTTATCCCGATCGATAACGATGCCGGTGACCCCTTGGGCGGTGAGGGGGACATTCTCATTAAGCCACCGCTGGTGCTGTAGCTCGGTGAGAGGAGTGATGGAGAGGCACTCCTGCGGACAAACGTCGACGCAGTTGGCGCACATGATGCAACTTTCCGGGATGTAGGTCCAAAGATAGTTGCACGAGAGACACCGGTTGGCCTCTTTAACGGCGACATCTTTCGAGAAGCCGGTCTCGACTTCGAGGAAGGTGGTCGTCCGTTTATTGATAGCGATCTGCCCGGAGTGGCTCCGGGGGACGGCGTCGTAGGAGTACTCCCGCCCGCCCGGTTGTCCGGCGTCGACCATCTCGTGGTCTTGGCGCATCCGGTCGGCGTATTCGGCCGGTTCGCCCCGAAGGAAAGTGTCGATGGCGACGGCGGCCGAATGCCCTTCGGCGATGACTTTAATGGCGTGTTGGGTGCCGGTGATGAAGTCGCCGACAGCGAAGACACCGGGAATGTTGGTGGCCCACGTCGCTTCGTCAACTTCGATGGTCCCCCATTTGTTCAGCTTGACGGTCTTTTCAAGTCCGGTCAGACAATCGTTGTTGGGAACCTGCGAAACGGCCGGCGCCACGATATCGCATTCGATGACGAACTCGGAGCCTTCGACGGCGACCGGGCGGCGACGACCGGAGGCGTCGGGTTCGCCCAAGACGTTTTTGATCATCTTGATGCCGGAAACGTTCTTCCCATCCTCGGAAACCACTTCGAGCGGAGCGACGAGGTAATGGAAGATGACTCCTTCATCTTCGGCTTCGATGATCTCCTCCGGGACGACCGGGATTTCCGCCCGGGTCCGGCGATAGACGATGTGGACCTCTTTTGCGCCCAACCGTATGGCCGAGCGAGAGACGTCCATAGCGGTGAACCCGCCACCGACGACGACGACTTTCTTGCCACCGAGATCAAGAGGGTTCCCCTGGTTAACGTGGTACATGAAGGTCGCGCCGTGGAAGACCCCTTCAAGATCTTCGCCGGGTACGTTCAGCATAGCGGCGTTCCATGCGCCAGCGGCGATCAAGACGGCGTTGTATTCTTTGCGAAGTTGCTCAAGGGTAATATCCCGTCCGACGCGGGTGTTGTACCGAATCTCGACACCGGAGCTTTTGACCATATCGACTTCTTTGTCGATGGTCTCGCGGGCGAGCCGGTAGGCCGGGATACCGTAGCGGAGCATACCGCCGGGATGGGCTTCGGCTTCGAAGACCACGACGCGGTAGCCCAAGCGGGCCAAGTCGTTGGCGGTGGTCAGCCCGGCGGGGCCTGCGCCGATGACAGCGATTTTCTCGGGCAAGGTCGGCACAGCGGCCGGCGTCGCCACGACGGTTTTGTCGGAGTAGTCGCACGCGGCCCGTTTAAGGGTGCGTATGGAGACCGCTTCGTCGATATGCCCGCGCGAACAGTCGTCTTCGCACGGGTGCTGGCAGACCCGTGCGCAGATGGAGGGGAAGGGGTTCGTCTCCCGGATCAGACGGTGGGCGTCCTCCCATTTCCTTTCGGAAATCAGGTGGATATACTCCTGCACGTCGGTATGCACCGGGCAGTTCCGTTGACAGGGGATCTGGTTGTACGTCTTAGGATCGTACAGAAAATCGTATCGGCGCTTGGTCATGAGCGACCTCCTGTATGTGATGGCCTCGACGACTCCCCATGCCGAACCGAGAACTAGACTTATTCTAAGCTATCTAGCCCTCGGTTGGCAAGCGGGTAGTGCGCCGCGACCGATCGCCGCTTATCTCAGGGTCTGCAAGTAAGTAGTCAATTCGTCCATCTGGTCCTGGTTCAAGTTGAACTGGGGCATGAACGATTTCTGTTTGACCGAACGGGGGTCTTTAAAGTGTTTGACCATCCAGTCGTCGGTCCGCCGGGTACCGACTTTCGTCAGGTCGGGGGCAAGCTTGCCCCCTTTCCCTTTGACCGTATGGCAAACCCAGCAGTTGTACTTGAGGAACAGTTTCTCACCGTCGCTCAACTCAGCGTACTCTTCAGGCGTATAAAGTCCGGCGATCTCCTGCTGAAGAGCGCCCCGTTTGGCTTCGAGGGTCGCCGCGTCGGGCCGATAGCGGTATTTCACCGGGATGTTCGACTCTTTCATGGAGTAGACCCAAGTGGTCAACTTATGGGCCATCTCTTCGCTCATCTCAAAGTCCGGCATGATGGTTTCTTCCACACCGTGAGCCGGATCGGCGGGGGAGATTTTCTTCGGATGGAGGAAATGCTCGTAGGTCCAGTTGTACATATCCTTTTCCCCTACAACATGATCCATGTTGTGGGTTCCCTCGAACTCATGTTCCGTTCGATCGCCGTAGCCTCCCAGATCGGGCGCCACGACCTCACCGATGCCATAAATGGTATGACAAGCGGTACACTCGATTTCCATTTCGTTCTGGCCGGCGGCGAAGTCACGAGCGTCCATGATCATTTCGGCCCCGGCGAGGATATCGTACCCTTCAGGCTTGGTCAGCCCTTCGTGACATTGCGCGCAGGAGGCCTGCACCATGCTTTTCTCGCCGACCGGATACATCGGGTAATCCCAATGGTGGATATGCTCGGCATGTGCGTTATGAGCGTCGGTAGCCCTCCCCTGCCCTTGGTGGCAGGTGGTGCAGCCGATCTTGTTGAACTCGTGGTAGAAATCACCGTTATCGTTCACATGGGCGGCCTTGTGGAACGTAAAGGGCTGCGGAGCGTCGGCCATATTCGGATTCTCGGTACCGAGGTGGCACGAGACGCACCGGTCGGCGATTTTAAGCTCGTCGTTCCAGATCTGGCGAATCTCTATGGGGAAGTTGGCCGCATCCTCCTTGGCTTGGGGGGTCTTGGCGGTCTCCATCAGGAGCTTTGCGTATTGTTTCTGATAGTCTTTCCACTCAGGCGTCATGTCCTGATAGGTGGTGATCCCGAAAAGGGCCAACAACGAAAGGGAGAAGATCGCGTAAAGGGCGGCTTTATCACGCGTCCAGAGTGCGAACGTCCCCAAGAAGGCGACGACGAGGATGGCGATGACGCCGTAGTGCAGAATCGATTCCATGTTTTTCCCCTCCCCCGTTAAATATTGAACCACGGGGTGGTGACGAGATACTTGTATCCGAGTCCGAGCCGCATGAACATCTTGGCGACGACCGAAGCCATCAAGACCACATGGAGCTGAACCAGTACGTAACGGATTGGCCCAAGCTTGGAGACGTACTCGGCGGTCGCTTTCCCCAGCTTCGTCGCTGCGGCGACTTTGGCGAAAACCAACGGAGCGATCATACCACCACCGAAGAAGCCGAATAGCAACGGCCACCCAAGCCAGTTGGGAACGTTCCCTCCGCCGGCCTCACTGACCTGCTTGAGCGGAACCCCCTCCCGCGTCCACGAAGCGCTGCCGATGTCGTAGTCGATAATCGGCCAGTAGAACTCCCAAGACGGGCCGCGGAGCCACTGACCGACAACGATCAGAAAGAACCAGAGGAAGATACCGAAAGAGAAGATCGTCACCGCGAATTTCCGATCGGTCCAGCCGTAGCGCCCTTGGGCCTGCGGCGAGATATCGACGTAGGGGATCAGCGCAAGGCCGACCACGATCTGACCCGGCAGAAGCACACCGGCGATCCACGGGTCAAAGTAGACCAGAAGCTCCTGCAGGCCGATGAAGTACCATGGGGCTTTCGCCGGGTTGGGGGTCTTGGCCCACGCGGCCTCTTCTTCCAACGGCGCGTCGCCCAGATAGGCGATACACCAGAGAACGATGGTCATAAAGAGCATCGTCAAGAAGACGATCCAGATGAAGTAAGGCCACGACGGCGTCCGCGGGTAGTCAGGCTTGTTCATCAGCATGTAGCCCGACTTGGCCGTATTCAGTTCCTTTTCCGCCATATCTCAAACCATTCTTCGAGTGGGTTTACGTATCAGTTTTCCGTTGCCAGCTTATCGGCTTATAGAGGACCGGAGAAACCGTCCTTCCGGATGCGCCAGAAGTGGAAGATCATCATCGCCGAAGCTATGAGGGGCAGGGCCACACAATGCCAGACGTAAGCGCGAATCAGGGCGTTGGCGCCGACCCGAGTGCCACCCAAGAGGGCGAACCGGATATCGTTGTTGATCTGAATCCCGAGGTAGCTCGAGAAGGGCCCTTCGTAGCCGATCAGCGGCGTGGCCGAGGCCATGTTGGTGCCGACGGTGACCGCCCAGAACCCGAGCTGATCCCACGGCAGCAGATAGCCGGTGAAGGAGAGCAACAAGGTGATCTTCAGAAGCAACACGCCGATGACCCAGTTGAACTGGCGGGGGGCTTTATAAGAGCCGGTGTAGAAGACCCGGACCATATGGACGATGACGGACAAGACCATGCCGTGGGCGGCCCACCGATGCATATTTCTTAGAATCCGCCCGTAAGGGACCATGAAATAGAGGTCTTTCATGTCCTGATAGGCCCGATGTTCTTCCGGGACGTAATAGAACATCAGAATGACGCCGGTCAACGTCAGCGCAAGAAAGAGGAAGAAGGTAATCCCCCCCATGCACCAAGTGTAATAGAGCTTAAGTCCGTGGATGCCAACCTTCGTGGGAAGGATGTGCATCATGAAGGAGCTCCGCATGACCGCCATGCGTTTGAGCATCGTGTCGGGATATCCGGTGCGGAATAACGACTGAAAAATGAAGTTGTTGGAGATCAGGGTGTAAAGCGTCGCAAGCAGACCCTTGCCCTGGCTTCCACCTTGTCCTTGATGATTCTCGGCCATAGAGTGTCCTACTGGAAGCGGTGTACGTTTCGGTTAAGCCTGCACAGGCAGGAAATACGGCGGTTGAGAGATATCGACCAATTCCTTTTCCGTATAGGTAGGAATCGGTTCCTGTTTTATGTATTGAAGCGCCGCCCGCTTGATCCCCAAGAGGCCGGTGGTGACGATCATCGACCCGTCGGGCGCCAATTTTATTTTGGCCCGCGACATCGGCAACGGAGCAGGACCAGCGATGCACTCCCCCGCCGTATTGTAGTTCGAACCGTGACAGGGGCATTTGAAGAGCTGCTCGCCCGGGAACCAGTTCGGCGTGCAACCAAGATGGGTGCAGACTGCGACGATGACAAAGATCCCTTGAGAGTCCCGAACCACCCAGACACGCTGGGACTTCTTGAACCGCTCATCGACCACCGCCCCCCCTTCGTGGGACGGGGCGACATAATCGTCCGGTTTCCCTGCATTGAAGGTGGTCTGCGGCTCGTAGAGCACGCCGGGATAGAAGAAACGCGCAAAAGCGGCGCCGGTTCCCGCCAACAGGGCCAGAAACGACGACCATCCGGTAATAACCAGAAACCGCCTGCGCGATGGAGCTTCTTTCGAAGCTTCGAGAGTATAGTCGTCCATTCGTGCAAACTCCCCTATATTAATGCGGTGCGCGATCGCACACCGTCGAACGTGACGCTAGGGCAGGGTCGAATCGACCCAAGAAACCGAAAGTGAAGGTACTTTATAGCATAGGGCTTCGACTCAAGGCAAATATTTTTTCGACCAATAGAACGGCTCAAACCTATTAGAAACAGTTTCTTAATCGTTTATGGTTCTATTTTGTTAAATTCAGGACGAATCTCGCTACACATTTCGGCATCAAATGCGGGTTGTTCCGCAAATCACCCCGCGCAGGGGAGTCGCCACCGGGCCACCTCATCGGGCCGATTCAGATTGTCGAACGAAACGAGATCGGGATCGACCCGCCGCAGTTCCTCCTCCTCTACCCGCTTCACCCTCAAACCGCGCCGAAAAGCGTCGAATTGCAATACTTTCGCCTCGATCTGCGGCGCCGCCCGCTCGACCCCCGCTCGCCCATAGACCGCCAGGAGTCCCTGTTCCCTCCCATCGACATAGGGGATGCGGGCGTCGGCCTCCCCCATCTCGAGCGACGCCAGGTACGAAAGCAACGCCGGACGGACTCCCGGCATGTCGCACCCGACGAGCAAGACCCGGTCGGCGTCGGTGACGGCGAAGGAGGTGTGAAGCCCCGATAACGGCCCCATGCCGGGGATGATATCCTCATAAACATTGACGCCCAGAGCGAGGTATGCGGGGGTACGGGGGGCGATGACGACGGGGGGCAGTCCCGCCTCGACAACGGCGTCGACAACCCGCCGGATCATCGGGACTCCTTCGACCTCGACAAACGCCTTGTCCTCGCCCATGCGACGGCTCCCCCCTCCGGCGAGGATGGCGACGATGAGCGACCGGTCGGTCAAGGATGCTCCTCGACCCACTCCTCCCCGTCGGTGGAGTATTCCTTCTTCCAGATCGGGACGCGGGCTTTCAGTTCGTCGATGGCCCATTCGCAGGCGTCGAACGCGGCTTTCCGATGCATGGCGGTAACGACGATCAGGACGATGTTCTCTCCGACGGCGATCTCGCCGATCCTGTGGATGATGGCGCAACGGAGGACATCGAAGTTCTTGACGGCGTCCTCTTCCAACTGGTCGAGCTCGCTTTCGGCCATCCCCATGTAATGTTCGAACTCGAGCCGCTCCACCTGTTTTCCCCGCGAAAAATCGCGGGCGGTTCCGAGGAAGGTCACCACGGCGCCGGTGGTATGGTCGGCGGCGACGATCTTGCGAATCTCGTCGTTGATATCGAAATCTTCCATCCGGACTTCGGCCATATCAAAGACCTCCCGAGAGGGGGGGAAGGAGAGCCACCTCGTCGCCCGCCCCTACCGGGTGGTCGGCGTCGACCCGCTCCCGGTTGACGGCGAACATGAGACGACCGTCGAGTAGCTCCTCCGTGTCGATCCCGGCCACGTGGGCCGCCTTGGCCGCCAGTGATCGGACCGTCTCGCCGTCGGCGGGGTGAAGGGTCATCCGGTCGCGCCCCATCTTCTCTCGAAGGGAAGCGAAAAAGAGGAGGAGGGTCTCCCCTCCCGTCGAATCGGTGGTAGCATCGGTATTCATCTTCACAGTATACGAGATAGCGACGGATCGCGCATGAACCCCCTTCCACCGGTCGTTCGATTGGTCGGCTCCTCCGGGAGCGGCAAGACCACCCTGGCCGAAAAACTGATCCCCCTTCTCGCCGAGCGCGGTCTCCGCGTCGGCGCCATCAAACGGAGCCACCACACCGTCGAGACCGACACGCCGGGGAAAGACTCCCATCGGTTGCGGCAAGCCGGAGCGACGTTAACCGCCCTTGCGTCGGACGGTCTCATCACTCTCTTCGAACGTCCCTCAACGCCCCCCGCCATCGCTTCGCTCCTCCCGGCGTTCGTCGGTAAAGCTGATATAGTGATAGTGGAAAGTTTCGGCCACGGCGGTACGTTACCCGACGGGTCGTTGAATCTGACCGTCGACGCCGACGGCTTCGACCGGGACGACGTGAACGGTATCGCCGACCAGATCGTGGCTCACTTTAAGCTATAGGAACCGTATGGGACTGACCCACTTCGACGAGAACGGCGCCGCCCGAATGGTCGACGTCTCGGCCAAAGACGAAACCTTGCGAATCGCCGTGGCCGACGGAACCATCCGCATGAAACCGGCCACCCTTGCGATGATAGCCGATAAGAACGTCGCCAAAGGGGACGTCTTGGCGACGGCGCAACTGGCCGGGATCATGGCGGCCAAGAAGACCCCCGCGTTAATCCCCCTCTGCCACGCCATCCCGCTGACAGGGGTGGACCTGATCCTAACCGTCGACGAGACCGCCTCGACGGTGACGGCGACGGCGACGATCCGCGCCGTCGGGAAGACCGGCGCCGAGATGGAGGCGTTAACGGCGGTGACGGTTGCGCTCATGACGGTCTACGACATGGTGAAAGCGGTCGACAAGGAGATGGTCATAACCGACGTCTCTCTACGCGAAAAATCGGGCGGCGCATCGGGCCATTTCATCCGCGATAACAATGATGGGGAGGATTCGTGATGCGAAGAGACGACGGGTTCATTTTCATCTTGGTCCCCCTTGCCATCGTCGGCTTGGTTCTCATCATCATAACGGTCGCCACGCTGGGAGGGTGCGCCACCCAACAACAACGGTCGATACATGACGCCGAACGAGCCGGTGTCTCGGCCCCTGCTCAAGCGGTGACCCCCGGTGAAGGGGGGCTTGCCCGTGTGGCCGTCCTCGACTTCTCCCTCTGTTGCGTTGATCGTTCCCCCACCGATCCTCCTCATGTAGACAGCGACCCGTTGACCGGGCTGACCTTCACCATCGGCTATACGCCGGCCGAATCGGGAGAGATCGTCGCCGACAGGTTTCGGTCGAAACTGGTTGAGCAAGGTTTCAACCTGATTCCCGACACCATGGTCGATGAAGCGATCACCGAACTCCCGGCGAACTTGAACGAAACCGAACGCGCCGCCGCCATCGGACAAGCGATCGACGCCGATGCGGTGTTCGCCGGCCGGGTGATGCGCTACGGCGAACGGGAAGGGACACAATTAGCCGCGTCGAACCCGGCCTCCGTCGCCTTCTCCGTCGCCGCCATCCGCCCCGCCGACGGCGCGATTCTATGGAAAGCGAAATTCGACAAGACCCAAAAAGCGCTCTTTGACGATATGCGCGAGATCGGCAGTTTCGTCAAAGGGGGTTTTGTCTGGCAGTCGGCCATCGAGCTGACCGAACTCGGCGTCGGTGAAGTGGTCGCCCGGATGCCGCTCCGACCGGCGAAACGATAGGGGCGTTACGACGCTTTTGCTTTTCTCCCGATAGTAAAAGGTCGCGTCAGTCGATCGTCTCGATATGTCCGCCGCAGGTGGCGTACAGTTCGGCGAAGTTGGGGAAGGTGACGTCGACCGCTTCGGCGGTATCAATGATCGTCTCTCCTTCGGCGCGACTGCCGAGCATGGCCAGACTCATGACGATCCGGTGATCGTGGTGACCGGCGACGACGGCGCCGTGGGGAGTCTTGCCACCGCGGATGATAAGGCCATCGGGAAGCTCTTCCACATCGACCCCCATTTTCGCCAGTTCGGCCGCCATGACGGCGATCCGGTCGGTCTCTTTGATCCGGGCTTGCGGCACGTTGACGAGCCTCGTCTCCCCTTCGGCCAGCGCGGCCAAGGCGGCCATGGCCGGCAAGGCGTCGGGGGTGGCGTTGAGGTCGTGAACGGCGCCGACCAGTCGTCTCCCTTTTACGACGATCCCCCCCTCTTCGTGCCGCACTTCGGCGCCCATGGCTTCCAAGTAACCGAAGACCGCCTTGTCCCCTTGGGCGTCTTCCATATCAAGACCGGTGAGCCGAACTTCGTTGCCGGTCATGGCGCCGATGCAGGCGAAGAAGGTGGCCGACGAAAAGTCGCCCGGTATCTGCCGGTCGAACCCTTGGTACCGTTGCCCTCCTTTGACCACGAAACGGCTGAAGCCCTCTCGCTCGTAGGCGATCCCCTGATCGTCGAGCCAACGCAGGGTCATCTCGACGTACGGCTTCTCGTTCAGCGACGTCAGGGCCAAGGTCGAGTCCCCTTCGGCCAACGGGGTGTGGGCCAAGAGGCTCGACAAAAACTGAGAGGTGGTCCCGACCACCGCCGTCTCCCCTCCATGGATCGGGCCGGAGACGGTGGCGGGCAACGTCCCCTTCTCGCTACACGAGACGGTGGCGCCCAAGTTGGCCAAAGCGTCAAGGAGCGGTTTCATCGGACGGCTGGAGGTCGAAGCGTCGCCGACGATGGTGATGGGACGATCGCATAGGGCGGCGGTGGAGAGGACAAATCGAGCGGTGGTGCCGGAATTGCCGACGTCGATGGTGTCGGTGATCGGGTTTGGTTTCCCGCCGAATCCTTGCACCAGCCACGCCTGTTCGGTGACGTCGACTTTAGCCCCCATGGCTTTGACCGCCGCCAGCGCCGAACGTCCGTCGGCGGAGTCGAGGGGGTTGACGATCCGAGTGCTTCCGCTGGCCAAGGCGGCGATGAACAGGGCGCGGATGGTGTGCGATTTGGACGCCGGGATCAAAACAGTCCCGGTCATCTGTGCGGGGCGAACGACGAAGCGCATACGATGTATTTCCCTTGTTGGCATGGCCGTGTTGGCATGGCGTTGAAAAGCGTTATCGAGACAGGCGCCGGTTGGAGAAACCGAAGGAGGGAGCGGGGCGTACGCGCGCGTACGTGAGCGTCCCGAGTGCGGATTCGACACCCCGGCGGCAACGCAGATAGCTTTTCGGCGTCATGCTAAAAGTCCCATCCGGCGATCCGGTCCAAAAGATCGTGGCGGGTCAGATCGAAATGGATCGGTGTGACGGTGACGTAGTTTTTCTCCAGCCAGACGATATCGGCGTCGTGATCGGCGTCGGCGATGACCATCCCCCCCCCTTGCCAGTAGTAGTCGGCCATCCGGGGATCGACCCGTTTGTCGAAGGCTTCGCGGAACTTGCTCTCCCCCATGCGGCAGACTTTCACGCCGACGATGTCGTCGCCATCGACGGCGGGAACGTTGACGTTGATCAAGACCCCTTCGGGCAACCCTTCTTCGGCCACGCGTTGGGCGATCAGACGGGCGTAGCGTGCGGCGACGGAGAAGTCGGAGCGGGTGAACGAGGCCATCGAAACGGCGACGCCGGGGATGCCGAGGATGACCCCTTCGGTGGCGGCGGAGACGGTGCCGGAATAGATGACGTTGGTGGCGACGTTGGGCCCTTGGTTAACACCGGAGACGACCAGATCGGGCGGGTTCTCTTTCATCAACTCCCGCACGGCGATCTTGACGCAGTCGGCGGGGGTCCCGTTGACCGCGTAGCCGAAGAAGTCGCCGTCGGCGGTCTCGACCCGGCGAACTCGCAATGGAGTGGTCAAGGTAATAGCATGGCCCACGGCCGACATCTCGGTCTCGGGAGCGACGACAGTCACGGTCCCGAGCGGCATAAGGGCTTCGCGCAAGACGGCGATACCGGGCGCGGTGATGCCATCGTCATTAGCCACCAGAATTCTCATAGCGTAAGGCTCCGTTGCGGGGATGAAGGGAATGATAATATCACCTTCGCCCGGCCAGATAAAAAAAGAGGGAGACCGGTCGGCCTCCCTCTTTCGATGCGCGCAACGTTTAGGGCGCCGGAACGGGCGGCGTATCGGAACCACCGGCGGTCGGCCCCTCCTGCGCAGGAGGCGGAGGGGTATCTTCCGGTTTGTCGTCGGGGGCGGCGCTTTTCTTGCGCGTTTCGATAACCTGATGGTACGAAGCGTTGTCGGGGGGAGTGACCCCTTTGGCTTCCAACATCCGCACGGTCAGTTCGGCGATCTCGTGACCGTCGACCACCTCGACGTCGAGGAGTTGCTCGGTCATGGCGTCGAGAATATCTCGATGATCGGTCATCAACCCTTTGGCGATGCCGTACGATTCGACGAGCATCTTTCGAATCTCTTTGTCGATCTCGATGGCGGTATGTTCGGAGAAGTCGCGGTGCTGCTGGATTTCGCGCCCCAGAAATATCTGCTCTTCCTTCGACCCGAAAGCCACCGGCCCGAGATGTTCGCTCATCCCCCATTCGCAGATCATCTTCCGGGCCAGTCCGGTGGCCTGTTCGATGTCATTCGACGCGCCGGTGGTGAACTGGCTCAAGACCAGATCTTCAGCGGCCCGTCCCCCCATCATAATCGCCAGACGGGTAAGGAGATAGTCGCGGGGATGGGTATGTTTCTCGTCTACCGGCAGTTGCTGGGTGACCCCCAAGGCCCGTCCGCGCGGGATGATCGAGACTTTGTGAATCGGATCGGTGCCGGGGAGCAACAGCGCCACGAGGGCATGCCCCGCTTCGTGGACGGCGGTGGCGTTTTTCTCTTTGTCGGAGATGATCATGGAGCGGCGTTCGGCCCCCATCATGACCTTGTCTTTGGCCAGTTCGAAGTTGCGCATGGCGACCACTTCGGCGTCCTCACGAGCCGCCATAAGGGCCGCCTCGTTGCAGAGGTTGGCCAAATCGGCGCCGGTAAAGCCGGGGGTGCCCCGGGCGATGGTCCGAACGTCGACGTCGGGCGCCAAGGGAAGATTGCTGGCGTGAACCCGCAAGATCGCCTCCCGTCCGCCGATGTCGGGGCGGGGCACCACCACCTGCCGGTCGAATCGGCCCGGACGGAGAAGGGCCGGGTCGAGAACGTCGGGGCGGTTGGTGGCGGCGATGATAATCGTGGCGGTGTTGGCTTCGAATCCGTCCATCTCGACGAGAAGCTGGTTCAAGGTCTGCTCCCGCTCGTCATGCCCACCGCCGAGCCCCGCGCCGCGATGCCGTCCCACGGCGTCGATCTCGTCGATGAAGATGATGCAAGGGGAGCTTTTCTTCGCCTGCTCGAAAAGGTCACGGACGCGAGAGGCGCCGACGCCGACGAACATCTCGACGAAGTCTGAACCGGAGATCGAGAAGAAGGGGACCCCCGCTTCGCCGGCGATGGCCCGGGCGAGCAAGGTTTTGCCGGTCCCCGGGGGGCCCATAAGCAACACCCCTTTTGGGATCTTGCCGCCAAGCTTTTGGAACTTGCCCGGGTCTTTCAGGAAGTCGATGATCTCTTGCAGGTCTTCTTTGGCTTCGTCGATACCGGCCACGTCTTTGAACGTCGCTTTGTTCTGAGTGTCGGAGACGACGCGCGCCTTGCTTTTCCCGAACGACATCGCCCGGTTGCCGCCGTTTTGCATCTGTCGCATGAAGAAGAACCAGATACCGACCAAAAGGAGCATCGGGAACCAGGTGATGAAGATCGAGAAAAGAGAGATTTTCTCCTCCGGCAAGACCGACACCTTCACCCCGTTCTTGCGCAAGGTGTTAAAGAGGTCGGGGTAATCCATACCGTAAACCTTGTAGCCGGTCCCGTCTTTGTATTTGCCGAAGATCTGATCCCCTTTCAGGACCGCATCCTCCACCTTCCCCCCTTCGACCGCGTCGATGAAGGTGGTGAAGGGAAGCTCCCTCCCTTGAGTGGGAGCCTGATTGAACATGTTATAAAGCGCGATGATGACCAAACCGACCACCAACCAGAGCGCCAGATTCTTATAGACCTGATTCAACGGTTACCTCCTTGCGTCCCCACGGGCGGGCCGCCGTCTACTTCAGCCGTAGCGGGGAATCGCTCCCCCCTGCGGAAAACTTGTTCGCTTTTTTCGACTATCGTTCAGGCTACCACGCCGCCCGAAGCAGGCTCAATGCTTTTCGGCCCATCAGTTCTCCCCTTTTCCGGTGAGGGCTTTTTTCTCCTCCACCGGCGGGAGGGCCTGTTTCTCCCGCATCGCCCCTGCCGGATAGACTGGCGGCTCGTCGGGGAGAGGCCGTTTTTTAAGGGTCGCAAGCTCCTCTTCGAGCTTGGCGATCCGCTTTCTGAGACGTCCCTTTTCGCGGCTCGCCTTAAAGGCCGACCACCCCCACGCAAGGAGGGTCATTACAACGCCAAGAGCGAAGGAGACGACCACCACCACCCAAAGGTAGGTCTGGTAATGAAGGCCGAAATGATACGCGACGGTGACCGTCTCCGGGTTTTTAGCGGCGAAAGTGACCCCCAGCAGGATCACGATCAGCCCCAGCAACAGTTTCGGCGCCATCGTCTACTCGTTCCTCTGTTCAGGCGGTTCCGTCTTCTCCGGCGCGGCTCCCTCGTTACGAAGGGCGCGAATCGCCTCGATCCCCTCTTCCGCCGCTTTAATCTCTCGCTGCGCCTCTCGGATATCGGCCATCAACCGTTGAGCGATTTCGTTTTCGGTGAAAGGAGCGTCGCACTCGACCGCCCCGAACGCCGCCTCCCCCAACCGGGCGTAAAGACCGGTCAGTTTGTTGGAAAAGCCGATGATCCGAAGTTTCAGCCGAATCACCTCCACCGTATCGGTGGTAAAGCGGATGACCGTCTGCACCCAATCGGCGTTTTGTATCTCGTTCATCGGATGTCGGTCACGGCTGAGACGATCCGGGCGCGGCTATCCCCTTCGCCGGCGGGGGGGTCGGATCGTCGGCGATCATCGGCGACGGTTCGACCGCATGGGGCGCCTCCACCGGTGACGGCGCGCCCCCTCGTTTCAGCGACGGGATGACCGGCGTTTCGGACGCCGGTATCGCCAACGGATCGAAAGGACGTTCGGCTTTCGGCGCAGTCGTCGGCTCAGGCGTCGGCTCGGCGGTCGGTTCGGGCGTCGGTGCGGGCGTCGGCGCAGTCGTCGGCTCGGGCGTCGGTTCAGGCGTCGGCGCAGGCGTCGGCTCGGGCGTCGGTTCAGGCGTCGGCGCAGGCGTCGGCGCAGGCGTCGGCGCAGGCGTCGGGGCGGGCGTCGGCGCGGGCGAGGCTTCGGCCCGGTTCATTTCGCCCAAAACAGCTTGGGTGGTGGTTATCAGCTCTAAGGCTTGGGCCGCTTTTTCCTGATCGCCGGAGCGGGAGAGCTCTTCCAAGGTGACGATAGTCTGCCGAAGCTGGCTACGAAGTTCGGCGTTCCCTTTCTCGGCGGCGGCGTGTCGCTGCTCTTCGAGTTGAGCGCTCAGTTGGGCCACCTCCCCTTCGAGCTTATCGACAAGGCCGAAGAGGTCACGGACGAATACCCCTCCAAACCATATGGCTCCGGCGAGAGCGAGCAAGGCGACCCCGGCCATGATGTTGCCAAGCGACACCCCTCCTTGACGGGGAGGGGCTTCCCCTTCGCTCTTGTCGGAACAGTCGTTGGTCGTGAAATTATAGGGAGTTCTCCCCCGCCCGACCTGATCTTCCATAGAGTGGGAAGGCCCGGGTTCCGCTTTTCGCTGTCGCTTTCTCGCCTCTCGCTCGATGTCGGTGAGAGGTCGATCCGGCTGGATAGGGGGGGGGGGTACCCTTTTCCCGTTCTTCGTCGTTCATGCGTCTGGGTCGCCTCTGTCGGCCCGGTCGTCCCGGAAGCCGGAAGTTCTTGTTCCATAATACGAGATTGGGTATTGTACTGAGTCTTGAGAAGAGCGTCAACGAACGGACGAAAGAGAGGATACGCGAAGCGATGGGGACGATTATCGACGGAAAACAGGTAGCGGCTACCATCAAGGCCGAAGTGGCGGAAGCGACGGCGAAGATCAAGGCCGATACGGGAGAGACGCCGGGGCTGGCGGTGGTGCTGGTGGGGGCCGATCCGGCTTCGCAGGTCTACGTCCGGCTCAAGAAGAAAGATTGCGAAGAGGTGGGGATCACCTCCTTCGGCTACGACCTCCCCCCCGAAACGTCGATGGACGAACTTCTGGCCCTTATCGACAAACTGAACGCCGACCCGGCGGTCAACGGCATTCTGGTGCAGCTCCCCCTCCCCGGCGGACTCGACGAAGCGACGATTCTCGACCGGATCGACGTCGGCAAAGATGTGGACGGATTCCACCCGGCCAACGTCGGTCTCTTGTCGCAGAAAAAGGCGCGGCTCGCCTCATGCACCCCGGCCGGATGTATCGAACTCCTCGACCGGTATAACGTCCCCATCGAAGGCGCCCACGCCGTCGTCGTCGGACGGTCGAACATCGTCGGCAAACCGCTCGCCATGATGCTGATCAACCGGAACGCCACGGTGACCGTGGCCCACTCCCGCACCAAAGACCTGGGCGCCGTCACCCGACAGGCCGACATTTTGCTGGCCGCCGTCGGCAAGGCGAAGATGATCACCGCCGACATGGTGAAACTGGGGGCCGTGGTCATCGACGTCGGAACCACGAAAGTCGGCGACAAACTGTGCGGAGACGTCGACTTCGACGAAGTCCTCCCCATAGCCTCCGCCATCACCCCGGTCCCCGGCGGCGTCGGCCCGATGACACGGGCCATGTTGCTGACCAACACCTTGACCGCCTACAAGACCCAGCGGGGTCTCGACTAAACCGTGGCGCCCGGAGAAATCCCCGGCAAAACGGTTTACTCCGTTACCGACCTTACCCGTACGTTGAAAGGGGTCATCGAAGGGGAGTTCTCCCGTGTCTGGGTGGAGGGGGAATTGTCCGGCTACAAGGTCTACGGTTCCGGCCACGCCTACTTCACTCTGAAAGACGCCGATGCGCAGATATCGGGGGTGATGTGGCGGGGAACCCGCTCGAAGATGAAGTTCGTCCCGAAAGATGGCGATCAGATATTGGTGCAAGGGCGGCTGACGGTCTACGAACAGCGGGGCAATTATCAGATTATCGTCGATTCGATGGAGCCGACCGGTCTCGGCGCTTTGCAGGCGGCCTTCGAGCGACTTAAAGAGAAGCTCGAAAAAGAGGGGCTCTTCGCCGACCAACGGAAACGGGCGTTACCTGCCATCGCGTGGAACGTCGGCATCGTTACCTCCCCCACCGGCGCGGTCATCCGCGACATGATCCGCACCCTCAAACGTCGCTTCCCCGGCGTACGGATCGTTCTGGCGCCGGTG
>CALOCG010000005.1:0-9623 GCA_942491805.1 Nitrospinota bacterium
TTGAGCCGATGATCATGTTGGTCCCGACAAACATTTTTTCCAACATGGTGATGTGTACCCTTACTGTTATATCAATTCAAAAAGACAACGCGCCCAGGCGTGGAAGCACTCCTTGAGCCATGCCGAAAGAGTCGGGAGAACTCATCCCGGCTCCGGGGCCTGCTGCCCGTAAGGCATGTGTCGCTTTTACCTTTAAAGGCACGGATCAAGAATCCTATTCTTAGAAATATGAGGATGCCATTACAATGTAATGGTCGTTCTCTCAACATGGAATTAAGGAAAGCACCCGAATGGGCAGGCATTTGGCAGACGGGTCCATGATGCAGGGTGCATGCCCTGGGTAACGGTCTGTTATCAGAAAGGATGGAAACAGCAGGGAGATTGGGGCTTCCATCACCCCGGCAGGAAACCTAGTCTAAATGGATTCAGGCCATGGAAGGAAGGGCCACCCATGCATTGAACCCAAATCATTTTATCGCATCTGTTCCCTGTAGAATCATAAAAAAGCTTCGAGCTAAATATATATTCCCCGCCCCGACAGACCCGAAAAGCAACCGATATCATTCCTTTTACCCACGAACCATGCTTTGGAAATGAAAATTATCCTATTGTGTTCAATGGATTCCATGTGATATGAAATGCATCCATGATCTATTGAGTTAAAAATAAATTTCGAAAACCATTCCCTCAAAAGACACGTCGCTTAGGCGAATCACCACGATTTGTTTTAACGCCGCAGGAACCAGATGATTGAATATAGAAATGTAAGAAAAGTATACGGGAACGGCCAAGACGCTGTCCCCGCCGTTCGGGACATCAGTTTGCAGATCAAACCTGGAGAGGTTGTGGTCTTCCTGGACCCTCCGGGTGTGGCAAGACCACCTTGCTTCGCATGACCAACAAGCTGGAGGATATCTCCGGCGGGGACATCCTGGTGGACGGCCGCAGCATTCGGGAGCTCAACCCCGTACAGCTCAGGCGCAGCATGGGGTACGTGATCCAGCAGATCGGCCTGTTCCCAAACAAGACATCTACGAAAACATCGCCATGATCCCCCGGGTGCTCAAGTGGGACAAGGCAAAAATCGACGACCGGGTGGCCCACCTCTTAAAAATAGTCAAGCTCGATCCGGAGACCTACAGCGACAGATACCCCGCCGAACTCTCCGGCGGTCAGCAGAAGCGCGTGGGCAAGTGGCCCGCGCCCTGGCCGCAGACCCGGACATCCTCCTGATGGACGAGCCCTTCGGGGCCATCGACCCCATCAACCGGGACCAGATCCAGGATGAATTCATGCGGCTCCAGGCCCGCCTGAAAAAGACCATCGTCTTTGTCTCCCACGACATCCACGAAGCCATCAAGATGGCGGACCGCATCGCCATCTTCCGGGGCGGCCAGCTGGTGCAGTTCGACACCCCGGAGATGATCCTGACCCAGCCCAAGAACAAATTTGTCTCGGACTTTGTGGGAGCGGACCGGGCCCTGAAGGTGCTGGGACCGATCCGGGGCTCTGGACGCCATGAACATGTCCCCAAAACGTGATCCTGGCAGAGATGAAGAGCCCGGAGGCCCTGGACCGTCCGACGGAAAAGAACCGTAAGGTGGGCATCATCGTGGAAAACGGCAAACCCGTGGGCTACGTAACACCGAAGCTGCTGAAGTTCGAAACCGGACCGGTCACCGACGCGGCCGAACCCTTCCAGATCTTTGTGGAAGACGACGAGCCGCTTCGGACCGCACGCGCAACTCGATGGCGCAGACCAATGGGCGTGCAGAAGGAGAACGTCCCCTCTTAGACCCGCCGGACGACCCCACTCTCATGAGGTCGTCGGCGCGCATCGGACGAACCGGTTATTCGTCTTGGATGACGAAATCGGCCCGGCGATTCTTCGCTCGTCCCTCGCGGGTGGCGTTATCGGCTACCGGACGGCTCTCGCCGAAGGTAGTCGGCGTTATCCGCTCCGGCGCGATCCCTTTGGTGACCAGATATTTCTTGGCCGAAAGAGCCCGACGCATCCCCAGCTTCTGGTTGTACGCCTCGGAGCCGGTGGAGTCGGTATGCCCTTCGACGACGATATTCACCTCGGGATGGGCGTTGAGTATCGCCACGTTGGCGTCGATCACCGCTTTGGCGTCATCGGTCAGGATCGATTTGTCGAAGGGGAACAGCGCCGTGCCGAGGGTGATGGTCATCACCGGCGCGGCGGGAGCCTCTACGACCACCGGAACCACCGGCGCGGGGCCGGTTTCGTTGATCAGCCCGGTCGAGACGGCCTCGGTCGCTTTGCGTCCCAATCCGACACCGACGGTCACGCCGGCCAGATAGCGATAGCTCGAATATTGCCCCCCTCCCCACGAACCGTAGGCCGCGTGGGCGGAGACGTTATCGTTGATGTAGTAGCGGGCGCCCAGATGATAGGTGGTGCTGTCGTCGCGCCCCTGCTTGATATCGGACCAGACCTTGCCCGTTGACTTCGGCGATATGGGCCAGCGGTTTCTCGATGGGGAACCACTCGACCCCGGCGCCCAGATTGCGTAAGGGTCGTATCCCAGCTCGGTTTTGTTGGCGGCGACGTAGCCTGCGTTAAAGCTCCAAGTGACATTCTCGTATTCCTTATCGAGCAGCAACGCCACGCCGGGGAAGGCCTGCCCCGACCCGAGCCCTTTGTCTTTGTCCCCCAACGGGAGAGTCAGCAAAGCGGCGGCCGAGAGCCGAAGGCCGAATTCCTGATGATGGAGCAGCTCATATTTGGCTTTCGCCATACCGTCACCCATGCCGGAAACGGTGTCGCCCCGGTCGGGGTCTTGGCTCCGGTACGGGGCGGCGAGGGAGAATTCGAACCGGTCGCCGAACCCGGCGGTCACCGAACCTGCATAGACCGTCTCGGTCACAGGATTGTCACCGAGCCAAAAGCGCTGGTTCGCCAACGAGAGACCGACGCCGATGGCGCCGTCGCCGATGGTCTTGGCTTTATCAACAAAGAAGAGGCCGTTTCCCCCTTCGATGGCCGTCTGGGCCAGAGCGCCCGTCGCAAGGGAAACCGTCATACCCATCGCCAGCAAAAGGAATTTCAGCAGTCGCATCTCTATTACATCCGCCTCCGCTTTGAGATTCTCTCCGCCCGTTCCATCAACCCAATGAATGATGAAACAGAAGGTAACGCCATCATGATAGCAGAGAAAAGCCGGAAGGAGGCAAGGTCTATATGGAACGAAGTTCCCTTTGTCGAAACAATTTTTAACATTTGCACGAATTGGCCCGTGCTATATTCCACTCGTCGGCGCCGCCGGTACGAACGATGGACAAGCAAGGAGCATCTGATGGAAACGTTTACCCTTCGCCCGGTTGCAGCGGGTCTCTTTTTCGCCCTTCTGGCGCTGGTCGCAGGAGAGATGCACGGCATGGCTTTCGGCGCCAAAGAAGACGCCATCATCGCAAGCTTCAAGGAAACCGCCATGGCCAACCCGACCGTGGCGGGCGACGCGGCCAAAGCGGAGAAGCTGGCCGAAAAGGGGTGGAAATACTTGAAACGGGCCCACGAACATTTCATGGGTCTCGGCGCCGCATCGCTGGCGTTGGTCTTGATGTTCGGCTTGGCCCGGGTGGCGACACCGCTGAAAGCGGCCGGAGCCACCGCCGTCGGGTTGGGGGCGTTGCTCTATCCCCTCTTCTGGACCATGGTGGCGACCAACGTCCCGGCCATGGGCGCCCATGAAGCCAAAGAATCGCTTGCGCTGATGGCCCAAGCCGGAGCGGCCCTTATCTTCCTCGGCACCCTCGACGCGGTGGTGGTTGCTGCCCTGTGGTGCAAGGCCGACAAAAACGACTGACCGTAAGGCGGGCCGTTTCCTTCAGGATGCGGCCCGCGCTTTTCGATAGAGCTTGGCGATACGGTCGGTCATTTCCCCCGGCGCTTTCGGGCCGAACCAGCCGGTGATCGACCGGACCGGAACCACCCCGACAAGAGCGTTGGTGATGAACACCTCATCGGCCTCTTCCAACGCTTCCGGCCCCTCTTTCACCTGGGCGCAGGCGATGTCGGCCTCCATCGCTTTCTCGATAATCACCCCACGGGTAACGCCCGGCAGGGCGCCGCAGGCCGTCGCGGGGGTATAGACCTTCTTCTCCCGCACCCAAAAGATATTGGCCGCCACACAACAAGAGACTCTGCCGGTGGTGTCGAGCGAAAGCCCTTCGTGGGCGCCACGGGAGCGATACTCTTGCGCCGCCATCACCCGGTCGAGGGCGGAGGTCGATTTAACCCCGGTCAAAGGAGAGACTTCGTCCCTGCGATAGGTGGAAGGGTAGAGGTCGATCCCCTCGTCGTACCACCGTTCGGGAGTCGGTTCGGTGGGGGCGACAACGGCGATCCATCGGGGGGTGGAGGGTTGAGGGGGAGCGTACCCGCGTGGCCCCGCGCCTCGCGTGAGGGTCAAGCGGACAACTCCTTCGGTCACGCCGTTATGGGCGATCAGCTCTCTGAGAGCAGGATTGAGATCGCGCATGTCGAAGTCGAGCGGTATGCCGACCACCTCGGCGCCGTGGCGGAGCCGGGCGAAGTGCCGATCCAAAAACCGGGGGGCGCCCTTTTCGACGGGGATGGTCTCGAAGAGGCCATCCCCCAGAAGATAGCCCCGGTCGTCGATCGGGACACTCCCCTCTTCGAACAGCTTCCCACCGATCAGCAGACTCATCCTCCCAATCCTTCCCGAAGGGCTTCCCCCTTCACCAGCGTTTCCTGATATTCCCCGTCGGGGGTGGAGGGCCAGGTGATTCCTCCCCCCGTATGATACCGCCACTCCCCCCGATGGTTAAGGGCGATACGAATGGCGACCGACCATTCCATCGCCCCGTTCCGCCCCAGCCAGCCGATGGCGCCGCAATAGGCCCCGCGGGGGGCTGGTTCGAGTTCGTCGATGATCTCCATGGCCCGAATCTTCGGGGCGCCGGTCACCGATCCGCAGGGGAACGTGGCGCGCATCAGGTCGGCGAATCCGATCCCTTCGCGTAAAGCCCCGGTGACGGTGGAGGTGAGGTGCAAGACCGTGGCGAACCGCTCGAGCTGGCATAACGACGGAACCTCGACACTGCCGGGGGCGCAGACGCGGGAGAGGTCGTTCCGTATCAGGTCGACGATCATCACGTTCTCGGCCCGATCCTTTTCGCTGGCGACGAGGGTTTCCCCCTGCGCTCGATCTTCTTCGGGGGTGGCGCCACGGGGGGCGGTTCCTTTGATGGGGCGCGACTCGACCTTCCCTTCCTCGTCGACCACGAGGAACCGCTCGGGCGACGTGGAGAGAAGGGCGCCCTCGGCCAGCCCGATGTAGGCGCCGTAAGGGGCGGGGCTACCCTGTCGCAACGAAAGCCACGCGTCGGCGGGGGTAAGGGGGCTGACGCCTAAAAATCTTTGCGACAGGTTGACCTGATAGACGTCACCGGCGGCGATGTATTCGCGCACCCGGTCAACGGCGCGCCGATAGTCGTCGGGGGTCGTGTCGGGGGTGAAGGAAATCGACGGCGGTTCGACCGACGCCGGAGGCGCGATCTCTCTGGCCGCAGCGGCCCAGTCGATCAGCTCGGCCATGTCGCTGGGGGAGGAGGCGACGGCGATGACCCGCCCGGTTTCATGATCGATGGCGATGAAATGGTCGTACCACCCGAGCCAAAGATCCCCTTCGGGAGGGGGGGGGGCTTGCAACGTCAAGGTCGGTTCGGCGAAGGGGGCGAGGCCGTAACCGAGGAAACCGACCGCTCCGCCGGTGAAGGGGGGGGGATCGGTCAGTGGTGGTTCAAACCGGGTGGTCCGAAGAGTCATCCGTTCGATCAGGTCGAAGGGGTCGCCGGTCGCCTCTTCATCCCGATGGCCATGATGGAGGCGCCATCGCCCTTCGGCGCCGGTAAGGGTGACGACCGGGGAGCGCATGAGATAGGACCATCGTCCGTAGGCGCCTCCGGCGAGGGAGCTGTCGAGCCAAACGAGTCCCGGCTCCTTTTGGGCGGCTACGATAAAAAGGGAGACCGCTTCGAGCGGCGGGAGGACCTGATGGCGAAGCGTCAGATCCACTTCACAACGAACCCATGCGCCGAACACCGTCGATCCCGGTGGCCGGGTAGTAGATCAACATCGCTTTCCCTTCGATATTGGCCAGAGGCAACGGCCCCCATGAACGGGAGTCGTGGCTGTTCTCTCGGTTATCCCCCACCACATAGACCATGCCGGGGGGGACGGAAAAGGGGCCGATGGGATGCAAGCCCCTATCAGTCAAAACTTCGCTCCATTGGCCGTGGCGCAACGGATAGGGGGAGGGGCCCGCGGCTCGTTGACCGTTGACGTAGAGCGCCCCCTTCTTCACGGAGACCGTATCTCCCGGAAGGGCGACGACCCTTTTGATAAAGAGCCGTCCTTCGCCGTCGGGATAGCTGGCCGGTGGAGTGAAGGTGACGACATCGCCCCGATGGGGGAGGTCCCATTCGACCAGCGGCGCGCGCAAAAAGGGGAGCCGCAGCCCATAACGGGCCTTGTTGACGAGGATATAGTCCCCCTGTTTCAAGGTCGGCTCCATGGAACCGGAGACGACCTGATTGGCCTCTACCAACGTCGCCCGCGATACCAGCGCCAACAGCAACGCAAGGAGCGTCGCCGTCAGCAGATCGCGCCCTAACCGCGCCAGCCGTTGTCCGATGCCGTCCATGATTCGTCCATAGAAAGAGTGATTCGTCTCTCTATCGGTCGGCGATTCGTCCGGCTTGATCATTATTTCCCCTTCAGCTTGATGGCGGCCAAGGAGCGATATACCGATCCATCGGGGTGAAGGGCGCTTTCATAGAGGGTGACGCTGTTGACTGGCATGATGCCGACACCGACCCCTTTCCGCTCCCGGACGAGCCGCACGAGCCGTCCCCGGACGTTGTCGCTGACGATCCGCCCGACGGTCAGATGGGGGGTGTAGCTCCGTTCGTCCCGGACGACACCAAGAGCCGAAAGATGCTTCGTCAACGTCTGTTCCAACGACTGGGTTTTTTCGATATCGCCGGTAACGCCGAGCCAAAGGACGCGGGGCTTATCGTGATTCGGGAAAAGCCCCACTCCTTCGATGGCGAGGGAAAAGGGGGAAATGCCGGTCACCGCCGCACGGGCGGCGTCGATGAGCGCTTCGTCCGAAGCGACCGGGGGCTCTCCCAAAAACTTCAGGGTGATATGAAGGTTCTCCGGTTTCACCGGCCGGACCTCGGCGGGGGCGAGATCGAAGCTGGCGACCAGACGGGCCACTTCTTCCCTGATCGGCGCCGGAAGGTCGAGGGCGAAGAAGAGTCGCCGGGTCGAAGAGGGGCCGTCGCCTCGCCGGGGGGTGGTCTCCCCTCCCCCACGAATCATACGCAGACCCATGATCGTTTCTCCCTTTCGAACGTTCGCTATACTAGTATGAATAACCACCGGTCACAAGACGAGAGACCCCGATGAAAGACGACGCATCCCATCTGAAAGCGCTCGGCTCCGGCTCGACCCGCTACACCTACGACCAACCCGACGCCGGAGTGTTGGAGTCGTTCCCCAATCCTTTCGCCGACGCCGCGCAAAACGGCGCCGGGGTGGACGGTACCATTCATATTGAGGCGCCGGAGTTCACCAGCCTCTGTCCGATCACCGGCCAGCCCGATTTCGCCACGATTATTATCGATTACCGTCCGTACCGACTCTGCGTAGAGAGCAAGTCGTTAAAGCTCTATTTGATGGGGTTCCGCCAGCATGGGGAGTTCCACGAGTCGTGCGTCAACCGGATCGCCAACGATCTGGTGACGTTGCTTCAACCGAAATGGCTGAAGGTGGAGGGACGGTTCACCCCGCGTGGGGGGATATCGTTCCAGCCGACGGCGGAGTGGGGAGAAAGATAATGAAACCGTGGATCGTATCGCTCATACTTATCGTCGTCGCCCCCCCTTCCTTCGCCGAAGAACCGACGCCGTTGCCGGATGCCGACGGGAGTTCGTTTCACCTCCTCTTCCTGCCGGGGGTCCGCGCCATGGATTCGAACAAATGGCAGATCAGCGTCAGCGACGGGAGCGGCGACGCTTCGCGTCAGACGGTGATGGGGGGAGAGTTCGATATCGCCCTGGCCGACTGGCCGGCCCACATCTTGATCGGCGGAAGCTGGTCGCAATCGGCGAAGAATAGCTGGGGCCGATCGGAGAATACCGGTAGCGTGGAAGGGACCGTCTGGGAGGGGTATCTGGGCGCCCGCAAATATTTCGGCAAACGGAGTTTTCAACCCTACGTCAACGGCGCCGTCACCGCCATCACGTCGCGGCTGACCGGCAAAGGATACACCACCAGCGAAACCACCGAGATCGGCGTCATGGGGGGTGGCGGGTTACTGATGACCTTCGGCCCGTTCGTCATGGGGATCGATGGACGGACGGTCATCGCCAACGACGTCGGGACGTATGGTCAGTTCACCGGGGTGGTGGGTGTGCGGTTTTAGAAAGGGGGCCTTCACAGACCGTTATCATGTTGCCATTAAAGCTGTTGGATGACTATCTTGCCGATTATATAAAGTCGGCTGAGAAGTGTCTGGAGTTGTCTATGATCGACAATGGCAAATATCTGAAGGAAGCGACGATTGCGATTCTAGCTTTGATTGCCTCAATATCACGAGATCGATATCCCCGGAAAAAGGATGGCCTGAGATTTAAGGACTTGCTTAGAAATTATTCTAAAGCAAGCTATTTGAATCTTGTTGACTGCCTATACTTGAGCCAAGCTCGACAAAACAGCACGCTGACCGATTACATTCAGAAAGAAATGGCTAAAGCATCTAACTTTGACCACTTGATAGAAATTGCAAAACTAAACGTAGAAAAAGGCAGTCGATTCGTGATGTTTGAACAAATTGCACGTCATGCACACAAAGATCACACTCAGATTCTTGGCTATTTCACTATTCGCAATCAAATATATGATGAGCTTAGAAATGGATTGGTGCACGAAAACTACTCCACCCTTGTCGCGCCATTTATCACCCTAGATGATATTAACCAAGGCTATATGGCTCGTCACCAATTCACTCATGAACACGTCTCTGCGTTAAAGCTATGTGATTTGGTCAAGGAAGTTTGTGCCAGCCTAAAGGATGAATGTAAAGAAAAAAGAGTTGCTGAAAGCCGCAAGAACTTGGCAACTAACGCCCCCACTCAGGCTTCCGGCGCGACCAGACATCGCCGAAAGCCACAGGGGTGACGATTACTCGAAGATGATCGGGTCGTCGAGGTCTTCGCGAAATTGGACACGTCCATCTTCTCTCCGAACCGTCGGCGAAGATCGCTTTGAGCATCTGTTCGCACGACTGACCGTCGGTGGAGTCGTTCCAGACCAGCTTGATCGTCTTACCGTCGCCGATCCCCAACTCGAGATCGAACGTACCCCAAGTTTCCCCGTCTTCGGAAGCTTCCCGGTCGAGCGATTTTCGTGTCGGTGGCGTTCTCCACGAAGAAATGATACTGCCCGGCGAAAGCCGGATTGGCGCCGAAGGTGAACCCGCGCACACCATCACCAACAACATCACTTTAGACTTGACCCCATTTTCCCGCGACTCCTCACGTATGGAATAAATGCGACGGCGTCTCGC
>CALOCG010000006.1:0-32386 GCA_942491805.1 Nitrospinota bacterium
GCCGGTAACGGGCAGGCGGAGGAGACCAACTGTTCGAACAGTTTCGGTCCCCGCGACGATATCGATGCCCTCTATCGGAAGGCCGATATCTTTTTTCTGATGTCGGTGGTGGAGCCGTTCGGTCTGGTCGCCTTAGAAGCGATGGCCAGCGGCGCCATTCCGGTGGTGGCCGACGACGGTGGTTTGGCCGAGATCGTCACCGACGGCGTCGACGGCTTCACCGCGCCGGGTCACGACCGGGCGAAAGTGATCGACGCGGTTCGTAAAGCGATCGCCGCCGTCACCGGGGCCGACACCGCATCGTGGCGACAACGCGCGCGCACGACGGTGGAAGAACGATTCACCGCGAGACAGTGCGTCGCACGGTATGAGGCGGTCTATCGCGACCTCGTCGAACGAAAGGGACGCCGCGTCACTCCCGGCCCCCCTACCGCCGACTGGACGCCGGGCGCCTTGGTGGGGGATATCCTCTTTCACTTCAACTATGGTCGATGGGAGGCGATGGAGACGAGCGCCGGTCGGCTGTACGCTCATCCCGAACGAATCGTTCTCCCCGCGCTGTTGCAGGTATTGGCGTTGGCCGTACCCCAAGCGGCGGGGCGCGAACGGGGGACGTTGGCCGATCTTCTCTGCCGTATCCTCGACCGTGAAGGGGCGATGACCGGTGAGCTGGCGAAACTCTGGGGAGTCGTAGCCCCCCCCGGCCCGGGATGCGGCGCGGTGGCCCGTGCGCTCGAACGCCATTGCGCCGACGACCCCGAGGAGTTGGCGTTACTGGAGGCGGGATCAACGCTGAAACGTGGAACCGACCGCCTGCGGCTGGCCGACGTAGGTGCCGCCCAGTCACGGCGGTACCAGCCTCCACCAGGTGGCCCGGGATGTTGCACGAACGGATGAAAGGATCGTAATGCTGTCGAAACTGTTGCGGGCGCTGGCAGGTGGCGACGAGAAGGAGGAGACCCGTCTGCCGACTCTGACCGCCGCGTTGCTGTTGGAGATCGCCCGGTGCGACGAACGGTTCGACGAGAGCGAACGGCAGGTGATTGTCGACGCCGTGGTCAGCCGGTTTCGGCTCGATCATAGCGAAGCCGAACAGGCCGTCGACGAAGCCGGGCGACACCGGGAGAAGGCCACCGACTATTGGGAAATCACCACCGAAGCCAACCGACGCCTCACCGTCGAAGAGAAGATCGCCATCGTCGAGACCGCGTGGAACGTCATCGACGCCGACGGGGTGGTCAGCGTACACGAAGACGCGCTGATACGAAGACTCGCCTCGTTGTTGCGCATCACCCACGCCGAGATGATCGCCGCTCGGAAACGGGCGCGGGCCGGGCGTTGATAAGCCACCGGCACCACCCGGGTTGTCGAATCCGGGCGTGAAACGCTCACGTACGCGCGTGCGCACTCCGCTTCACCATTCGGATTCTTCCGCCGGCGCTTGGTTCGATAACGCTTCTTTACGCCCGACGGATCGCATTTTCTCCTTTACAGACGCGGTCAAATCGGGATGATGGAGTATCCGCGTTTTATAATTTCACGAGGGGAGTGTTTGCGATGCCCGGAACGTTTGAGATCAAAAAAGCCAAAAACGGTCAGTTCTACTTCAACCTGCGCGCCAGAAACGGCGAGATCATCCTGACCAGCGAGCGGTACAAAGGGAAATCGGGCGCCACCAACGGAATCGCGTCGGTGATGAAAAACGCAACCGAAGAGAAGCGTTTCTCCGCGTTGACCGCACGGAATGGAAAACCCTACTTCGTGCTGAAAGCCGGGAACCATCAGGTCATCGGCAAAAGCGAGATGTACGAGACTCCGGCCGCGTGCAGAAAGGGGATCGCCTCGGTGACGAAAAACGCCCCCGGCGCCAAAGTGGTCGATACCACCGCCTAACAGCCTTGCGGCTGGTTTTCGCCACGAGACGTGCGCTCCGCCGCGCAGGTTGTCGACGGTGAGACGTTGAATGACGGTCGAAAAAAAACGCCCGCTCTCGATCACGAGGGCGGGCGTTGTCGTGCGAAGCGGCCGTTATCCCCGGTCTTCCATCGGGGCGGCTTGCCACATATTGAACGCGGCGCCTTGCGGGTCGGCGGCGACGGCGATCCAGCCGACATGGGGAATCTCGAAAGGCTCTCGGTAGAGCGTCCCCCCCAGCTCTTTGACCTTGGCGGCCGCCTGCTGGATGTCGGCCACTTCCATGTAGACCGACCAGTGGTTCGGTATCCCCGGTTGGGGCGTCTTTATGATCCCCCCGCCCGGTTTGGCGCCGGTGTCGATGGTCCGGTAGTCGAACGCCGGAGTATCGCCACATTCCGGCATCTTTTCGACCTTCACCTTCCAGTCGAAGAGGCTCGTGTAAAAACGCTCGGCCCCTTCCGGGTCTTCGGTGACCAGTTCCACCCATCCAATCGGATTTCCCATCGCTATCTCCCTTGTGTGACGTTTACATCCCCCGGACCGACGTAGCCAGCCGGTCGAGTTCTTCCCGAGAAGGTTTCGTGGCGACCAGCGACGCCGCCGAGACGATCAGCAAGCCGTAGACCGGCAGTCCGAGCCCGTAGAGCAATCCCATTATCAGCCCCATCATCCCGACCGCTTCCGCCGTCGCCCATCGGATGATGCCGACCACCTGGTACTGCGGAAAGAGAACCGTCCCCAACCGGACGAGGTCGAGGTTCATCGGGTCGGTATCGGTGGCGCGAAGCCGGTTTCGCAGCGCATGCGGCTTCAGCAACATCCCCGGCAGAGTGAAAGTCGACGCGCCGGCGGTGGCGGCCATGAGGAGAAGAGCCATTTTGATCGTCGATTCGCTCTCGTCGACCGGGGCGAAGGGGAGCGCGGAGTTCAGGTCGAGCAGGTAGAGGGCCAAGATGTAGGCGCCGACGCTGATGGTCATCGACGCCCAGATCAGCGTCAGGGTGAAGAGTCGTTGGCGGAGGATGATGTTCGGGTCGGTCTGTTCCACGGTCGCCACCTCACGGCGCGGGAATCGAACGGACCACCTCGTCCCACGCATCCGACTCGACCAACTTATAATAGTCGATCCGGTCGAGCATGGTCGGGTGATCGTGGAGCGGGTTCTCCTTTTCCATCCGGGCTTTAATGTCGTCGAACCGCCGCCCGACCTCCTCTTGCGCCGAGAGCAACCGGTCGGGCAACGTTCCCGCCTCTTCGAGTTCTTTTACGCGCGCCCCGTATCGTTGTCGCCAGAGCGTCAGTATTTTTCGCCCCACCGGACCGGCTCCGGGAATATGGCTCATGGTCCCCCCTGTGTCGCGTTGTTCGATCCCACCAGTATAGCGGATACCCCCCCTTGAATCCCTTTTCTCCCCCATACATCTTAGTGGATACGGTTATTCCTATTTTCGATTGGATTTTTGAGGGGAAGTCCTGTCACACTCGTCTTGTATATAAAGAAAAGTGTATGGGAACGACTCCCGTTTCGCCGAGCCGAACGTTAACGAAAGAGGGCGCCATGTCCGAGACAGTCAAAGAAGTCCACGGCCACAAGCTAAAAGAGGGGGAGGATATCAAGTTCTCCACCTGCTACATGTGCGCCTGCCGTTGCGGCATTATGGTTCACTTGGAGAACGACAAGATCCGTTATATCCAAGGGAACCCCGACCACCCGGTGAACAAGGGGGTCTTGTGCGCCAAAGGCTCCGCCGGGTTGATGAAACAGATCAGCCCCGCCCGGTTGACGAAACCGCTCCTGCGAAAAGAGGGGAGCGAACGGGGCGCCGGCGAGTGGGAAGAAATCAGCTGGGAGAAGGTCTACGACATTCTCGGCACGCGGCTCAAAAAGATTCGTGAGACCGACCCGAAGAAGCTGGCCTTCTTCACCGGGCGGGATCAGATGCAGGCTCTCACCTCCACGTGGGCCAAACAGTTCGGCACCCCCAACTTCGCCGCCCACGGCGGATTCTGCTCGGTCAACATGGCCACCGGCATGATCTACTCCGTCGGCGGCACCGGCTGGGAGTTCGGCGGCCCCGATTGGGACCGGACCAAGTATCTGTTGATGCTCGGCGTCGCGGAGGATCACGACTCGAACCCCTTCAAAATGGGCATCGGCAAACTGAAAGAGCGGGGCGGCAAACTGGTCGTCGTCAACCCGGTCCAATCGGGCTACGGCGCCACCGCCGACGAATGGATGCCGGTCCGCCCCGGAACCGACGGGGCGTTGATTATGGGGATGCTCCATGTCCTCATAAAGAACGGACTTTACGACCGTGAGTTTTTAACCACCGCCACCAACGCGGCGCAACTGGTCGTCATGGACAAAGGGGGAGAGGACGAAGGGCTCTTCTGGCAAGAGGGGGAGTTCAAAGACAACGACCGTCAGCTCAACTACGTCTGGGACCTCAACACCAACGCCCCGGCGAAGTTCGGAACCAAAGGGGTCAACCCGGCCCTCGCGGGGATCTACACCACTCCCGACGGCAAGACCGTTAAGCCCTCCTTCGAGCTTTTGGCCGAACGGGTCTTGGCCGACTATCCTCTCGACAAAGTCGCCGAGATCACCACGATCCCGGCCGAGCAGATCGAACGGATCGCCCTCGAAATGGGGGTCATCGCCCGGGACGAACGGGTGACGTTGCCCATCGAATGGACCGACGTCTATGGCGTCCATCACAAGAGCATCTCCGGCGCTCCGGTGTCGGTCCATGCCATGCGGGGGATCGCCGCGCATAGTAACGGCTTCCAGACCGCACGCGCCTTGTCGAGCCTGATGATGTGCCTCGGCATCATCGACCGTCCCGGCGGGTTCCGGCACAAACCGCCGTTCCCCCGCCCGATCCCCCCTGCCCCAAGCCTATCGACGACCCGGCGCTCATCAAGCCGAACACCCCGTTGCCCAACCCGGAACTCGGCTTCCCCACCAGCCCCGACAACCTGTTGGTCACCGCCGAAGGGGGCCCGGTGCGGATCGACAAGGCCTATTCGTGGGAGTTCCCGCTGACGGCCCACGGGATGTTGCAAAACGTCATCACCAACGCCTATAAGGGGGACCCCTACGAGATCGACATGCTGATCATTTTCATGGCCAACATGGCGTGGAACTCGTCGATGAACACCTCCGGCATGCTGGAGATGTTGACCGCCAAAAAAGAAGACGGGACCTACAAAATTCCGTTCATGGTCAGCAGCGACGCCTTCTTCAGCGAGCAGGTCGCCTATTCCGACCTCGTGTTGCCCGACACCACCTATCTGGAGCGGCACGACGTCATCAGCCTGCTCGACCGCCCCATCTCCGAGTTCGACGCCGTGGTCGACTCGATCCGCCAGCCGATCTTGCCGAAACCGGAAGGATGCGAGCCCTTCCAAGAGACCCTCATCAAGCTGGCCAATCGGCTTGGCCTGCAAGGGTTCTGCGACGACGACGGGACGCCGCTTTTTAAAGACTATAAAGACTTCGTCACCAACTTCTCGCCGTTGCCCGACAAGTCGATCGGCTTCTTGGCCGGTTGGCGGGGCGAAGACGGAACCGACGAGATCGTCGGGTACCCGAACCCGGACCAGTGGGAGAAATATATCGAGAACGACTGCTTCTACCGGCTGGAGTTGGAAGAGGGGCATCAGTGGATGCGGAACCTGAATCAGGGGTACCTCAATTGGGCCATGGATCATAAGCTGATCAAGTTCAACGAGCCGATCATCATGAAGATCTATTCCGAACAGTTGCAACGGTTCCGACTGGCCGCCAAGGGACAGCGCAAAGGTAAGCGGCCCGCCACGGCGGAGCAGAAGGCCCGCATCCTGAAATATTTCGATCCGTTGCCGACGTGGTATCCCCCGTTGGAGGACGCCATGACCGACACCGAGAAATATCCGATCCACGCCATCACCCAGCGCCCCATGCCGATGTACCACGCATGGGATTCGCAGAACGCCTGGTTGCGGCAGATCATCGGGCAGAACTTCCTCTACATGAACCCGATCATGGCCCGGAAACTGGGGCTGGAGAATATGGATTGGGTCTGGGTTGAATCGACCCACGGACGGAAGATTCGAGTCCAGTTGAAATATACCCACGCCGTCCAGCCCGACACCGTCTGGACTTGGAACGGTATCGGCAAAATGGCGGGGGCGTGGAACCTCGATAAAGACGCCGACGAGGCCCAGAAAGGGTTCCTCCTCAACCACGTCATCAGCGAAGAGATCGACAACCCGGAGAAACCGGGAGAACGAATCAGCAACTCCGATCCGATCACCGGGCAAGCCGGATGGTACGACCTCCGCGTGCGGGTCTGGAAAGCCGACGAAGAGGGGCATTGGCCCCAGTTCGAGCCGCTCAAACGACCGGCCCACATCCCCCCTGCGGCGACGCAGTTGCGTTACACCTCCAAGACGAAAGGGGGAAACTGACATGAGCTGTCAACTGGCTCTGGTCATCGACCTGAACAAATGCGTCGGCTGCCACGCCTGCGCCGTCAACTGCAAATCGTGGAACACCTCCGGGCAGTTCGGGCCTCTCACCGAAGAGAACCCCTATGGCAAAGAACCGGACGGGGTCTGGTTCAACCGGGTGCAGACCTATGAAGTCGGCGTCTTCCCCGGCGTCGACGTGGTCCATCTGCCGAAGTCGTGCATGCATTGCGTCGACGCCCCCTGCGTTTCCGTCTGCCCCACCGGCGCCAGCCACAAACGGCAAGAAGACGGCATCGTGCTGGTCGACTACGACGAATGTATCGGGTGCAAATATTGTTCGTGGGCCTGCCCCTACGGCTGTCGGGAGTTCGACTTCCACGAAGGGGTCATGAAGAAGTGCACCCTCTGCGTCGATCGAATTTACGACGAGAACCTCCCCGAAGAGCAGCGGCAACCGGCCTGCGTCATCGCCTGCCCGTCGGGCGCCCGCATCTTCGGCGACGTCAACGATCCGACCAGCGAAGCCGGAAAAGCGATTCTGGATAAGCAGGGGTACCAGATGATGCCCGAATCGGGCGCCAATCCGGCCAACCATTATCTGCCGCACCGCCGCTCCACCTACGATATACAAGCCGACAGGATCACCGTCATGCCGGGCGCCATGGTCAAAGCCCGCCCCTTAAGCGAAGAACCGACCGACGGTTACGAAGACCACGCAACGGCCGGTTAAGGAGAAACGAATATGCGTCCCGAATGGTCCATCATCATCCTCACCGTCCTCGCCGGCGCCGGGCAGGGGCTTTTCTTTTTTCTCGTCGGGGGAGAGCTCGTTTCGCCCTTGGCCGACCGTGGCGTCACCAGTTGGCAAGTGGCCGCCGCTTGCGCCGTCGCCGCCGCGTTCGGAGGAGCGGGCGCCGGAGCGTCGTTTCTCCATCTGCACAACAAACAGCGGGCCGTCAAAGCCTTCGCTCAATGGAAATATTCGTGGCTCTCGCGGGAAGCGCTTTTGCTCCCGGTGTTCCTCGGTCTCGTGGTCCTCTACGGCCTCATGACCCTCGTCGGCGTCACCGGCCCGTTGCGGACCATCGTCGGGGTCGTTGGCGTCGCCTCGGGAATCGGGCTTTCGGTGGCGCAGGGGATGATCTACGCCGTGGTGAAATCGATTCGGGAATGGGCCACCCCGTTGACCCCGATTAACTTCGTTCTGTTGGGATTCGCCACCGGCGCCGTCGGGTTGGGGACGGTCTTCGAGCTGACCGGCGCCCCCGCCCCGATGATCCTCACCGTCGTCCGGGCCGCCCTCGGCTTCACGGCGGTGGCGCTGTTGGTGAAAGGGATCACCTATCGGTTCAACGACACCGCCTGGCGGGCCACCAACATGCGAACCGCCACCGGTTTCCGCTCCGACGAGATCATGCTGACCGACACCGGTACGCTCCTACGAGCATTACAACACCAAGGAGTATCACGACGCCGACGCCAAGAAAAAAATCGGCATGATGCGGTGGGTCGTCTACGGCGTCCATTTCATCCTGCCGATCATCATCCTGATGGTCGGCTACATGCCCCTTATGAAAGGGGAGAGCGGGTCGTTGTTGATCGTCGCCCTTCTCTCGATGCTGGCGGGTGGCCTCGCCGAACGGTGGCTCTTTTTTGTGGAGGGGAACCATGTGCAGAACCTCTTCTACGACAACTTCCCGGTCGCGCCGCAGAAGAACCCGATCCTCTCCCCCAGCCACGGCGTCCATCCGACCCGGCGTTGATCGAACACGTATCGAAGGGAGGAACCGAAAGGTTCCTCCCTTTTTTATGGAACCCATCATCTGACTCCCTAACGACCATGCGTGGTCCGCCCCGAGAGCCTGAAGCGGGCTACGCGACACCGGACGAAGGCCTCCATCGATCGAGAGAAACGATCAAAGGCAAAGAAGGCTTCGACCGCTTGGGGGCCTTTTACGCGGAAACGCTTCAGGGGGTGAAGGGGGCAGGTTCCTTTTTTTGTGCCGAGAGCCGATGGGCCTTATAATGGACTTTTCAATCACCCTTTGAGCAAAGACAGGTAACGATGGTCGATCAGATTCCGGTGGGCGCCCCCGAGAAACAGTATAGCGGTAACGTCATTATCGCCGTCCTCGCCGTCGCCACCCTTTTTATCGTGTACGCCATGTTCCAGTTCGGTTCGCAAGCCCTTCGGATGGGGCCGCAAGCCAAAGAGCTGAACCGGCTGATGCACGAGCGAACCCTCGCCTGCGCCGAACCGGTCGATATCGATAAATGCCGCGCCGCCACCGAAGCGGCCGACGCCTACGGCATCGTCATGGAAGAGGCGGTTCACGACCCCTCGAAGAGGCCATGAACGAAGACAAGCGGATTCTCTTGGTGGACGACAGCAAGATCATTCTCCAAATTCTTCGGAGTCATCTTGCCGACTGGGGGATTACGCAAGTCTCCCAAGCCACGAATGGTTACGAAGCCCTCTCCGCGTTAGAGGAAGAGCGGTTCGACCTCGTCTTGCTCGACTGGGTGATGCCGAAAATGAACGGTATGCAGGTTCTGCGGCTCCTGCGGACGAAAGAGGGGATTAACCGGGAGGTGACGGTCATTATGGTCACCGCCGAGGCGCACAAAGAGAATATCGTTTTGGCCTTGAAAGAGGGGATCAACGATTATGTCGTCAAACCCTTCAACCCGGAGATGCTCAAAGTGAAAGTGGAGAGCGCGCTGGCGAAGCTAAAACCACGGATCGACATCGGCGAGCGGTGAACGGGGGGAGCCACCTACCCCCGGAGCGGCGTTCAAAAGTAACGGTGGGGGCCTTCGCCCACGTAACCGGTCATGGATGAGGCGGCGAAGGCGTCGGTCTGTTTATGGGTAACCGGCTGGAAAGAACGGGCTTTCGCCTGTCAGTCGGTGACGAATATTTGACGCCCGCGCGGTTGGTCCGTATAGACCGGCGCCCCCGTATCGCTCACGTAGGTATAATAGTTGGCGACCTGATCACCCGGCATCGCCAACCGCCCCCCCCGGTAATCGCCGTAAGCGTTCCAGACCTTGCGGACATAGCGGCGGGTTTCGTTATAGGGAGGAACCCCCCCGTACCGTTGCACCGCCGTCGGCCCCGCGTTATAGGCGGCCAACGCCAGCTTCAGGTTCCCGCCGAACCGGTTCAGCATCTTGCGAAGGTAGCGGGCGCCCCCCTCGATATTCTCCGCCGGATCGAAAAGGCGACTGACCCGCATCTCGCGGGCCGTATCGGGCATTAGTTGCATCAACCCCTTGGCCCCCTTGCGGGAGACCGAATAACGGTTGAAGTCCGACTCGATTTTGATCACCGCTTTAATCAACGCCGGGTCGAGCCGGTGGCGCAACGCCGCGCTGGCGATAATCGATTCGAAGCCACTCGCCCCGCCCCGTATAGGCGGGGGAGGCGACTTTCGACGACCGGCTTGCGACCGGCGACGGGTTGGAGAAGGTATATCGTTTCAACACCCGTTCGTTATGGCCGGACGGTTTTTCGTTGGTGAAATAGACCACCCCACGAGCGTCTTTGACCATAAAGACATCGGCGCGCGCCTCCCCCCCGGTCGTCAGAAATGAACCGACCGCCGCCAAACCGGCGAACAGGAAACGGGTGAACGACATCATTACCACCTCGAACCGACAATAGATTGACCAACCTCGTCCATTCTAATGCGTTACAAACCTTGTGCCAACCCCGAAAGGGGAGGAATCTTGACATCGTCATCCCATTATGGTTAATTCTTTCCTTTTCTTTACACGGACACCATCCGCATGACCTCTCATACCGCCTTTCTCTTTCCCGGCCAAGGCTCCCAGTCGGTCGGCATGGGGCGCGAACTGCTCGAAGCCGCCGCGACCGCACGCGCCCGGATGGAAGAAGCTTCCGACGCTCTCGGCGTCGACATAAAGAGCCTGATATTAGAAGGGCCGGAAGACTCGCTGAACCTGACCGCCAACACACAGCCGGCCCTCTTTACCCTCTCGGCCATGGCGCTCGACGTCATCCGGGAGACGACCCCCGGCTTGACCCCCGTCGCCGTCGCCGGGCACAGCCTCGGTGAATTCTCCGCCTGCTACGCCGCCGGGGCTTTTAGCTTCACCGACGGTGTTCGGATGGTGCGAACTCGCGGCGAGCTGATGCAGACCGCCGTCCCGGTGGGAGACGGAGGGATGGCCGCCGTCATCGGTCTCACCGCCGCCCAGATTAGCGAAGCGTTGCAAGGTTTCGACGGGGAAGTCTTCGCCGCCAACTTCAACTCCCCCGAGCAGACCGTCGTCGCCGGGATGAGCGCCGACCTGGAGCGGTTCCTCCCTTATATAAAAGAGAAAGGCGCCAAAAAAGCGGTCCCCCTTTCCGTCTCCGCCCCGTTTCATACCACCTACATGCGAACCGTCCGCGAAGGCTTGTCGGCCTTCATGGAATCGGTCGCCTTCGCCGACCCGACCACCCCGGTGGTGCGGAACATCGACGGGGGGATCTCGAAAACCAGCGCCGAGATAAAAGAAGGGCTTATCGCCCAGGTGACCGGTTGCGTCCAGTGGGTCGAGAGCATGAAGCGGCTCGGCGCCTTGGGGGTGACCCGCGCCGTCGAAGTCGGCCCCGGCAAAGTCTTGGCCGGCCTGATGAAGCGGATCGACAAGAGCATCCCGGTGGCGCCCGCCGGAACCCCCGGCGACATCGCCACCTTGGCGGAGGATTCCCATGCGACGGCTTGAGGGTAAAGCGATCATCATCACCGGCGCCGCACGGGGCATCGGACGGGCCATCGCCACGTTGTTCGGCGCCGAAGGGGCCAAGCTCTTGCTCGTCACCCGCTCCACCCCCCTCGACTCTCTCATCAACGAGCTGGCCGACCAAGGGGTCGAGGTCGAAGGGATGGCAGGCGACGTGGCCGACATCGACTTCGCCAAAGCCGTTTTCGACCGGTGCGTCGAAAAATTCGGCGGCGCCGACGGGCTGGTGAATAACGCCGGGATCACCCGCGACGGATTGCTGGCGCGGATGAAAGAAGAAGACTTCGACGACGTCGTTCGCACCAACCTGAAAGGCGCCTTCACCATGATGCAGGCCGCCGCCAAGGTAATGATGAAACAAAGGCGCGGCAGCGTCGTCAACGTCTCGTCGGTGGTGGGGCTCACCGGCAACGCCGGACAGGTCAATTACGCCGCCACCAAAGCCGGTGTCATCGGCATGACCAAGTCGGCGGCCAAAGAATTGGGAGGGCGATCCATTCGGGTTAACGCCATCGCCCCCGGCTTTATCGTCACCGACATGACCGACACGTTGCCGGAAAAGGTGAAAGACGGCGTCATCGGGGCCACCCCGCTGGCCCGGTTCGGCGAAGCGGCCGAAGTGGCCAAAGCCGCGCTATTCCTCGCTTCCGACGATTCTTCGTATATTACCGGGCATACGCTCACCGTCGACGGCGGCATGAGCGTTTATTAATCGATAAACAGTGATTGGCTGGGAAACCGGAACAAGGTAGAATGGCCCGTCGCAATAACGAGTGTTCATCAGGAGAACAGGTCCATGTCCATTGAAGAAAAGGTCAAGGCGATTATCGTCGAGCAGTTGGAAGTCGACGAAGCCAAAGTCGTCTCCGACGCCAAGTTCGACACCGACCTGAACGCAGACTCCCTCGACGTGGTCGAGTTGGTCATGGCGTTCGAGGAGGCTTTCGACATCGAAATCCCGGACGAGGACGCCGAAAAGATCCTGACCGTCAAACAGGCGGTCGACTACATCACCGCCCACTCCAACTAACTCCCGGTCGCCGACCGCACCGTCGATACGGATTGGTCGGCCCCGGTTTTTTGTAAGCGCCACGGCATGGAAAACGTTGTCGTCACCGGCCTCGGCCTCGTCACTCCCCTCGGTATCGGTACCGAGGCTACGTGGGAGCGGCTCGTCGCGGGAACCTCGGGCATCGGCCCGATCACCCATTTCGACGCCACCGACTATCCGGTCAAATTCGCCGGAGAGGTGAAAAACTTCGAACCGAGCGATTATGTCGACGGCAAAGAAGTGAAGAAGATGGATCGGTTCATCCACTTCGCTATCGCCGCCGCCGGATTCGCCCTCAAAGACGCCGGGCTCGACTTCACCACCATGTCGGCCGAAGAACAAGAACGGGCCGGCGTGATGATCGGCTCCGGCATCGGCGGTCTGCCGCAGATCGAAGCGACCACCCTCACCTTGCACGAGCGTGGTCCCCGCCGGGTGTCGCCGTTCTTTATTCCGTCGGTCCTCTCCAATCTCGCCGCCGGGCAGGTCTCGATCTACTTCGGGCGGAAGGGGCCGCACAACTGCCCCGTCACCGCCTGCGCCACCGGGGCTTCGGCCATCGGCGACGCCGCCCGGATCATCGAACGGGGCGACGCCGACGTGGTCGTGGCCGGAGGCGCCGAAGCGGCCATCACCGGTCTTGGCATCGCCGGGTTCGCCGCCGCCAAAGCCCTTTCGAAACGAAACGACGATCCCGAAAAAGCGAGCCGTCCCTTCGACAACGACCGGGACGGCTTCGTCATGGGCGAAGGGGCGGGTGTCGTGGTGCTCGAGAGCCGCGCTCACGCCGCCAAGCGGGACGCCAAAATATACGCCTCCGTCAAAGGCTATGGTATGAGCGGCGACGCCTACCATATGACCGCCCCCCCCGCCGAAGGTGACGGCGCCGTCCGTTGCATGAACATGGCCTTGAAAGACGCCGGGATCACCCCCGACCGGATCGGCTACATCAACGCCCACGCCACCTCCACCATGGCCGACGCCATCGAGACGAGAGCCATACACCGCGCATTTGGCGACCACGCGCGCACGTTAAAGATATCCTCCACCAAGTCGATGACCGGGCATCTGCTCGGCGCCGCCGGTGGTATCGAAGCGATCTTCGGCATGCTCGCCATCGACCGGGGGATCATCCCGCCGACTATCAACCTCGACAATCCCGACCCGGCCTGCGACCTCGACTATACCCCCAAGGTCGCCGTGAAAGCCGACATCGACTGTGTCCTCTCCAACTCCTTCGGGTTCGGAGGGGTCAACGCCGCATTGGTGTTCGGGCGGCCCGAGGCCTGATAGGCCGATGACCTTGGACGAAGGACGGAGCGGAGAGCTGAACCGGCTGGCGAACCGTCTGGGGCGCCCGTTCAACGACATCCACCTGCTCAACAAAGCGCTGACCCACCGGAGTTGGGCCAACGAATGCGCCGATCCCAACGTCCCCGACAACGAGCGGTTCGAATTCTTGGGCGACGCCGTCCTCGACCTGATCGTCGCCGAAGTGATCGTCGCCCACGAACAGAAATTCCGCGAAGGGCGCCTCTCGCGCATCCGGGCGCAGGTGGTCAACGAACAGGCCTTGGCCGACACCGCCCGCACCCTCGGCATCGGCGGCTACCTCCTCCTCGGCAAAGGAGAGATCAACTCCGGCGGACGGGAGAAACCGTCGTTGCTGGCCAACGCCATGGAAGCGGTCATCGCCGCCGTCTACGTCGACGGAGGATACGGACCGACCCGCGACATCTTCTTGCCGATCTTCGCTCCCCGCATCGACGCCGCCATCGAAGGCTTGGACGAGTTCGACCATAAGGGGAAACTGCAACGGTTGCTCAAAGGGGCTCTTTCTCCCTCCTATCGGCTGGTCGGCGAAGAGGGGCCCGATCATGCCAAAGAGTTCACCGTCGCCCTTTATCTCAACGACAAACGGTACGGCGGCGGAAGCGGGCGGACGAAAAAAGAGGCCGAACAGCACGCCGCCCGGGAAGCCTGCGTCCGGTTGGAAGCCGAACAACGATCGGCCGAAACGGAGCAGGCGTGACCGACCTGCCGGTCAACGAACTTTTTGTCTCCCTGCAAGGCGAATCGACCCGGATGGGGCGACGTTGCGGGTTTATCCGGCTGGCCGGATGCAATCTCGCCTGCGACTGGTGCGACACCGAATATGCCGCCAAAGGGGAGGGGATCCCGACGCCGGTCGAAAAACTGATCGCCGCCGCTCTGGCCTGGCCGGTCGATCTGATCGAACTGACCGGCGGCGAACCCCTCATCCACGACGGCGTCGGCGAACTGATAACCGAACTGATCGACGCCGGACGACGGCTGTTGGTCGAAACCAACGGCGCCGTCAATCTCCTCCCCTTCGACCGGCGGGCGTCGTATATCGTCGACTATAAACTGGCCGGTTCCGGCGCCGGGGGGACGTTTTTGGAAGAGAATCTCTCTCTCCTCGGGGCGGGTGACGAGATCAAGTTCGTCGTGAAAGACCGGGCCGACTTCGACGAAGCGATGGTCGTCATCGGGTCGGGACTCATCCCGGTCACCGTCGAACGGCTCCTCTCCCCGGTCTGGGGCGTTCTCGATCCGGCTATCGTGGCCCAATGGATGATCGACGAAGCGATCAACGCCCGGTTGAACCTGCCGCTCCACAAGATTATCTGGGGGGCGTCGGCCCGGGGCGTGTGAGCCCGGTTACCCTTCGGTCAAGGAGGCGAGCCCGGCTTGGGCTTCGCGGCGTTGGTCGGCTTCGGCGCCGGGGTCGTCGATGATCGACTGGTAGAGGGGGGCCGCTTTCTCCGGCTCCCGCAGGGTGGCGCGACACGATGCGGCGACGAGTCGAGCGTGGATGCGGAGCGGATGCTTCTCGGGAAGAGAACGGACGCCGACGTCGATGAGGGACAACGCTTTTCGGGGCGCCCCTTCACGAAGCGAGACGGCGGCCAGATGGATTTCGGCTTCGGCCACCACCGTATGGGCGCCTCCCCCTTGGCGGAACCCGGCGGAGTCGATGGCCGCTTCCAGCATTTCGCGCGCTTCGGCGTAGGCGCCTCGGTCGTAGCTGATCAACGCCTGACCGATGAGGATGCCGGAACGCCCCTCTCCTTTACTGGGGGCGATGGCCAACGCCTCGTCGAGGGTGGTCATGGCGGCGGCGGTTTCGCCGGTGCGGCGTAACGCTTCGGCCACGCCGATAAGGGAGCTTAACCGGTTTTCGGCGTCGCCGTCGTCGGCGAGGGCGAGGTAGCGGCGGTGAAAGGCGAGACTCTTGGTGTCGTCTCCCAGCAGGGCGTAGAGTTCGCCGAGATAGGAATGGGCTTCAAGCGCCGTGGCGTAGTCGGCGTCCCGGTCAAGGAAGCGCAGGAAGGCGTCGATACTTTTTTGAGCCTCGACGAGTCCTTGTTCCCGGTCGGCGCCGACGATCGATTTGCAGGCGAAATAGCGGGCGTAAGCCGGGAGTTCGGAACCGCGGGCTTCTTCCAAAGTATCGGCCAGATCGGCCGCTTCAATGAAGTTGGCCCCCGCTTCGTCGGTCCGCCCCAACAGGAATAGGGCTTGCCCCAATTCGTAGGCGACCCACGCTCGGTCGACGTCGCTCCCCTCTTGAGCGAAAGGACACTCCCGCCAGAGCGTCAACAACCCTTCGTGATCCCCTTCGTCGAGCAGGAGCGTGGCCAGCCGTTGGTAATGGTCGAGGTCGCCGGTCCCGAGGGCGATGGCCCGAAGTAGCTCTTCTTTATCGGTTCGCTCCACCGGATCGCCCTACGACAAGAGACGGACGATGTCGTTGTAGAAAGCGAAGGCCATCAGGCTGATCAACGCCACGATGCCGAATTGTTGGGCCATCTCCTGCATGCGGAGATTCACCGGTCGTCCCATCAGCCCTTCGAGTGTGAAAAAGACCAGATGACCCCCGTCGAGTATCGGGATCGGGAGGAGATTCAGAATCCCCAAGTTGATCGAGATGAGGGCGATAAAGTTAAGCAGGGTCACGAATCCGGCGGAAGCGGCGTCACCGGCGATCTTCATGATGCCGATAGGACCGGCCAGTTGGTTGGCAGGAATCTCCCGTTTGATCAACATCAGCATGGAGGAGAATATCCGTTCGCTCCCCTCCCAAGTCTTCTGAAAACCGTAGACGGTGGCGTCGATGGGGCCGTAGTGGACCGACGCGACGGTCGGGAAGAAACCGATGTTCAGCTCGCTGGTCGGGGTGACGGTCAGGATGAGTCGGGCGCCGTTACGCGAAACGGTAACCGGCGTGGCGGCGCCGGCGGCGTTCTTTATGTGGTCGACGACGCTTTTGATGTCGGGGGTGGCGACGCCGCCGATTTCGACGATGGTGTCTCCCGGCAGGAAACCTGCGGCCAAAGCGGGGCGGCCCGGCGCCACGTCGCCGATGACCGGCTCGGCCGTTTCGCCGGTTTGGGAGAATATCACCCCGATCCGTCCGACGAAATCGGGGGTGAAAACGATTTTTTCGGGGCGATTATCCCGCGTCACTTCGAGGGTGATCGGTCGTTTTCCTTTCGCCTCGAGCGCTTTGGCCATGGCGAGCCAGTCGCTCACCGGCGCCCCGTCGACGGCGACCACCGTATCCCCCGGCGCCAACCCGGCCACGGCGGCGGCGGCGTCGGGACTGAGCTCTTCGACGGTCATGGTGGGGGTGGGGACTCCGGCCAAGCCGACGAGAATGAAGATGGCGACCGCCAGCGCGAAGTTAAAGAAGGGGCCGGCGAAGACGATGATCCATCGCTTCCAGACCGCTTGATTGAGGAAGTGTTCGGGATCGTCGGAGTTGTCGGCGTCGAATTCGTCGCCGTAGAACTTGACGTAACCTCCCAACGGAATCCAGCCGACGATATATTCGACTCCGTTATAGACCCGCGAATAGAGAGCCGACCCGAAGCCGATGGAGAATTTATCCACCCGAACCCCGACCATGCGGGCGGAAATGAAGTGGCCGTACTCGTGGACCACAATAAGGACCGCCAGCACGAGAAGGGCGGAGAGGCCGAACGAGGCGCCGCTGACGATTTTGTCGAGCAGGCTTGAAGCCGCTTCGGGGGTGGCCACCGTCGTCAAAGTCAGCAGGTGAAGGGTCAGGTTCATCATGTTACTCCTTGCATGACCCGTTTAGCGGGTCGGCGCCTCCACCACCCGCGCTCCGGCGGGCGGCGTGAAGCTGAAAATACCGGTCGCCAATGGCGGGTCGGCCACGACGTCGGTAAAGTCGAAACGGTTTTTGGCGCCCAGATGATCGACGGCGGTCAAACTGACCGGGGTTCCGTCGTCGGCCAGGGTTAACAACATTCCTTTCAATCCCGGTTGTGGTTCTTTCGGTATCAACCGAAAGGTCGCTTCCCGAGCGGTTGTCTTTCCATTTTTTCCTTGAACGGGCGTGATGTCAAACAGCGCGGCCAAAGGGGCCGTCCCCGCCAGAAAGAGCGCAGGCGATTTGCCGTTTAAAAGCCCCCCCTCCGACTGGCGATAGACCCGCTTCTCCTCCGGCTCGTAGAGCCATAGCGACGCGCCGTCGGCCACCACCACTTTCCCTTTCGGCTCGTCGTAATCCCACCGCATCTTACCGGGCCGCAAGAGACGCACGGTCCCGGTGCGAACGCCCGTGGCGCCGAATCCTTTGGAGGTCAACGTCTGGGTGAACCGGGCCGAGAGGGTCACGATCTTCTCGAACTTCGTTTCGAAAGTGGCCGTCGTCTCACCGGCGACAGCGGACGCGGCGCCGATCAAAAGGGGCAGCGTGACGAGTGATAGCCACCTCATCGGGTGAGGGGCCGTCCTGCGGCGACGATCCGTCGGATCGCTTCGGCGTAGATTGTATGTTCTGCGACCAGGATGCGGGCGGAGAGGCTCTCTTCGGTATCGTCGGGGAGGACCGGCACGGCGGCTTGATGGATGATCGGGCCGGTGTCGACCCCTTCGTCGACGAAATGAACCGTGGCGCCGCTGATCTTGACCCCATATTCGAGGGCTTGCCGCTGGGCGTGCAGGCCGGGGAAGGAGGGGAGAAGCGACGGGTGAATGTTGACCACCGGGGAGCCGACCCCTCGCAAAAAGGTGGGGGGAAGTATCCGCATGAAGCCGGCCAGGCAGACCAGCTCCGGCCGTTCCCCGGACACCGTCTCGACCAATGCGGCGTCGAACGCCGCCCGGTCGGCGTAATCTTTTCGTTTCACCACCACGACCGGGATGTCATGTTTCGCGGCTACCCCGATGGCGCCGGCTTCGGGGTTGTCGGTGACCAGCAGGGTGAAGGTGATCGGTAACGTTCCGGCACGCGCGCCGTCGGCCAAGGCGGCGAAGTTGCTCCCCCGTCCCGAGGCGAGCGCCACCCCCCGCACGGGGGCGTCGTGGAAGGTATCGTTCATCACCGGCGTCCCGCCACCGCGCGGGCTTTGGTGGGGTGGGCAAGCGCCTGTTCGATCCGTTTGACCATCTGGATGTTCTGGGTATGTCCGCTTCTGATGGCGGTGAACTTGGCGAACACCGGGCGACCCAACAGATAGAGGTCGCCGATCAGGTCGAGGATCTTGTGGCGACACGGTTCGTTGGGGTAGCGCAAGGGGGTGTTTAAGACCTTGTCTTCGCCGATGAGGACGACGTTGGAAAGTTTCCCGCCGGAAGCGAGCCCCGCTTCCATGAGCGCCTTTACATCGTCGATGAAGCCGAAGGTCCGGGCCGGGGCGATCTCTTCTTTGTAGGTGGTGGGGGTGTCGAAGGCGTAGGTGTGCTCTTGCCGACCGATGGGGGCCGGGTACTCGAGCAGGAAATCGACCGAGAAAGTGTCGGCCGGTTCGGCGATAAGGGCCGGGCCGGTTTTCGGGTCGCCGACGACGATTTTTTCGGTCAGCCGGATCGGATCGACGAGGGCGTCTTGTTCTTCGAGTCCGGCGTCTTCGATAAGGGAGCAGAACTCAAGGGCCGATCCGTCCATAATCGGGGCTTCGTCGCCGATTTTTATCTGAACGTTGCTGACCTGATAGCTCGCCAACGCCGACATGATGTGCTCGATGGTCTTGATCGTCACATGGCCGTTCGAGAGGGTGGTGGCGTATTCGGTGGAACGGACATATTCGATCCGGGCCGGGACTTTGGCGCCGGTGGTGATGTCGGCGAAGACCACCCCGGTGTCGGGGGGTAACGGCGAAAGGATCAGCCCGGTGCGGGTGCCGGAGTGGAGCCCCTGACCGCAGAGGACGAGACTGGTTTTGAGGGTTTTCTGGCGCAACGCTTCGCCGGCAGTCGGAACCGGTTTCGCCTGCGGCGCGAGGGTAAGCTGGCCGTTCTTGCGAAGAGGCGCCGGTTCGGGGGTCGGGTCGCCGAGGGCGACGACGTCGAAAGAGGTCAGCGTCAGTTCCCCCTCTTCGCATCGTTGCACCGCCCCTTCGACGGCCGCCTGCAACTGGCCGATGTTCCCCGGCCACGGCAGTTCCTTGAGGGTTTCGATGGCTTCCGGGTCGATCTGTTCGATATGCTTGCCGTACTCGTCGGCGAAGAGATCGACGAATCGCTCCACGAAGGCGGCGATGTCGGTTTTTCTTCTGCGCAACGGCGTGAGGCGGATCAGCTCCCCCGCTTCGTCGAGGAGACCGAAGAGACTTTCGTCGATCCCTTTGCCGTTCGGGTCGGCGAAAGAGGCGACGATCCTCACGTCGTCGCCATCGTCGGCTTGGGCCAATGCGGCGGTCAATGCGGCGGCCAGTTTCGGTTGCAGGTCGGGGTCGAGCTTTTGCAGGCCGTCGAAGAAGAGGGTCCCCCCCGCCGCCAAGGCGAACCGGGAACCGGATCGGGCCGCTTTCGCCGAGAGGGTCCGTTCGAACTGCCCCGCGTCCAATTCGGCGCAGTTGATCTCGATGAAGGGATGGTCCCGTCGGTCGGAGAGGTTGTGGATCATCCGGGCGGCGTATCGTTTGCCGAGCCCCTCCTCACCGGCCAAGAGAACCGGGCCGATTTTTTCCGACGCCGTGACGATGGCCCGTTGGAGTCGCTTGGCCGCCCGGGAAGAGCCGAGGAAGCGCCGGTCGGAGCCGGAGCCGGGGGTGAACCCTGCCGAACGCCGGCGGGCGAGGCGCCCTTTGCGGCTCTTCATCGCCTTGGCCACCACCCGCAACAGATGGTCGATGGAGAAGGGCTTTTCGATAAAATCGAACGCGCCGAACTTGGTCGCCTTCACCGCCGTGTCGATGGCGCCGTGTCCGCTCATCATGACCACCTCGATGTCGGGGTCGGCGTTTTTCAAGAGTTTGAGGGTCTGGATGCCGTCGATACCGGGGATCCAGATGTCTTGCAACACCAGATCGGGCGCCTCCGACTGGACCAGCTTCAAGGCCGATTCGCCGTCGTCGGCGGTCAGGACCTCGTACCCTTCGTCGGTGAGGACGTCTTTGAGGGTCTCCCGAATGTTGGCCTCGTCATCGACCACGATAATGCGTCGTTTCTTCATCCCCTCATTTTACCACCCAGAGAAGGGGAAGGGGAGGGAGAGAAAAGGTTCCGCCCCGGTGACAAGAATCCTCGGGTTCTTCTTCGGATAGCCGGGGCGGTCGTTTATTCAATGGCGATATATCGGACAGGGTATCTTCTCTCGAACATTTCTTGCCAACGACCACTTGACCGATTTTTCGATCGCTTTACGCGCCCTCTACACCGAAGTCCGGTCGGTGATGACAATGAGTTCCCTTTTTTCCTTAGTCATGAACGCATCGCCCAGGATTTTTTTGAGCGAAAGTGAACTCATCGCCGGAGAGATATGATCAGCAGGTTGTAGCTCGGCCGGAATTTTTCTCTTCACCCCAAGGGTAACGTCAGCGCGAACGTGGCGCCGGTGGAATCGTTTTTGGCGACGGTCACCTTCCCGCCGTGGTCTTCGACGATGCGGGCGACGATGGCGAGGCCGAGCCCTGCGCCGGTCGGCTTTGTCGAGACGTAGGGGCGGAAGATCCGGTCGGCCACTTCGGGGGCGATGCCGGGGCCGTCGTCGGCGACGGTGACGGTGACCGAACGTCCGTCGCCCGCTCGTTTGGTGGCCAGCCGAACGGTCCCCTGTTCGCCGAGGGCGTCGATGGCGTTTTTCACGAGGTTGGCGAAGACCCGCTTGATCTGTTCGGTGTCGATGTTGACCAGATCGACCGCCGGGTCGAGGTCGGTAAGCAGTTCGACGCCGGGGGTGGCGTCGCGATAGAGATTGACCACCTCTTCGATGACGTCGTGCAACGGCGCCGGCGCAGGCGTCAGGTCGAGGAGGCTGACGTCGGCCAGAGTTTCGGGGCCGTCGCCGGGGGGGCGGGTCTCGTCGAAGGGAGCGTCCCCTTTTCGGGCCAGCAGGCTGAATTTGTCGACCAGATTTTTCATCTGGGCCACTTCGTGAATGATGGTGTTGGTGGCGTCGTCGAAAACTTTGGGGAAGTCGGGGGCCTCCTTTTCGAACTTCCTGCGCATCCGTTGCGCCGAGAGCTGAATGGGGGTCAGCGGGTTTTTGATCTCGTGAGCGACCACACGGGCCATCTCCCGCCACGCTTCGGCCCGCTGGGCGGAGATCAGCGCCGTCAGGTCGTCGAAGACCATGACCGCGCCGAGGTAGTTCCCTTCGTGATCGGTCAGGGTGGAGAGGGTCGTCTTAAACGTCCGTCGCCGACCGTCGACCCGGATTTCCAGTTCCCGCTCGGCCGACTGGACTTTCGTGGCCGGGATGTCGCGGAAGAGGTCGCGGATCGGGGCCAACGCCGACCGGCCCAAGAGGCGTTTGTAGTTTTTCCCCCGTGCGTCGTCGGGGATGGCGCCGAGCATCCGGGCGGCGGAACCGTTGATGGTGGTGACGGCGCCCGATTTGTCGATGGAGACGACCCCGGCGGCGACGTTGTCGAGCACGGCTTCGATATATTGGCCCCAGTGGCGCAATTCGACGTTGGCGTCGGTCAGTTCGCGATAGGCCTGGCGGATACGCTCTTCCGACGCCCGCAGATCGTGGGTCATCTTGTTGAACGCTTCGACCAACTGTCCCACCTCGTCGGCGCCGGTCGGAAGGTCGATGGTCACCGACAGGTCGCCACGGGCCACGGCGTCGGTGGCTTCGGAAAGTTTGGTCAGCGGGACGGTGATTCCTTTCGCCAGATAAAAGCCGACCCAGACCGCCGAGAAGATGATGACCAGCGCCACCAGGGCGAGGGTCACCTGATAGCTCGCCTTGATGATCTCTTTTTTTAGCGTGAGCTGTTTGTAATCCTCGAAGGCGCGGGTGATCCCCTGCACCCGGACGATCAGTTCTTTGGTCGCCTCTTTGATGACCACCACCACCCCTTGGGCCCGTTCGGTTTCGGAGTCGGGCCGCACCGGCGCCACCGACACCACCACCGTTCCGCCGTCGGTCTCCCGTACCACGGTTACCGTCTCTCCCAAGGCGGCGCGGGCCAGCGCGTCGGGGGCTTCGCGCAGCGTATACGAGACGGTTCCGCCGGTCCGGGCCGCTTCGGCCATCAGGGTGAAATCTTCGCTGTAGACCTGAATCAGATCGACGTTATATTCGCGTAGCTTTTGACGGAGCAACCGATGGAGACTCGGAGCGGAACGGTCGGCCAACAACCCCCGTTGCTTCACCAGTCCCGTCAGATACTCGGCGTTCCCCTGCACCCGGTCGCGCGATTCGGAATAGAGATTCTCGGCCACTTGCAACGCTTCGGCCAAGGTATGTTCCACCCGGGCGTTGAGCCACTTGTCGACCGCTTCCGAAAGAAGTTCGGTGGCGACGGCGAACATCAGAATGGAGGGCGCCAAGGTCATGAAGAGAAACGAAAGGACCAGCTTCGTCTGGAACCGCGCTCCGGCCACCTGCCCCTTTCGGTCGAACCAGAGCTTCACCAACTGACGGGCCACCAGGAGCGTGAGCAGGATCAGCATGATGATGAGCAGGTTTAAAACCAGCGCCACCGCCAGATCGTTGCTGATCGGCGCGTCGAGACTCGACTCGCGGCGCATGAGGTAGCCGACCACCATCACCACAAAAAGGCCGAGGAACCCGATAGCCAGATAACGAGCCTTGCGGCGTCGTTTGGCGTTCACGTCGTCGGGGGCCAGATCGGGATAAGCGCCGGGGATCACCAACCACTTAAGGAGGTTCGTCGCCTTCTTAAGGAAATCTTTCACGGTCGCTCCTCGGGGGCGACCATGAAGGGCGCCGAGAGACCCCAGTCGGTGTCGAAGTCGAGGAGGGTGACGAAGAACAAAATGTAGTTAAACGGCGGGATCAGTTCGATGGAATCCATCTCCGCTCGGACGGCGAAGTAGTAGACCTCGCCTGCCTCCAATTCCTTCACCGGCGCCAGCGGTATCGCCGTCAGGCTGGTCATCCACTGCTTCAACGGTCCCAACTCCCGAAAGAGGATCGGCGGGGAGACCGGCGGCGTCGGCTTGGCGGTCCCGGTCATCGAAGCCAGCTCCGCTTCGAAATCGAGATCGTCCGAATCGGCGCCCCGTTTCTCCCAGCAGCGATACTCTTTCGTCAAAGTGTCGAACTTCACCATCCGCTCCACGATCAACTCCGACACCGTCTCGTCGCCGAGAAGAGTCCGTTCCCGTTTCAGCCGCAGGGTGAAGACGAAGGTCACCGGGGCGCCCGACGCGATGGTCTTCCGAATATCTTCGGTGAAAGCCCCGTAGAGACGGGCCGAGACCGCGACCTCGCCATTTTTGTCGGGCGCGCGCAAGACGTCGAGAATATAGGCGTCTTCGGCGCGGGCGGTGGAAGGAACCAGCGTCAGCAGAGCCGCCAGGAGAGCGAGAGACCCGCCGAGACGACGAAGATTTGTGGAGAAGGTTAATTTATTCAATCTCTTTTCCGATCATGTGATCGCCCCAGTATACCGGGAAGCCGGGAACGCCACAAGGGGTGCGTATCGAAGCGAAACATCGGACGCGGCCTCATATTATCCCTCTCGGCGCCGATGAAAAGGAAGGGAGATTTCGTGGGAGAACGATGATGGAAAGCCATGCCGTCAACGCCCCCGGTCGGTCCGGCCACCGGGGAGAAGCCATTCGTCTGGCCGGAGAACGGGTCGTCAAAGAGCTCGCCTTGTTACGCCGCTGTCTGAACGTCAAGCTCCCGGACGAAGAGAGGGTCGACCTGACCGGCGCGGCGCCGCCGCCGACCGACGCCCCCCCTCCACCCGAAAGGACCGGGGCAGGAGAGGTGACCGTCGCCGTCAGGCGAGAGAGCCGGGTCGATGTGGCCGTTACCGCCACCGCCAAAGAGTCCGACCCGCTCGTTCTCGACCTCAATGGCGATGGACGTCTCTCCACCAGCAGCGTCGAGCGCGGCGCCCGGTTCGACATCAACGGCGACGGCGTAGACGATCGGACCTCGTTCGTCAGCGGGGGGGATGCGTTTCTGGCGATGGACGCCAACGGCGACGGGATCATCTCGTCGGGCCGGGAGCTTTTCGGCGACCAGACCGGCGCCATGAACGGCTACGACAACCTCGCCCGTCACGACACCGACGGCAACGGTTGGATCGATCGGAACGACCCGGTCTACGGGGCGTTGCGCCTCGTCACCGGCGCAGGGGAAGGGTTGAGGGTCGGCGACACCCTCTCTCTTTCACAAGCCGGGATCGACGCTATCCGCGTCGCTTACGAAGAAACCTCCGCCGTCACCAACGGGGGAGATCGCCTCGCGCAATCGTCAACCTATCGAAAAAGTGACGGAACCGAGGGGATGACGGGGGATATTTTGTTGCGCTATTTATAGCGAATGTCGGCGCCCTGCTTGGCGCCGTTCGAGAGGTATCCGCGCCCAACGTGAAGAGCGCTTCACGGGAGGCTTTTTAATGCACGACGCGCAGAGGAGGCCCCTCCATTCCCCCGGAGGGTTTTTGTTCTGAGCCAGGCCGCCTTGGCTGACTTTCTTGCCTTCGGGGATACGCCTCCTCCAACTCTACCGCCTCCAAGCGCTTCCACGGCCCTTTATGCCGGATCACCTCCGTGTAGAAGCCGTTGATCGTCTCCGCAAGGGCGTCGTTGTGCGACGGATATTCGAAGAGCTATGACGTCTGGTGCGATACGAACGATGCCGACGGGCTTTGGATGGGCCGGTAACGGTCTGTTACCCGGGCCGTTCGGTCCGATCAGGGAGGCTCACCTTCATCCCGTCCTTCCCGACGACGATCTCCCCTGCGTAGCCGTGGGAGCGGACGAGAGCCGCGAGGTCGAGCGACTCCACGGTCGGGGTCATATGGGTGAGAACCAGCCGCGGGACACGGGCGTCGATGGCGATTCGAGCGACGGCGGTCGGGGTCAGGTGCCCGTCGCCATCCCACCCGTCGGGGTAGGAGCATTCGGCGAGGAGCAGGTCGGCGCCGGTGGCGAGCCGGGTCAGTTCCGCCGACGGGCCGGTATCGCCGCTATAGACGAAGCTCGCCTCTTTGTCGTCGAACCGATAGCCTAAGCCGTTCGCCCCATGGTTCATCTTGGCGGCGGTGATGGTGACGTCGGCGACGGCGCCTCTCCCCTCCGGTTCGATCTCGGTCACCACGGCGTCGAACGCCCCTCCCGGCCCGATCCACTGAGCGAACGGCGCACGCATCGCGGCGAAAACGTCGGCGAAGCCGACCGGGGCGACGATCGGGACGGTCTTCTCCTTCCGTTCCCCGGCGCAGTGTCGGGCGGAGAAGAGCCACGGGAGGAGGTCGGCCACATGATCGAGATGATGATGGGTGACGACGACGGCATCGACCGATAAGGGATCGCATCCGGCCATAGCGGCTCGATGAACCGCGCCGGGGCCGGGGTCGATGAGGAACGTGGCCGATCCGGCGGCGAGGAAGTAGCCGGCCGGACCACGGGCGGGGGAGGGGGCGCAAGAGCCGGTTCCGAGAAGGGTCAGCTCCAAGGGGCGCCTCCTTGCTCTACGTCCCCCGGCCTCTTCGCCGCCTCGGCCATGCGAACCGACAACCGTGCCCGGTTCATGCGCCCTCCTCGAAAAGTTCGTGCCGTATCTGTTGCGCCGGGGTGAAGTAGACCGACAACCCCCGTTTGACGAAGAGGGTCGCCGTCACCGAAACGGAAGCGGCCACCATCAGCATGATGACGAACTGATATTTCGCCGCCGTCACCGGGTCGGCCCCGCCGAGCATCTGCCCCACCATGATACCGGGGAGATGGACAATACCGACGGTCAACATGCTGTTGATGGTCGGGATCATGGCGCCCCGTACCGCTTCTCGTGCGGCGTCGCGGCTGGCGCGGCGATGGTCGAGCCCCAAAGCCAGCAACGCTTCGATCTCGTTTCGTCGCCCTTTTAGTTCGGCGTGGAGTCGGTCGGCGGCCAGCGCCCCGCCGTTCATGGCGTTGCCGAGGATCATTCCGCCGAGTGGTATCAGCCCCGCCGGGTTGAACCAGGGGTCGAGCTTTAAGACCCCTTGGGTCACCACCGCCGTGGTGAACAACGCTCCCGACGCCACCCCGATCCACATCGGCCCCCACAGGCCGGGGACGGGACGTTTCATCCGACCGACCCCGGCCCGTGCGGCGTAGAGGCTCATCAGGAAGAGAGCCCCGGTGACGATCCACCACTGTTCCACGCCGAAAAGATAGCGGACCAGATAGCCGACGAAAAAGAGCTGGGCGCCCATCCGAAGGGCCGCCACCGTCAGCGACTTCTCGACGCCGAGCCCCTCTTTGAGCGAGAGAAGGACGACCGCTCCGTAGAGGAGGGAAGCGACGGCCAGATCGGTCGGGGTCGGATCGATGAGGGTCATGCGTCCCCCGGCGTCAGTTCGACCACCCGGTTGATCATCGGGCCGATGGCGTCGAGATGATGGGCGTTGACGATTATTCCCATGCCGCGTCGTTCGGACTCCTCCCGTAATGCGGCCACCACCAGCCGTTCGGTGGCGGCGTCGAGCCCGGCGGTCGGTTCGTCGAGGAGCAAAACGTCCGGCTCCATCAGCAACGACCGGATGACGGTGAGGCGGCTCTTCTGCCCCACCGAGAGTTGCCCCCCCTCCCGGCCGAGGGTGTCGGCGGGGAGGTCGAACCGGTCGAGCCAGTTGCGAAGAATGGCGTCGACCGGCGGGGTGTCGAGATGAAGGGTCAGGTTGGTTCGCCCGTCGCCGTCAAAAATAACCGGGGTCTGGGGGACCAGAGCCACCTTTCGTCGAAGGGCGGGGGGAGGATATTCCCCATAGGGGCGCTCTCGGAAGTAAAGGTTTCCGCCGGTCGGTTCGATAAGACGGGAGAGGAGCCGCAACAAGGTGCTCTTCCCGGCGCCCGACCGCCCCGTTACCGCCACCCGCTCGCCGGGGGCGAGGGTGAAGGAGAAACGGTCGAAGAGCCGGTTATTGCCTTTCTGGCCGGAAGGCCTATATTGAAAGGACAGGTGGTCGGCCCGTAGAAGGGGGTGGTTTGTCATAACGTTCCCCCTTTTTCCGTCGATTCGGCTCTGTATGGTGGCATGATCTCTGCTCTATTAACGGTCGTTGACGGGTAATTCGTCAACATTTTGGCTTTTATGTTTGACAATGTATGTTAATTAGCATACATTTACCCTTAATGTATTGTCATTAATTCTAATTCATGGGAATTAGGCATGGCTTATGATACTGGCGAATCGATGACGTTGCGGCAAGCGCACCGTCTTCTCGACGTTCCCGAAGGGGCGCCGATAGAGGTGGTCAAGCAGTCGTACCGACGTGCGGCCCGGCTTTACCATCCCGATCTTAAAACGGCCCTCTCCGATTCCGACAAGTTTCATCAAGTTACCACCGCCTATAATCTTATCAGCAAAGCTCGCAAGGATCAGCCGAGCCGCAACGGTCGGTTCATGGGGTTCTCCTTCAAGAGCAAACCGAGCGACGGTACCGACGGTCGTTCGGTCCATTCTCTCAGTTATCAAGAACTGGTCAGCCGGTTCGACCGTTCGGGGAACGTCTGGGCCATGATCGAAGCGGCCCACGCCCTGCTGGAGCGGTACGACACCCGGTTCGAGAGTTTCGCCATCCCTCGCATGCGCCAAGCCCCCCCCACCGTCGTGGCGGAGTTGATCTTGATGCTTGGCCAGTGCGGTAGCCGCCGCGCTTTGACCGCCATCGGTCCCTACTTAACCGCCCGTCAGCGGGAACTCTGCGTGGCCGCCTTCGTGGCGCTCGACGCCGCCGGGGCGCCGGGGCACGATATCATCGACCGACGGCTCGACACCCCCTCTGCGGTTCGCTACAAAATCAACGGACTGATCAACGGTCGAACTCCCCAGGAGCGGCGGCTTGCGCGGGAAGGGGTGGTGTCGAAAGATCTCTTGCGCCGCCTCTCGGCGGTGATCCGGGCTACCGGCATACCGATCGACGCGTTTCTGGAAGGGCTCGACCTGGCCAACGCCCGTTCCTACGCCAGCTAGCCCTGCGCGGACGGCGAGAGGCGCCACCGTCGCCTACAGGGCCGCGCTCTGGAGAGCTTAAGAAGACGCATCCATGGGAAGGTCATTGACTTCAATCGTTTCCAGAGAATATACTCGTCATTAATAAAATCGCTGGTGAAAAGGGGGAAGTGGTGACAGACGAAGCTTCGGCGCCGCGCAAGGTGACCAAACTCGAACTGCTGGAATCGGCGCCTCATTTTTCCTATTTCGATTTCGAAGAGAAGAAACAGCTCGCCCCCTACCTGACCGCCCAAAAGTTCATGCCAGGCGATTTCATCATCACCGAAGGGGAGGCGATGACCACCGCTTTTTTCATCCTGTCGGGGAAGGTGGAAATCCTCAAATCGAACGTCTCGGGTGACCGGCGTCGCTTGACCGAGCTGGGGGGGGGGCAGATTTTCGGCGAAGGCGCGTTGATCCCCTTCGGCAAACACGACTCGACCGTTCTCATCCGGGCCACCGAAAAGGTGATCGCTTTATGTCTGCCGGGAGACAGGTTCGCCGACCTGACCATCAACGCGCCGCAGATCGCCTTTAAGATCACCTACGACATCATCCGTCTTTTGCGCCAACGGTTGAACGAAGTCAGCAACCGGCTCGCCGACGCCCTCTCCGGCTAACTCCCCTCGCGGACCTCCCCCTTGCGTTCATGGCTGAAGGGGGATAAACTTGCCTCTTTCTTTTCACTTTTCAATACATAGATGGAGGTAGGGTACGAATGTTTGCGAGAATCGTCGTGTCGGTGGTTCTGGTGTCAGCGGTCGCCGGCTCGGCGCTTTATGTCGCCTCTACCGCCGCTACGGAGCGGAAAGCCGCCCGTGGCGAAGCCAAGGCGCCGGTTCGTTTCGAACTGCCCGACCAAAAAGAAATGGGCGCCACTATCGACGCCGCCGGTATCGAGAAGATCATCGCCGAGACCCCTGACGTCATCGCCACCATCGACGGCGAACCGATTTCGGCCGACGAATATCGTCGGGCGCTCAAAGGGCTGGCTCAAAACGTGGCCCAGCAAGGTTCCGGCGTGCCGGAATCGGCCTTCGAGAGCATTCGGAAAAATATCGCCGACACCATGGTGACCAACGCCATCCTGCTGAAAGAAGCCAAAGCCAAAGGGCTCGCCGCCGACGAAGCGGCCGTCGACACCCAAATGGGGGCCATGAAGAAGCAGTTCCCCGACGAAGCCGCATTCGAAGCCGCCCTTGAAGGGCAGGGGATGACCAAGGAAGCGTTCAGGGCCGACATGGTCAAGAAGATGACCATCCGCAAACTGATCGATCAAGAAATCCTCGGCAAGATCGTTATTGACGACGCCACCGCCAAAGAGTTCTACGACACCAACAAACAGCAGTTCTCCCGGGGCGAGAGTGTGAAAGCGGCCCACATCCTGATCCGCTCCACCGAAGAGGGGGACGAGCAGGCCGACGCCGAGGCGAAAGCGAAAGCCGAAGCGGTGATGGCCCAGATCGATGGGGGCGCCGATTTCGCCACCATCGCCAAAGAGAAAAGCGAAGACCCCGGCTCCGCCGCCAAAGGGGGAGAGTTGGGGACCTTCCCGCGTGGCCGGATGGTCAAAGAGTTTGAAGAGGCCGCTTTCGGCGCAGAAGCCGGTAGCGTCGTCGGTCCGGTGAAAACCCAGTTCGGCTATCACATCATCAAAGTGGTCGAAAAACTCCCGGCAGGTGACGTTCCCTTCGATGAGGCGAAACCGCAGATCGCCCAGAAGCTTCAGATGCAAGAGGCGCAAAAGGCGTTTAAAAGCTATATCGACGGCCTGAAAGAGAAAAGCGACGTCAAGGTCAACATCTAAAACCCCGACACGTCGCCGAACGCCCCGCCCCCTTCGGGAGGCGGGGTTTTTTGCGACGACGCGTCGAGCGCCGGGCTTCTATGAGAAGGAGTACGCGTCGAGCGCCGGGCTCAACGGAAGCGTTGATAGCGCTCCGTGTCGTCGGGTTGGCGGCTGGCCGGACTGGTGGTCAACAAAGAGGTGGGTGATCTCCAATCTCGTCGCCTTTATCGACCAATGGACCTTTGGTGTGTTGAGGGTTCACATCACCGCCGAAGGGGGGGAAGGTCTACTTCCTCAGCGAGATTCCTTTGTCGGGGTAGACCTGATAGACCTTCGAACCGAAATGGTCCGGGTCGGCGTTGATTGAGCCCGACACCACGGCTCCGTTGGCCAAGGTCACCGCCACCGTATGATCTCCCCGACGGAGTTGGTAGATCGTCCCTTTGAGTGCGGGCATGTCGAGGTGTTGCGTTTGCGGGATGCCGTCGGTCGGGGCGCCGTCGATGGCGATGGACGATCCCGGCGGATAGAGGAGCGCCACCTGAGCGATCTCTCCCCCACCGGGCGCCACGAAATAGCCGACCGTCACCAGCGCCATGGCGCCGAGAAGAAGGAACGCCAGGGGGTTTAGCGGCTTTTGTCCAGAAGCGGTCACATCACTCATCGTCTAGGTCTCGATCCTTCCGTCGCGCATGGAGATTATCCGGTCGGCCCGTTGGGCTATCTGCCGGTCGTGGGTGACGATAATCACCGTCACCCCCTGCTTGTTCAGTTCTTTTAATATGTCGAGCACCGTCCCCCCGTTGGTCGAGTCGAGCGCCCCGGTCGGTTCGTCGGCCAAGATCACGTTCGGGTTGGTCACCAACGCCCGGGCGATGGCCGTCCGTTGGCTTTCTCCTCCGGAAACCTGCCCCGGGTAGTGCTGCGTGCGATGCGATAGCCCCACCCGCCGCAGGGCCTCTTCGGCGCGGGGGGCGGGGTTTCGATCGCTTCCATAGTATAGGGGAAGGGCTACGTTCTCCAACAAGGTATTTCGCGGAAGAAGATTATGGCTCTGGAAAACGAAACCGATCTCCCGGTTTCTGATGGCCGCCAGCTCATCGTCGGTCAGCCGGGCCACGTCGGTCCCGTTGAGCCAATAGCGCCCCCCCGTCGGCACGTCGAGACAACCGAGGATATTCATCAGGGTCGATTTGCCCGATCCCGACGGACCGACCAAGGCCATGAACTCCCCCCGATCGACGGTGAGGGAGACGTCGTCGAGCGCCCGGATCGTTTCGCCGACGAGGGTGTATTCCCGCCGGACATCGACGATTCGAATCAGCCCCCCGTCGGTTGATACGCCGTCGATAAGAGCACCTCCTCCCCTTCGGCAAGGCCGGTCACCACCACCGTTTCGAACCCGTTGGTAAGCCCCGTCGTCACTTCGCGTCGTTGGCGACGACCGTCGACCAGAAGGGTCACGTATCGTTTTTCCCCCTCTTCTGCGATCGACTCCGCAGGGACCGACAAGACATCGGTCACCGCTTCCGACACCAGGTCGACATTGGCGCTCATGGCCGGAAGAAGCATCTCCCGGTCGGGATCGTCCACCACCACCTTGACCCGAAAGACGATGATGTCGTTTTCCGCCTGCCCCATCGGGTAGATTCGCTCCACCTTGCCCGAGAAGATCTTATCCCGATAGGCGTCGACCCCGATGCGGGCCTCTTGCCCCAAGCGGACTTTGCCGATGTCGGTTTCGTCGACCTGCGCCATGACGAACATGGTCGAGACGTCGGCCACCTTCGCCAGCGGGGTGCCGCCGGTAAAAGACGATATGCCCGACGAGATGATCTGTCCGGCTTCCACCAACTTGTCGATCACCACCCCGGTAAGCGGGGAGACGATGACCGTCTCGCTCAGTCGTTCTTCGGCGTCGGCCACGGCGATGGTCGCCTTCTTCGCCGCCGCTTCCGCCTCGGCCACCCGCGCTTCGGCGCCGAGGAACAACGCCTTCGCCTCTTCG
>CALOCG010000007.1:0-8212 GCA_942491805.1 Nitrospinota bacterium
ATTTCGGTCACAGCAAACCCAAGATGCGGATGACCGAGGCGTGGCTCGACGATGTCCTGGCCTATGCCGGCATTGCGGCGGTGGATCTCTATCTCGGAGCCACCCAGCTCCGCCACAACGATCCCGCCAACATCGACTACCCCGGAGAGTTCAAATTCGGGGGGGGCCACGTCATCGAGAAGCTCGTCGCCGGCGAGAAGGTTCAGCTTTTCGGCCTTTCCTACGGTACCGATGAGTATCCCAAGCCCTGTAAATCTGGATAGCCGTATTCTGTGCGTTTGACCGGAGTTTCCTGTGCGCTAATCACACCAGAAACCAGAAGTCCGGCAGCCGCAATGGCTGTGCCTATCAGTTTCAATTTCATTGCTTAAATCTCGCTATCTGGACCGCTGCGCGTGCTCTCGGAACCTATGGGGAGTTCCGTCGCCATTCATACCCATTGATTCATAACGTCTCCAGCCGGCCAAAATACCAGCCAGGCCGTGATTGCCCTCATGGCAGGCATATTCATAGACAGGATCAGGGGAGCGCTGCAGAGGTAATTTCGCTGACCAGGACACATCCCATGATTGCGGGTCCTGCACGGTGAAATCGTATTCGAGAGTCTCGCTATCAATCCAGTTGATACGTTCTTCTATGATGGCCTGATCGGACATGCCGCGCAGATTGTAGTCGTGGTAAAAATGCTGAGTATGAATCACCAGCGTATCGCCGTCCCAATGTGCTACCGAGTCGCCTTCCCATTTCAGTTGCTTGGTATTGTGATCATCATCGAGGCGGATTATGCGAGCTGAATGCACCATCTCATTCAAGATCACGATTTGATCCTTGGTCTGGACGATTTGCATATTGTTGTTATAGGAACCCGGAATCATTGGGGGGCCGCCCACGAAACCAGTCAGGCAGCGGTCTACCGTTGTGCGGGCCTCGGGGCCTGCACTTTGGTTCAGGATTTCGCCATAGGCTGCATTGCGGGCACGGCCAACCTCATTCAGAGGAGGTACCCGACCATTCGGTGGATCATAAATCAGTGAGGTACGACGGCTCTCGATAGTCTCGTTGCCACGCTCATACCAGAATTCGTTATAGGAAATCACTCCGGGCGGATAACCAGCGCCGCCGACACTGTCGATAATCAGGTCACGGTTCTGCCGTTGATTCTCATAAGCCTCCCATTCGGCGGCCTCGGAAGCTGTCAATACCGCCTTGTCCGCCAGTTCTACCGGGCGATTGAGAGGCGTAATGGTGCGGAAGGTATAGGTGCCCTGAAAATTGGGTTGGCCATACTCAGTTCGTGGCATGTCGCTGGACTGAGAGGTTGATGACTGTGCGAACAGTACAGGCACCACAATCAGGGCTACGGTTGAAGCGATCGCGTTGCGAAGCATTCGGCTGCTCATTGGTATCTCCACTGTGTTTTTTATTGTCTGGTGAATACTCGATTTAGCTGGTTGAAACTACGCTTGTTAAGGGCATTTTTCAAGGGGAATCTGCCGAATCCGGAGGGACATATGCGCTCTATAAGCCCATTTCATGGGGCCTGCGCGTATATGATAGGAGGTGTGGCTGACGAGCAAGCTGGAACGGTTATGAAGCCCAATTGCGAGGAATTGTAGTCGCAGTTATCCCTCAAATATCATTCAATTCCCCAAACGACCGCTAGCAAATCATGCAGATAGTATTTGTTAGGGGTGCTTTTGAGGGTGCCGACACCCGTGCCAGAGTCAAATTGAATTGCCCAGATAGGTAGTTTATTCTTCCGCTCACCCTGAGCGCCCCCAAAGGCGGTGCACGCATCGAAATCTGTAGGAAACCTCGCAGCAAGGCCACAGCAGCTAAACGTAAACTATCCGGCAATCCTTCGCCGCCTGCCTCGGCGACCAATAGCAATGCGCTGGGAAGTTTCAAATCGCCTCTCGTTCTGACTTTGCTGCTGTTTGCGATGTCCCTTACCCCTCGAGTTCAGGAGTGAGATTCTGCTTGGTCATTCTGGGCGGCGGCGGCAGCACTGCTCGGTTGGCAAATAATCGTTTTTCTCACTGCGCGCAGTCGAGGGGAAACCCGGGTGTTTTCGATAGTCTTGCGCTCGCAGCATTATGCAGGCCATGGTGCAAATCAGCGTGTACCCTTATTGGGGATATTACTGGCGACCTGTTTACGATCACGCCCGGTTAATTATTTCCCAACTGCTGTTTGCCTATGTGTTTGACATCCCGTTGGCGTGGTTGACGATCTCTCCCGTCGATTAGGCCCCTACTTCAAGCGGAAGAGCATCCCCTGCCACAAGTCACCGCCGCTCCCGGAACGGGAGTTGGCTAAACATCTGACCGTGCGACTCCGCAAAGGGGAATTGGCGCTCGTCCATTTCGCCCACAAGACCTACTTCCAACCGACCATGAGCGCCTTCACGGTGGCCGATCTCCTTCGGGTCATCCGTCAATTCGATCCGACGGCGCCGACCAAACGGTTGATCCCCCTCTTCATCACCGACGCCACCTCCAAAAAACAGCGGGAGGTGGTGCAGCTCCTCGGCGCTTACGGGGTCAGCTACGCCCTCTTCCTCTCTCCGTCCGATCCTTTGCCGGAGCAGGAGCGGCTGATCGGCGATGCGTTAGTCGATTTCGTGGAATTGTTGGAGAACGACTTCGACCGGATAGCGGATCCGCCCTCCGATTTCGACGAAGCGCAGATGGCGCCGACGAAGCGGTATCAGGAGCTCCTAGCGCTTGGCGCCGATCTTATGGAACGGGGGAGGATCGAAGAGGCTATCGAAGCCTACACCCAAGCGTTGGCCCTGAAACCCGATTTCGATCTGCTGATCCACCGTGGGGACGCCTACTACCAGAGCCGCAAATACGTGGCGGCCCTTACCGACTATCGCAAGGCGCAGTCGCTGAAAAACTCGACCCCCGAACCGGACGCAAAGATCGGCGCCTGCTGTTTGATACTGGCCAAAGAGATGAAGAAGGAGGACCCGGCCAAAGCGGCCGAGTGGTTCGACAAAGGGGTGGCCCGGCTCGAAACCTCTCGGGAACGGGCCAAGGAACTGGAAGCCGCCTACGCCGACGAGCCGGAACGTTTGGGGGGATCCCCTTACGGCGCCATCCTCAAAGCGTTGCGGGCGGTCGATATCGGCGCCAACGATTTCGACGACAAACAAGAGCGTCTCTCGGCGGTTATCGAGACGGCGGTGTTGAAGACCGGCGCCATGGGTGAAGACGATCTCGACACCCTGCTCGACCGGGGAGCCGGGATGGCCGCTTTGGGGCGATACGACGAAGCGGAGGAGCTCTTCCGGGGGGCGTTTCAGAATCATCCGGTAGAGACCACGCCCGCCTGCAACAATTTCGCCGTGGCCCTTCGCAAAGGGGGGCGGTTCGAGCGGGCCTTCGACCTCTTCTTGATGATGGCCGAAGCCAAAGGCCCCGATCACGATCGGATTTTGAAAAACATGCGGACCGCCGCCATGCACTACGCCCACGCCCTCATCGTCGGCGGCAAGGGGGAAGAGGCCGAGAAGATCTATGCGCGCGCGTTGAAATGCAAGATGGACGATCCCGAATGGACCCTCTGCGATCTGGCCATGGCCCACTTCCACGCAGGCTCCCCGTCGACCGCCAAGATCTATCTGAATAAAGCGCTCACCCGGAACCCTTCCATCGTCTCGTCCCGCCGGTTCGCCGACTACAAAGGGTTGGCGACCCTGCTATCGCCTGACAAGGGTTCCTGACACCAACCGAATCGCTTTCCCGATTCGGTCATCGAAGGAAAAGCGGCTCTTGTCTCTCCGTCCGAACGCCGGGGGTGATAAAATGAAGCCGCAGCCATAAGTGAGGGGACATGAAAACACCGGTCATCGCTATCGTCGCCGTCTTCCTGTCGGCGACCCTCGTCTCGTCGGCCAAAGCCGCCACCATCGCACCGGCCGCCACCTGCCAGCCATGCCATGCGGACACCTACCGGAGCTGGGCGCAGTCGCTCCACGCCCTCTCGTTCACCAATCCGGTTTTCCACTCTCGCCTACCAGAAGGCCTATACCGAAACCGCCGGGGAAGCGAAAAAAATGTGCCTCCCCTGCCATGCGCCGACCACCACCGTCAGCGGCGACGGGAACGCCAAACAACCGATCACCCACGAGGGGATCACCTGCGATTTTTGCCACAGCGTCACCGCCGTCGACCCTGACGAACCACAACGAACTGTTCGCCTTGGCGCCCGGGTGGAATAAACACGGTCGGCCCGTAAAGACGTCGTCACCGACGCCCACGAGACCGCCTACTCCGCCGATTTCGCTTCGTCGAAACTGTGCGCCGGATGCCACGGCATGACCAGCGTCAACGGCTTGAAGATCACCGACACCTACAGCGAATGGGAAGGCTCCAGCTACGCCAAGGCCGGAAAGGTCTGCCAAGATTGCCACATGGACCATATCGCCGGCAGGACCGCCGTCGAAGGGGGGCGCGACACCATCCGCGACCACTCATTGGGCCGCAACATGGCGACCATGCAAGAAGCGGTCGGGCTGAAAGCGAAGATGGTCAGCCGCACGCCGGGGGCGGTGCGGGTCGAACTGCTGGTTACCAACGCCAAGGCGGGGCACGCCATCCCCACCGGCGCCGTAGCCCGCAAGCTTCTCGTCGACGTCACGACGCACGACCGGAAGGGGAAGGTCGTCGAAACTCAGCGGATCGTCTATCGTAAAGTGGTGGCCGACACCGGGGGGGTCGAGCTCGAATCGGACGGCGACGTCTTCATGAACGGGGCGAGCATCGTCTCCGACAATCGGCTGAAGGCGGACGAAACCCGCAAAGAGACCCTCTCTTTCCGTAAACAGCCGGACAAAGTGGCGACGGTGACGGCGGCCGCTTTTTACGAATACGAACCGTTGGCGCCCCAAAAGGTGACCAACCGGATTCCTCTCTCCAACGTCACGACCGTCGAGACGAGATAGCCAAGACCAGAAGAAGAGCCCGCCTCCCTCGGGAAGCGGGCTCTTTTTTGTAGCGTATCGACCGCCCCTTAACCGGTCAGGGCGCGTGCGTGGGCGACGACCACGCCGACACAAATGACGGCGTCGGCGAACATCGATGCGCGGCTGTTAGGCGACCAAAACGTATTTCTCCGGGGCCGACGCCGCAGATCGGGCAATTGTCGCCGGCAGCCCCCATTCCACATGGCCGTCAGACGCGGAGCAGAGATAAACCTCCCCTTCCATATCTTTTCCTACCCGCCACCGCTTAACCGCCTCGATAAAGAGCGGCATGGATCTCTTCTCGGCTTCCATGGCGAACTTGAACATCCGCTTGGCCTTATGTCCTTCGGCTTCGGCCTGTTCCAGCATGGGGGGATACATCTCGGTGAACTCGTAGGTCTCGCCGCCGACCGCAGATTTCAGGTTGGCGGCGGTGTCGGCCACCCCGTCCATAGCGTTCAGATGACCGTGGGCGTGGATGGTCTCCGCTTCGGCGGCGGTGCGGAAAAGCTTGCCGACGTTGGTGAAGCCTTCCTTCTCGGCCTGTTTGGCGAAAGCCAGATAGCGCCGGTTGGCTTGGGATTCTCCGGCGAAAGCGTTCTGAAGATTTTCGTTGGTGCTCGGCATTGGTGTCGCTCCTGAAAAAGTTATGCTCCCCTCACCAGCATACCCCATCGGACCGATCACCGAAACCGAATCAGCTTTCCCGCTCGGCCAGATAACCCCGCAACCGCTCCACCCCGCCGTCGGGCATGGTTTTTTTGTAGCGAAGATCGAACTGGGCCAGCCGCTCCTCCACCGCATCGACCAAATAGCGGTCGTTTTCGTCGGCGAAACGCAAAAAGCCTCTCAGCGTCACCTGCAACAGTTGGATCGGCCACCGCATCTGCTTTTTCCCGTGGGCCACCGCATAGACCCGGGCCGCCGGATTGGAAAGCTCTTTGACCGCCATACGGATGATCTTGTTCGAGACCTCGTTTTCCATCAGCGAAAGGAAAATGAAATACTCCCGCAACGTCGAGAAGAAGAAACGTATCTTCCCCTCCCCTTCGGTTTCCAACTGGGCCGACATCTGTTCGTGCATGGCCCGGGCTTTTTCAAAAAAGAGCTCGGCCCACTGGGTCATGTAGCGCCCCACCGTAGCGACCATATCGTCGTCGAGCGAACGGACCCGCAACACCTCTTCGGGGGTCACTTCGATATTGGCGTGGCTCTCTTTGTTGTATTTTCTGACAAGGATAATCGTCAGCAAGAGCAGGTTCCGGTCCGAGAAGCGAAGCTCCTCTCCGTCAAGAAAAGCGCCGAGCAGATAATCCATCACCCGGCTTTTGTTCTCCAACTGACCGAACAACGCCTGCAAACCGTTGAGCAACGCTACCCGGTCTTCCCGGTCGGGAAGGGTATCGAGGAAACGCCACAGGAACTCGAAGACCTTCGCGTCGTGGCGGACGAAAAGTGGGATCGCCTCTTCGAAAGGACGGCGATGAAAGCGACCCGAGCCGGAAAAGCAACGTCCCAGCGCGCTCATGATCTCCCGGAACGCCTCTTCGGAAACGCCGAACTCGTGGGCCATGACCTTCTCTTCGGCCTTCGAAAGGGGCGTCGCCTCGGCGCTCATGGCGTCGATTTTCTTTTTGGCCGACGCCCGAAGCTGATAGTAGCGGACCGCCTCGGTCAATCCTTTCGTCGTGCCCCCCTCCAACAACGAGGCGCCGCTATTGGTGTTGTAGAGCCCCCCGTTGGACACCCGCATATGGGCCAACGCGGCATCGCTCGCCCGGTCGAGCCCCGACCGGATTTTCCGCAACGCCCGCAGGCGAGACTCTTCCCCTTTGAGTCGGGCAAGCAATCGTCCGGCGGCTTTCATCTTGCTCGCCACCGTTTCCGGCGCCGCGCGATGGTAGGTGTCGGCGCTCAGACAACCCAACGCCCCGGCAACGTCGTGCCATGCGTCGGTATAGACCGTGCCGACCTCGCGGGTGAGGCGCGCGTCACCGGCCGAGACCGGTCGCCCGCTCCCCGGCATGAGCCACCGAAGGTTGTTGATCTCTATTGACGGGCGAACGAGCCGTTCTTGTATTCCTTTTACCGCAAAGAGGGCTTCGTAGATATTCGGGAACCGGGCGAGCTGACTGTTATCGTCGGCGTTTTCCAACATGGTCGCCAGTTTCGGAATCAACCGGTTTATCTCTTCGGCCGGGATGCGGCTGACGCGGGCCAAGACGGTCAAGTTGACGTCTGGTTTGCCGTGCCGATTTAACACCAGTTCGGGCGACGGGTCGTGCATGAGGGCCGACTGGGCCTGATACTTATAGAAATCGGCCAGCGCCGCCAAGGAGGCCGACAAGGCCTGTGCCCCTCCGTCGCTCCGTTCGAACCGGAGTCGCAGCGAATAGATGCCGATGCCGGTGAGGCTCCCCATGGCGTTGACGAATCGTCCCGGCAGATGGGAGGATTTGACCCCCCATTTCCGGACTATGTTCTTGGCGATCCGTTCGTTGACCAACACGACACCGGTGCTGACCAGGGCGGCGTCGGGGGAGTCTCCGTGAGCGGTGATAAGAGCGCCGTCGAAATGGTCGTAGGCGTGGTCGAACGACGAGAGGATGTCGATGAGGTTTGCCAGCTCCCGGTCGCCACGGGCGGCGGGGTGGCCGAGCCGGGCTTTCTGCAACAAGGCGACCGTATGCCCCGCCGCGTCGATCAGCTTTTCCCGTCGTTCATCGACGGCCCGCTCTTCGGCGGCGAGTTCTTCAAGTAACGCGTCGTTTGCGTTGTCGAGATCGACCGATCGGTCGGTGGTGTCGATGCCCCCCAGAAGGTTATAGAGATTAAGCGCGGTCTGGTCGAGCTCGATCCCCTTTTCGGTGTCGTTTTGTTCCTTGCCCATCACTACCTTGTTCCTCAAGCCGCCACAGCTTTAAAACGACGAGTCTACCTCTTTTTCGCCTATATTGCTTCATCGCGAGCCGGCGTCTACAATGGGGGTTCATTGACGAGGGGATCGACATCATGGACAAGCCGTTTTGTCCGCTCTGCGAACGGGAATACGAACCGGGGATCAACTACTGCCAGTTCGACGGCGCCCAGCTTATCATTCGCTCGAAGGACGACATGACCGGAAAACTTTTCGACGGTCGCTACAAAATCCTCCATAAAATCGGCGAAGGGGGAATGGGGGCGATCTATAAAGCGGTGCAAGAGAGCACCGGCAAAAACGTCGCCCATCAAAGTGAATGG
>CALOCG010000008.1:0-42643 GCA_942491805.1 Nitrospinota bacterium
TGAGACAGGTCAAGCGCATCGCATGCAGCACGCTGATACAGCGGCACACACATGGCCGGGTGCATGTTAAAACGAACGCCGCGGCAGGTCGGTAGCGCGGCCATCAAGGTGCCCGCCCGCGACCTCCAAGCGTCCCCAACGGAGTCCATACATGAACCAGTCCACCACCTTCGGCCTGCTCGACGCCGCACTCGCCGAGTTGGACGACCCGGCGCGCACCACGGTCGTCAACGCCGGGGCGGACGCGCCGCGCTTCGAGCTGTTCCATGCCGGGCTGTCGATCTGCTCGCAGAAAGCGCGCGTGGTGCTGGCCGAGCACGCGACCCCTTACGTTTCCCACGAGATGGTCATCGTCGCCAGCAAAGGGCTGTACAGCGACGACTTCCGACCCGCGGAAAACTATCGGCCTGGATTTGTGCGCCTGCGCCTGCTCGGCGGCGCCGAAGCTCGGCGACAGCGCCTATGCCAGCAGTCATACCGGCAGTTCGTCGGTCGCCACCGAAGGTTTCGACCCGTGTGTGGTACCGCTCATCGTTGATCGCGAACAGCGCCGGGTGATCGTCGATTCCATGCGCATCTGCGCTCACCTCGACGCCAGTGCCGGGCCGCCGCTGTTGTTGCCGCCGAACGATGCGCAGGTGCGGCGCCAGGTCGACATTGTCGATCGCCTGCCCCACCCCGCGATCCTCTACGGTTTCCATCCCGACGACGATCAGCGTCCCGATTTTATCAAGGGCGTGATGCGCGACGTGCACCAACTCAAGTGTGAATCGCTGCAGAAGTTCATCGACGACAATCGCGACGAAGAAACCCTGGTCGCCGCTTACCGCAGCAAAATCGCCAAAGAGCAGGCCGGCAAGGCGCTCGCCTTTGACCACGAGCGGCAACGCCGCATCCGCGCGACTTATCAGGACCTGATCGAAGATCTCGACCAGCAGCTCGGCGCCAGCGCCGATCCGTGGCTGTGCGGCGCCACGTTCAGCATGGCCGACGTGGTCTGGGCCATCAGCGAAAATCATGCAGTGGCTCGGCCTGGCCGACCTGTGGGCGGACAAGCCGCGCATCAAGGACTACGCCGCGCTGGTCTACCAACGCCCCTCGATCCGCAGCCAGGTAATCGACTACCCCTCGCCCATGCCGCCCTCACCACATACCCGCGGTGTATAAAAGATAATGGGGACATTCCTCGTTAATTTTTATTTTCGTCAAAAATCCTGAGTGATAGCTCTTTGAGACCCGCGGTTGCCGGATTCGGCACGCGCCCCCTGTGGATAACATTTAATGAGGAATGTCCCCGTAGCCGATCGTCAACGGCGGCGACTTCAGCCGACATCGGGGTTATCGATGGCGAAGCGCCAGTTGCCGTCGGGTCCGCACCGGACCACCTCGAACGAACTGCCGCTCATCTCGATCGGATTGCCGTCGCCATCCGTGCCGGTCAGGCTCCAGTGGTTGCCGGTCAACGCGATATCACCGCTGCGCACGGTCGGTTTCGGCTCAATCCTGAAGCGCGGCTTGACCGCCGCGAAGGCCTCCAGCATCAGTAGGATCGAGGCGGTCGCGACTGACGACCTTGCCATCGCTGACAAAGCTCGCTTCGGGTTCGTAAAGCGCAATAGCGGTATCGATGTCACCGCGGCTCAGCGCGTCGATAAGCTGTTCGTTGACCTGTTCGGGGGTGGTGGCTGGCATGTGCTGTCTCCTGATCGTGAACCACGCCGATCAAAGCATGGATAGGCGGGCGATGACAGGTGCATTCCAGCGCGCCCGCAAAGTGGTAACCTCGCGGCGCGGTGGATAGTTTCTTTACGGTCGGCTGGTTGTCTGAGCGCCTGGCAGATGCGTCGGGCCCGTTCGAAGTGAACCCGGGAGGACTGCGACATGGCTACCGGTACTCAACCAATCAGACGCCGAGGACAGCGTGCGCGATATCTGCGGACTCGATCTCGAAGAACGCGATAACCTCGACGACGAGATGGCGGCGATGGTCAGCCGGCATCGAAAAGAAATACGGTTTCATGCCGAATTTCGTGCGCCTGTTCGCTACCGACAACCAGCGCCTGCGCGCCTTCATGACCCCCTACCTGGAACTGATGCGTGCGGACTCCGGCCTCACCCCGCTCGATCACGAACTGATCGCGCTGGTCAGCGCGCACACCAACGGGTGCGCCTACTGCTGCGCGCATCACGGCGCGCGCCTTGCGCGGCGTGTGCGGCGATCCCGTGTTCGCGGAATACATCGGGCGCAACTACAGCTCGCGGATCTATCCAGCCGCGACCGCGCGATGCTCGATTTCGCCGTCATGGTACTGAAAGAACCGGAATCCATCGGCGACGCCGAACGCGATGCCTGCGCGCGGAAGGCTTCGACGACGAAGCGATCTGGTACATCGCATCGACCGCCGCGTTCTACGCCGGCGCGAACCGTCTCGCCGCCGCGCGGTGAGGGTGACGAGGAAAAGGAAGGAGAAGAAAGAGGTCAGTCGGTCAGGAAGATGCGTGCGTGCGTGCTGGTTTTGGGCCATTACAGACTCCGGAAGGGGTGGTTCCGAACGACGCCCTCTCCCAACAAAAAGAAAGCGATTACCGCCGTGAATTATAGCACGAATACCGCACACACCTGTTAGTAATTTTCGGGGCGATCAGGGTGGGTCGGCCAATGACGACAACGGCGACGCGTGGGTGAGGTCAGGCCAGCCGGATCAGGATCGGACAGAGGTCGTCTTTACACAGGTAGAAGGTGTACATGAACCGCTCCAGCGACACCGTCTTCGCCACCATACCGGTGGTCCGCCCCTTTTGCGAGAGAATCTCGAGCTGTACCTTGTCGTCATCGATCTGGCGGGCCCAATAGCAATTCTGCCCCCCGCCGATGACGTTGACCTTTTCGTGATAATGGCCGTTGATGGCGCCGTCGACGAGACGGGCCGTCACCGGACCGTCGGTGCTGTAGACGGCCTCCTTGGCGCCGCTGACGATGGCCACCCGGTCGCCCGACGAAGCCGACGGCTCCTCTTCGGGGGGGTCGCCGACCATCTTCGGCAGATACGGGGCCAATGTATGGGCGAACGATTGCGGATCGGGAAGTTTCATCTCCGCGGCCACGGCGTCGGCTTTCGCTTTGGCCGCTTCGGCTTCGTCCACCTTCGCCGCAGGAGAGGCGGTCGCCGTCTTGGGGAGAAGCGCGGCTTTGGCCGGAGCGCCGCCAAGGGAGAACGATTGAATCACCGGCGGTCGGTCGACCCCGGCCATCGCCTCGACTTTCACTTTGAGCGTATCGAGCGGAAACGGCTTAAGCAACGTATCGTTGGCCCCGACGCTGGCGGCCGACGTCAGCCCGGCCTCTTTCCCTTTCATGGCGGTATAGAGGACGGCCAGTTGATCCGGTTTGAACCGAACCCGCAGGTTGGCCAGCACCCCGATCCCCCCTTCGTCGCTCCCCAGATCGTGGTCGAGGATCATCAGGTCGAGATCGCATTTTTCTTTCGGGGCGGCGTTCCCCAGAAGCCCCGCCATGCCGGAGTTTTTGCTGATATACCCTTCGAGTATCTTCATGGCGCTGGCGGCGTCGGCCGCTTCTTTCACGTTGGGATAACCGAGTTTGTGGAGCATGATGGCGATGACGTGGCGACTCTGTTCGTGGGAGTCGACCAGCAAGATTTCGATTTTCTCTTTCGGCTTGGACGGGGGCATGAATCAGCAATCCTTCTCGTGGCGCATAACGGCCTCTTCGGCGCGGCGCAAGGCGGGCCAGAATCGGTCGATGTCGTCGTCGGTGTGACCGGCGGTTAGGGAAACCCGGAAACGGGCGGTACCGATGGGAACCGTCGGCGGGCGAATGGCGGGGGCGAAATACCCCTCTTCCAATAACGCTTTCCCAACGGCCACCAGTTCCCCTTCCACAAAGAGGGGAAGAATAGGCGTTCCCGAGCCTTTCACAGTATAACAAAAGCCCTCTGCCCGAAGGACGAAACGTTCCACCAGCGCAAAGAGCCGTCGGCGAGACCGCTCCCCCTCCTCCCCGGCGATGATCGCCAACGCCGCCGAGGCGGCCGACGCCTGCGCCGGCGGGGGGGCGGTGGAGTAGATAAAGGGTCGGGCGAAATTGAGGAGACCGTCGATCAGCCCCCGGCTCCCGGCGATAACCCCCCCTGCGCCGCCGAAGGCTTTTCCCAAGGTGATGATATGGACATCGACCTGATCGGCCACCCCGAGATCGTGGGGGGTTCCTCTCCCGTCCGGGCCGAAGAGTCCGACACCGTGGGCGTCGTCGACGATCAGGACCGCGCCGTGACGATGGGCCGCTTCGGCGATGGCGGCCAAGGGGGGGCGGTCGCCGTCCATACTGAAGACCCCTTCGGTCACCACGAACCGGTTCCCTTTTTCTCCTTCGCGCCGGGCGAGGAGGTGGGCCAGATGTTCGGCGTCGTTATGCTGGAACCGAACCAGACGGGCGCCGGAAAACCGGATGCCATCCAAAAGCGACGCATGCGCCAGCCGGTCGGCGTAGACGGTATCTCCTCTTCCGCAGAGCGCGGTCATCAACCCGACGTTGGCGCCGTAGCCGTTGGCGAAAAGGAGAGCCGCTTCTTTGCCGAGAAAGGAGGCGATCTCTTCTTCGAACCGGGCATGGGGCGTGGTCGTTCCTGAGACCAGCCGCGAGGCGCCCGAGCCCCATCCGTAGCGGTCGGTGGCTTCGATGGCCGCCTGCCGGAGCGCCGGGTGATGAGCGAGCCCGAGATAATCGTTGGAACCGAACTGGACCTTCTCCTCTCCATCGACAAGGCCGACGCGCCCCGGTGGGGAGTCGAAGGTTCTCAGGCGCCGTAGCAGCCTTTCGGTTCGGAGTCGTTCGAGTCGTTCACCAAACGGATTGTAGGTCATAGCTTACCCGTTTCGGACCTGATCGTGATCGCGCGGCAGGCCCCGAGCGGCTGCCTGTTTGCCGATTTTTCGCAGCGTCTCGCCTATCAGCGCGGCGAACGGTTCTCTCTGAATCGGCTTCCGTATGAAACCGTCAACGCCGTATCGGGCCAGGCGATTTTTCACATTTTTTTCGGCATCCTCCCCTTCGGCGACGTGGCTGCCGGCCACCACGATCGGTATATCCCGCGCCGCATGGTTTTCCCGCAACGCTTCGATGAAAGCGTAGCCGTCCACATCATCCATCGACAGGTCGGTGACGATAAGATCGGGGGTGAGACGGACCATTCCTTCAAGCGCTTCTCTTCCGCTCGAAGCTTCGACGAAACCGAGATGGGGATATTCCGCCAAAGCGTCCCTCATCATCGCTCGATGAGCTTCCTGATCGTCCACCAAGAGCGCCACCACCCGGACCGATGGGAGGATGGCGTAGAAGGTGGCGCCAGAGCCAAGCTGGCTCTCGACGGTCAGCTTGCCGAGATGGGCTTTCATAATCTCGGCGCTATAGGGAAGGCCAAGGCCGGTGCCGACTTCGCCGGCGGAACCGACGCCGACGGTCTTGATGTCGTGGCGGAAGAGGTCGCCGATCATGTCGGCGGCTATTCCGGCGCCGGTGTCCCGCACGGCGATGGTGGTCGATTCTCCGGTGGGGGTGAAAAGCTCCACCCGTCCGTTGCTGGGGCTGAACTTGATGGCGTTGGAGAGGAGGTTGCCCAACACGCCGACGAACATCTGCGTATCGGCCAGAAGGGGGGTATTCTCCGAAACGTTATTGACCAAAGTGATTCGTTTCTCTTCGGCGCGGGGGCGGATGGCCGACACCGCCTGTTCGGCCAAGTCGCGGGCGTCGACAAAGCGCTTTTGCAACGTGATGTCGCCGCTCTGGAAGCGGCTCATATCGAGGAGGGTCCGAATGAGCGTGACCAACGATTCGACGGAACCGCCGATCATCTCGTAGATCTCGTCGCGCTCCACCTCCGACACCTGGGCCAACGTCTCTCCCCGCAACACATCGATCATTCCTCGAATGCCGTGCAGGGGAGATTGCAGATCGTGGGCGACGAGGGAAAGGAATTTGTCCTTCAACCGGGTGGCGCCTTCGGCCTCGTCGCGGGCGCTCCGCAAGGCGACGTTGGCCAAGTTCAATTCCGCCGTCCGGGTGGCGATTCTCTCTTCGAGTGTGGCGTTCAGATTTTGCAGTTCCCGGTCGCGCTGTCCAAGGCGCTCCCGCATGTCGTCGATCCTCTTGGCGATCTCGGCCAGTTCATCCCCACCTTCGACCGATACCGCCCGTTTGTAATCGCCGATGCCGATCCGCTCGAGCGACCGGTTGATGTAATCGACACGGACGACGACCATCCGGCGGAAGAGAATCGCCGAGATAAGAAGCGACACCAGCGCAGAGATCGACCCCACCAACAGGGCGATGAGTTTGACGTTACGGGTGAAGTGGCCGATATCTTTCAGATCGAAGACCATCCGGATGGCGACATACTCCGCGCCGGAGAGACGCCCCCCTTTCAGATGAATAAGCTTATAGACGTGCAACTCATCTCCCAACTCTGCTCGAACCACTTTTTCGCTCGGCAGACGCGACGCCAACGATTGGTCAAAGGGGGTCGCATAGTCGAGAAAGGGGAAAAAGGCGATGTCGTTGACGATGAAGATGCCGACCGACGTAACCAATCCGCGCTGGGCCACCACTTGCCCGAAAAGTTCGTCGAACAGGAAATGGGTGTATTCGGAGGAGCGAACGCGGGTCAGGTAGTCTTTGATGTCGACTGAAGCTTCGAAAAGATAGTGGGCGCCTTTGGGGCCGTAATAGGCGTACTTTTTCAGGGTGCCGGTTTTGGACGAGACATTGATCCGGTCGATGACGAGATCGCCGGTGTCGAGAAGATTCGTCAGAAACGACCGTAACCCGTCGGATATCGTTCCGAGGGTAAAGTCGAGGTCGGGAGCGAAATTGGTGTTGACCACCTTCGTCGTCCGGTCGATGACGTAGAGATGATCGAACCCGTTCTCTTTGGCCAGCCGATCGAGTTCCTCCACCGGGATCGAATCGAAAGGGATCCCCTTGTCCATGAGCGTTTTGGCGATGAGGGGAAGTCGTTCTTCCATACGGCGGTCGAGTATACGTTCTTCTTCGGCCATCAGTTGGTCGAAGGTGTTAAAGGCCAAGTGAAGCTCGCTTTCGGTATCGGCGATGGCGGCGTTGACCCGCGCTTCATACTCCCTTTGCAGTTCGGCCGCGAACCAGAGGCTGATAATCACCGTCGGCACGACGATGGCGCCCAAGAGGAGGAGTCCGAGGCGTCCTCCTAATGACCGTCGCACCCCGAGATCCGGTTTATCCATGGTCGATTCCTTTCACCTGCTCCAACGCCGCCAAGGTGGAGGCCAGTTCTTTACGGACTAACCCGAGCCGGTCGCGGCACCGGTCGGCGAATCCTTCGCGCCCGTCCCGTTCGATCAGATGGGCCACTTCGGCCAGTCGTTCGGCGCCGATACTTCGCGCCGCCCCTTTTAAGGTGTGCGCCGCTCGCTCCATGACGTTCAGGTCGTCCCCCCGCAACGCATCGGCCAGCTTTTCGGCCTGCGCAGGCAATGAGGTAAGAGCGGTGGCGACGATCTCCGCGATAATGTCGGCGTCGTCAAGAGCCGCTTCGTTCAGACGCGCCAACGAGAGGGTCTGACTGTCAATCGTGGTTTGGTTCCCCTTGGGGGCGATGGTCTTCTCGGCGACACGCCCGGGAAAATGGCGCACCAGGGCGGCCTGTATCGATTCGCGGGTCACCGGCTTCGGTATATAATCGTCCATGCCGGAGGCGATACACTTTTCCCGGTCGCCGGTTTTCACATGGGCGGTCATGGCGACGATGATCGTCGGATCGCGCCCCTGCTCCTTTTCGAGCCGACGAATCTCTTCCGTCGCTTCGAAGCCGTCGACATACGGCATAGCGCAATCCATCAGCACCACGTCATAGTCGCCTGCCATCGTCCTATCGACCGCTTCCCGTCCGTCGTGGGCCACGTCGGCCACCACGCCGAGCGATTCGAGAAGATAGAGGGCCACTTTCCGGTTGATATCGATATCTTCCGCCACCAGGCAGCGCAAGGGGAATTCCCACATCCCGCTTTTCTGTTGATTCCTTCCGGTGTCGCCGACCACCGGTTCGATCCGGTCGGCCAAGGCGTCTTCGAGGGCGCTTAACAAGCGGGCCGGATTGGCGGGACGTCCGAGGAAACCGTCCCCCCCCGCTTCGACCATCTGTTCGGCGCTGAAAGGGGGTTCGGCGAAGCCGGTAAAAATGATCTGCGTCTTCCTCTCCGAAAGAGCCGCGATCTTGCGGGCGATGGAGAGAGGGGTCGGTTCGGTGAGAGCGCTGTCCAGAATCACCAGGTCGTACGGGCGTCCGAGGCCCGACCCGTTTATCACCTTTTCCACAGCGTCGTTGACCTCGCCGGTCGATTCGGTCTCGAATCCCAAAGCGCGCAATCGGTCGCTGAGTATCTCCCGTCCCATCGGGTCGATCTCGACCACCAATGCGGCGAGCCCTTTGAAAACGCCCGGCGTCGGTCGGCTCTTCGACGAGGTATCGACCGGGAGACGGAGATCGAACGAGAAGGTCGATCCTTTCCCCGCCTCGCTCTCGACGGCGATCTCTCCCCCCATTTTCCGCACGAGAGTCCGGGTGATGGAAAGCCCCAACCCGGCGCCCCCGAAGAGCCGGGTGGTAGAGGCGTCGGCCTGCGTAAAGATGTCGAAGATGGCGCCGATCCGGTCGGCGGGGATGCCGATGCCGGTGTCGATGACGCGCACCTCGATATGGGAGATCCCTCTCTCTTCGGTGGCGGCGAGATCGACGAGGACGCTCCCCCGGTCGGTAAATTTAACGGCGTTGCCGAGAAGGTTGATCAAGACCTGTCGAACCCGCATCGGGTCCCCTTTGACACAGGTGGCCGGGCTCGATTCCCCCCGGACATGCAGGACGATCCCCTTCTCCCGCGCCGCCGCCCGCACGGTCTGGATCGATTGCCATACCAGATCGACCACATTGACGGAGGTCTCTTCGAAGTGGAGTTTGCCCGCTTCGATCTTGGAGAAGTCGAGGATGTCTTCGACCAGCGCAAGAAGGGTCTGGGCCGAGTCGGAGATGGTCTGGGCGTAGTCTCGCTGCAACGGGTTCAATTCGGTGGCCAACACCAGATTGGCCATACCGATGACACCGTTTAGAGGGGTCCGTATTTCGTGCGACATGTTGGCGACGAACTCCGACTTCATCCGGTTGGCCTCTTCGGCCCGTTCCTTCGACTCGCGGAGCGCCGCTTCGGCTTTCTTCCTCTCGGTGATGTCGCGCACGGCGGCCACCCGCACCCGCTTCCCCCGATAATCGACCGATTTTGCGCGAATCTCCGCCGGGAATCGTTCACCGTTTTTCCTGATGATCACCACTTCGTACGGCTCTCTCGAATCGGTCGCCACCTGTTCCCGCGCCAATGAGATATAAGCGGGATCGAGAAAGCTAAAGGCGTTCTTGCCGAGGAGCTCTTCGACGGCGCCACCATAGAGTTGGCCCATCATTTCGTTGACGTCGATGATCTCTCCTTGGTCGTGGAAGAAAATCCCTTCGAAGGTGGCGCTGGCCAACTGACGGAACCGATCTTCGCTTTCGGCCAGTTCCACGGTTCGCTCTTCGACCGTCTTTTCGAGCCATTCCCGCTGGCCCAAGAGCCGCTGATCCCGATCCTCCATCTGAGCGAGCATATGGTTGAAGGCGGTGGCCAAGGCCATCAGCTCTTCCCCCCCGGCGACCGGCGCCCGGAGGCTATAGTCGCTCCGCTCGGAGATGTCGGTGGCGACGCGGGCCAACCGATTCATCGGGTCGGTGATGAACGTCCTAAGGCGTACCGCCAAGAGCCCGGCCAGAATCAGGGTCACGGCGAAGACCGCTCCGGCCCACTGGATCATCTCGCCGGTTAAGCGTCGCAACGGGCCGAGATCCGATTCGATGACCACCCAGCCGAGCGTCTCCCCCTCCATCTTGACCGCACGGGAGACAATCATCGCATCGCTGAACCATCGCCTCCCTTCGTCGAGCCAGGCAGGCGCTTCTTCCTTCGATCGTTCCGGGTTCCGCTGGAAGTGGGTGAATAGTTTTTTGTTCACGTCGTACAGGGCGGCCGACACGATGGAGGGGCGAACTTTAAGGGCGCCCAAGGTGGTGGCGGCGGCGATCCGGTCGTCGAAGATAAGGGCGGCGGCGGAGTGATAAGCGGTGACGTTGCCGAGGGTGATCAGATCGTTGGCCAAGGAACTTTTAAGCGTCCGGCTCTGTTGCCACGCGAAGACGCCGGTGGCGAGCGCCAACGATCCGGCGGTGACGAACAACACCAGCGCCAGCAACTGCCAGCGAATGGAGAGTCGTTGGAAGCGAATCGACGGGGTTTCTTTTGGGTTACTCATCGACCCTCTCGGCCAGCGAAAGGAGTCGGGAACTGATGATCAACCCTGCCGATCGGGCGTTCTGTTGGCTGACCGCCAAGCGGACCTTCCGGTTTTGCAAATACATCTCGATGACGCCTCCGTTGCGGGCGAACCGTTTGATATCGGAGACGCTCAAAACTCCTTGTGGGAGGCTGCGCATGATCTCGTCCCAACGACTGGCTTCTGATCGCGCGACGAAGAGTATGTTGCAACCGGTCGTGGGGCTCCCGCCCGAAGGGATGCGAACGATCGACAACGGTTTTCCCCGGACGTTTTTTCCCTCCAGATCGTTGAGCGCGCCGCCGAAAGGATCGTCCCCCAAGATGCAGAGGGTCGGCGTCCGCATGGACGTGGCGGGCCATTCCACGAAGTTGAAGAAATGAAAAAGAAACGCCCCTTTAAGGCGATACTCCCCCAACGTCTCGTCGGCGCGCGCCTCTTCTCCGGTCGCCATAAGCGACACCAACAGGAGTGGAAGAACCGCAAGGAGCTGTTTCATTTGTCCGCCACGATCGTTACAAAGCCTTCTCATCGCCGTCTGGTGACATCCCATAAAAACGCCGATGGATTGGCATAATTTTTCCCCGCTCGCCCATCAAAGGAAAAAAGATATCCTTTTGATCTTAACCTATTCCGACAGATAGGGGCAACGGAGGAAAGCGCCCCAAGTCATTGCCTTTTCTCTCGTTTCCGACTACCATGGGCGGTCATGAACGTCACCATAGAGCCTTACGGCCTGACCTTCGGGCAGGAGAGCCCTTTTGTTTTCATCGGGGGGCCGTGCGTCATAGAAGACCGGGATCACGCCCTGTTCACCGCCGAGAAGATCGCCAAGGTTTGCGCCGGTGTCGGGGTCGGATTCGTCTACAAAAGTTCGTTCGACAAGGCCAACCGGTCGTCGGCGTCCTCCTTTCGCGGGGTCGGAATCGACGAAGGGTTGATGATACTCGAAAAGGTAAAGAGCGAGTTCGGCCTGCCGATTCTCTCCGATATCCATACCCCTGAAGAGGCGAACGTGGCGGCGTCGGTCGTCGATATCCTTCAGATTCCGGCGTTCCTCTGCCGTCAGACCGATCTTTTAATGGCGGCTGGCGCCACCGGCTCGGCGGTGAACGTCAAGAAGGGGCAGTTTATGGCCCCGTGGGATATGGGAAACGCGGTCGAGAAAGTCCGCCAAGGGGGAGGCGAAAAGATTCTTCTGACCGAACGGGGAACGACCTTCGGCTACAACGCGCTGGTGGTCGACATGCAAGGGTTGCCCCAGATGGCCGACTTTGCGCCGGTGATCTTCGATGCGGGACATTCGGTGCAAAAACCGGGGGGATTGGGGAACGCTTCGGGGGGGTTGCGCAGAATGATCCCGACCATGGCCAAAGCGGCGGTGGCCGCCGGCGTGGCCGGGATATTCCTCGAGACACATCCCGATCCCGACAAGGCGCCCTGCGACGGACCGAACATGTGGCCCATCGATCAGCTCGGTTCGCTCCTGACGACGTTGGTCGCCATCGACCGGATCGTGAAAGAGCCGTCGGCCCAACGTTGAACCGGCGCCGCCGTAACACCCCGAGGGACGCCGCTTTTTAGCGACGTCCCTCTTTTATTCCGGGCGTATCAGCCTTAGCCGAGGAGTTGCAGGACCGACTGGGGAACCAAGTTGGCCTGCGCCAAAATGGCCGTGGAAGCCTGCGACAAGATCTGGTTCTTGGTGAACTTGCTGATCTCGGACGAATAGTCGGCGTCGCGGATCTGCGATTCGGCCGCTTGCAGGTTCTCGGCGGAAACCGACAGGTTGTTGATGGTATGGACCAGCCGGTTTTGCACCGCGCCCAGTTTACCGCGCCCGGACGTAACGGTGGAGAGGGCGGAATCGAGCCGGGTCATGGCGTCGAGCGCCGACTGCACATGGGTGGTTGCGAGATTGGTGATGTTCAACCCCGTGGAGTTGACCGCTCCCAGATCGACGGCCGTATTCAGGCTGATCCGGTCATTGGCAGTCGCTTGGAATCCGACCTGAATAACGACCGACTGGGCGGCGCCAGAGGCCAGCGATCCATCGACCAATTTCTGGCCGTTAAACTCGGTGACTTGGGCGATACGATCGATTTCCGACCGGAGAGCGTCGAACTCGCGGTTGATGGTGGCCCGCTCGGTGGAGCCGACGGTGCCGGTGGCGGCCTGTGCGGCCAGCTCTCGCATACGAACGAGAATGGACGACTGTTCGGAAAGGGCGCCTTCTGCGGTGTTGATCAGACTGATGCCGTCGTTGGCGTTCCGCAACGCTTGGTTCATCCCGCGGATGTCGGCGCGAAGAGCTTCCGAGATCGCAAGACCGGCGGCGTCATCGGCGCCGCGGTTGATCCGAAGACCGGACGAGAGTTTTTCCAGCGAAGAGCCGAGAGCCGCGTTGTTGTTGCCCAAGTGGCGTTGGGCGGTCATCGAGTAAATGTTGTTGTATACGCGCAGTGCCATGATGTGTCTCCTCCTTGATACGATTACCTATTCCCAGGTTTCACGAACCCGATCTCCATTCGGATCCGCTCGAACGACCGACCCAATCCTTAAGGTCGTTAGCGTCGTTCTCCTGCCTGAAGCCCGGCTTCTCCGTTGTGCCGTGCTTCGCCTAATCACCTTTTCGGAGGCTTAGGGGAGAACTTAAGCCGCATTTTCCCGAAAACGGACGATTTTTCCCCCTCGCCGATTCCCCCTTCTTATATACGCGCGAAGGAAAATATTTTTTCGGTCGTACCCGCAAAAAAGACTCACGTGATTTTCCGCCCCGTTCGATAAGGTAAACATGATGAGGGTCTCCACCCTGATACGATTACCGAAGTCTCCAAAAAGAGGATTCCACGGATGGAATCGACCACGACGAAGTCGGACGACGGCCTCTCCAGCCAGACGCCGACACTCCTTCGCCGGGGAACGAATCCATCCCCTGTTCCACCCGACAAACCTGCGAGGTCCGGATTGAGCCGATTACTCATCCCCCCCACACCGGGGTAGCAGTTCCAACCGACATCGAGGGAACGTCATCCCATCACAAAAAAAACGAGGCCCCCCCGAAGGGAAGCCTCGCCGTGCGGTCGTTTATGCCGCTTCCGGTTTACCCGAGAAGTTGCAGAACCGACTGGGGAACCAAGTTGGCCTGGGCCAAGATGGCGGTCGACGCTTGCACCAAGATCTGGTTCCGCGTGAACTTCGAGATCTCGCTCGAGTAGTCGGCGTCGCGGATCTGGGATTCGGCCGCTTGCAGGTTCTCTGCGGAGACCGACAGGTTGTTGATGGTATGGACCAGCCGGTTTTGCACCGCGCCCAATTTACCGCGACCGGACGTAACGGTCGAGATGGCCGAGTCGAGGGTCGACATGGCGTCGAGCGCCGATTGCACGTGGGTCGTGGCGAGGTTGGTGATCGCCAAACCGGCGGAGGTGACGGCGGCCAGATCGACGGCGGTGTTCAGGCTGATCCGGTCATTAGAGGTCGATTGAAATCCGACCTGGATGACGACCGATTGGGCGGCGCCAGAGGCCAGCGATCCATCGACCAGTTTCTGGCCGTTGAACTCGGTGACCTGAGCGATACGATCGATCTCGGATCGTAGGGCGGTGAACTCCCGGTTTATGGTGGCCCGCTCGGTGGAACCGACGGTGCCGGTGGCGGCCTGTGCGGCCAGCTCTCGCATACGAACGAGAATGGACGACTGTTCGGAAAGGGCGCCCTCTGCCGTGTTGATGAGGCTGATGCCGTCGTTAGCGTTTCGTTGGGCCTGATTTAGGCCGCGGATGTCGGCGCGAAGCGATTCGGAAATCGCCAAGCCGGCCGCGTCGTCGGCGCCACGGTTGATCCGAAGACCGGACGAGAGTTTTTCCAGCGACGACCCGAGGGCCGCACTGTTGTTGCCCAAGTTGCGTTGGGCGTTCAGAGAGTAGATGTTGTTATATACGCGCAGTGCCATGACGAGGTCCTCCTTGATACGATTGCCTATCGGCCTTCTGTGACCAGCCGGGTCTCCGGTCCGCTGGTCTGGCCCCGGTCCGCCTTCCCTCACTTGGATCGGCGATACCGTCAGGGAACGTTGGCTTCGTCGCCTTTGCCATGTTCCGCCTAATCAACTCATCGGCGGCATTACCGGTGACTTGAACCCCCCTTAAAAAAAATCTGCCGCAAAGCGGCTTTTTTTTCCCTTTTTCGTTTTTCACCCCTATTCACACGGTTTTCCATCGACATGGCTAAAGTTCTCACTTCCTCTGCCGATAAACAGACGTGGCATGGCTTACCGTCACGCCACCCCAAAAGGGGAATAACCGGACAGAGGTCCTCCCCCCTTCCCGCAAAGCGGCGTACTATATAGAGGGAAACAGCGGGAGCGAAAAAATGATTCAAGGTATCCGGTCGGCCCTTCAGGGATTGCAGACCTTCGGCAAGAAGTCGTCGGTGAACGCCAACAATTTGGCTAACCTGAACACCCCCGGATTCAAAGCGGCGACCGCCAACGCACAAGATAACGCTCTCGGCGGATCGCGCATCGGGTCCGTCGGTTCCAACCAAGCCCAAGGGGCGTTGCTCTCGACCGGATCGGGGCTCGACCTGGCCGTGCAAGGGAGCGGCTTTTTTCAGGTGACCACCCCCAACGGCGGAACCGCCTACTCCCGCGCAGGCTCTCTTAAGATCGACCATCAAGGGAAGCTGACCGATACGACCGGGAATCCTCTAAAACCACCGGTCACCGTGCCGGGTGACGCCACGTCGATTACCGTGGGGTCAGTGACGGAACGGTCTCGGCCACCACCGGGGCGGCGACAACCAAGATCGGAACCATTCAACTGGCCGACTTCAACAACCCGTCGGGTTTACGCCAAGGTGGGGGGAACCTCTATTACGAAACCGGGTCGTCGGGACAACCGATAACCGGGTCGCCCGGAAGCGGCGGTTTGGGGCGGGTCGTGTCGGGGGCGCTGGAAGGTTCCAACGTCGATATCGCCACCGAGATGACCGGACTGATCGAGAGCAAGATCGGCTACACGGCTCAGACGAAGATGATTAAAGTGGCCGACGAGATGATGAAAGAGACACTGAACCTGAAGGGGCGTAGGCCCCTCCGCCTCATAAAGCGTAGGGAAGATAGACCGACGCGGTGGCTCCTTTGTAACCATCCTCCCGGTTCTTCACTTCCAATGTCCCCTGATGGGCCTGCACCAGATTCATGGTCATCGAAAGGCCCAGCCCCGATCCCCCCGGTTTGCTCGAATAGAAAGGGGTCATCAGTTTCGCCTCGTCCTCTTCCGATAACCCGGCGCCGTCGTCCACGATCTCGACCACCACAAAACGACGACGTCCGCTCGCCGACGACAACGCCCGCCACGCCAAACTGCTGGAAAGGAAGATGGTCCCATACGGCTCGCACGATTCGACGGCGTTCTTCACGAGATTGAGGAATATCTGCCGAAGCTTGTCGGCGTTACCGATAACCGGCGGGAGCGACGGGTCGAAGATGCGGCGTATCTCGAGATGTTTCGCTTCGATCTGGGGGGCCATAATGCGGACGGCGTCGTCGAGGGGGGGATAGACGTTTTGCGGTCCCATGGGAAAGGTCTTCGGCTGATTCAGATCGATCAACTCCATGACGAGCCGGTTGATACGGTCGGTCTCTTTCAAGATCAGCGAGGTGTACTCGGACATCTCGTCGGGGATCTCGCTTTCCAACAACTGCGCCGCCCCCCTTATGCCGCCAAGCGGATTCTTGATCTCGTGGGCGATGCCGGCGGCCAAGGTCGACAGTTCGGTAATACGGTCGGACATGGCCGTGAACCGCTCCAGCGATTTCAGGGCGGTCAGGTCGCGCATAATCAACACCCCGCCGCGCGGAGCCTCCCCTGTTTCGGGACCGAACGGATGGATGGTGACCCCCACCGGCACCCGCACCCCATGGGACGTATGAAAGGGGGTGTCGTGGAAGGTCATGGAGACCCCCCGCCGGATCGACGCGAGGGCTTCGACTTGCAACTCCGAGTCGCGCGAAAACAGGCCTGAGAGATGCTCTCCTTTCACGACATTGACGCCGACGCCGATGAGCTGTTCGGCGGCCGGGTTCATCCACTCGACCATCCCTTCTGCGGTGACGACGATGACGGCGTCGGTGAAGGCGGTGAGGATGGTCTGGTAGGTATCGGGACCGCCGTCGGGGAAGAGGGGAATGATGTCGTTCATGGAGACTATTCTATCCCACAAAAAACGGGGCCGCCCGTTAAGGACGACCCCGTTTTCATGCGAACGGCTTATAAGTGCGGGTTCTCGCTCATAGCCTTGATCCGGGCGAACCGGCGGTCGACCTCTTTTTGGAAGTCGTCAAGGATCTGTTTGTATTCCGGCTTGCTCATATGTTTGGTTTTCCCCATGGTGGAGAGCCAATCGGAGACCGGGATTTTCTTCCCTTTCGCTTCGGGATCGTAGTTAAGGGTGGTGACCCCGTTCTCGATCTCGTAGAGGGGGAAGAAGTTGCAGTCGACCCCTCTTTGGATGATGTCTTGCCCGTTGTTGTCCGGGTGCCGCCAGTTGAGGGGGCAATCGGAAAAGAGCTTGATGAAGACCGTACCGTGGTGCTTGGCGTAGTACTGCGCTTTGGCGCCTTTACGGATGAGGTCTTTATAGTTCGACTCGACACCGGTGGCGATGTAGGGGATATGACAGGCGGCGAAAAGCTGGACGCTGTCTTTGTGGTTCCCCTGTTTGCCCCGTCCCACGGTACCGATGTTCGACGTGGAGGTGGCGTGCCCCGGTGGGGTGGAGAACGAAAGCTGGTTGCCGGTGTTCATGTATCCTTGGTTATCGTACTCAAGGATGATCATGTTGTGGTTACGGATCGCCGCGCCCAACGACGGCCCGAGACCGATATCAAGCCCGCCGTCGCCGGTGACCATGATGAAGGTAATATCCTGATCGGCCGGGATTTCGCCCCGCCGCTGTCGTTCCTTATACATCTCGACGACGCCCGACATGGTGGCGGCGCCGTTCTGGAACAGGTTGTGGATGTAGGTGATGGCGAAGGAGCTATTGGGATAGCCGGTGGTGACGACCATGCCGCAGCCGGTGTGCCAGAGCATGACCACGAACCCTTCGATCCCTTTCAGGAAAGTGCCGACCGACGGGAAGATGCCGCAACCGGGGCACGCGCCGTGGCCGGGGGTGATCCGTTGGGGCATGGCGGTCAGATCCCGCTGTTTTACCCCTTTGACTTCGACCTGTCCGGTCTTCTCGTCGACATAGGTCTTCAAGATACCGGGAGAGGAGGCCTCTTTGGTAATAGCCGGAACGCCGGGGGCGGGAACCCAGTTGGGGTCGCCGGGGGCGATGCCGATGTAGTCGTAGGGGACTTCGACTTTCCCTTTGGCGCCGGCTTCGAAGGTCAGGTTGAACATCGTTTCGGCGTCTTCGGCGAAGAAGTCTTTGCCGCCGAGGCCGTAGATGCGGGAGATGACCAACGTCCGGTTGTCGGGATCGTCTTTCAACGCCGATTTCACTTCGTGAGCCATGCGGCCCCCGTGGGCGCCGTAGCTGTCGGCCCGGTCGGCGACGAGAATCGATTTGACGTTCTTGCAGGCTTCCCGCACCGCGTCGGCCGGGAAGGGGCGGATGACCGACGGGTAGAGGACGCCGACTTTCTTCCCTTCGGCGCGGAGTTTGTCGGCCACGTCCATACAGGTGTCGGCGGCCGAGTTGACGATAAAGATCGCGTACTCGGCGTCTTCCATCCGATAGGTCTCAAGCGGCTTGTAGGCGCGACCCGAGAGAGCTTCGTACTCGGCGAAGATCTTGGGGATCACCTCGTCGGCCGCTTTCATGGCCATGGAAAGCTGCTTTTTGTTGTTGATCTGGTCCGGGTCGTTCATGTAAGGCCCGATGGTGATCGGGTTGGCCGGATCGACCGAGCTGTTCATCACCTTGAACTCGCCGACGAAGTCGCGGACGGTCTGGCCGTCTTCGAAGACTTCGACCCGCCGTTTTTGGTGGGAGGTGAAAAAGCCGTCGTCGGCCACGATGACCGGCAGGCGGACGTCGTCGGCCTCACCGATCTTAACGGCCAAGACGGTCATGTCGTAGACCGCTTGGGGGTCTTTGGCGGTGAGGATGATCCACCCCATGTCGAGGGTGGCCACCAGATCGGAGTGGTCGCCCCGGATGTCCAACGGCCCGGAGACCGAACGGCAGACGAGATTTAGCACCATCGGATAGCGAGTGCCCGACTGAACCGGGAGCTGCTCTAACGAGTAGAGAAGCCCGTTGGCGGAGGTCGCGTTAAAGACCCGCCCCCCGGCGGTGGAGGCGCCGTAGCAGATACCGGCGGCGCCATGTTCGCCGTCGCCGGGGATCATTTTCACCTGATTCTCGCCGTTGGCCCATTTCTCGTCGAGATACTCGGCCACCTCGGTGGAGGGGGTGATCGGATAGTAGCCCATCACGTGGAAATTGATATGGGACGCTGCCAGCGCCGCCATGTCGTTCCCCGAGAGGAAGTCGGTCTTCTGGGCGGCCTGGGTTTTCGTGTCCGTACTGGAGCTCATCGTGGAAAAACCTCCCTATTCCTTTTTCGCGCCGACCCGTAAAAGGGCCGATACGCGTTTACGCCTTGACAGTCAGTTGTTCAAGTTCGGCCGTGGTGGTGACACCCTTTTTGATGACCGATTTGTCGATGGTGTATTCCACCTTCGAAAGAAGCGCGTCGAACTTGCAGATATCGACGCACCGGAGGCATCCTTTGCAATGTTTATAGACGATCGACTTGAGGACCATCCCCTCCTTCCCCTTTTTGTCGACCCCCTTCTCCCACTCGAAGCAGTAGTCGGGGCAGGTGATGTCGCACTCACCGCAGTGGGTGCACTTGTCGGAAAGGAGAACCGGAATCCAGCCCATGCGGGAGACGGTCAGGTCTTTGTGAACCGAGTTGCCGTTCTGTTGAATGACCCCACCCATCGGCTGGTTCATGTAGCCGGTCTTTTGCCCTTCACGGGTGAAAGGCTGGGCCGGATACTTGCCGTCGTCGGTGAAGGTCTTCTCGGACCATTCATTCATCCCCCGGTCGAAGGTCTTTATGTTCGTTTCGATCATAAAGGCATACTTTTTCCGAAGGCTTTTATCGATCTGATCCTTAATCGACTGCGGATCGATGAATCCGGAGACGGCGGCGATGGCCCCTAGAAGAGCGGTATTCGGACGAGTTTTCTCCTCGACGGCGATTTTCATCGCGTCGATGCAGACGACTCTCCCGGCCTGCAGTTTCATGGCGTCGCGCGCCTGATCCGGGGTCATGGCGGTGTTGATGACCACGGTGGCGTCGGCGCCGACGCCGGCAAGAAGGCCGGGGTAGCCGAGCATCGACGCGACAAAAATGACCAGCCTGTGGGGGTCGGTGACCGGGCTGTTCACCCGCACCTGCACCGACGGGTCGCACCAGCGAATGAACGCTTTCACCGGGCTCCCTTTTTTCTCGGAGCCGTAGCTACTAAAATTCGATCCGTTGAACCCCATGCCGAGGACACCGGCCTCGCCGAGCATCTTTCCGGCCAGGTTCGCGCCGAACCCGCCGATCGACTCCATCCGAATCTCGTAAAATCCGAGTTCGTTGGTTATGGGAAGCTGGGCCATTGTCTGCACATCTCCTTTAGTGAATCGAATGCCCCGTCATCGAAGCGGACGGGGCGTTATGTATTGTTGGATTGGCCCAGACCGCCTGTTGACAGCAACGTGCGCCAGAGCCGAACGGCTCCGACACGTGTCGTCAAAGAGGATAACGTCGAGCGAATCGTCCTTTTACTCTACCAGAATGACACCCTTATTGGTATAGAGAGACCGACATTCCCGAAAGCCGACCCGCCCCGCCTCCTCCCCGGTGTGCAGGAGAGCGGGACGTTTTATTATGATGCCCAAAAACGAGAATCGGTCTACTTTTTTTCGGACCGCCTCACATCTTCCCTCGACCGACCCACCCCCCAGGGGCACACCCCCCCCAAGCCCCCCACCCCACCCAAGGGGCCACACCCCCCACCCAAGCCCCGCGGACCCCACCCAGGAGGGCCGCCACCCCCCGCCAAGCCCCGGGCGGACCCCAGCCAGGAGGGGCCACACCGCAGCCCGGGGGCGCCACATCTACCGACCGTCCATAGCCGACCGCGCACCACAGGCCTACATTCCTCCATCGCACGCGAAAGAGTGACCTCATCGGCGTATTCGAGGTCCCCCCCCATCGGCAGGCCGCGCGCGATCCGGGTGACGACCGTATCTTTGCCGGTCAGAAGCCGGGCGACATACATGGCGGTCGCCTCCCCTTCGACGTTCGGATTGGTGGCCAGAATCACCTCTTTTATCCCCCCCGCTTCGACCCGCTTTTCCAGCTCTTCGAGTTTCAGCTCCTCCGGCCCGACTCCGTCCAACGGCGACAAGGCGCCCATCAAAACGTGATAGACCCCTTTGTATTCGTTGATCCGCTCGATGGCGAAAACGTCGGCCGGTTCTTCCACCACGCAGATGAGCGACCGGTCGCGGCGGGTGTCACTACAGATGTCGCACGGATCGTTTTCGGTGACCGAGCAGCAGACCGAACAGAGCCGGACCTTCTCTTTGACGTCGATGAGGGCTTGGGCCAGCTTTCTCACTTCCCCCGGCGCTCCTTTGAGGACGTGAAACGCCAGCCGTTCGGCGGTTTTCCGCCCGACACCAGGGAGCTTTTGGAGCTCGGTGACGAGGCGGTCGAGTGATGCGGGGCCTTTCATTTAGAAGAGACCCGGGATGTTCATGCCGCCCGTAACCTTTTTCATGGCTTCCTCTTTCAGAGCGCGGGCTTTTTCCATCCCGTCGTTGACGGCCAAGACGATGAGGTCTTGCAACGTCTCCGGGTCGGCGGGGTCGATCATGTCGGGGGCGATCGTGATGCTCAGGAGATTGAACCCGCCACTCACTTCGGCGGTCACTTTCCCCTGCCCCGCTTCACCGGTAGCGCTTAATTTCTCCACCTCTCCTTGCGCGACGGCCATTTTCTTTTGCATCTGCTGGGCCTGGCGCATCATGTTCCCGAATCCTTTCGACATCGTCGTTCCACTCCGTATTCGTTATGGGAAACGTTTATTGTAGCAGAAGGATGCGCCCTTCAACCGCCGGCGCCACGGGCAGGCGAAGGCCTGTTTTCCTCCTCACTCTCACGAGCGGGCGCGCCGGTCTCGACAGGTTAAGAAGCGTCATCTGCTATCGAAGGAGAACAACCCTTCCTTCAACCGTCGGCGCCACGGGGCTATGTCGCTCGATATACTCCGCCACCGCACGGGTCAGAAGATCGCCGAACGCTTCGCCGACGACCACTTCGCCGGTGGTGAGGGCCGTATAGCCGTCCCCCCCGGCGAGAAGATAGTCATTGGTCGCCACCAGATAGACGGCCGCCGGGTCGAGTGGCGCCTCCCCCACCCTCACCGCAACCACCCGCGATCCGGCGGGACGGGAGATGTCGGCGGTGACGGTCATACCGGCCACCTGCGGGAACCGTCCGGCGATATCTTCATATTGAGAGAAACCGTTCTCCAGAGCCGCCAGAATCGCCGCCCCGGTGAGTCGCGTGGAGACGGCGATATTGCCGAAAGGGAGGATCGAGGCGATATCTTTCAAGGTGATGTCGCCGGGGCCGTAGGTCGTCCCGGAGCGGAAAAGCCCGCCGTTCATGATGGCGATATCGGCGTCGAGACGCTCCCGTACCGCGTCGCAGATAAGATCGGCGGCGTTGGTCTCCCGCTGTCGCGCTTCCCCTTCCCGCACGTCGAGGACGACCCCGCTTTGCCCCACCACTTCGCCAAGAGCGCTATCGAGTCGGGCGTTCCATTGATCGACCCCCTCCTTTACCGTCGGCTCTTCGACCACCGCCGCATCGACCGGAACATAGTCGACCGACACCGGCCCACCGGGGGCGAATTGAATCACGGCGACCCACTTCCAATCGTCGCCGGCTTTGACGATGAGTCTCCCTCCGGCGGTTTCGATTTTTTTCTCGTGATCGTGGCCGCCGAGAATCAGGTCGATCTCCTTTACCCCCAAGGCGAGGCGCCGGTCCTCGGCCCACGCGAGATGGGTGATCGCCACCACCGCTTCGGCGCCTTCTTGTTTCAGGCGAACCGCTTCTCCTTTCCCCGCGGTCACCGGATCGCCGACGACGACCCCTTCCGGGAGACGGGCGAGGGTGACGGTGTCGGGAGTGAGAAGTCCAAAGAAACCGATCCGCCGTCCGTTGATCTCGACCACCCGCCCCTGATGGGATCCGGGCCAAGGGGCGCCGTCGAGGGTGAGGTTGGAGACGAGCCACGGGAAGTTCGATTCGCCGATACGTCGGTTCAAAACGTCGGGGCCGAAGTCGAACTCGTGGTTGCCGAAGGTGACCAGATCGTAGGCGACCCGGTTCATCATGTCGATCATCTGGCGACCGTAGAAGACCCCCGACATCAGATCGGGGGAGATGAAGTCGCCGCCATGAATCAGGAGCGCGTCCGGGTGCTCGGCCCGAAGCCGATTGACGACGGTGGCCAGTCGCGCCGCGCCCCCGCTCCCGTCGGCGCCCGAAACGATGTTGTAGGAGTCGTTGGTATGAAGAAGGGTGACCCGCTCCCCTCCCCCGGCGCAGGCGATGAGGAGGAGAAGGAGAGTGACCGATAATCGACGCATAAGCCCTCACAAGGTACTTGCGACGCCACAAGAAAGCGGCCGCTTACGGCATCTGTTCTTTTCGATTGATCCGCACGTCGAGCACCTGCCCGTCGAAGATTTCGATGGCCTCTTGAATGATCGGCAGATCGGAGATCTTCTGCTTCATGTCGGCGTCGGCGCGGGTCCGTTCTTCACTCATTTCGGCGAACCGTTGCGGCGTTTTTTCGGAGTCGCGCAGTTTTACGACGACCCGCGTCCGCCGTCCCATATGGCGACCGGCGATCTCTTCTAACGTCTCCCGCTCGGCGTCTAACACCTCACGGTCATAGAGCGACTTCACCGCTATCGAGACCGCCTCCCCCGCAAGGTGCAAATCGGCGGTGTCGAAGATCGACATCAGAAACGGTTTCTCCCGCTTGAAGGCCGAGACGAGGTCTTCGGGGGCTCTCTTCTCGACGGTCTCGACGATGTCGAAATCGGCTTCGGGAATGGTGTCGTCATCGTTGACCGGCGGCGGCGCGGGCGCCGGTTGAGGAACCGGTTTCGGCAAGACCGGCGGCGACGGGGCCACGGCGACTTTCTTGCCGCTCACCGGGGGGACGTCGCCGCGAATCACCCCGCCACGGGCGGCGTCGGCCACGTCGGGGGGCGCCTGCCGCTCCACATGGGCGGTGGCCCGCTCCACCCGGTCGAGAATCTGGTCGATGTCGGTCGAAGGGCGCCGGTCGGCGATTTTCAAAAGCCCCATCTCAAGGTTCATCGACGGGTTGTGCGACCGGCGCATCTGATCGAGAGTGGCGGCCAGTTGGTCGAACCAACGGACGATCTCTTCTTGCTCCAACTCGCTCCCGATGGCGACGAGCCGTTCCCGTTCGGCGGTGTCGAGATGGGGGACGCGGGTCGTGTCGATGGTGGCGATCAGCATGTCGCGGGTCGCTTCGGCCAACTCTTCGGCGAAGAGGGTCGGGTCGGCCCCGGCCCGGACCACGTCGGCCACCGCCCGGATCAACGCTCCCGGGTCGCCGGTGGCAAGGGCGGTTAACGTGTCGAGGACCAGTCCCCGGTCGACGAGGCCGAGGATCAGTTTCACTTCCTCCTCGTCGACTTCGCCCCCGCCGTAAGCGGCGGTCTGGTCGAAGAGGGTCTGGGCGTCCCGCATCGAGCCGCGGGCCCGTCGGGCCACCAGTTCGATGGCGCCGGGGGTGACGTCGATCCCCTCCTGCTGGGCGATCATCCCCAACTGGGCGGCGATGTCGATCTGCGCGATAGAGCGATACTCGAAGCTTTGGCAACGGGAGAGGATGGTGTCGGGGACTTTGGCCAACTCGGTAGTGGCGAAGATGAAGACGACGTGGGGGGGAGGCTCTTCAAGAATCTTGAGGAGAGCGTTAAAAGCCTCCTTCGTGATCTGATGGACCTCGTCGATGATGTAGATCTTGTAGCGGCTCTTGGTCGGGGTGAACCGGGCGTTCTCGCGCAACTCACGGATGTTGTCGATACCGCGATTACTGGCGCCGTCGATCTCTTGCACGTCGACCGACTGGCCGGCGGCGATCTCTTTGCAGTTGTCGCAGACTTGGCAGGGGTTGGCCGTAGGGCCTTCGTGACAATTGAGCGCCTTTGCGAGAATGCGGGCGGAGGTGGTCTTGCCGACGCCCCGGGTGCCGGAGAAGAGATAGGCGTGGGCGATTCGCCCTTTGGTCAAGGCGTTGGTCAACGTCCGAACGATGTGAGGTTGCCCCACGATCTGATCGAACGTTTGCGGACGGAACTTGCGCGCCGTTACGGTGTAATTGTCTGACATGCCACCACTGGTTTGAGACGAAATCGAAGCCGGATTATAGCATGTCCGCACGGTCGGCTCGGGGCGGTCTTCCCGTATCGACACCGGTGCGACAACGGAGCGTTTGAGAAGGGATGGTCGACCGATGCCGCCTGCAAGGGTGTGCTACCTTATGACCATTCGTTTTACCGTTACCGGAGAATTCGATGGATTTGAACGCCCTACTCGCCACCGTCGACGGCTACGTCTGGGGAACGCCGCTGATCGTTCTCCTGCTGGGGGTCGGTTTCTATCTGACGGTCATTCTCAAAGGATTGCAATTCACGCAGCTCTTCCCGTCGCTCTACTACGCCTTCGTCATTCGCAAAGAAAAGGGGAGCGCGGGGGACATCTCCCACTTTCAGGCGTTGATGACGGCCCTTTCGGCCACGGTCGGCACCGGCAATATCGCCGGGGTCGCCACCGCCATCGCCCTCGGCGGGCCGGGGGCCGTCTTCTGGATGTGGATGACCGGGCTGGTCGGCATGACCACGAAATACGCCGAGTCGCTCCTCGCGGTGAAGTATCGCTACGTCGACCACCGGGGAAACATGGTGGGGGGACCGATGGTCTATATAAAGGCTATCGGCAAGAGTCCGGCATGGCGATGGTTAGCCGGCGCCTTCGCTCTCTTCACCGGCGTCGCTTCCTTCGGCATCGGCGATATGGTTCAGAGCAACTCGGTGGCCGACGCCATGGCCGATAGTATGGGGGTTCCTCCTCTCGTCACCGGCCTGACCTTGGCGATCATGACCGGCGCGGTCATCATCGGCGGGGTGAAATCGATCGGGCGGGTGGCGTCGATCATCGTGCCGACGATGATCCTTTTTTACTGCACGAGCGCTTTGGTGATACTCGCCATTCATATCACCGAGGTTCCGGCGGCGCTCATGATGATCGTCTCCCACGCTTTCACCGGCACGGCGACGACGGGGGGCTTCGCCGGGGCGGCGACGGCGGCGGCGATCCGGTTCGGGGGGGCGCGCGGGGTCGTCTCCAACGAATCGGGGATCGGCTCGGCCGCCATCGCGGCGGCGGCGGCCCAGACGAACTCGCCCGCCCGACAGGGGGCGGTCTCGATGACCCAAACGTTTATCGACACGCTGATCGTCTGCACCATGACGGCGCTGGTGATTATCGTCACCGGCGCATGGGAGAGTGGCGTCAGCGGGGCGGAGTTGACGTCGAACGCTTTCTATCACGACCTCGGGTCGGCGGGAGAGATCATCGTTTCGCTTTCGTTGGCCTTGTTCGCTTTCTCCACCATGATCGGCTGGAGCTACTACGGCGAGAAAGGTTTGGAATCGATTCTCGGCGAAAGAGCGATTCTCCCTTATCGTGTGGTCTTCTGCCTTGCGGCGGCTCTCGGCGCGACGCTGAAGCTGGAAGTGGTCTGGACCCTGGCCGACATCACCAACGGCCTGATGGCGTTCCCCAACCTGATCGCGCTGATCGCGTTGTCGCCGGTGGTGGTGGCGGAGACGAAGGCCTATCTGGCGGGGAAGAAGGAAACGCGGGGCTTCGACGAGGGGTGAACGCCCTCCCCGCCCGACGAGCCCGTTTACGACGCGCGAACGATAGTGTCGGTCAATATACCTGCCCCCCTGACGCGGGAGTTCGCCGGTTTTCAGTTTCCCTACTCACCGGCGATCCCTTTTTCATGTTCGGCCAAGCTTGCGCCCGACGCAGGAATGGGGCGCCATGTATCCCCTTGTGGCGCGCTCGACCCGTCCGTGGACGGTGTCGATTCCGGCCCGAAGGGTCGGGGATATTGGCGCAACGGAACCCTATGTTGTTGTTCCACGACCCGCCGCGAGCCACCCTTTCGGCTGGTTACTTCACTCCCGGCTCCAGCGCCGCATCCTTCTCCACCACGGCGACCGACCTTACCTGCGGGAACGCCTATCACTACCGCCTCTCCACCACCGGGACCGCTGGTATGGTGAGCGGAAATGACGCCATTTTCTACATATGCGCCGACGATACCTTCAGCGCAGCCTACGCCACCCGAAGAGCCGGCACGACTTTGCGTTCCTCGACGAACAACTCGGATGGACAGTCGCCGCAGGAACAACGACCCTCTTTTTCTTCGTGGGGGGAATGAGACCGGCGGGCCGACGACGGTTCTACCAGATGGTGGGAGCGACCCTGCTGGGCGCCCTGCTGAGCGCGTCCGTCGAGTCGAAACCGGTAACGTTGAAGCCCGACACCACCTACTACTGGAAGGTAATCAACACACTGACCGACGGGTCGACCGTGGAGAGCGACGTCAGCAGTTTCACCACCGGTTCGGGCGAATAGCGAGGGTCTATTTCAACGTGTCGATGAAGCGGTCCATGGCGGCCTTGTCGGCGGGGGTGATCTCTTTAATGTTGAACGCCGCATATTGACGCCCCCGGTCGAGTGCGCCGGGGGTCCGCTCCAATCGAAAGAGCATCCCGATCAACGAAAACTCTTCGATCCCGAAGGTCACGGTCATGTTCGCCTGGTCATAGATGTAGATCGGCATTTCCCGCGACATCGGGACGCTGACGAGGATGTCGGTCTCGGAGATATCGATGAGCTGCCCTTGGTAGACCTTCTGACGGCCGAAATCGATGGCCGTGGCGTTGAAATCGGCGGCCTGGTAGCGGGGAACCCGACGACGATACCGTAAGGCGACGATCTTTTCGATATCTTCGGCCAGTTTCTGGCGAGTGAACGGTTTGAGCAGATAGTCGGTGGCCCCGGCGTTTAACGCCCGCATGATCGAGTCGCCGTCGTCATGGGTGGTCATCATCAAGAACGGTATGCCGGAGGTGACTTGGCTGGCCCGGATTTTCTCCAACAGGTCGAACCCGCTCATCCCTTCCAGTTCCCACGCGCAGATGATCCAGTCGGCGATGACCATTTTGTTGGTGAGCATGTCCCATGCCTCTTCGGCCCGGTCGCATTCGACGACGTTGCGACACCCCATCTCGTTGCGCAGAAAGCTGGCGACGATTTTGCGAACGGTCTTCGAGGTATCGATGACAACGACGGTGGCGGCTTCGAGCATGGCGTCCCCTGATAGACAGGTAAATTTCTTGTCTCGATTATACACGGGCGGGAGAGATGTGGGGACTTCCTAAAAAAGCAAGGCGTCCAGAGCGCCGGGTTGGGTACGCACACCGAAAGCTCGCGCCCCGTACTCCCTTCCGGGCCTGACGGAGTTCACGGGTAACGATTGCGTACGACCCGGCGCTCTGAGACGCCTTGCCGAAGTCGCGCATTCTACCACACGGGCGAACGCCTGTCTTGGCCCTCATGTTGTCGATGGATGGGCCGCCCTCGCTGGGGGTTTGGTCTCGACAGGCGAAGGACGGTTCCTGAAAACAGAAGGGGCCGTTACCGTGCGGTAACGACCTCTATTTCTGCTAGGACGGCGGTAATCCGACACTCATCACAAAGAGCGAAGAGCCACTTTCATCGGCGCCCCACGCTCTCGCAACGCGCGTCGGGGTTAGGCGGTGACGTTGACGACCGATCCGGCTTTCTGGATCATATCGACCATCTGCGCCCCTTCGGCTTTCTGCGCTTCGTTGGCGTTTTTGGCCACGGCGACGTCGATGCCACCCGGTTTCTGCGCTCCTCCGACATTCCCGGCGTTTGCGGCGCCCGAGGCGGCGCTAGCGGTTCCTACATCCATTGTTCCTCTCCCTTGTTGCGCTCCACCATACGGAGCATACTTCGTCGTATCTATCTCATCGGACCGCTACGGGAGAAACTTGAGCGAAAGAATAAAAAAAGAACGGATATCTCTAGCAGGGGTGTACCGGCATTTTTCCAGAACCTGCTAAAAGAGACCCGTTCTCAAGAACCGAGTAGCCCCTCTACTTCAGTCCTCGTTGGGTGAAGAGGGGGCCAACGGCGCCGGGACTGCGAATTTCTCCGCCCAGGCGATCTCTTGACCAAGGTCGGGGGCTACCATTACGGTCGGGATATATTTCTCGACGTCGGAGACGGTGTCGATGACGTTCAACTGTTTGAAGAGATAGTCAAACTTGGCTTCCAACTCGGCCCCGATGGCATTGCGGGTCGCTTCGGGGAGGGTCCAGATCTCTTCTTTGGCGAGGCCGAAACCTTTCTTCCGAGTCTTATAGATGAACTGCTCGTCGGTCTGCCCCTCTTTTTTCTCGTCGGCGCAGAGTTCGCGCAGACCGGCGTAGATCCGCTCTTTCAGGTCGGCGGGGAAGTTGGGGGAGTCGAAGGTCATGTTCTGGAACCCGGTGGCGAGGTGAATCTCACCGGTGTTGACGGTCGGGAACTTGTGGAACATGGTGTCGGGAAGGGTGGAGGCGCCATGCTGCACGGCGCCGCAGAGACCGTATCGTTTCCGGGCCATCCGCCCCAGTTTGTCGAGGGTGTCGAAATCGAGCGCCACTTCGGCGACGCTCCCGTCGGGCAACGGCACGCCGCCGTGGCTGGTGCCGGTCTGGACCGAGACTTTGGAGATGCCGATGTAGTCCCCTTTTTCCTTCAGGGTTCGCAGGTATCCTTCCATGTAGGCTTCAAGCTCTTCGGGGGTCGAGTTCTGCTCCCCCACTTCGCCGATCTCGCCGCCGACGGAGATGGTGACGCCGGTCGGCTCCAACCCGCGCAGGTAGGCGGTCAGCTCGGCGCCGACTTCGTAGTTAAGCCGCTGTTCGGCGTCGAGATTCGGTTGCGACAGATCGACGAGAGTCGAGGTGTCGATGTCGATGTTGTAAAACCCGGCTTCGATCGCTTCGGCGATGAGGGCTTTGACGCCGTTGACCTCTTTGGCCGGATCGGCTTTGTGGTTCTTGGCGTTGACCTGGAAGTGGTCCCCTTGGATGAAGACCGGGCCGGTGTATCCTTCGCGGATGGCGGCCGCCAAGAGCACGGCGGCGTATTCCGACGGGCGCTGATAGGTGTAGCCGATCTCCGATTTGGCGATCTCGAAAAGGAACGAGTTGGCGTTGTTCTTAATGCCGGTGCGAACCAGCGCCCGGGCGACGTCGTAGGTAAGGCCCCGAATGTTGACCGCAGGGACGGTGTAGTCGGCCACTTCGCCCCGCCCCATGGCGTCGTACAGCCCTTGGATGGAGGCCGACCAGACGCCGAGATCGATACCGGCGCTTTTGATCATCCACCGGGCGCGACCGCGCAAGGCCGGGTCGTCGGCGAAGACGGCGTTGTAGACGAGGATGTCGATGGCTTTCTCGCGGAAAGCGGCCGGGTCGGTGACTTTGACGGTGTCGCCCACTTCGGCGCACCCGGCGACGATGGCGTTCAGTTCTTCTACGGTAGCGGCTTTCATGCATCCCCCTGCTATGGCGTTGCGTGTGTAATGGTCGTTCAAGGGGCCATTATAGCAAGGTTCGAGGGGGAGCGCCCCACCCGAAGCGAAATGGGGTTAGGCCTTGTTGTCGGGTTCGACAAACTGCCACCGGACCTCCGGCGCCCGTTTCCGAACGTCGGCTTCGACGTCGTTGATGGCTCGTATCAATTCGTCGGCCCGTTCTACGGAACCGGGGTCGATCTTGTAGCTGATCATCACTTCGCCGGGACCGGTCATCAGAGCGAGAAAATTGAGCACTTTGGCGTCGGGGAGCCGTTCGGCCAAGGCGGTTTCGACCACGGTTCGCAGGTCGCGGGCGGGAGCTTCGCCGATGAGGAGCGATTTGATCTCGGTCCCGAGCAACGCCGCCATGACGACCAGCAGGGTTCCGACCAGTATCGAACCGAGGGCGTCCCAGAAAATATCACCGGTGTACCATGCGACTCCGACACATCCGGCGGCCAACGTCAGCCCAATCATCGCGGCCAGATCTTCGGTGAAGATCACCAGCAGAGCGGCGTCGGTGGTTTTGCGGAACCATGCCCGGTACGACCCGAACCGGTTTTTCTTTTTCACTTCGATGAGGCAGGCGCGGAACGATATCCCCTCCAACACGATGCCGACCAACAAAATGACCAGCGCCACTTCGGGCGACGCCAGCGATCCCTCGCCATGGAGTTTGTGGAACCCTTCGTAGACCGAAAAGACGCCCCCCAACGTGAAGAGGAAAATCGCCACCATGAACGACCAGAAGAAAGCCTCTCGTCCGTAACCGAGGGGACGAGAATCGTCGGGAGCTTTTTTGGAGACCTTGTTCCCCCAAAGGAGAAGGAGCTGGTTGGCGCAGTCGACGAAACTATGAATCGCTTCCGCCACCAACGACGAGCTGCCGGTAAAGATGGCGCCGCCGAGCTTGGCCGTGGCGATGCCGAAGTTGGCGCCGAGGGCGAAGAGGATGACTTTAACCGAACCGCCGGAAGCGCTCATGAAGATGCCTTATGGGTATTTACGTTACCGGGGGAGTATAGCAAAGACGTCCGTCTTTTAACCCTTCGCCCTATACGTCGCCAAATCGCCGATTTTCTTCCTCGTCAGACGCCCGGAGACGGTCAATCCTTCGAGGAGGAATTCGAGACAGGCGGCCCGCATGCCGTCCGATTCGTCTCCTCCCAACTCATGAACCGGTTCCCAGAGCGCCGGGAGCCGGGCGATGATCTCCTTATACTTCGCCGCAGGGGTCATGTCGCCGGTCTCGACGGTGACATCCCCTTGAATCGCTTCGACGACCGCTTCGAGATCCATATGCGACGTCCGCTCCCTGAAGACGCGCAAGAGGCCGTTCTCGATGATCCTGTTCAACGCCTCTTCTTCGGTCAGGCTCTCTTCCCGGAAGGGGTCGAGTTCGATTTTGCCGGAGGAGCTGGTATGCAGATAATCGAGGTCGGCGATCCGGGGGACGACGTCGCTTTCGCCGATGGTCAGGCCGCGCCGTCGGGCGTTGGCGACGAGGGTCTCGAAGTTGGTGATCGACAACCGGGCGGAGACCCCCGACTTCTGATTCACGTAGGGGGAGGTCCGGGCCTCCATGGTGATCTGTTCGACGATCTCTTTCATAAACGGCGGAACGGTCAACGTCATCCCCTCCCCCACGTCGATCTTCGCCTCTTGCTCGATGATCTTCACCCCGGTCTCGCGGGTCAGCGGATAGTGGGTCCGTATCTCGGCGCCGATCCGGTCTTTTAGGGGGGCGATGATCTTCCCCGCGCGGGAGTAGTCTTCCGGGTTGGCGCTAAAAAGGAGCAGCAGATCGAGGTCGAACCGGATCGGATAACCCCGTATCTGGACGTCCCGCTCTTCGAGAATGTTAAAAAGCGACACCTGCACGAGGTAGTCGAGATCGGGGAGTTCGTTGACGGCGAAAATGCCGCGGTTCATCCGGGGAATGAGTCCGAAAGCGAGCGCCTCTTCCGACGCCAAGGGCGCCCCACCGGCCACTTTCGACGGATCGAGGTCGCCAATCAGGTCGGCGATTTTCGCGCCGGGGGAGAGTCGTTCGCCGTAGCGAAGATCGCGGTGGCGCCACTCGATCTCGACGGCGTCGCCATGTTCGGCCACTTTTCGTTTGCAGGTAGCGCAGAGCGGTTTATACGGATCGTCGTTGATCTCGCACCCGGCGATAACCGGGATCGCTTCGTCGAGGAGTTGGGCCAGCCCCCGCATGATCCGGGTTTTCGCCTGCCCTTTCTCGCCGAGCAGGACGATGTCGTGGTGGGAAAGAAGCGCATTGATGAGTTGGGGGATGACCGTCTCTTCGTACCCTTGCACGCCGGGGAAGAGCGGCTCGCCCGACCGCATAGCGGCTATCAGGTTTTTCTCGATCTCGGCTTTCACCGGGAGGCTTCGCCAACCCGATTCTTTCAGGGCGGCGATGGTGTGTGGCCTACTGCTCATGGCGGCTCCGGGGGAAGGTTGGTCGTAGATTGATTATAGGGGATGAGGCGAAAGTAGGTTTATCCCCGATAACGGGATTCCCAATATTTCTGGTCGTCGGCCAAGATCATGACGCCGCAGATGATCGCCGGAATGGTATCGACAGGCTCGTCGGTGCGGACGTCGATGCGCCGTTCGTCCCGGTCGATGCGGATGGTGGTATTCTCCCCCAACGTGGCGTTCCCGTCCGGGTCGGTATCGAATCCCCACGAGGTGGCGGAAGTGAGCCAGACCCCGATCCCGTCATGCGGCGACACCACACCCCACGCCTTGATCCCGACCGGTTCGGTCATGGAGTAGGTGAAGGTGAAATAGCCCCAGCCGCTACTTTTCGTTACCTGCCGCTTGATCTGGTAGGTCGTCCCGTCCAGCTCGCAGTATGACCGCTCTTGAAGGTGTAACCACCCTTCGCTCTCGTTGAAACGGAGCCGGTACGACTGAAGGAGGGGGATCGCCGCGTCGTCGGGATTTTCCATAAGGATCCGGTTTTACGCCTCGATCGATATCGCGCGTCGGTAAAAATGCGCACGGGGCGGCTCGTTTGCGGCGATCCACGAAGAGCAGACCCGCGCACATGAACGCCCGAATCCGCTTCTGACGCCGTGGCGCCAACGCCGACAGCTTTTCGGCGGCCTGTCAGGCCCCGGCGGCGGCTTGGATATCGCTTTGCGGTTCGCCGAAACGGAGGCGACGCATCAGCTCTTTTATCGGCAATATCTCTTTCGTGATCCCCGGTTTGCCGACGTTGCTTCCGGCGAAGTAGAGCCCCCCTTCGGCGTCGTCGGAGAGCGACCGGGTGAGGTGGTCGAGGATGCAGTAGATGCTGGTTTTCTTGTCGCAACTCACCAGACAAGCCGAAGGGCATTCGTGCGGCTCTTTGACCATGTCGGCGTTGGCGTAGGCGAACCGTTTCGAAAACGGGGTCGCCACGGCGCGGCCCGGCAATCCGGCGGGTGACCGTTCCAGAATGGTCGGCTGGCGGTTCTCGAGATAGTTCTGTTTGAACTGTTTGATCCCGCCGAACTCGGCCCCGGCTTCGTCGGTCAGGACGAAGCGAGACGCCATCTGGACCCCTTGGGCGCCCCAGCGGAACATTTTCAGAATATCGGCTTTATCCCAGATCCCCCCGGCGGCGATGACCGGAACGTCGGTGAACCCGGCGTCGTCGAGCAATTTGCGGGTCTGGCCGATGACCTCTTCCGGCTGATACTCGCCCTTTTGGATCTCTTCGAGCGAAGCCCCCTGATGCCCACCGGAGTGATGGACCGATTCGAAGACCATGGCGTCGGGCGGGCGGTTCCGACCGGTCCAGCGGCGGAGCATGACCCGAGCCGCTTTGGCCGACGAGATGATCGGGGCGATCATGGTGTCGGGGAATTTCTCGACCACTTCGGGCAACGCCATCGGCAACCCGGCCCCCGCCACGATCAGGTCAATGCCGTTCTTGGCGGCGGTGTAGGCGAGCTCTTTGAAATCTTCCAGCGCCACCATCAGGTTGACCCCGACGAAATCGCCACCGTTTAACGCTTTGGTCTCGGCGATCCAGTCGGCCAAGGCGGCTTTGTTGGCGTCGAACGGTTTCAGGTCGGTATATTTATGGAGCAACTGCTGGAACGGGTAACCGAGGGCCACACCGGTCAGCACCCCCCCTCCCCCTTCGCGGGTGATGGCGGCGGCCAAAGCGGGGCCGGTGACGCCGACTCCCATCCCCCCGTTGACCACGGGGACTTTAAGGGTCACCTCGCGGGTGGAGTCGGGATGATGACTGCGCAACACTAAGGGCGGCAGCTCTTCTGCGATATCGGTAAAGGGCATGCAAAGCGGTCCTGATCAGTTAAGACAGAGAGAGGACGCCCGTTTTAAGGCCTCCCCCCTGTGAAGTTCCAAGATACCGTATTCAAGGGGGGAAGACAATCCCCGGCGCCTGTCGATTTAGTTCGCGCGTACCGGCTTTTTCCCTTCGATGGAAGCCGACACCACAAACTCCTCCACCTTCCGCTCCGGCGCCCATTCGGCGATAAACGTTCGGGACTCGTCTTTCGACGCGATCACGATATCGACCAGCCCCGCCGCTTCCATATGAGCCGTCAGTTCCGCCACGGTGACGGCTCCCGCCACGCAACCCGACAGAAGGTAGGGGTCGTCTTTCACGTCGTCGGGAAGTTCGGCGGAGAGAACGATGTCCGACACCGCCAGACGTCCCCCCGGTTTCAGAACGCGGCAGGCCTCGCGCATAACCTGCCCCTTGTCGGGGGATAGATTAATCACACAGTTAGAGAGTATTACGTCGATCGAATCGTCGGCCACCGGCAGATGTTCAATCTCGCCAAGCCGGAAATCGACGTTGGCGTATTCCCCTTTACGGGCGTTGTCGCGGGCTTTGAGCAACATCTGCGGCGTCATATCGACCCCGATAACCGTACCGGTGGGGCCGACTTCCTGCGCCGCCAGGAAGCAGTCGATGCCGGCCCCCGCGCCAAGATCGAGAACCGTCTCGCCGGGGCGCAGCGACGCGATGGCCGCAGGGTTCCCGCAACCGAGCCCCAGATTGGCCCCCGTCGGCAACGTCGCCAGTTTGGCCGGGTCGTAACCCATCTTGGCCGACGCCACGATCATGTCTTGGACCGGATCGTCACAGCAACCACCGGGGGTGCACCCGCATCCCGAGCCCCCCACTTCCGCCACTTTGGCGTAGCTGTCGCGCACGATGGTTCGTATTTTGTCGTTCCGCTCGCTCATTTTTCACTCCTCAACGGTAATCATAAAGAGCCGATGTCGGCGCGGCATACGCCTCCGCCGCCTCGTCTCACCTCGTTTCAGCAACAGGACGTACGCCGTCCCATCATTTCTCTTAACCGTTTCCCGGTCTCGCTATCGACCGCCACCGAACAGGCGACGTTCCTCCCCTGCCGCTCCATTCGAATCAGTCCGGCGCGGGCCAGTTCTTTGAGGTGATGCGACAAGGTCGACGGGGCGATAGCCAACTCCTTCCCCAGGTCGCCGACGCAGGGGAAGCTGCCGTCGTCCTCCGGCGCGCAGACCAGCCCGTCGCCGCAACAGTCGATCAGCGCCAGATAGAGACGCAACCGATGTTCGTTGCCGAGCGCTTTGAACGCGTCGGCCCATTGGGCGATGTCATTGTTCGTCATTTCTCGAATTATAGAACATCCATTAGGTAAGTCAAGGGTCATTTGCGTTACCAACCCAAGAACGGCCCTATATTACCGGCGGGGAAAAGAAACCACGGGGAGGCTGGCGATGACGACCGACTATCGATATTTTTACCTGCTCATCATCGCCTTGGCCCTTTTCTCCCCCTCGTGCAACAGCTCCAAAGAATCGACCGCCACCATCACCGGCAGTTTCGCCATCGACGCCCCTGACGGCGATCTTTTCACCGCCGTCGATCCGATCAGTTGCGCCGAGACGGTGACATCGGTTGTCGCCACGGCCGACGTCGCCGAAGCGGCCTCGGCGACGGTGGGGGGGGATTGCGCCTTCAGCCTGTCGGTCCCGGCGGGAAAAGCCATCGGCTTAACCTTCGTCTCGGGGGAGACGAGCGCCGTTCACCTCCACGCCAACCCCTACTTCGGAGAGAACGCCAAGCCGGAGCAGTACTTGACCCGGTTCCGCATAAACGGCGGGGTCGCCTTCGATATGGGGCGCATACGGCTTCTCGGCGCCTACGCTTTCTCCGAGAATACCCCGCTGGCCACGCTCGACGCCGACAAAGACGGTATCCCCGACGGATTCGACGCCGACTACGATCTGTTGGGGCTGGTGACGCAGGCCGACGTCGATGAAGACACCATCGCCAATGGCGCCGACAACTGCCCCTTCGAAACGAACGCCGGGCAAGCCGACGGTGATGGCGACGGGGTCGGCGACGCCTGCGAGATCGGTTCGTTTCCGTTGAAGGGGAGCTTCAGCTATTCGTTGGTGAAAGTCTCCACCGGGGCGGAGCTGGCCTATCTGCAAGCCAACAAAGCGACGCTGGAAGCTTCCGACGGCATGATCACCATCACCGACACCGGCCTGACCCGTGGACCGATCACCATGAAAGGGCTTTGGGTCAAACTCGGCTCGACGGTGACGATGATGGATCGTTCGGGAGTCCTGACCCTCACCGAGATTCCCGCCGGGGTGGCGGTAGCGGGGGTCTACGACCAGCTCTCGTCACCCGGTCCGTTGGCGTGGCTCCCCCTTTATAAACTGGGGAGCGGTTCGACCACGCCGATCCATATGACCGGCTTTTTCCCGCAACCGTGCGGCATGGACGATTACGTCAGTTGCTCCACCGTCACCGAAGGGCGTTCCGACCCGGTGGCGGCCACCGATAACGATCCGTGCAACCACGACTACAACGCCAACTCGTGCTGTCTCGATTACGACGGGCCGACGGGAGGTTCCGACAAATCGTTCGGTCTGACCGCCTATCTCGGCTCCACCTGCGAACGGTACGTCGATAACGGTTGTTGCGCGTTCGAAGGGGGAGACGTCGCTTTCCGCGCCTACGCCGTCTGGGCGACCCTCAAAACCGTGGTCGGGTACGACTACGATCCCCTCTACATGCCCCGCCAATGTTACCGAAGCCACATGCGTCGGAACTGCCAATGGATCGACATCTATTCGCAAGGGTACGGGCTGTATCTCTCCGCCACCGAGCCGAGCGAAAGTTCGCAACCCTCACCGGCGTTACCGTGGCCGTTGCCGATACCGGGACAGTCGGGCGACACGTATACCGAAGAAATCAGCGTCGGATGTGGTGAAGAGAAGACCCTTTATCTCTTCAACAACCTTTGCACCAACGAGAGCGAAGTCACCTTCGAAGGGAACGGCTCCCTCGACCCGGTCGGAACGATCGACCACTCGCTGGTGGGGCGTCGTCATAAATATCTGAACACCCTCACCTACACCGCCCCCGCCGGACCGACCGTCGATATCGTCACCGCCACAGCGAGAGGCTTTACCCGGAAGGTCGAAATCACCGTCGGTTGCTCGGTGATCGCCACCGTGCCGCCGGTCACTGAAACGACGGAACCGACCCCGACACCGACCCCGGTCACCACCGAGCCGACCGTCAGCGCCAACTGCACCGGCGTGACGCACCATTCCGGTTATAGCGAAGTCCTCGTCTGCGTTCGGTGGAACGACGTGCCGGAAGGGACCGAGATGAAAGTGATCATGGGAAGCCAGACCCAGACCGCCTCGGTGAAAGCCGACGGCTCGGCGTGCGCCAGCTTCACGATCTATAGCTACGGCCCCTACAGCGGCACGGCGGGAGTGACCACCGACGGAGGAATCGCAGCGATTTCGTGGGACATCACCGTCGGCTCCGGCGCGGTAGCCTGTTCGATGTGAGCGCCGCCCCCCCCAATGGGGTCAGGTCTTGTGTCTTGATATTTCGGCTTTCGGCAGGCGGCTGACGGTCGCGTGGCGCATGCCGAGATGTCGCGCCACTTCCACATGCGTGTAGCCATGGTCCGTCGCGGCCAAGGCGATGCGACGATTCCGCTCGTCCTTCGCTTCGACGTCTTCAAAGAGTTCCGTCAATCCCCGCATGCCCGCGTCAGCCGAGAAAATTCCTGACATGTTTTTTGAGGTTCTCTTGAGTAAGAGGCGCCGTCATACATTCATCCGCTCCCGCCTGAAGGATGTCATGCTGGAAATCCTGCTCTTCGACGATGGCGATCATCGGGATGTGGTGCAGGTCAACACTGCTTCTGAGTCCGCTGATAAAAGTGACCCCTTCCGATCTTGACATATCGACGGTAGCGACCAGCAGGTTCGGTCGACTGGTATGCGCTATCTGAACCGCTTCCTTTTCACTTTTCGCCACGAGGATTTCCACTTCCATCTCCCGTAAATATTGACGCAGTTCCACCCGAGTAACTTTCTGCGCGGAGACAAGCAATATCCGGGGGCGTTCGTTGGGAAGGAAGATGTGAAAGGTTGTCCCACGCTGAGCGGATGAGGTGAAGGTCAGCGTCCCATGATGCGCGGCGATAATATCATTCGCCAGCGGCAAGCCGAATCCGCTCCCCATTTCCCCCTCGGTACTCGGAGAGGAGGTTTTTGTGTTGTAGCTAAACAGTTCCTCCGCCGAATATCCGAGGATTCCCGGGCCGGTATCCGCCACCAAGATGGTGTTCTCCTTGTCACCTAACAAGACGGCGATCTCATCTCCCCTACCGGTAAACTTGATGGCGTTGGAAACCAGATTATCCAGCGCCTCCGTTATGAGCGCTTCATCGCAATACATCTCCCAATCCTTCGGCAATCGGTTCAAAAGCGAGACCCCCTTCCCAGCCGCCCGATCCTGGTGCCGCTGAAAAACGTTGGTCGCCACGAACCAGATATTCACACGGCGAAGCTTCGGCATGAGGCGACCTGTTTTGATTCGGCTCACCTTGAGAATATCCTCAATCAGGATCTCGATCCGGCGGCATGAGTCGATGACCACATCGAGCATCTTGTTATGCTTCTCGGAGAGGGAGCCGGGCGCATCTGAATTCCGTACAATCGTCAGCAGTCCGAGAATGGACGCTATCGGGCTTCGCAGGTCATGGGCCACGAGGCTCACGAACTTATCCTTAAGTCGGGTCGCGTCTTCTGCGTCGGCCTTGGCCGCCAGTAGCGCGCTCGTTCGACGCTCTACCTCATTGCGAAGGTATCGAATGCCGACGACAAGGAATATGAAGGTGAGGGTAACGACCGTGATTAATGTATATTTAAGAACCTGCGCCCAGGGAAATGGACGGGGGATGAGAGGTAAAATCCATTTTTCGTAGAGTCGGTCATAGGTTCCGTCCGCCTTCACGACGTCGAGTCCCGCGTTAAGCTTTTGAACCAATGCCGCATTCCCTTCGGTGACGGCAAAGGCGAACCGCTGCTCGAACTTCGGAATGATCCGTTCGAGGTGACGGTAATCGTCTCCTGCAAAGAACCCCTCTGATCCCTCAAGCTCCACCACATTCGTGATACCCAACTGGTTAAGGAGTTGCAATCCCACCAGCCTCTGCACGAACACCGCGTCATGCTCACCTGCCGACAGGAGGCGCATCGCCTCGGTATAAGTATTCGTCAGTATCAGCTTCTCAGATATATCGTAGGCCAAGGCATACTCATGAGCGGTGTCCCCTTGCATAACGATAATTTCGGATTTTTTCAGATCGTAGAGGTTCTTAATCCGGTCGCTCCCTTTTCGCACGAATACCGTTCCGCGCATGTACAGATAGGGAGATGAGAAGTCAAAATACCGATTCCGCTCCGATGAAATTGAGACGAGAGGAAGAACGTCGATCTCCCCATTCTTGAGACTCTCTTTAATCTCACTCCAAGGACCGGTATAAAAAGTGATCTCCAGATCAGCCGCTTTGGCGACCGCCTTGAGCAGTTCAACGGAAAATCCATCGGCGCTACCATCCGGCTGTACAACCGCAAAGGGGGGATAATCAAGCTCGCTAGCCGATCGGATAGGTTCTGCGAAGAGAAAAGAGGGAGATGCCAGAACCATGAAAACTACGAGACACGCGGACCGGGCGAGAAGAATTCTCTTCATAAGTATCTGATGGATAGCGCCCGATCGCCCGGTCTGGGCGGGAGACTTCGCCATGCTAACCCCGTTCGCCATTATTCACCGCAAACAAAGCCTTTGAACCTTGTAAAAATGTATATCGATATTTCATCTATCGTCTTTCTTTTATGAAAGCCGTATACAAGCGGCAAATGCGCCAGATGCGTTGGCGTTCTGCAGCCGGAAGAGTTCCGAGGGCGATTGATCTTTCGAACAACGGTGGAACGTAAAAGACCCCTTCCTCATAGAACACGGACATGACGCCCCTCAATCCTACTATGTGGAAGGGCGCAGGCAATAGGTATTTGCTCGGCGCCAATGCGCCGATGCGGCGCCTTACGTCAACGCGCCCCCGCATACCCGACGGCGAAGGCCATCGCCATGCCGCCGTCGTGGGTCATGGAGATATCGAGCGAGACGAGGCCGATCCGCTCCCCCCGTTCTTTTGCTTTCCCGTGCAGGGTGACGGTGGGGCGTCCGTCGGGGTCGGCGCCGGTTTCGATGGCGGTAAAGGGGATTTCGAAAACCCCTTTGCCCAACACTTTCATGACCGCTTCTTTGGCGGCGAACCGGGCGGCGTAGCTGGGGGCGGGATGGGGTCGATTCCGACAGTGGGCGGCTTCACCGGGGGTAAAGACCCGCTCGACGAAGGCTTCGCCGTATCGAGTCAACGACCGTTCGATCCGCTCGACGACAACCATGTCAATGCCGGAGCGTAAGGTAAAAGGGGGTTTATCGGCGTTCATCCGGTCATGGTAGCAGAGAAGGGAATCAGTCGCCCGATTCGAGGTCGCGGGTCGTCTGTTCGCATCCTCCGAGCATCCCCCGAACGGCGGCGGGGAGGGTCAAGACCCGTCTGACGCGGCGAATAAAGTCGGCGTATTCCTGCAAGGCGGTTTCTTCTTCCACCAGCGTCTCTCGCAAGGTTCGCTCGGCGATGGTGGTCTCATGCTTATAGATATCGAGCGTCTTGAAGAGCTGCTCGCGTCGTTTGTCGGCCCCGGCCAGATCCCGTTCGGCTTCTTTGATACGTCGTTCCACCGTCTCGCGACGCCCGGTCACGCTTCCCAACTGCCGGTCGAGGGCATCGAAGGCTTCTTTGACTTTCCCCAGAAACTTCTCCCGCTCGGCGGTCAAATCGGCGGGTGCGCGCTTCTCCCCCACCAATCGGTCGAGCGAGATATCTTCCGGGTCGGTGGGGAGTCGTCCGGCGAGCAGTTCCTGATACCGCCCGGTGAGGGTCACTTCGTCTCGTTGCAGGCGGGTCAGCTCTTCGCGGTCTTTTTCGAGCCGATGTTTGAGGCGATCATTCCGTTTGACCATCTCTTTGAGAGCGGCGACCGTCTCTTTCCGACGGAGGGCCATTTTCTCCAGCTTGTCGGCCAGCGTCCCCCGAAGGTTCCGCCGTTTATTGAGGCATGAACGAAACTTCCCCAGCGCCTCTTCGAGCCCCGACACAAGGAGGGCGACTTCGCGCTCTTGCTTGAGTCGCTTGGCTTCAGCCCCGTTCGGATCGTAGTTCATAGCCTCTGTCGTTCTTTTGACACACTGGTCACATACGGTAGGAACAAACACGAATCGTGCCAACGCTAAAAATACATCCGGAGGCGAAACGAACACCACCTGGCCGTATCATGCGTCAAGATTTCGACGGCATATATCTTGAATCTACTTCAACAAAGGTGGCATTAACCATCATTTTTTGTCGGTAGGGAGCGGTCATGCTTCGAGTTCACTTCAAGAACTCATTGACATGAACCCATAACTTCGCTACTATTTTTGCTAATTATGCATTAATTACCATTAATTATATGACAGCAGGGAAATCGACACAGATCGTCGCTACGGCGCGAATCGTTGCCGCCACGGTCACCTTTGCGCTCCTGCTCTCTCTTATCCCCGTTAGCGCCGTCGCCGCCCAACCGTCGGCCGAGTCGATGTATCAGGACGCCCGGAAAAGTTACTACGCCCTGCTTGGCTCCAAAAAGAAGATGGCCTACCGGAGCGAGTGGACCCGTGTCATCGGCAAGTTCGACAAAATCGCCGACACCCGTCCCGATCATAACCGAGGGCGGGACGCTCTTTATACCAGCGGGCTTCTCTACGCCAAACTCTCCAAAATATCGGGATGGACCGATGACCAAAAAGAGGCGGCCAAGCGGTTCAATGGGGTGATCAAACGGTATCCGAAAAGCAGCCTCGTGGACGACGCCCGTCGGCAGATCGGCGATCTCCGCTTCTCGTCGGGCGACACCAGCGGCGCCAAAGCGAGTTACGCCGAGACCCGCATAGGGAAATCGACCACCGGGAACCTTCACCACCTTGGCCAGGATTCGGAGTTTCACACAAAAC
>CALOCG010000009.1:0-42337 GCA_942491805.1 Nitrospinota bacterium
AAAATAGACGTAAGTGATAAATTATTGAAAATTGTTGAAAATTCATTAAAAGAACATAATGAATTTCGAGATCCATTAACTTTAGATCCGTGTAGTGCTGGTTATGAAGAAGTTATGGAACTTCATTTAAAAAATTTAAAAGTGCAAGATAAATTATTAGATCAATATAGAAAAACTTCAATCAACAAATCTTGAACATCTTCTGATATACAAGAAAAAATTCCGCGATCAGTGAGGCGAAGCAGGCCCGTAAGGGTCACGCGCTTCGGCGCATCGGCTCTTCACGTTGCGCGGTGATGCACCGTTCGCACTGATGTTCGACCTCCCGGCCACACATCATGCACGACACCGAGCCGCGGTAATCCCGCATGATCCCGCCGCAATGACGGCAGCTGTTCTCCGGCGTCATGAACTGCTTCGTATCGTTCTCTTTCATGGTTCGCCTCCGTTGCCTTAATCGTATTCCCGGTGGTACAGCAATTTCGAGGCCAGAGAAGCCACGCCGGAGCCGAGAATATACATAACTGATATTACTCTCATTAAGGCCAGTCCCTCCCTCTCCTCATCAAGAGATGTGTCAACAAAACCATACACCGCCCGCCTTTTTTGTAGACGCATCTGGCAGAAAACGACGTTTTTCGCCTATGCTATACTCGACATATGAGCATGCTATCGAGCGTGGGGGACCATCACCGGCTCCTGAACATCGTGGTCTGGCCCGACCCGGTTTTGACCACCAAAGCCCCCCCGGTTTCGTCCATCGACGACGCCGTGCGGGAGCTTTCCGCCAATATGCTCTACACCCTCTCGGTCACCAGCAACGGGGTCGGTCTCGCCGCGCCGCAGGTGGGGGTGTCGCTTCGAATGGCCGCCTTCGACCCCTCCTATGCGCCGGAAGATATCAAAGGGCTCGACGATCCGAACGAGCCGTTCATGGCCATCAACCCGGAGATCGTCGAACAAGAGGGGGAGTATCTCGACGAGGAGGGATGCCTCTCGTTGCCGGGGCTTTTCTATCCGGTGGAACGGCCCGAACGGGTGACCATGCGCTACACCACTCTCGATGGTGAAACCCGCGAAATTATCGCCTATGATTTCATGGCGAAGCTTTTCTGCCACGAGCTCGACCATCTCGACGGGATCATGTTGTGGGATCGGCTCTCGGCTTTCAAGCGGGAGTGGCTGAAAGGAAAGTTCAGGAAAGCGCAGAAGCGAGAGGGTAAATGACCGACCGGTCGACCCCGCTACGGGTGGTCTTTATGGGAACCCCCACCTTCGCCGTCCCGACATTGGAAACCCTCGCCGACCATCCGGCCTTCGATATCCGCGCCGTCGTCACCCAACCCGACCGTCCCAAAGGACGGGGCAAAAAGCTTCTTCCGTCGCCGGTCAAAGAAGCGGCGTTGGCCCGGAACATCCCGCTGTTGCAACCGGAGAAAGCCCGCGCCCCGGAGGCGATCGACGCCATCGCGGCCCATCACCCCGACTATCTGGTCGTGGTCGCCTACGGGCAGATCCTCCCCCCGGCGCTCTTGGCGGTTCCCCGTCTTTTGCCGGTCAACCTCCACGGGTCGATCCTGCCCCAGTGGCGCGGCGCCGCGCCGATCCACCGGTCGTTCTTGGCCGGCGACCGGGAGACCGGCGTCTGCGCCATGGTGATGGCCGAAGGGCTCGATACCGGCGACGTTTTGCAATGCGCCACCACCCCCATCGGCGATGACGACACCGTCGGCCTGCTCCACGACCGGCTCGCCACCATCGGCGCCCCGTTGATGATCGAAGCGCTGCTCGCCTACGCGGACGGGAAGATCACCCCCCAACCGCAAGACGGCGCCAAAGCGACTTACGCCGCCAAACTGACCGGCGCCGATTTCGTCATCGACTGGTCAGCGTCGGCAACAGTGGTCAGCCGGACCGTCCGCGGACTCTCCCCCTACCCGGCGGCCGTGACGACCCTCGCCGGAAAATCGATCAAACCCCTCTTTGCGCGGCGGGTCGATGGATCGGGCTCGCCGGGAGAGGTGGTGGCCGTCACGAAAGAGGGGATCACCGTCGCCTGCGGCCACGGAGCGGTTCTCATCACCGAACTGAAACCGGAAGGGAAAGGCGCCATGAGCGCCCACGCCTTCACCTTGGGGCGTCCCCTCTCCCCCGGCGAGCGGTTCGGCGATCCGGCGTAGTCACCGGCGACGTCCCTCTTCGTCACATTTACCCTTACCGCGTAAAGTACCTTCTATTCCCCGCTCAACATTCCGCCGAACTTTTTTATCATCTGTTTGTAATCCGGTTTCTTCGAAGCGGCCTCTTTCGGCACGGTGAAAAGGGAGTCTTTCAATCCGGTGTTGGTCTTAATGCTTTTGGTCACCAGATTTCCCTTTTTCGTTCCTCCTTCATACATGTCGATGACGTGCGGCCAAAGGAACCCCATACCGCTGTCGCGGAAATCGGAGTAGCGGGCTTCGCTCTCACGCCCATCAATGCGACTCACCGATTTTAAAGGGAAATACTCTTTCTTATCGATCCAGACCGTCTCGTCTCCTTGGCTATCTTTGAAGATCACCTTCCAAGCGGCCCGCCCCCCGACACTCTCTTCGCCGACAACTTTCCCTTTTTTACCACTCTCAACCCACCAGTCGCCCGGTCCGACCGATTCTTTCTCTTCGCCCGACATCTTCTGCCAGCTATCGGTCATGTCGCTATAGACCCACTCGTCTTTTCCGTCGTTGATCGAGACGCTCTTCATCTTCCCCATACCGGGCATCTCCATTTCGCTCTCGGTCCGGCTTTTATCCCCTTTGGTGTAGGAGGTCATATGATGGGTCATGGTCTGTCCATCCTCACTCAAGGTCATGGTCTGGATCATGGTCATATCCTTGACCCTGTTTTTGTAGACCTCCCCTTTGGCCTTCATCTTGTCGGTCAGTTGATCGTAGGTCATGGCGCCTGCGTCGGAGGTCGACAAGGCGAGAGAGAAAGTCATCAGGAGGGCGAGAACCGATAGATAGCGCATGGGACGAAATACTCCTTTCGCTGAGAGATGGTTTTTCTACCATACTCCTCCCGCTCAAGAAGCGCAAACGAGTCCCTCTTGCGGCGCATCGCCTATGACTGGTACAATCAAACGGTTATGAGTCTACCTAACCTTGACCGACGGTTCGCCCTCGCGCTGATGGCGGCTCTCGCCCTTTCGGCCTGCGGTACCGGTCCGACCTCCACCGGCGACCGCTCGAGCGGCGACGTCGCTCGCGCGTCGTATCGTCTCGATAACGACGTCGATTGCGGCCTCCCGCCCGTCGATATGGCGCCTCTCTTCGACGAGATCGCCTTACGGTATAACCGGATCGCCCAGACCGGTCAGGAACTGACCACGGACGACGGCGCAGGGGGGATTGCGCTGAAAGTCTGCCGCGACGGATTGGTGGCGGCTCATGCCGGGAACAACCGGGTGGTGGTTCACGAAGGGCTCGCACGGACATTGACCGAAGGGGCTTCCATCGTTTCGGCGACCACCGATGGGGATGAACGAACGCGTCTTCTCGACGAACTGGTGAAGCGGGCGCCGGCCCCACTTGCCCTTGCCGACGCTCCCTACGACCTGGCTCAAGCGGCGGTCGCCTTTGTGGTCTATCACGAGTTAGGGCATATCGTGCTCGGTCATCCGACGTCGAACCTGATCCCGACCCGAAGCAGTTCCGCCGAGAACGAGGCCGACCTTTACGCCACGGGCTTACTCGGCGCTACCCGGTTCAGGGCCGACGGGGTCGATCTGGTTTTCACGATTCTCGACCGGATCAATCCCGACGGCGGGGGGACCCACCCTTCCAGCCGGGAACGGTCGCTACGGGTGTCGTTGGCCCGCGCGGCCCGCTAACTCCCCTTCCCGTCGGCGCACAACTCGTTCATGTCGCAACCGTCGCACCGGGTCGGCTCGACCCGTTTCACGCAGTAGCCAAGCTTCCCGTAAGCGCAAAGAGCGAAGTCGTACTTCACCGGATCGTCCGGGTCGAGCTGCGCCAATCGTCGCGTCAACTCTTCCGCCGCACGCCAATCGTCGGCTTTTCTCGTCAGCAAACCGAGTCGCCGAGCGATCCGCCCCACATGAACGTCGAGCGGCATGATCAGCCGCGCCGTCGCCACGGCGCCTTGCCACGGACCGGGATCGATCTCGTCTCGACGAATCATCCAGCGCAGGTAAAGATTCAACCGTTTCGAGGCCGAGCCGGCCACCGGGTCGGGGAGGAGATGGGGAAAGGCGCCGCTCGTGGTTCGGGCGTGGCGGCGGAGATAGTGGACCATGCCGGTAAGGCCGGGGAGGATCGTGGCGGCGGTCGGGTCGTCGTGGGCGAGGAAGAGTTCCTTTAATCCCCCATACTCTTGTCGGGCGGCGATCATCCCCCGGAGAAGGGCCGCCAGATCGGCGCGGGTATGGAATCGATAGACGAACCCTTTCATCCAACGCCGGTCGCGGGCCGGATCGAACTGGTCGAGAAACCGGGCCGGGGTCGGCGTCATGGCGTCAAGGATTCCGGTCACGGTCCGTTGGATGAGATCGGCCCGTCCGTAGGCGAAGCAGGCGGCGATCAACCCGGCGATTTCGAGATCGCGCGGATCGGCGAAACGGGGGACGACGGCGGCCAACGGGTCGGGAGAGAGAAACGACCGGTCGAACCGGGAGTGGAGCCGGTCGAGGAGGAGACCAACCGGGTCGTTCCGGTCGCCCCGGTCGACCGATGACGTCGGGCGGGTCATGAGAAAATCCCCCCCCACCGTGGGGCAAGGGGGGCGACAGGCTTACGCGCCCGCGTTCTCTTCTGCGGGAGCGGCTTCGGCCTGGGCGGCTTCGGCGGCGGCTTCGGCGGCGGCGTTTAAGGCCGACTCTTCGCTGGCTTTCTTCTTGGCCACTTTCTCTTCGGCTTTGGCGACGTTGTCGCCGCGCCGTTTTTCCATGTCGGCCCGTTTGGCTTCCACGGCGCTTTCGGTGCGGCCACGGCGCTGGGCCCGCTTGGCGGCCTTTTTGGCCTTGCGCAGGGCGACGGCGTCTTCGCCAGCGGCGGCGATCGCCTCTTTGGCTTTCGCTAATTTCTGTTCCACGGTCCTAGCCATGCCTGACTCCTCAATCGGTTACGAGACGTTCAACGCCCCAATGGTTTCGCTTTCAGGAAATGGGAAATGATAGCAGGTTCGTCGAAGAATGCAACCGTTTCCCCCCCTGTGGGTGGCGGAAGATTCCGTTATAATGAGCCAGACACCAACCGCCCATGAACCGGCGTACGAAAGGATATGGACCAATGAGCATGCTTTCCGGGGTGAACGCCAGCCTTCGTCTCGACGCGATACGGGCCGTCCTCAAGAATCATCCCTCCCTCTATCAGGAGGTTCTTCTCCCCGACGGCTCCTTCGACCCGGCCACCGACCCGGACAAAATGGACCTTCCCGATCCGGGCGACACCCTCCTGCGGATATCCTGCGATTTCTGGAACGGCGGGGGAGATACCGATTTCGACCGGGTTTTGAACGTCTTGGGTGAAGATGACTTCGCCAACGTGGTCGAAGCGATGGCCATCTACGGAAAACTACGCGAACGGATTCGCCAGATTCACGCCACCAACTCCCAGAACGACTGACCGGCATGACCGTCCGCTCCCTCGCCCTCAAAGTGTCCCTCGGCGCGGCGCTGGCGGCGTTGTTGGCTTGGGGACCGTTGGCGTGGCGAATCGCCGGGGAGAACGAGTCGACCCGGATCGGCGCCGCCGACCGGATCGCCAACGCCACGGCGGTCGCGATGCAACGACGGTTAGGCGGGGCTTTCGACGGTCTGGCCGACCGGCTCGCCTGGATGGCCTCCACCCCCGGTGTGGCCGACGCTTTCCGGGAGTTCGAGGAGGCGTTCTGGGCCATCAGCCCGGACCCTGCCGCCGGAGGCGCCCTCTTGCGACGGCACTATACGAAAAATGTCCCGCTCGGGTCGCGCACCCTTTACCTGGCGGTCCACGACAAGCTCTCCCCCCTCATGGCCGGGATGAAACAGGGCGCCGGTGTCGCCGACCTCTTATTGGTCGAACCGAAACGGGGCGCCGTCATCTACGCCGTCGGCAAAGGGAAACGGTTCGGCGAAATATTGGCCGAAGACGATCCGGCGACCACCGTCGCCCACGAGGTGCTGCGGGGTCAGTCCGGCGCCCTCTTCTCCGGTTTCGCCGAAGAGACCGGGAGGATCGGCGATGGCTGGCTTGCGGCCCCGATTCGGGTGGGAGAGACGACCGTCGGCGCTCTGCTGGCCCGTATTCCGCCGCAAACGATCCTCGCCCCCTTGAGCGAAATCGCCGACATCGACCCGACCCTATGGCTCGGCCTCTACTCCGCCGAAGGGCGATTGCTGGCCCAACGGGGAGCGCCCCACCCCCGGCTCACGACCTCGGCGACCGCCGCTTTCGCCCATATGAGTGGCGAAGCGGGGAGCTATCCCCTGACCGGCGATTTCGGTCGGTGGCAAGGAGTGGCCCGTGGGGTCGATCTCGCCGCATGGCCCGGTGTCGGCGTCGTCGCCGCCCCGATGGCCGACGGCAAAAGAACCGCCACGCTTCTGTTGACGACCGGTCTCCTAGCCGTCGTTAGCAGCGGCGCGCTGGCCTATCTTCTCTTCCGGTCAATCGCCCGCCCTCTGACGGCCCACGTCAATCAGATCAGCCATCTGTCGCAAACCGGCAGCGAACCGGAAGAAGGGGGATTCGCTCCGTCGGGACTGTCGGCCCTCGACGATCTGGTGGGAGATCTGGCCCGGAGCCTTGGCGCCCATCGGGCCGAAACGGAAAAGGAACGGAGCGCGTTGCAGGCCTACATCGACCAGTTGGAATCGAGCGCTCGCGTGGCGGCGCTCGCCGGTGACGGCGACGGGTCCCAAGAGCGAAAGAGCCGTCGCAAAGTGACGCAGGAACGCTCCTTCGCCGAAGCGACCTGGCCCCGGATAAAAACATCGTTAGACGAGGCCATCGGCGCGTTGAAGACCCTTGAAGGGGACACGGCCTCCCATGCCGCCACGGTGATGGAACAGGCCACCCGGGAACTGACCCGTGGTTTCGCCGGGATGGCCGGGCCGCCGGAGATCAGCTCGGGAACCTTCACCGGCATCGACCTGGCCGCATTGGCCATGGAACGGGCGAAACGACTCTCGCCACGGGCCGAGAAAAAAGATATCGAGATAACCTTCCAGCGAAGCGACGAACAGACGGTGGTGCGGGGAGACAAAGAAGGGCTGACCAAAATGATCGACGCCCTGCTCGACAACGCGCTGGCCTACACCCACCCCGGCGGCGCCGTGACGGTGCGGGTCGAAAAAGAAAACGATATCGTTCGGTTGACCGTCGCCGACACCGGCCTCGGGTTGGCCCAAGGAGAAGAGAAAAAGATCTTCGAACGATTCCGCCAAGGGACGGCCGCCGCCGCCATCGGTCAACCCGGTCTCGGTCTCGGCCTCTCCGACGCCCACGCCATCGCCCTCGCCCACGGCGCCCGATTGGTCGGCGTCAACGGCGTCGAACGGGGCGCCCTCTTCACCGTCGAGTTCCCCGACGGCCTCGGCCCGCGACAGCCGACGCTGCCGGGCGCCTGACCGCATTTCTTGACAGGAGCGAACCGTATGTCTTCCGACCATCGGTCAGCCGCGACCGGTATGAATCTCTTCGAACGATACCTCACCCTCTGGGTGTTTCTTTGCATCGGCGTCGGCGTTCTCCTCGGTCGTGCGGCGCCCGACTTTTTCCAGTTCGTCGGCGGCATGGAAATCGCCCATGTCAACGTCCCGGTCGGCCTGCTGATATGGGTCATGATTATCCCGATGCTCGTCAAGGTCGATTTCGGCGCGTTGCACGAGGTGCGGCGACATCTGAAAGGGTTCGGCGTCACCCTCTTCATCAATTGGCTGGTCAAACCGTTCTCCATGGCCTTCCTCGGCTGGCTCTTCATCCGGCATCTCTTCGCCCCTCTTCTCCCGGTCGATCAACTCGACAGCTACGTCGCCGGATTGATACTGCTTGCCGCCGCCCCCTGCACCGCCATGGTCTTCGTCTGGAGCCGCCTCTCCGACGGCGACCCCCTCTTCACCCTTTCGCAGGTCGCCCTCAACGACCTCATTATGGTCTTCGCCTTCGCTCCGCTGGTCGCCTTCTTGTTGGGCTTATCGTCTATCACCCCCCCGTGGGAGACCCTCCTGACCTCGGTGGTTCTCTACATCGTTTTGCCGGTGATCGTGTCGCAACTGTTGCGGAGAAACCTCCTCGCTCGCGGCGAGAAGGCCTTCGACAAAACGATGGCCGCCATCGCCCCTTGGTCGGTGTCGGCTCTTCTGCTGACGTTGATCCTCCTCTTCGCTTTCCAGGGAGAGGCGCTGGTGCGGCAACCGCTCATCATCATCCTTCTGGCGATACCGATTCTGATACAGGTCTTTTTTAACGCCGGTCTCGCCTACGGCCTCAACCGGGCCGTGGGGGGAGTCGCACAACATCGCCGCCCCCTCCGCCCTTATCGGCGCCTCCAACTTTTTCGAGTTGGCGGTCGCGGCGGCGATCAGTCTTTTCGGTTTCGACTCCGGCGCGGCGCTCGCCACCGTCGTCGGCGTGCTGGTGGAGGTCCCGGCCATGTTGGCGGTGGTGAATATCGTCAACCGGACCAAAGGGTGGTACGAACGGGTGGAGTAGCGGGTCGGGTCTTGCATCAAGAGACAAGACCCGCCCCAACCCCCTACGTGTAGCGGGCGTAGGTCAACGGCGTCACGGTCACGACCCCGCCGCACCCGGCTTCTTCCATGATCCGGTCGAGGGTCGGGAGGAGCTTGTCGACCACCTCCCCTTCGCCGACCATCAGGACCAACAACGGCAGGTCTTCGGACAGCCGCAACAGACGGGCGGTATGTTCGCCGGTGGCGCCGAAACTTTCGACCCCTCGGATTACCGAGCCGCCGGTCAGTCCCCCTTCGCGGGCGGCGCGCAATAACGACCGGTGGAGCGGTTCACCGTGATGTTGATCGGCTTCGCCGATGAGAATTTCGATCTGTTTGCCGTCATGTAAAGTCGCCATGCTATATACCTCGCCCGGCCACCACGCCAACCCAGACCGCCACCAACCCCAACGCCAACGAACCGAACGCGTTGGCCAACGCCAACCCGGTCGATCCGTCACGCAAGAGGGCCAACGTCTCGAAGGAGTAGGTGGAGAAGGTGGTCAATCCCCCCAACAATCCGACCGTCACAAAAAGCTTGGCGACGGGAGGGAGGAGAAACCGGGTCTCGGTCATCTCCATGACCAGCCCGATGAGAAAACAACCGATCAGGTTGACCGCCAACGTGCCGATCGGAAACCCGGCGCCGAACCGGGCGTAGACCCAGCCCGAAATAAGATAGCGCAACGTCGCCCCGGCAGCCCCTCCGGTCGCTACGGCGGCGAGAGCGGCCAGACTCACAGGGAACGGGCCAGCAGGTCGAGTCGACGGGCCAACTCGGCCACTTTATCCCCTTGCGCCGTCGGCAAGGTATTGGCCAGTTCGTCCAACGCCGCCGAACGACGGGTCAGCTCCCCGGATAGCCGGGTCCGCTCTGCGACGGTCACCCGTTGATCGACCTGGGCGATTCGGGTGGTGTTGTTCACGCTCATGGCGAGAGCGGTGTCGGCGTTTGATGCGGCGCTCTTTACCGCCGCGTCGGTGGCGGCCGATTGAGTGGCCAGCGTAGCGATCCCGGCGCCATGCTCTTTGACGCTGGTGTACAAACCGACGGCCAGCAACAACGCCAGCGCCGCAAGGCCGGTGGCGGCGAACGAAAGGGCCGTGGGGGCGCGCGACGGTTTCGGATGATGGTGCGGTTGCGGGGCCACATGATGGCTCTTCGGCGCCGGGGTCGGCTCCACCGGTTCTTCGGGGGTCGGCTCCACCGGTGTTTCTTCGCGGGGGGCCAAACGCAATACCGGGGCCGGAGTCGGGTTCTCTTCGGCAGGCTTCTCCTCCGACACGGGCGCCGCTCCTTCTTTCAGCTCAAGGGCGACGGCGTCGAAGTCTTCTTGCGTAACGTTATCGATGGGGCCGGTGACGGTGACGCCACGCGCGGCCAGCCGGGACATCAGCTCGGACGTTTCGATGTTCAGTTTCCGGGCCGCTTCGTATACTCTGAGGTTTTCCATTACCGCTACCGTAAGGTGAGTCGCTATGTCGGATGATACTCCACGCCGGGGGGCGTCGCAACCGGTCGACGTCCTCGCCATCGTGCAGGCCCGGGCCGGAAGCAGTCGTCTGCCGGGGAAGATCGGTTCGACGATCGGCGACCGGTCGCTTCTGGCGTGGGTCGTGGCCCGCTTGCGCGAAGCGCGCCGCATCGACCGGATCGTCGTCGCCACCACCGTCGAATCGTCCGACGACGCCACCGTGGCCGAAGCGACCGCCTTGGGGGTGGAGCGTTTCCGCGGCCCGGTCGACGACGTGTTAGCCCGATTCGTCGGCGCCGTGGAAGCCTATCCGGCGGCGACGATCTGCCGGATCACCGCCGACAATCCGTTGCTCGACCCGGCGACCCTCGACCGGATGATCGAGCGACATCTCGCCGACGACAGCGATTACACCGGCGCCATCGGCCCGACCCCCCTCGGCTCGACGGCGGAGGTGGTGGCGACGACGGCGCTGTTGGCGGCCCATAACGAAACCGACGACCGACATTGCCGGGAGCATGTGACCCCGTATCTTTACACCCACCCGGAACAGTTTCGGTTGATCCTCGTCCCCCCCGCCGACTATCTTGCGGGACGCCGGGAACGACTGACCGTCGACACCGGCGAAGACATGCGGCTGATGCGCACGCTTCATGCGCGGCTGACCGCGCGGGGGGAGCCGTTCGCTATCAAGCAGGTGATGCGGCTGATGGCCGAAGATCCCTCGCTTGGGGTGATCAACGCCGGGGTGCGGCAGAAGGAATGGAGCGACGATTAGAGACCGCCGAAGGCCTCCCGTACCATCGACTGCAATCGTTTGACGGCGGCCAGGGCTTCGCCGAGATCGTCCCGCTCTTTCTCGGTCAGTTTCGATACGACGCAGACCGTCTCCACCGGTTCCCCTTTGGCCATGGCCCGCCCCTGTTGACGGAGCAACAGACGAAAGAGAGTCTCGTATCCGGCGGCAACGATCTGAGCGTCGTCGGCGTGGACATGCCCGGCGGCGGCCAAAGCTTCGATCCGGTCGACGGTGGCGACCCTGTCGATCCCGTGGAGCAGCGCCAACGCCCGAGCCCCTTCGACCACGAAGGTAAGCCCGCTCTTTTTCAGGTCGAGCCTCCCCCCCTTCTCGGTAACGATCCGCCCGAAGAGCCCCAACGGCGCCTTATGATCGTCGGCTTCGTCGAAAAGCCCCTGCAACGCTTGCCGATGACGGCCGAACAGCTCCAGCAGATCGCGGCGAAGTTCGAGAGCCAACGCTTCGTTCCCGGCCACAGGACGAAGATCGGCAAGGAGGGTGAGATGGCGGACCGCCTCTTTTTCCGGGTGGGCGACGTAACGACGCATCCGTTCTTTCCATCCCTCCCGGTCGCCCCGCCAATCGGCGTTGGCGCTCATGACGCCGCCGGGGCAACGGGCGATCCCCGCTTCGGCCAACAGTTCCGTCACCCGTTCGCCGAGCCGCGCCGCATATTCCGCTCCCCCGTCGCCGGGACCAATAATCAGGCCGTGGTCTTGATCGGTGAGGAGATGACACTCCCCCCGCCCGAGACTGCCGGTGACGAAAAGACAGATATCGACCGGCGCCGGGCCGAGCTCGGCGGTGGCCAACTTGAAAGCGCGGCGATGGAGTTCTCCATAGACGTGGGCCACGAAGGTGGCGATGGTCAAGGGGGGCGCCCCCTCTTCGAAAAGCGACCGGACGATCGAGGCGGTCTCGGACAAGGCCGAGGCGAGTCCTTCGACGCTCCCCTCTTCTTCGATCCGCCCGATGAGGGAGAGCCCGCCGCGACTCCGCAGGGTCATCAGGTCGCGCATGGTTAAGACCCCTTCGGGTCGGTCGACGCCGACCGGGAGATGACGGATGCCGTTTCGGGTCATCAACCCCATGGCCTGATAAAGATAGGCGTCAGGAGGGATCATCTTGATCGGGTGCGACATCACTTCCGATAGCGGCAGGTCGCGCCGATCGACTCCAGCCGGGTCGGCGTAAGCGGCCCGGACGAGGTCTTGTTCGGTGACCATGCCGATGGCGCGCCCCTTCGTGTCGATCACCACCACCGAGGTAACTTTTCGTTCGGCCATCAACCGCGCGGCATGACGGGGGGTGGCGTCCGTCGGAAGGGTGACAGGGGGAGAGGACATCACTTCACCCACCCGCGTGCGAAAGGGGAAGGTCTCGACCCGGGCCACCGGCGCCACCCGGTGATCGTGGCTGACCGCTTGTTGCACCAGCGCCAACCGGTCGTTGACCGCTTCGGCCACCGCCAAGGCGAAAGGGGCCGAGTTTTCCATGGCGGCCCGAATAAGCCGATGGGGATAGGCTTTGGCGGTCACCTTGGTCATCGCCGTAGCCGAGAAGGGGGCGGGGATGTCGGGGAAAGCGCCGAACCAGCCGACCCATTCTCCCGAGCGGCGGGTGGCCAACGGAATCTCCTCTTCCCCCAAGGCGAGTCGCAAGAGGGCCTCTCCCTCTTCGATGCGAAACAGATGAGATGGCGGCAGTTCCCCTTGGGTATAGATCGCCGCCCCCGGTTTTAAGGTGACCAGCGTGGCGGCCCCTTCCAATTCGCGCCGGGTGGCCTCGTCGAGGCTCTCCCATCGTCGATCCATCAGAACCGCTCCTGCTCGCGGCGAACGACGGTGGCCTTCTCCTGAAAGGCCAACGCTTCGCCGATGGTGGTCACCCCCCGGTCGGCCAGCAGTGGGAGGAGTTTGAGAAAAACGGCGGCGGTGGTGAGGGCGTCGCCTAGGGCGGTATGAAGACCCACCGCGGGGACGCCGAGCCGCCGGGCCACCACGGCCAGATTATGGTCGTCGTGATGATCGTGCAACACGACCGAGAGAAGCAACGTGTCGAGCGTCGGGAGTGACGGTATGACGCCCCCTGCTTCTTCGGCGGCCCGTTTCAGAAAGGCGAGATCGAAAGGGAGGTTATGCCCGAGCAACGGGGTGTCGCCGACGAACGCGAAAAAGGTCGGCAGAACGGCGCCGATGAGAGGAGCGTCGGCTACCATATCGTCGGTCAGGTGATGGATGGCGGTGGCGTCCGCCGGGATGGGGCGGGCCGGGTTGACCAACGTTTCGTAGACTTCGCCGCCGCGAACGACCCCGTTTCGTATGCGAACCCCGCCGAGAGAGACGATCCGGTCGCCATGGGCCGGGGCGAGACCGGTGGTTTCGGTGTCGAAGGAGACGATGGTCGCTTCGGCCAGCGGCGTGTCGAGTAACGCCCGGTCGACGGTCCTCGCCATCAGCGAGAAATCGAAAAAGGCCGGACGGGCGCCCCGCGAAGGGGGCGGAGTCATCGCGGTGGTCGCCACCCAAAGGGTGACGATATACCCTTCGTGAACCCCTTTTCGATGAAAGGGGGTCATGGCGCCTTCCCCCGCTCCATGAGGAAAAGGAATCGGCGATCCGGTGGCGGCGCATCGGGACATGCTCTCGGCCACCGGGGCGTCGGGCATCAGCGCCATGAGGCTACGCCCCACGACCGATCCGCCGGAAGAGAGATGGGCTTCGGCCAACGGATTGGCCAGGATCACGAGGCCGTCTCGGTTGACCACCATCACTCCGGCTCCGGCCCCGGCCAACGCTTCGGCTAGTCCTTCCCGTTCGTGGGCGGTTTCGGTCAATCGTTTTTCGACCTCTCGCTCGACCCGCTCGTCGACGCCCGCCAGTTGGGCGCCGAGTTCCATGAGCCGTCGTCCGGCACGGTCGAGTTCTTCCCCGCCGTCAATCTCGAAGGTATGCCCTGCATGGCTTAAGGCGACCACGTCGGCTTCGTTGGCGAGTCGTTTCACCGGCGTCACCCATCGACGCCACAGGTGGGTCGCCCCGCCGGCGAAGAGGAACCATGCGAGAGCGAAGAGACCGGTGACGGCGACCTGTCCCTTCTCGGTCATCCGCTCCCACCCGTAATGGACGAGCGCCCCGTGCGACAGAATGAGGGGAAGGGCCAGCAGGGCGACGGCGATGAGGTAGCGACCGGTGACCTTCATGGCCGCTCCCCGGAAGAAGAGCGTTGTCGAGGTGTGGCGGTCGTGTTGAGTTCGGCGCTTGCCTGTTCGTCACCCTCACCCATGCCGACCTTCTCTAAAAACGCGAGCCGTTCGGTGATGGTGGGGGTTTCCTCAGCCGACCCCATGAGACGCCCCCAAAAGCCGACCGGTTCGCCTAACGCCGGTTTCAAGGCGAGGGCTTTCCGGTAATCGGCGATGGCTTCGATCCGTTTCCCGAGGGTGTCGTTCGCCACGCCGCGACTGGCCCAAGCTTCGGCCACGGTCGGATCGAGCCGGATGGCGGCGGCGTAATCGGCGATGGCTTCGCCGTACCGTTCGAGTCGCGCGAGGCTGTTCCCTCGATTGACGTGCGCCCCGGCCCGTCGACGATCGTCGATGGCGCCGTCGGGGGCGTCGGCCACTTCGCCGTAGAGAGCGACCGCCAGAACATGGTCTCCGGCCCGCGCTGCGTCGTCTCCTCGCCACATGGTTTCGACCAACGGCTCCTCCTCGGTGCAACCGAACAGAAAAAGGGCCAGCAGGAGCGTCCCTACCAGCCCTTTGTTCCTCATGGCGGCGCCTTTTAAGGGGTCTCAAGGTCGAGGCGAACCGGCGCTTTTTTCCGGGCGGCTTCGTCGGCGTAGTCGTCGATTCCTTCGAATTCCCCTTTGATGTTGGTCGACATCTCCATGAAGTAGGCGAGGAACCACATGAGCGCCACCCCGAGCCCCCACCAGATGATGGCCCACGCCCAAAGCGACGGCATGCCGAAGGTCCATGTGGAGGCGTCGACCGGGTCGCCGAAGATGGTGTTGCCGATGGTGGTGAAGGGGCCGATCGCCAGCAGGAACCAGCCGACGGTGGCGATCCAGGCGACCGGAATCAGTTTCCGTTTCGCGGCCGGGAGGGCGCAGTGGGTGGCGAGGAACGCATGGTACTCCCCTTTGCGCTCGGCCTCTTCGGCTTTCGGCTGGGTCACGAAGGAGACCAGAATCGCCAACGTCAGGTTGAAGATGATCCCCCACCCGGCGGAGTGGATGGTCCAAGCGTATTTCAGGTCGGCGTCGACGTAGGTGACGGTAACGGCGACGAGACCGGCGATGAGACCAGTGACCACCCCTTCTTTCGTCAGGAACTTCCAATAGAGAGCGCCGACGAGGGCGGGCCACATCTGGAAGCCGTAGGCGACGGCGAGACCGCCGAGCATGACCAGCGCGTCGTTGGCGGTCATGGCCATGATGAGGGCGGCGAGAACGATGACGACCACCGAAACCCGACCGAAGAATTTCTGCGCGGTGTGCGACAGGTCGGAGCGGAAATATCGTTTGTACAGATCGCGGGTCAACATCCCCGACGCGGTCGACATATAAGCGGCGCCGGTCGATTGCATGGCGGCCAAGGCGCAGACCGCCAGCAACCCGACGAAGGCGGGGGCGGTGTCGGAAAGAAGGTCGATCAGTTTCGGAACCAGATCGCCCGACGAACCGGGGGCGAAGGGGGCGAGGATATCCTTCTCGACCAAGACGTGGGCGCCGAGCCCTTGTATCCACGTGTAGGTAATGAGAATCAGCCCGATGCCGAAGGCGCTGGCCCAGACCTGTTGCGGGGCGAAGGGGGTCGGGTTCCGGTTGGCGAAGGCCCACATGGAAAAGGCGGGGGCCGACTGGATACCCATAAGGGCGAACATGTAGGTAAGAATCATCAGGCCGGTCCATACCCCCCCTTGGGCGTTCGTGCCGGGGGTGACGAACTGGACCGAACCGGGGATGGCGACGAAATGGGGAAGACCGTCGGGGGTCTTCTTAACCTGCGACGCCCAAGCCACGCCATTCGGTTCGACGAGGCTCCCGACTTCGGTGGTGTCGGGGGCGACCAGCTTCTCTTCGCTCCAGAACTCGACCCGCCTTCCGGCGCCGTCGCTGGTCCGGGCGAGGCTTTTACCGTCGTCGGTCATGAACCCTTTGACGGCGCTTTCGTACGCGGGCATGACGATCGGGTTCCCGGCGGCGTCGATCAGCTTTATCTTCCGGCCGTCGTTGGTCACGACGTGGGCCAGTTCGTTTTTCGCCAACCGGGCGATGCCGTTTTGCAATGCGTCCCAGCCGCCGACGAGGTTGAGCGTGACGGCGCCGATGGCCACGATCCCGACCGCCAGCAGGATCGCCTGCATGGTATCGACATAGGCGACGGAGCGAAGCCCCCCTAAGGTGACGTAGATAACGACGACCGCCGAGAGCATCCACATGCCGACGTTGACGTCGAGCGCCCCGTGCGACAGGACGTTGAAAAGAATGCCGGAGGCTTTGAGCTGAATGCCGAGATAGGGGACCGAGAAGACGAGGGCCACGAGGAGGGTGAGAAGCCGCATCGCTTCGCTGTTGTAGTAGGTGGAGAACATCTCGCCGGGGGTGACGAAGCCGTATCGTTTTCCTAGGAGCCATTGCCGTTTCAGAAAGATGACGCCGGTGAGGGGGATGGTGATGGCGTAGAAGGAGGCGAAGCCGTAGGGCATCCCGTCGCGCCAGACCAGCGCCGGGTGGCCGACGAAGGTCCAGCCGGAAAAGGAGGTGGCGGTGGCGGCAAGCACGAAGACCCATACGCCGATGGATCGACCGGCGATGAAGTAGTCGGAAGCGGTCTTGGCGGTCCGGGCGCCTTTGATCCCCCAAAAAACGCAGTAGGACCAATACATGGCCACGAAGATGAATAGCCAGATGATCGACGATGACATGCCTACAATCCCCCTGATCGGCGGTGACTGGTTACCAATGCTTTACGAGCCCTCCCCTTATGGAACCGCAAGAGGTGTTGGGACGGACGAGTACCCTTTGGATGCCGGTCGCCCCGGTTCGGTTCAGTTTAGCGGCTACTTAACGATTCGCACCAATTGGCGAAACTCGTCCCCTCCGGCTTGGCCCGATAGCTCGAACAACGCCATCTCGACACTACTGACGATCCCCCCTTCCCGGGCGATCCGATCGAGCCCCACCTGCCGGTTGGCGGCGGTGCGGGACGACACGGCGTCGGAGGCCGCGTGGACTTCGTACCCTTTCGCCAATAGATGAGCCGCCGTCTGGAAAACGCAGACGTGCGACTCGATCCCGGCCAGCATGAACTGATCCCGCCCGGTGGCGGCGACCGCTTCGGCGAAGCCCTCGTCGGCCATGCAGGAAAAGGCGCATTTCTCGATAGGTTTGGCGACCGGAGCGAGCGACGTGGCCAGCTCCGGGAGGGTCGGACCCAATTTGGCCGGAACCTGTTCGGCCCAAAGAACCGGAATCTCCATCAAGATCGCCCCACGGACGAGGCGTGAGAGTTGATCGACGAAGGGTTCCCTGTCGACCATGACGGCGGCGAGGTTGACCTGTACGTCGATGATGACCAGCGCGGTTCGGTGTCGGTCGAGCATCCCTTCTCCTTCTCTGCATTGCGGTACCGATACCAATACTTTACACGTTCATGTCAGGGGAGGATACTATTGGTGAGAGGAGGGGTGTATGTCTGCTCATGTCCGACGGAAGAAGGTCTCCCGAAAGATGGTCATCTCTCGCCTGAAGGTCATACGCTCCGGGCTGTTGTTGGAGAACGGGGAGGTATGGGACGGCGTGGAGCGGCGTTGTGACCGGCTCTTGACCGGCGCCTGCGTCGGCGAACCGGAAGAGAAGGTCGAAGCGATCCCCTCACCTTTCTTCGGCTGAAGGGGCGCGGTTCCCGTTCCCCTTGCTGTTTGCGATCGAGAGATCCGTCTCTTCGCCCCCGGTGAGCTGAAGGGTTACCTTCCGGGGTAGACGGCGCCGCGTCGCTCTTAACCGGTCAAGGGGGGCTTCGCCCGGTCACCGTCCTCCCGCCACAACAAAAAGACCCCGTGTCGATGCGGGGTCTTTTGCGTACGGGGAGGGTCTATTTGTCGGGAACTGCGACCGGCTGGGCGAAGTAGTTCTGGACGAAATCTTTCCACGAGCCGTTCCCCATGGCGGTTTTCGCCTCTTCGGCGCCGTTCCCTTTCATGTGGTCGAAGATGCCGGAAAGTTTCTGATCGACCAGATCGCGGGTCTGCTGAATCCCGTCGGCCACCTCCTGCGGCATGGCGCCCAAAATCTGCATCGCTTCTTTGAATCCCTGATCGATGGCGCCGTTGACCATGTTCCGGTAGGAGTCGACCTGCTGTTCGTAGCTCATGTCGGGATGCTGGGCGGCGTAGGAGGGGAAGAAACTCATGGCGAAATCGGCGATCCGCCCGGCGGTCGCTTCGGGGCCGGTGTCGGTGGCGGCGTTGGCGTGGGCTTGGGCCACTTGCCGGGCCTGCTCCATTTTAAAGCTCATGGAGACCGAGACCGACTCTTGCGAGGAATAGTAGGCCGAGATCTTTCCGCCATTGGCGTTCTCCCCCTGATAGGAGGCTTCGAACGACCGTTGCACGCTGGCGTTGACGGTCACTTCGGTGACGCCTGCGGGAAGTCCCTGCTGGCCGAGACCATCCAGCGCCCCTTTGAGCTGATCGGCCATCTGTTTGAAAACGGAGTCGAGCCGTCCATCCCCTTGGCCTTGGGGACCTACTTGCGGATGTTGGGAGGGGTTTTGGCGATGATAACCGCCCAAAGGAAACTGATTGGAAACACCACCGAAATCGACACCTGACATCATGACCCACCTCCCGTTAACTGGTAGCGCCCGTGGTTGACCGGTCGTCTCTCCCAAGATCCGGTCGGGCTTCTTACCTGCTAGTTCGGCGTTTGGCGAAAAAAGCTTGAGGGTTTTTTGACACCCCTAAACATTTTTTCGCAACACATTGTTTTTTTTAGAGTCGCATTGCTCCTTAATGGCAAGCACATCCGCTTTTCGCGCCTAATTTCGACACCCCGGCGGCCCTGCGGATAGCTTTTCAGCGGACGCAACGGACAAGGTTGTAGATGCCGATCACGTCCCCTTGCGGTCCCCGCCCCTGCGGATAGTCGGACGGATTCCCGTTTTTGGGATCGGAGCGCTGGGCGCCGGCCCCATGAACGTCCATCAGCGTGTAGGTGGGGGGCATGTAGCCCATGGCCCGCCCGAAGGCTATGTAGACCGCCACGGCGCCGGCCGGCATCCCGTCGAGATGGGTGGTGCCGGTCCAATAGGCGCCGTAATCGGCCTGCCCCTTCCCGTTGGTGATGGCGGTGTAGCCGAAAATCGGGTCGCCCGCCGCGCTCCCGGTGGTGTCGGGGGAACGGGTGTAGTCGACCAACCCTTGCAGCTCCTTGGCGTTGGGGAGACGCCAGTCGGAGGAGCCGCCGAGAGAAAGGTCGTCGCAGAAGACGAGCGCCTCTTGCCAGTTCCGCCCCACCCCGTCGTCGCTCTTCTGCCAGACCAACCCGGTGGCGCCGTCGGTGACGGTTCCGTCGCCGTTATCGGTGTGGCTATGGGTTCCGTAATCGCTCCCCCCCCGCACATAGATGGCGAAGGCCGATTTCATGTCGCGGGGGTACCCTTTGATCCGCCCGTCGGCGAAGTTGACGCCGAAGGCGGTGGCGGCGCCGTTCATGGTGGTGGAGACATACTGCGTGGCCGACCAATATTGGGCGTCGATGTAGCGATCCCCCGCCGAGGTGTCGCCGTAGCTGAAGTTAAAGACGCCGGTGTCGATGTAGGGAGTGGCGTCGGAAGCGCTGGCGCCGGTCGACCCGCTAAACGTGATGAGGGAGTAAAGTTCGGTGATGGTCGGCATCCGCCAGTCGCCGTATCCGCCGGTACGGTCGGAAGAAACCCCCGCCACCGCCCCGCTCCAACTCTGCTTGGCGCCCGGGTCTTTGGTCCACATCAGCCCGGTGACGTTGTCGGTGACGGTGCCGTCGCCGTTATCGCTGTAAGTCGGCGATGCGGCGATGCGGGCGCCGTCTTGCCCCGGATAGCTGGCCGAGTCGCAACGAATCGAGGCGCCGTTGTTGTCGTAACAGTTCCTCTGCCCGGTGTCGGGGATGGTGTAGCTGGCGGTGGTGGTAACGACGGTGGTGTCGGGGGTCGTGGTTTCAAAGGTGGCGCCGTTATCGGTCCCTCCGCCGCAGGCGACCAGCGACAGGGGGAGCAGGAGCGAAGCGATTCGGGGGGCATGATTTTTCTCCGAGAATTTTTGTCGTTCGCCCCTATGACGGTGGCGCGGCGAGAAAAGTTCCCCCCGGACGAATGTCCGAGGGGAAACGTGGTCCACTAGAACTGCGACGGGGGAGGCCCGCCGAAGCCACCCGGTCCGCCACCGCCGGGGCCTCCTTGGCGACCGCCACCGCCGCCGCCTGCGCCGGGGCCGCGCATCATCCGTTGCGACATCCGGGCGGCCAGCTTGGCTTTCTGCTCGGGGGTGAAGATGGCCATCATCTTCGCTTGATGCTCCAACCGTTCGCGGACCACGTTCCCTTCCTGCGCGACGATCTCGTCGGTCAGTTTTGCAAGCAGGCCCGGGTCGCTCGTATCTTTCTGCAATTCGGTGTGAAAATCGATGGTCTTAATCTCCAACTCCGCTTCGAGCCGGACCATCGCTTTCCGATGATCGGCGTGGAGCGCTCGAAGGGCCGCCTGCTGGGTGTCGGTGAGCGACAGCTCTTGCATCATCTTCATCCCGCCACCACCGCCGCCGCCGCCGAGACCTCCTCCTCGTTGGGCGAAAGCCGTCGGGGCGGTTAACAACAAGGCCGTAAACATGATCGCTACCTTACGCATCGTTTCTCTCCTCTTTCTGGTCACCGTCGATCCCATAGATCGCCCGGATCGTTTCGTCTCCGTTATCGCGGCTCGTTTCGCTCGACGGCGATTCGACGCCGTAGATGTCGTCCAACGCCGCCAGCAGGGTCTCTTCGGTGAAAGTGTCGGTCGCCGCCACCGTCGCTATCGGCGCCGGTTCTGTCTCGACTTCCGCCGGGAGGGCGAGCCAGAGGGCGACCGATGCCGCCACCGGCAGGGCGGCCCATCCTGCCCACCGGACGAAAGGCGTTCGGGGCGCCGCTCTTCTCTCTTGCGGGGTCCGGGCGATCTCTTCCATGACTCGCCGTTTCATCCCTTCGGGGGGGAGGTGTCGCCCGAGATCGCCGAATAGTTTCTCTTGCTCGTTCATGCTCGCTCCTCCCGGGCCATGGCGGCCAGGTCGTCTCGCGCCCGGGCCAGCCGGGAACGGACGGTTCCTACCGGGACGTCGGTTATATGGGCGATCTCGTCGTAGGAGAGCCCTTCTATCTCTCTTAAAATCACCGCGGCCCTTCTGTCGGGATCGAGCCGGTCGAGGAACGCTCGTAACCGCTCCTCGGCTTGACGACGTTCGGCGGCCCGGGCCGGGTCGTCTTCGGTAAAACGACAGCCGTCGGTCCGGCGGCTCATCGCTTCGTCGGACATCTCTTGTGACGGGCGTCTCGACCGAAGGAGGCTCACCCCCCGATTGACGACGATCCTATAGAGCCAGGTCCGAAAAGCCGCTCCTCCCCGAAAGCCGGGGAGCTTCTTCCACGCGGCGACGAAGGCTTCCTGCGCCAATTCGTCCGCTTCGCCATGGTCATAGACCATCCGCAACGCCACGTTATAGACAAAGCTTGCGTGTCGGTCGTAGAGCGAGCCGAAGGCGTCCCGGTCGCCCCGGGCGGCTTTCTCTATCAACGCCGCTTCGTCCATGGTTCTCTCGTTTGTTCGAGGCGTCCCTCTTCGCCCTTATGACGACGAAACCCGCCGGAAAGTTCCCGGCGGGCTCGTTGGAAGGGGCATCGTTCGTTAGATGATTTCGAAATAGAGGGCGTAGTTCCCGACGGTGGTGAGCGTGGGAGTGACTCCGGCCCCGCCGCTGTCGCAGGTGTTGGACCCGCAGGTTCCGGTAAGCGCGGCCCCGCCCGCCCCTTCCCGCACGTTACTCAGACAACGGTTCCCGGCGCCGCCGCAGGAGGGCGATTGAAGGTTCCAGGTGAACGACCGGGCGCCGACCCCACCGCCGCATCGGTTCTTGTTCTCGACGATCAGCCGATAGGTTCCGGTGGCCGGGAGGGTGTTGGCGTCGAAGTAGAGGTACTCGCCGACGGCGGCGCCGCCGGTCGATTGGGCGCAGGTGATGTCGCCGCAATGTTCGCTTCCGTTTCCGGGGCGAAGATGCCCGAACCACGTTTTCGTTCCGCCGGGGGCGACGAGGTAGGCGTCGAAGTCGGTGTCGTCGCTCCATTCGACTTTAATCCGTAACCGACCGGCGCCGTGATCGGCGACGCAGGAGGTGGTGGCCCGGGGGGCTTGACCGTTGTTTATCGAAACGGTCTTCTCGGTCTGGGCGCCGTCCGAGTCGCGCACACGACAGGTGTAGATCTGATCGCCGGTGGCTTTAAAGTTGTAACTGGCCGTCCGTCCCGGAAGAGTGGTGGTCAAAGAGGAGATGCGCCACTCATAGTTAAGATCGGTCGCGAGGTCGTCGGCGTCGGTGGCGAAGCAGGAGAGCGATATGGTGTCGCCGGCCTTGGCGGCGGTTTTGACGATCTGGCCGCTTTCGGCGCTGATCGACTGGATGACCGGCGAAGCGTTGGCGATAGCGAAGTTGGTCCGCGAAGTGGCGGTTCCGCCGTGGGCGTCGTCGACGGTGAGGGTCAGGATATAGTTCCCGCCATGGTCGAACCGATGGGTCATCCGTTGCCCGGTAGCCGATCCCCCACCGCCGGAGATGGTTTCGTAACCGGTCCATAGATAGCTCAAAATGTCGTCGGGATCGGGATCGTCGGCGACCGCTTCGAAGATGACGAGATCACCTTTCTTGGGCGCCGACGGAACCATGATGACCCGCTTGATCACCGGCGGGGCGTTGATCTCGAGCGGGATCGTCAGTATTGGGGAGGTGAAGGAATTAATGACGACGCTCTTTTTGCCGGTGAAGGTGTCGCCACCGACGGTCTCGACACCGATGGCGAAGTCCCGCGTACCGATGGTGACGGTGACGGTGGCGATAAGAGTGTCGAGCGGGACATCGACGATGATTGGCTCCATGTCGGCGCCGGTTACCCGAAGGATGATGCGGGTGACGTAGGTGGGGGCGGAGCGACCGGCGAGGGGGCTTTTCCCCTGCAAGGAGCGGGTGGCCGGATCGTAGGCGTATCCTTCGGGCCAGCTCAGCTGAACCGATACGCTCCCTTCACCGCTGGTCCCTTCGGTTTGTTGGTCGAGAGCGCCGCCGCAGCCGACCAGAATGAGCGTAAGGGCGATAAGGAAGATCGCCCCACATCGTCCGATTGATCTCATTTTCATCTGCTCCCCTCCCCTTCTGACCGCGCGGCTATCGTCCGTTACGCCGCTTCGGACCGGGGACGATTCAAGGGTATTGGTTGTACCGGACGACTTCATAGAGAAGCAGGGACGATTCGGGTTCGATGGCGGCGAACTTGACCGCCATCCCGGCGCCGGTCTCGTCGTCGGAAAAACCGTCGTCGACCGATACGACCCGCACCACTTCGTAGTCCCCTTCGATCCGTTCTTGTCGCATCCCGGCTTCGAGAATGAGGGTGAACCGTCCGGTGGAACCGAGCGCCAAGGGGCGGACGGTGCGGACGAAGACCCCGTTCATCGAGATGTCGCTGGTCTTCGGATATTCGGTGACGGTCTTTTGATGGGTCAGCAGAATGCGGGTGGTGAAGTGGACCCGTTTTTGACGACGCGGCCCCCCGTAATGGTCTTCGGTCGGTAACGCTTGGTCGTCGCTCATTTCAGATGCTTCAGGATGGTTTCGGGGATTCTGCCTACGGGGACGACGCTGTCGACGGCGCCGAGTTTGATGGCTTCTTTCGGCATGCCGAAGACGACGCAGCTGGCTTCGTCTTGGGCGATGTTATAGGCGCCCGCATCTTTCATTTTCTTCATGGCGACAGACCCGTCCCCCCCCATGCCGGTGAGCATGACGCCGATGGCGTTGGCGCCGACGTTGGTGGCCACGGAGTTGAACAGGACTTCGACCGACGGGCGGTGACGGCAGACCAACGGGCCGTCTTTGACTTCAACGTAGTAGCGGGAGCCGGAACGGCGGACGAGCATGTGGGCGGAGCCGGGGGCGATGAGGCAGACGCCGTTGACCAGCGAGTCGCCGTTTTCGGCCTCTTTGACGGTGATGGAGCAGAGACCGTTAAGCCGTTCGGCGAAGGCTTTGGTGAAGGTGGCCGGCATATGCTGGACGATGGCGATGCCGGGGGAGTTGGCCGGCATCCGGGTGAGGACGTCTTTGATGGCTTCGGTCCCGCCGGTGGAGGCGCCCAAGGCGACGATCTTGTTGGTGGTGGCCACCATGGAGGAGGGCAGCGCCTTCTCCCGTACGGGGGCGACGGCGCCGGTGACGGCGCGGACGCGGGCCCGCGACGCGGCCCGGACCTTGTCGACCACTTCGACGGTGATCTCGGCCAAGTTATGTTTGTCGACGGCCGGTTTGGCGACCACCTCGACGGCGCCGGCTTCGAGGGCGGCCAGGGTGGTTTCGGCGCCTTTTTGCGTCAGGGAACTGACCATCACCACCGGCAGGGGATAGTGACGCATCAGCTTGCGCAAGAAGGTGACCCCGTCCATTCGGGGCATCTCGACGTCGAGCGTGACGACATCGGGTTTCAGCTTGACGATCATGTCGCGGGCGACGTAGGGGTCGGGCGCGGCGCCGACCACTTCGATGTCGGAGGCTTCGTGGAAGGCGCGGGTCAACACCTGTCGGACGATGGCCGAGTCATCGACGATCAAGACGCGTATTTTCGCCATACCGGTCGCTCTCCTATTCCGTTAGAAGAGGATTTCGTCGGGAGCGCAAAGGACGTCGCTGTCGAGCAGGATGATGGCGCCGTTTTCGGTGTTCCCCAAGCCGTAGAGATAGTCGATTTCGATGGTCCCTTCGAACAGCTCGGGCGATTCGATCCGTCCGCTGGGAATGGCCATGATGCCGTTGACTTCATCGACCTGCAGGCCGGTGACCGATTTGTCGATCTCGACGACGATGATGTTCCGCGACGCGGCGTCGCCGGCCCCCTCGACTTTCAGTTTTCGTTTCAGGTCGAACACCGGGATAACCTGATCGCGCAGGTTCATGACGCCGACGACGAAGTCGAGCGTGTTGGGGACCGGGGTGATCGGCTCCATCAAGATGATCTCCCGCACTTTCATGATCTCGATGCCGTACTGCTCGTCGGCGACGCTAAAGACGAGAAAGGTGACGCTCTCTTGGGAGACGCGAGCTTTTGCGCTCTCGATGGCCGAACCGGTGACCGGCGCCGAGGCGGCTTTTTTTGGGGGGGCGACGGGGGCGGAAGGGGGGGGCGACGGCGCCACCGGCGTGATCGGCGCCGGTTCGGGTGTCGGTTCGGGTATTGACGCGACCGGTGCGACGGGGGGGGGTCTTCGTCGCCGTGAACGCGGGGGGGACTTCCCCTTTGGCGGCGTAGACGAGGGGGGTCTTCATCCGGTCGAGCCCTTCGAACATATGGTCGACCTCTTCGCGGGCGGCTTGCCGTCGCTCCCGCACCTCTTCGAGAAAGCTTTCGAACTCCTGCCCGTAGGTGTATATCTCCAGCAGCCCCAACACGCCGGCGTTTCCTTTGAGGGAGTGGACCCGCCGAAAGATGTCGTCGATCAAGTCGGAGCGGGAGCCATCTTTGTCGAGATGGAGAAGGCACTCTTCGATCGCTTCTATGTGACTTTGGGTATCGACCCAGAATTCCTGCAGTATTTCGTCCATCGTTTCCTATCCTGCTGCGATGACCGGATCGAGCCCTTTGCCCGCCACGGCAAGGGCTCCTTCGACGTCGATGACAAGGCCGACTTTGCCGTCGCCCAATATGGCGCCGCCGAGTATCCCTTTGACCGAGGCGAAGGCGACGCCGAGGTCTTTGAGAACCACCTGGGTCTCTTCAATGATCTCGTCGACCATGAGGCAGGCGCGAACGTTGTCTTTGTCGATGACCATCACCACCGACTCCAACGGATCGGAGGAGCGGGGTTTGACGTTAAAGAGTTCGTGGAGCCGAAGCAACGGATACAAGGAGCCCCGTATCTCGATGACTTCGCCCTGTTTCTTGACCGTGGTCACCTGCTTGGCGGTCGGTTGGAGCGACTCTTGAATCCACTCCATCGGGATGATGTATTTTTCTTTGCCGACGGCCACCAGCAGGCCGGAGATGGTGATGAGGGTGGAGGCCATCGGAACGGTGATGATAAAGCGGCTCCCTTTGCCGAATTCGCTTTCGACGTCGACCCGCCCTTTGGCCTCTTGCACGGCGGTGATGACGACGTCCATGCCGACGCCGCGACCGGAGATGTCGGTGACGGCGGCGGCGGTGGAGAAGCCGGGGGCGAAGATGAGCCGGTAGGCTTCGGCGTCGGGCATGGTCTCGGCTTGGGCGGGGGTGATGACCCCTTTTTCGAGGGCTTTGGCTTTCAGTCGCTCCGGGTCCATCCCGCGTCCGTCGTCGACGATGGTGATGATCAGTTCGCCCGACTGCTCGGCGGCGGTGACGGTGACATGCCCCACGGGATCTTTCCCGGCGGCGATCCGCTCTTCGGGAGTGTCGACGCCATGATCGACGGCGTTCCGTATCATATGGTTCAACGGCGATTCGATCGATTCGGAGAGGCTTTTGTCGATCATGATGTCCTCCCCTTCGACGGAGAACTCGACCTGTTTGCCGACCTGCTGGGCGAGGTCGCGGACCATCCGGGGGAATTTCTGGAAGATGCCGTTGATGCTGACTTTTCTGACTTCGGACAAACCCCGTTGGAGGTTGAAGGTCAGTTCGTTGAAGTCGAGGTTGGCGTTCTTGAACTCGGTGATCAGCTTGTCGATCTGCTCTCCCATCTCCAGTTTCTTTTGGAGATAGTTAAAGACTTCGGCGTTGATGATCAGTTCGCCGACGATGTTCATGAAGCCGTCGAGCTTTTCTTCTTCGATACGCAAGGTTTTCCGGGCGGCGGTGGGAGCCTTTTTCTCGATCTTCTCGGCGACCGGCTTCGGCTCTTCTTCTTTCGGCTCCGGCTCGGGCGCAGGGCCGCCGCCCATGGCCAAGGCGTCTTCGATGGAGAACGCGTTGGGATCGACGTCCCCTTTGCCCCCCTCTTCTTCCTCTTCTCCGGCCATAGCCTTTTTGAGCCGGGTCAATTCGTCCAACAGCTTGTTGACGGCGGTCGACATCTGGGCGACTTCGTCGGCTCTCACTTCGGCGACGAGGGGGTCGATGGTGGCGAAGGGGTTGTCGATCCCGGCGGCGTCTTCTTTGGTTTCGAGAAGTTTTTCGATGACCGCCAGATGTTCGGCTTCGTCTCCCACGAAATCGATGGAGGTGTCCCCCCCGGAAAGGCGGGCGAGCATGGCGGAGAGATGGTCGATTCCTTTAAGCAGGATGTCGATAATCTCGGTGGTGACGGCTCGTTGTCCTTTCCGCAGTTCGTCGAGGAGGTACTCCATCTTGTGGGAGTAGTTCCTGATATGGTTCAGGTTGAAAAAGGCGGAGCTTCCTTTGATGGAGTGGACGGCCCTGAAGATGGCGTTGATGGTGGCTTCGTCGGTCGGGTCGTGTTCTAAGGCGACGAATTTCGCCCCCAAATCGCCGAGAGCTTCCTCGGTCTCTTTGATGAACTCTTCCAGAATCTCCTGGTCGATGAAGTCTTCCATTACCCTTTTCTTTTCACCATGGATCGGATCAATTCTTCCCACTTGCCGAGACGGCCGGTGGCTTCGTCGATGGCGTCTTTGATCTGCGACAGATCGTCGAGCGGTTTGAGGAAACAGTTGTTGGCGCCGAGCCGCAGGCATTCGAGGACGTTTTCGATTTTGACGACGCCGGTGCACATGATCACCTGGACCATGCCGTTAAACTCTTTGACGGCGGCCAAGAGTTCGATGCCGGTCATCTCGGGCATCATGATGTCGGAGATGACGACCATGATGTTCTCTTCTTTGACCATGGCCAACGCCTCTTCCGGCTTGGTGGTCCCCACCACGTCGTATTCGTAGAGGGAAAGATAGCGGATTAGGGCGTTGACGATCGACTCTTCGTCATCGACGATTAAAATTTTATATCTCATGGCCGGTCACGCTGGTTTCTGATAGATGGTCGGCTGGACGTAGCGAAAGCCGTGTTTGACGCCGGTGAGGCTTTCGGAATGGCCGATAAAAAGATAGCCGCCGCGGGCGAGAACGTCGAAGTATTTGTTGACGAGCGTTTCTTGCGTCGGTTTGTCGAAGTAGATCATGACGTTCCGGCAGAAGATAAACGAGAAGGTCTTCCGAAAGGGGAATCGGGGGGTCATGAGGTTGAACCGGTTAAACTTCACCAGCTTTCTGATTTCAGGCGCCACCTGGCTCCGTTTGTCGCCGACTTCGTCCACCACGTTGGTGAGCCACCGTTTACGCATGTCGGGGGGGACGGTCTTGACCTGCTCGTCGTTGTAGAGCCCTTTGGCCGCTTTCCCCAAGGCGCGGGTGGAAAGATCCGTGGCGAGGATTTTGATGTCGTTCAGGTTGATATCGCGCATCCGGCTGGCCAGCAGGAAGGCGATGGAATAGGGCTCTTCGCCGGAGGAGCAACCGGCGCTCCACGCCCTAAGCTCCCGCTCGCCCCGCTCTCGTTGACGTATCAGCTCGGGGACGATTTTCTGCTCCAGAAAGGTGAAGTGGTTCATCTCTCGAAAAAAGCTGGTGAGATTCGTGGAGATGGCGTCGAGCATATTCACCAGCTCTTGCTCGCTCCGGTCTTTCTGGACGTAGTCGAAATATTCCCGGTAGCTCGACATCCCCAACAGCCGCAATCGGCTTCCCAAACGGGTGCGAACCAGTTCCCGTTTCCCGTCGTGCAGACTGATGCCGCTCTTATCGTAGATATAGCCCCGAATCATTTCGAACTCGCGCGTGGTCAACTCCACGCCGATACCGCTGGCGGTGGCGGCGGGGCGGGTTTGCGGTTCCATCGGGTTTCGTTTCGTCATCGGGATCGGTTATCGGGGAATCACTCGCCCATGTCGGCGAGACGCAAGAGTTCTTCGGGCGAGAGGACCCGGTCGATATCGAGCAGGATCTTCACCTCACCTTTGCTCTTCCCCATGCCGAGAATGAACTCGGTGTTGACCCTGCTGCCGAAGGACGGGGAGGCCTCGATCTGGTTGGCGGCGATGTCGAGGACTTCGGAGACGGTATCGACGAGAATGCCCATCTGGGCGCCCTGAATGTCGACGACGATGATGCAGGTCTCTTCGGTCGGGTCGATCTCTTCCATGCCGAACTTGAGTCTCAGGTCGATGACCGGGATGACCTTACCCCGGAGGTTGATGACCCCTTTGATGAACTCGGGCGATTGGGGAACGCTGGTGATCTCCATGACGCCGATGATCTCGCGCACTTTAAGAATCTCGAGCCCGTAGCTCTCTTCCCCCAGCACAAAGGTGAGATATTTCCCTTCCAAGGCGCCGAGCCCTTGCGCATGGGCAAGGTCGCGCTGGGCGATGGTCTCTTCGGTCATGCCTGGTTTCGCTCCGTTATAGGGTGGTGGATCATTCCTGACGCTGCCGCACGATGGAGGCGCTCATGTTTTTCTTCCATCGATCCAGCCGCTCTTCGCTTATCTTGACCAGATGCAATATCTGTTCTAGGTCGTCGAACGGCTTGAGGATATAGTCGGTGGCGCCGTATTCGAGCGACTTCATGGTCTTCTCGAAGGTGGAGTAGGCGGTCATCATGACGACCTGGATCGAGAAGTCGATCGACTTGATCGCTTGCAGGGTGTCGAGCCCGTCCATGCCGGGCATGTTGATGTCGAGCAGGATGATGTTGAACTTCTTCCCCCGCAACCGCTCCACCGCCAGACGACCGTCGGCGGCCGTTTCTGACGTCGTACCCTTCCAGTTTCAGGTAGGCCGAAAGAGAGTTGCGAATGCCCTCTTCGTCGTCGACGATTAATATGCTCACACTCATGATGTCACCTGTCGTTCGCCCTTTTTCTCATTATAACGTTCCTAAGAAAGGTCGGTCAGTTCATCCCCACGACGCCCGAGACGTCGAGAATAAGCCCCACCCGTCCGTCGCCGAGGATGGTCCCCCCCGAGATACCCGACAACCCGCGAAACCGGGGACCGAGGCTCTTGATGACCACCTGCTGTTGTCCCAACAGATCATCGACCATCAGGCCGTATTCTTTGTCGTCGCTTTCGACGATGATGACCAGCCCCTCCCACGGATTGGTGTATTGGGCGTCGGTCACCTGAAGGATCTGATGGAGCCGTATCAGGGGCAGGAGCCGCCCCCGAATGTTGATCATCTCGCCGTCACGCCGGACGGTGCTGATCTCCTCTTTGCCGGGGCGGATCGACTCTCGAATGGCGATGGTCGGGATGATGAACCGCTCCCCGCCGATCCGGACGATCATCCCATCGACGATGGCCATGGTCAGCGGCAACTTGACGGTGAAGGTGGAGCCTTTTCCCAGTTCGCTGGCGATCTCCACCCGTCCCCCGAGGCGGTCGATGTTGGAACGGACCACGTCCATACCGACCCCTCGTCCCGACACGTCGGTCACTTTGGCGGCGGTGGAGAATCCGGCTTCGAAGATCAGCCCGAAGACCTCGGCGTCGGTCATCTCCTGGCCCGGCTGAACCATTCCCCGCTCGACCCCTTTGGCGAAAATCTTGTCGCGGTCGATCCCTTTGCCGTCGTCGATCAGTTCGATGTAGACGTTCCCCCCCTTGTGATAGGCCGACAGGGTCACGAGCCCTTCCGACGCTTTCCCGGCGGCGGAGCGCTCTTCGAGGGGTTCGATGCCATGGTCGAGGGCGTTTCGCATCAGGTGGACCAACGGATCGTTCAGCTCTTCGATGAGCGTTTTATCGATCTCGGTATCTTCGCCGATCATGTTGAAGTGGACCGGTTTCCCCATCTTCCGCGAAAGGTCGCGCACGAGGCGGCTCATCTTCTGGAAGGTCTGCCGCAAGGGGACCATGCGCAGGCTCATCACATGGTCTTGGATGTTCTTGGTGATCTTGCCGAGGTTGGAGAGATTCTTGTGGAGCCCCCGGTTGGTCTCCTGCAACAACGCCTGATCCTGGATGACGATCGACTGGCTGATGACCAGTTCACCCACCAGTTCCAGCAGGCTGTCGAGCTTTTCGGTATCGACCTTCAACGACGTGGCGGTGGGCGCTTTTTTCCGTTTCTCTTCCTGATCGCGAAGCGCTTTTTCGACGGCCCCCTCGTCGACGCGCTTCATATCGACCAACACCTGCCCCACCGGTTTTTGCTTCGACAACGCCTCGCCGAGTTGCTCTTCGGAGATAACGTGTGTCTTGACCAGTATGTCGCCGATTCGGTCGGTGTCCTCGATCTCGTCTTGCGAATCCTCGCCCGAAGCCAAGAGTTCAAGCTTGACCACCAACGCTTCGATGTTGGCCCGGGGGAGCGAGAGGGGGGCGTCGGGGAGTTTATCTTTGGCGCCTCGCGCGGCGTCTCCCAGTTTTTCGTTGAGCGACTTGACCACGTCGACCGACTGCAAAAAGACGTCAATCATCGACTGGGTGAGACCGAAGGCCTTTTTGCGGAGTTTGTCGAGCAGCGTCTCCGACTCGTGGCAGAGGATGTTGACCGTCGTCAGCCCCAAAAACCCGGCAGCCCCTTTCAGGCTGTGGAAGGAGCGGAAGATGGTGTTGATCAACTCCATGTCGTTGGGGTTCTCCTCCAACTGGAGGAGCCCCTCCTCGATGGTGGTGACGGTGTCGCTGGTCTCCGAGACGAACTCGGAATAGATGATCAGGTCGTCTTCGCTGGCGACGGTGATCTCCACCGGGTCGACGGCGATCAGCTCTTCGCGGGGACGTCCGCCGTGAGTCGCCGCCGATGGGGTCGGCTCGGGCGTCGGAGCGCTCTTCTCTTCGGCGAGAGCCTCTCCCCACCCGTCGGTATCGGCGGCGGGAGCCGCGCCCTCGGTCGAAGCTTCTTCGGGGAGGGTGACGCCGACCTTTTCGACGATTTGGTCGGTCACCTCCACCGCCACACTTTCGGCTTCGCTCTTTTCCTGATAGCCGGAGAAGAGAGCGCCGAGCGCTTTGACCCCTTCGCTGACCAGCTTGAGCGCCTCTTCCCCGTCGGGGAGATCGCCCATGATGCTCGTTTCGAAGACCGCCGCCATAGCCAACGCCAGCCGGGTGGCCGCCTCTCCTTGTCCCGACTCCTTGTAGTCGGCCGCCAACGTTTCAAACGCCAGCATCAGGTCGGAGACCCCCTTTTTGTCGGAGAAATCGGCGTTGAGCAGGGTGACGTCCGAGGCGAGGGAGGAGATGCGTTGCGCCTCGGGACTTTCGACCGGGGGAGCGTCGCCGTTGTCGTCGTTGAAGATTCGCTGTTCGGGGGGGACGGCGTCGCCGAAGAAATCGTCGTCGGCGTCGTCCTGGGGAAGGGCGTCGGCTATCGTCTCGTCGACCGTCGGCGCCGGATCGACCACGTCGTCTTCAGGCCAGTCGAGAATGGCGCCCGATTCGGTCGGTTCGTCGACAACCGCCTCCCCGGGAACCGGCGCCTCCTCTTCGGCGTCGGGCGACGGATCGGCCGGCGGCAGGGTGATGCCGTAACGCTCTTCAATCATCAGAGCCAATTCGTCGGAGCGGGCGTCGGCCATGGCGGCGGCGGTCTCTTGGGCCACCACCCCTTGGATAAGGGAGATCCCCTCTCGGGTGGCGGCTAAACCGTGGGAGCCGTCGGGGACCATTTCCATCAGAAATTTTTCGTAGAGGAGGGCCAACGCTTCGACCAATCGAGCCAGTTTGGGAGCGAAAATATTGTGGGATTCGGGGAGTATCTTCTCCATCGCCAACATGATGTCGGAGATGACCTTCTTGTCGATCAATTCTGGAGTTAACTGATTGACCGAACCGGAGATTTCCTCCAGTGTTTCCAACAGTTCCGTATAGTCGCGGGAGGTCAAAACGGAAGCCCCTCTTCTCAGTCGGTTAAGGTACCTTCCCCTTGGCTGGGGGGGGGTGAGTCGATTAAGGTCTATGGTAGCACAACAAGGGGGGGATGCGGGGAAGAGAGGGGGACTTTCAATCGGTTATCCCCAACGCCTAACCCCGCTCCTCCGGTACGTTGATCAACAAGGTCGCAAGCGTTGGCGTCGGCATGGCGTCATGTTTCAATACGGCGTGCAGTTCAGAAGCCAAAACCTCGGCGTACCCTCCGCGCGGCCGACCAACCCAAAGCCACTTGGGCGGCTCGTAGGTGGGGGTCTGCTCCGGGTCTTCGAGATAGATCTCCGCCTCCCCCGTCTCCAACCCGCATTCTTGGCAATGGAAACGGCTCCGGTAAGGCATGGTGGCGCGGAACCGTCGTTTCTCTTTCCGGCAGGTCGTCATTAAGGCCTGCTGTCGTTCATAGACATCCCCCTCCTCTTTACCCGCTTGGTCGAGAAGATCGGCGAAGGTGGCGACGATCCGGGCTTGCCGGTCACCCGGGACCGGGGGCCACGGGAGGGGAAATTGGCCAACGATGGAGAAACAGCCGTTGGGACAGAAGACGCCGGGGGGCATATGCCCTTCAAGGGCGTCGGGATTTTCGCTCCACCCTTTGGCCCCTTGGGCGAAGGCGACAATCTCCTCGGCGGTGGTCTCGCCGGGGGTGACGAAAAAGACCTTCGTATCGCAGGTGGCGCACCGGTTCCCGACGTAATAGGTGGGGGCGGGATCGTCGGACGGTTCTTCGACCGTCGCGCCGCTTTGACGACGGCCGTACCAATCGTAAAGATAGGTCCCCGCTACGACGATGGCCACGACGGCGACCAGAACATAGAGAGCCCGCCACCCCATAACGACGAAGAGCAGGAGAACGACAATAAGAGCGATAAGGCCGAAGGGGATACCCCCTTCGTTGCGTCGAACAGACATCTGGCTCCCCTTTTTGCCTTCATGCCCCCCCAAAAAAAAGGGGGGAGCGATCCGTTCAGTCTTTACATTCTTCGACGGTTAAAAAACAGCGGGGACCGATGTCCCGCCCCTGATGGGTTTTCATGTCGTGGTTCTTATCGTAGGTCAAAAAGATCGGGCACCCTTCGCAGGTTTTCAAGTCGGCCATCCCCTCTTCTTTTATCGCCTCCCAACACTTTACCTCGGTCTTGCCGTAGGCGGGGCATTCGGGTTGGCCGCACTGTTTAATCTCCCAACAGGGCGCCATCAGATAGAGGAGCTTCAGGCCGGTGATCGTCATGCCGACTTCGTCCAGATAGAACCGGACGTTTTTGATGAACTGGATGTCGTTATCGGAAAAGCGACGGTGGCCGTTCACCCGCGATGGTTTGATAAACCCGGCCTTTTCGTACTCCCGCAACATCCGGGCGGAACTCCCCGACAACTCGGCGGCGACGGCGATCGAATAGACCGGTTTGGCGTTTTCACGTTCCTTATCCAACAGGCTCATCGCCTCTCCTCTCGTTAATTGATCGCAGGTATTTTAACAAATTTCTGTCAATTTATCTGCGTACCCTTCACGGCGCCTCTTTTTCGTCAAGAGAACGGGGCGATTGGTGGTATGGTTTTCATTTTTGACGTGGCGGCTATTCGGGACATGGGCATTTCCTTCGACACCTTGGCGCAACGACCCCGCTTTACCGAACGGGAGCGGGACGAATTCCACCGGCGACAGCGCGACCGGGCGCTTTCGCTCTTACGATTGGCGTTGGTCATCTCGGCGGTCGCCTCTTTCGATTTCCTCACCTGGGACATCTACGTCGGCTCCCCCCAAGAAGCGATGCCACTACGGCTCTTCGCCTCCATCCTCTTTCTCTCGCTCTTAGCCGTCAGCTATACCGGCGAGGGAACGAACCGTCTCCTCTGGTGGTACGCCGGGTATGCGCTGGTTTTCGCATCGACCCTTTCGGCGATGATGGCCCTTTCCCCTTTGGCGTTCGAGGAGCGTCTGCCGGGGATTCTCTTTTACGTCGTCGCCTTTTTGGCGGTCTCGCCCCATGTGTCGTGGACCATCGGCGCCTACGCCCTCCTGATCGTCGCCGCCAACGCCGGTATGGTCTGGGTCGATACCGGGCCGGGGCCGCAACTGATCGCCAACGCTTTTGTGGGAAGCTGGCTCGTCACCGCTGGCGCCGTCGCCTACTACTTCGACCTCCTCCGCCGCTACGAGTTCCGCCTGACGCATGAACGGGAGCGGGAACGAAAACTCCTCAAGCGGCTGGCCACCGTCGATACCTTGACCGGGGTCGCCAACCGTCGCTATTTCCTGTCGCTCATGAAACGGGAGACGGAACGGAGCCGACGCTACGGCCATCCTCTCTCGGTAGCGATGCTCGACATTGATCATTTCAAAAAGATTAACGACACCTACGGGCACGACGCTGGCGACCGATGCTTGAAAGCGTTCTGCACGATCATAGGAAAACGGCTCCGCATCAGCGATCATTTCGGACGGTTGGGGGGAGAGGAGTTCGCCCTGATCTTCCCCGAGACGTCGTTGGACGAGGCGGCCCGGACGGTGGAACATCTGCGACGGCGGCTCGAAACGATGAACATGACCTTAAACGGCGAGCGAATCGTCATGACCATGAGCGCCGGGGTCACGCAATGGAGCGGCGAAGACGCCGCTATCGACAAGACCTTGAAACGGGCCGACCGGTCGCTCTATCGGGCGAAGGCGGCAGGAAGGAACCGGGTCGAATCGGTCGAACCTCCTGTCGAGCCATCGCACGAATAGGATGTTCTCCGGGCGGGCGGGGGTTGTTTGACCTATTTCAAGGCCGGGAATATAATAATAAGCGGGTATAGCGCGTCGAAGGACGCGGGGCGTCGGATTGGCGCTGAAAGGTACGCGGCCATGGCTACGATTCCGGGTGTGGGACCATCGGCGAACCAGCCGCCCGAACGGCAGAGCCCCGTTCGACGACAGGAGAGCGCCGACCAGCTTCGTCAGTTCACCGAACGAGAGCCGGTGCAGGCGGCTCCGCCGCCACCGCCGCAAGACCAGGTGGAGGTGAGTAGCCAACCGAGGGCCGAGGAGCCTCCTCCTCCTCCCCCGCCGCCTCCGTCGGAAGCGACCGCGCCTCCCCGTGAGTCGGCGCCGACGGCGCAAGAGGCGGCGAACGCTTCCGACGCTTCGACGACGGCGACGTATAACGAACAGAATCCTGACAAGCCGGTGGTGGAGCAGGAGATCGGCGGAACGGTCAACGTCAAAATCTGACCCTTGCGGGTCTTCCGCACCTCCCGTTATCTACCGGGCGCGTCTTCGCCGCGCGGTTCTTGACGGGTGAAGGGTGCGCCCCCGAGCCCCCCCCCCCTGTCCTCTTCGCAGACGCGGACCGGAAGAGCGACGGGGGCTGTCGTCGTCAAGGCGGCGTAGACGTCGGCTCTCGCATAAGGCAGGTCTGTCGGACCGCTGCGGCGCGTTGCCTGCTACAGCAGTTGTTCGACGTTCGGTTGCACGTTGACGATGGCGAACCGAAAACCGTAGGTTCTCGTTTTCCCCCCGGCGATCACCGGCAGGTCGAGACCGAAGGTCTTCCCCCGATTCTCGAAGGCGCGCGGGGTCTGCTGGTCGAAGAGGGGATAGACGTACCAGGTCCACTCTTCAAGATTCTCCACGTTCCGCACCGGCGCCACCCAATCGCGGATCGTCTCCCCCGGCTTAATCACGGTCGGGGTCGGGTCGAGCTGGTGGCGGGAGAAGATCGACCGTTCGTCGGCGACGGCGTGCCGTTTTCCGTCGAGGTGGATGTACGACGCCTTCTCCCACGCCAGCGTAATCGGCTCGTCGCTCCGGTTGGTCATCTCGAAACGAATCCGTTTATAGTCCATCCAGAAACGGACGCGAATCAGGTCGTCGTCGAACTCTTTGGCCGACGACGCCACCGGGGCGGTCATGGCGTATTGGTTCCACGACCGATAGGGGGAGAAGTCGGAACAGGCGGCCAGCGACATAAGGGCCAGGGCCGACAGGATCGTTTTTTTCATCATGCCCGGACCGCCTCCATAAGCTGTTCCGTCACCGGCACCACCGAGCCGACGTCCCGCCCGTAGGCGTCGGCGCCGATCTCGTCGGCGAACGACTGGGTGACGACGGCGCCCCCCAGCATCACCTTGCATCGGAGCCCTGCGGCTTTGACCGCTTCGATCACCGTTTTCATCTGCATCATGGTGGTCGTCATCAAGGCCGACAGCGCGATGATATCGGCGTCATGCTCTTTTGCGGCGGCGAGGATATCTTCCACCGGGACGTTCCGTCCCAGATCGTGGACAGTGTAGCCGAAGTTGGCCAGCATCACCACGCAGACGTTCTTGCCGATGTCGTGGATGTCCCCTTTTACCGTGGCGAAGATCACCGTCCCTTTGGAGGTCGACATCGCCTGGCTCGCTTTCAACACCGGGTCGAGGACGGCGACCCCCCGTTTCATGGTGTCGGCCGCGGCGACGAGATGGGGGATGAACTTTTTCCGTTGGGCGAAAAGATCGCCGAGCTTCCTGATGGCGGGGGTCATGGTCCCGACGAAAAGCTCCATGGCGTCGTTCCCTTCGGCCAGCGCCTGATTCGTCAACCCTTCGATGGAGTCTTTGTCCCCTTCCACGATGGCCGATCCGATCTTCTCGGTGATCGTCTGCGGCCCCTTCGACTCCCCTGCGGCGGCGGCTTCGGCTTCGCGGGCGGCGGCGGTCATCATGTCGATGTAGACCCGGCAACCGGCGTCCCGTCCGGCGAAGAGCGACGCGGCGGCGACGGTCTTTGTCATCTCGTCGTCATAAGGATTCACGATAGCCCCATCCAGCCCGGCGCCCATGGCCATGGCGAGGAACCCGTTATTGATGATCTTTCGTTCCGGCAGACCGAAGGAGACGTTGCTGACACCGGCCACGGTGGGGCAACCGGTCTCTTGGCGGACGAGCCGAATCGTTTCGAGCGTCTGCCGGGCGCCCTCCTGCATGGCGGAGACCACCAGCGCCAACACATCGAAGACGATCCGGTCGCGGGGGACGCCGATCGCTTCCATCCGGCGGATGATCTTCTCGGCTACTTTCAAGCGACCGACGGCGGTCTCGGGGATGTCGTCTTCCGAGAGCAACGCGATGACCGACGCTCCGTGTCGCGCCACCAACGGGCCGACCTCTTCTAATTTTTCGTCTTCGCCGTTGATCGAGTTGACCAGCGCCCGCCCCGGATAGACTTTGAGGCCCGACTCGAGCGCCGAGGTATAGGAGCTATCGATAACCAGCGGAACCGGGACGACGTTCTGGATGGCGGTGACCGCTTTCTCCATCAACGCCGCTTCATCGACCAACGGGACGCCGACGTTAACGTCGAGCGCCGTGGCGCCCATCTCGAACTGCTTCCGGGCGTCGGCCAGCGCCAGATCGAGCCGTCCCTCTTTGAGCGACGCCCCAAAGGCTTTGCGACCGGTCGGGTTGATCTTCTCGCCGATCTTGACGAAAGGATGCCCCTCCCCCATGAAGACCGTCTCCATCCGGGAGGTGAAGGCGAAAGAGCGTTTTTCAGTGCGGGGTTTGGGAGTCTGATCGCTGAGATAGCGCGCGATCTGTTTCGTATAAACCGGCGTCGAGCCGCAGCACCCGCCGAGGATATTGACCCCTGCGTCGACGAAGCTTCCGGCGAATCCGGCCAGCGTCTCCATCGGCATTTCGAAAACCGTTTCCCCGCCGATATTTTTCGGCAACCCGGCGTTCGGCTGGGCGGCGACGAATCGAGGGGTGGTCGCCGAGAGACGGGCGATAACGTCGACCATCGCTTCGGGACCGGTGGAGCAGTTGGCGGCGAGGATATCGACGTTCAAAGCGTCCAGCGTGACCGCGGCGGTCACCGGATCGGTGCCGGTATCGGTCAACCCGTCGCCGGTGAAGGTCATGGAGGCCATGATCGGGATCGACCCGCGGACGTCGTTGGCGGCGATGACGGCCGCCTTCATTTCCATGAGATCGAACATCGTCTCGACGGCGATCAGATCGACCCCCGCTTCGACGAGGACGGCGATCTGTTCACGGAAGATGGTGACCGCTTCGTCGAAAGGGATATCGCCGGCCGGCGCCACGATGCCGCCGATGGGGCCGACGTCGCCCGCCACGAATCGACCGGGGGCTCCGCGACGGGCGATCTCGACACCACGGAGGTTGATGTCTCTCAGTTTTCCGACGGCGTCGTATTCGGCGAGGCGGATGCGGGACGCCCCGAAGGTGTTGGAGAGGACGATGTCGGCGCCCGCCTCGGCGTACTCACGATGGACCCCTTCGATAGCGTCGGGGTTTTCGAGGTTCCAGAGGTCGGGGGCATAGCCTGCCGGGAGGCCCCGTCCTTGCAACAGGGCGCCCATGCTGCCGTCGAGAACCAGTATCTTTTCGCCGAGGGTCGAGAGGAGACTCATATCACCATTTCCGTGGGGTTCGATTTGAAGCGGTATTATACCCCCTCGCCACCCGAACCGCCCCCCCGTTGGCCGGGGATCGGATAAACCAGTCGTTGTCTACGCAAGCCGCCGCACCCCTAGCACCCGCCCCGCCGGGAACCGGTCGACGCTCACCCGGTCGCCTTGGTTCCCGCCGAGCAGCAGGAGACTCCCCCCTTCTCGTCCGGCGAAAAGGCCGACGTGGCCGGGGGCGGTTAGCACTTCCGGTCCCGGTTGCGTCCCCTCCCCGCGCGACAACACCACGATGTCGTAGCCGGGGGTCGCTTCTTCCAGCCGCAGGGGACGACCGACGCCGAGCCAGCTTCGGGCGGCGAGGCTTTTGGAACGAGGGAGGCGCAAGAGCCACGCCAGGTAGTTGACAAAGGCGGAGCACCAGGGGACGTCGTCGTCGGGGGGCCAGCGGTTGTCGAGACGCAACATGGCGAGCACCTGCGGGTTGGCGGCGGCGCCGGGGGTTTCTTCGACGCCAACGAATCGTTGGGCCAGATCGTAGAGGGTGACGGCTGTTGGCATACTTTTCTCCTTCGCTACCCAGCATCGCCCAGCCCCCTCCCCCCGCCAATGGCAGGTGAGGGAAATGCGGCAGAAGAGGATATCTTTTCAGCGGAGCTTGAAAAACGTCATCGAGGCAGGCGCGGCGAGGAGAAGCCGGGCGTGGAAGCGGAGTGTGCAAGCGAACGCACGAGCGTCGCACGCGCCGCTTCGGCGCCGCAGATAGTTTTTCAATGGCCTGCTATACTGACCCATCTCCCTCTTCCCTGAGCCCCCAAGAGCGACTACGTCGGCGGCGACCTGATGATCCTGACGACCCTTCATCGTCGTCTTGTCGATGGCCCTGACGCCCCCCGTTCGTCCTCTGGCTCACCTGAAACCGAGCCAGAAACAACACTCGCTGTTGCGGGGGCACTATTGGTTCCTCGGCATCTTGCGCTACGTCATCGAACATGTGGGGCCGGAGTTTCGGTTCTACATCACCGACGAGGACAACGAGGGGAAACCGATCTCGCGGGAAAAGTTCGTCACCATCATGAAGGCGGCCAAGTACCTAAAGACCCTCATCAGTTTCGGCAGCAAACGGGATTTTTCGCTCCCGGGTATCTATTTAAAAAACTCGCTCTTCCCTAAATTGGAATCGGAACTCTCGGTCGATCAGAGTCGGCCACTGACGACCCGCCGCTATCTCATCGAAAAGGAGTCGCTCTTTTTCCGCCACGAGCGCATGGAGGAGATAACCACCCAGCCGTGGCTCCTGCCGGAGAGTCAGGCGGTGGTGGTGGGGCCCTCGCGGACGAATCCCTGGGCGTTGCGGGGGGTGGTCGGCATGAGCGGTATGAGCTACGGGGCGTTGGGGAAAAACGCCATCAGCGCCCTCTCCCAAGGGATCGGTCTGGCCGGCGGGTCGTGGATGAACACCGGCGAGGGGGGGCTGTCGGATCATCATCTCTCGGGGGGATGCGACCTCCTGATGCAGATCGGACCTGGGCTTTTCGGCGTGCGGGACGGGTCGGGCGCTTTTGACGTCGAACGATTTCGGGCGAAAGCGGCTACCCCCGAGGTGAAAGGTTTCGAGCTGAAGATGGGCCAGGGCGCCAAGATTCGTGGCGGACATGTGGAGGGGGCGAAGGTTAACCCGGAGATCGCCGCCATCCGTGGGGTTCCGGCCTGGAAATCGATCGACTCCCCCAACCGGTTCCCCTTCGTCACCAGCGAGAAGGAACTCTTCGATTTCGTCGAACTCCTGCAACGGGAGGGAGGGAAACCGGTGGGCGTCAAAATGGTGTTGGGAGGTCCCGACGCGCTCGACGGATTCATCGCCGAGTTCGTCCGCCGGGGCGCCGGTCCCGACTTCATCACCATCGACGGGGGGAAGGGGGAACCGGCGCCACGTATAAAGAAATGGCCGACATGTTGGGACTCCCGGCTTACACCGCCATCGCGCTGGCCGACGACAAGCTTCGCGCGGCAGGGATTCGGGACAAAATAAAAGTGATCGCGTCGGGGAAACTCCATCTGCCGGACGAGATCGCCAAGGCCCTTTGTCTCGGCGCCGATTTGGTGGCTATCGCCCGGGGGTTCATGATCTCGGTCGGGTGAATCATGGCCCACAAATGCCACAGCAACGACTGCCCCGTCGGGGTGGCGACCACCGACACAAAAAGAGAACGGTCGCTGTTCGTCGACGAGAAGAAGTACCGGGTGATGAACTACCTGATCGCGCTAAGAGCCGGGTTGACCCACATGGGCGCCTGCCTGCGGATTGTCGTCCCCTCTCGGATTCAACCGCGACCTGCTCACGTTCACCGACGAGAGCCTGACCGTGGCGACGGTCGGCGACGATGCGCATACGCCGCGCTGACCCACCCGTTCCTAATGTTCGCCCGCAAGTGCCACCGACGCCATCTCTTCGGGCATACGGGTTCTGGCGCGTACCTGACTGACGCTCAGCCCCTCGTCGGCAAGTCTGCTTGTGACGGCGGCAAGAGGTTCGGCCACCGCTATCGAATTTCCGTCTGGATCGGCGAGACGAAAGATCCGTTGTCCCCACGGTTGTTCGGCGGGAGGGTTCGCCCGTTCCAGGAGCGATAACGACGGAGCGGGTCATGGCCCGACCAGGCGCGCCGTGGGGGCCGCCGGGTCAAGAGTCCGGAGCCGGTCGACAAAACGGGGCAAGCGACGGGGCGGCCTGTTCGTGGCGCATGCTTTACGCCTGCGTCTGCCACCCGATCACCGCGCTCACTGATTTCCTCGGCAACATGATGTGGC
>CALOCG010000010.1:0-10862 GCA_942491805.1 Nitrospinota bacterium
TCCGTGACTCACCGTGACTCACCGACACCGACCTCACGGTCATCGGGCGGAAGCTTTTCACCCTCTACGCGAAAAAAGATCACAAAGTCGAATATCTGAAACGGGTGAAGAACGAATATCGCGAGGTCGAAGCGGTCTCCTTTGTGGTCAACGAAAAACGGGGTGGGGCGCAACCGGTCTGGAGCCTCTACGACGGCGCCGTCATCGCGCAGGTGAAACGAAACCTTGCGGTCGAACATCTTGCCATGCGCAGCTCCCGCGATCCGATCGAGCTGGTCCAATGGCTCGTCGCCAACGGTGTGGCCGGAAAAACCACCTTCTTCTATCTGGAGCCGGGGGGGAGCCCGGTGTCGCTGGCCGATCTTCAGCACGCCTCTCAAAAGATGATGGGGCTCTTCCCGGTCGTCGACCTGACCGATCTTGACGCCGCCGATCTTCTCTCCGCAGCCAAGGTCGTCCGGGTCATGGTGACGGTCAACTTCACGTCGCATCGCTGGATCGGCAAAATGGAGACGATCCATCTTTCGTGGCAGACCAGCTGGGGCGAATCGTTTTGCGAAAGTCTGGCCGGAACCGCCGGTCTTCAGCGGACGCTACAGATCCTGACCAAAACTCCCGCTGACTTCGCCTTGAGCGACCCGACCCGGTTCGAGCTTTTCGTTCCCAAAGGTGAAAAGAGCGGCAAACTGAAAAAAGAGGTGGGAGACTTTATCGCGTCGCGCTACCTTGCGCTCCGCCGTCGCGCCGCCTCCGGCTGAAAAACTATCTGCGTGGCCGCAGCGGTGTCGAAACGAACCTCGGGATGCTCATATATGCGCCTATGCGCTCCGCTCCCGTGTCCCGTTTCTCCTTCCGCGCCGACCGCGATGACGTTTTTCAACGCGGAGGAGCTTCCCCTTCCGCATCGACGAGATTGAAGACGTCATGAAGCACCTCCCCGTCGGCGTCGTCATGCCGGTCTGGCGCGAAGGAGACCGGGCCGTGAAAGCCGTCGCCCATCTTCGCGACGGCGGGTTCGGCGGACCGATCGTCGTCTCCATGGCCGACGGCGACGCCGAGACCGCCCCCCCTCCCGGCGTCGCCATCGTCACCGGTCCCGTCGGAAGGGGAGGGCAGATGAATAGGGGCGCCGCCGGTTTAGGGGTGGATACGATCCTTTTTCTCCATGCCGACACCGTCGTCGACCCGACGGTGGTCGCCACATTGGACCGGCGATGCGATGCGGCCGACGCCGTGGCGGGGGCCTTTACCCTCGCCTACGACGCAAAGGGGTTCGGGTTGCGACTGGTGGAACGGGGAGTGGCGCTCAGAAGCCGATGGTTCTCGCTTCCTTACGGCGATCAGGCGATCTTTGTGAAACGGGAACTGTTCGAGCGGGTAGGGGGGTATCCGGCTATTCCGCTCATGGAAGAAGTAGGGTTGCTCGACCGGCTCCGCAACGAGGGAAAGATCGTCATCCTCCCCGAGCGAGCCGTGGCCTCCGCCCGTCGCTATGAGCGACGAGGGGTGGCCCGGGTGATGTTGAGCAACATGGTCCTCTTCGCCGCCTATCGATGCGGTGTCGATCCGGAAAGGCTCTACGACCGCTACTACGCCGGGGGGCGATGAACCTTAGGCGCCCCCATCAGGGGCGTCCGGCTCTGCGTCGACGGGGCGGTCAACCAGCGATTCGAACGCCGAGACCAGGCCCGGCGAATACCAGTCGCCCGGTCCGATCAGGTGGTGCATTACCGTCCCCTGTTTGTCGATGAGGAACGTTTCCGGCACGCCGGTGAGGCCGTAGACCCCGCCGACGACGGCGCCCGGATCGAACGCCACCGGGAAGGTGAGGCCCAGCTCTTCCATGAAGGGGGCGACGTCTTCGGTGTGGTCGTCGATGCTGACGGTCAGCATGACGAAATCGCGTCCGTGGAAATGTTCGTACAGTTTCTGCATGGAGGGCATCTCCTCCTTGCAGGGCGGGCACCAGGTGGCCCAGAAGTTAAGAAGCACCACCTTGCCCCGATAGTCGGCAAGGGTCATGGTCGATCCGTCGAGAGTCGGCAACGAGAAGGCCGGCGCCGGTTTCCCTTCCAGTCGTTTTCCCTCTTTGGCAGGGGGACGCGAAGGGCCACGGTCGGGCTGCTGGCGCATTTCGGAGAGCCGGGGGAGAGGTTGCTCCATGCTCTTGTCGATCTTCCAAAATCCGAAGGCGATCACCAGCCCTAAAGCCATCGCTCCGAAAGGAATCCATTTGATCGTCTCGCCGTTGCCGTTCATACTGCCAAACCTCGATATTGGGGTGAACGGTCATTTTAGCAGGTCACGAAAAAACGATCTACTCTTCCTGCCGACGCGACCGGTCACGAAGGCCTTGGCGGTCCACCCCGAAGCGAGCGGGGCGTCGGGCGATCATGGCTCTTTGTGGCGGGGGAGCCCCTTGCGGTGTCTAATCGCTTGGGAGGGGTCGTTCAATGCGTATATGATAGTGCCTCACTTGGAGCGAAAAGATGACCCGACCTGCAACCAATCCCCCGCTCGCCCTTAGTTGGGGCGACCCAGCCGGCGTCGGCCCCGAGACGGTCTTACGCGCCTTTACCACGCTCCCCAAAGGGGTGCGGCGATCCATCGTGCTCCATGCCGATCCGGCCTATATGGAGACCCTCGACCGACGTTTGAAGACCGGCGTCCCGATGGTTTTGGAGCGGGAAGCCGGTATCGACGACGACCTTTTGCGGATAGCCCCGTTGCCAAGCCGGGTCCGGTTCGATTTCGACAAAGACTTCGGCAAAGAGAAAAAAGCCTTCGGCGCCGCCGCCATCGCCAGCGTAGAGCAGGCTATGGAAGCGGTTCAGCGTGGCGAAGCCGCCGCGCTCGTCACCGCGCCGATCAACAAGGCGTCGGTGAACAAGGCGGGGTATCACGTGCCGGGGCATACCGAGTTTTTGGCGCAAAAGGCCAGGGTGAACGATGTGGTGATGATGCTGACCGGACGGGAGTTGTCGGTAGTGGTCGTCACGACCCATCATCGGCTCGTCGATATCCCGAAGCTGATCACCAAAGAAAAAATCGTCACGACGCTGACCATCGTCGATGCGTCACTCAAACGGTTCGGGATGAAGCGTCCCCGGTTGGCGGTCACCGGGCTGAATCCCCACGCCTCCGATCACGGGGTCTTCGGCGACGAAGAGGAGAAAATCATCATCCCGGCCATAAAAACGGCGCGCAAAAAAGGGATCGACGCCGTCGGCCCCTTCCCCGCCGACACCATGTTCTCGCCTGCCATGCGAAAAACCTACGACTGCGCCGTGGCGATGTATCACGATCAAGGGTTGATCCCGATCAAGACCCTGTCGTTTGGCGCCACCGTCAACGTCACCCTCGGGCTACCGTTTCTGCGGGTCTCGGTCGACCACGGCACCGCTTTTGACATCGCCGGCCGGGGGAAAGCCGACGGCGGCCCCATGCGCCACGCCATCATGACGGCGCGCGCCATGTTGGCCGGGAGGATGCGATGAGCGGTTTTCACGGCGGCGGCAAACGAAAAAAACTGGGACAGAACTTTCTGGTGGACGAAAACGTCGTCCGGCGGATCGTCGCCTCGGCCCGAGTGGGAGAGGGGGATCGGGTGCTGGAAGTGGGACCGGGGAAAGGGATCATGACCCGACTGCTCGTCGAAACCGGCGCGACCATCACGGCGGTCGAACTCGACGGCGACCTCTACGCCCGTCTCGTGGCCGACGCCGAGCTGGCCGCGAAGGTCACCCTCATTCGGGGGAACGCTCTGAAGGTCGATTTGGCGGCGTTCGACGCCCCCTATCATGTGGTCGCAAACCTCCCCTACTCGGTGGGGGGGGCGATCGTGGAACGACTTATCGGCGAACGGACGCGGGTCGCCCGAATGACGGTGATGCTCCAAGCCGAAGTGGGACGAAGGATGGTGGCCCAACCGGGGGAGAGCCCCTTCGGGACGCTATCCCTTTTCGTTTCTCAATATTGTGACGGCGAACTTCTCTTCACCGTCCCGCCGGAAGCCTTCCGTCCGGCGCCGAAAGTCGATTCGGTGGTGATTCGCCTCACCCCCTTGGCCGAGCCGAGAGTGAAGGTCGACGACGAGACGGCCTTTTTCGCCTTTATCCATGAGGCTTTCGTCCATCGTCGCAAAACGCTCTGGAACAATCTGCGAGAGCGATTCGGCGACCGGGATCGGTTCGACGCCGCTTGCGAAAAGGCCGGGATACCGAACGGCGACCGTCCCGAGAGGCTGGGGCTGGAGAAATTCGCCGCTTTATATGAGGCTTGGCGGTCGTGCGGATGATTTTCCTCGTCCGCCCAAAAACGCAGTTTTGGCCGACGCCATTTTTCAGTCACGTGTCGTTCTTGAAAAATGCCGGTACATCCCTGTTAGGTGTGGTGGATGCCGACCCAGTCGAGGGTTCGGCTAAACGTTTCGTAAGCCTCGTTGTCGTGGAGATAGAACACCACCTTCTTCAAGCGAGGTGACGCTCCCGTCGGGAAGTGGTCAAGGGCCACCGTCAGCATGATCGTGGCGCATCGCTCCAACGGAAAGCCGAAAACCCCGGTCGAAACCGCCGGGAAAGCGATGGTCGTAAGCCCCAGCTCTTCGGCCCGAGCCAGACAAGCGGCGGTGGCGTGTTGGAGCTTCAGGTCGTCGTCCCCTTCGCCCGCCCGTGGGCCGACGGTGTGGATGACGTAGCGACAGGGGAGGTCGCCTGCGCCGGTGACGACCGCTTCGCCGACGGCGCAATGGCCGATGGCGGTCATCTCTTCTTGAATCGTCGGGCCACCGGCCGTGGCGATGGCGCCCGAAACTCCGGCGCCGAGGATCAGTTGTTCGTTGGATGGGTTGACGATGGCGTCGACCGGAGCGGAGACGATGTCTCCTTTGGTCAGCACGATAGGCCCAATTTGTTTCATGACGCCCCTCCGAGCGTTGACGATTATCCTTACCGGGGATTATACGTCGCGACCCCCTTCTTCGAAAGGGCGAAGGGAAGATGGGTGGCGCCGACCTTCTCGACGGCGGCGATGATTTTGTCGTGTCGGTCGGGATCGGCCAGAACGAAAAAGCAGCCTCCCCCCCCGGCGCCGCAGACGCGGCCGGCGGTGGCGCCGTTCCGTTTGGCCCCGGTTAACGCGGCGTCGATGACCTTCGTCGAAATGGCCGGGAAGAGGGCGCGGCGCGCTTTCCATTCGGCCGCCACCGCCTCGTCAAAAAGGGGGATGTCGTTAGCGCGCAACGCGTCCGCCGCCACCAGCGCCGCTTCGGCGATTTTGCCGAAGCCGTTGACCGCTTTTCGTTCTCCGTCGATCAACCGGCGGAACATTTCCCCGTTGTTGATGCCGGAGTTCCTGCTGGCGCCGGAGTAGAAGAGTATGAGGCGCCCCGGTAGCGTCGATTCGGCGTCGATCAGATGTTCGCGGGTCATCCCCCCGGCCGGGAAGCCGAAGCAGTTAATTCCCCCATGAACCGCCGCGCCGTAATCTTGCAGGCCGGTGGGGGTGCGCAAGAGAGCCGCTTCGATGTCTTTGGCTAGGTCGATAAGGGGCATCCCCTTCAGCGGCGCGCCGACGTAACGGGAAAGCGCCGCCGCCAGGGCGATATTCAACGCGCTCGATCCGGCCAGTCCGGCCCCCGCCGGGGCGTCGGAGCGGGTAATGATATCGACCCCGGGACCGTTGGCGGGCAGGAAGTGGTCGGCGAGCCGGGAGAGGAGCCCCAGCGGATGGTCGTGGTGGACGCTCCCCCGGTCGGGGAAGGCGACGACGTTCTCCCGGTCGAGCGACGTGAGGACGACGGAGGCGTCGTCGCGCGCGGTGACGGTCGCTTCGACACCGATGTCGATGGCCATGTTGAGCGTTACCACCGCTCCTTCGATCATATGGGCCAGGGGCCAGATGTCGAGGGTTCCCCCGGCCAGATCGACACGGGTGGGGGCGGTGGCGGTGGCGGAACCGGAGCGGGTCATCGTTTTTTGGGAGGCGTCCGTTTCGCCGGTTTGGCCGACGATCCGGCTGATGGCTTTGCGGCGGGGCGTGTGGTGGATCGGGACGCCGGTTTGGCGGTCGGTTTGCTTGTCCCTTTCGTCGCGGAGCGTTTCCCCTCTTTTTTCCAACCGTGCCCGGCCACTTTTTTGAGGGCGCTGATCTGCTCGCCGGAGAGATGGCGAATCTCCCCCGGTTTCAGATTCCCCAAGGTTAAGGGGCCGATGGCGATCCGTTTCAGTTTCACCACCGGATGGCCGAGCGGCTCGAAGAGGCGGCGGATGTGGCGATTCTTTCCTTCCAACAAGGTGACTCGCAACCAGCAGCCGGTAGGGCGTTTTTCGACCATCTTCACTTCGGCGGCTTTTAGTTTCTCCCCTTCGATGGTGATGCCGCTGACCGCTTTGGCCAAGGTTCGGCTGTCGGGAATGTTCCTGACTTTCACCATATAAACGCGGGGGACCTGGTTCTTGGGCGCCATCAACGCTTGGGCGAAGCCGCCGTCGTTGGTGAAGATGAGCAACCCTTCCGACATGGTGTCGAGCCTGCCTACCGGGTAGAGATGTTGCTGTTTGCGCGAAAGGAGCTCCATGACGGTGCGGCGCCCTTTGTCGTCCGACCGGGTGGTCACCAGCCCTTTCGGTTTATAGGCCATCAGGTAGGTCGGGATGATGTCGGCACGTTTCGGGATGATCCGCCCCGAAACCCGGATAGTGTCGTTTACCGGGTCGGCGGTGGCGCCTTTTTGGTCGACGACCCGTCCGTTGACCGAGACCTCCCCTTCGAGAATCAGCCGTTCGGCCTCCCGGAGGCTGGCGACCCCGGCGTGGGCGATGATCTTGTGGAGCCGCTCGGTGGTGGGCGGGGTCGTTTCGTTACCGGTCGGTCGGCTCGTCATCGTCGCTCGATTCTTCGTAAGTAGGTTCGTCGTAAGCGACCGGCGTTTCGTCTTCGTCGTCGTTCTTTTCAGGTTCGTCAAACTCTGCGCCGAGCGACTCGTCGATCTCAATTTTCTGAGTCGGCTCGTCGTCGGTATTGGCCGCCTCATTCTCGGGCGAGAAGGCGAGGTCTTCTTCCGGCGCAGGCGCCCCCGCTTCGTAATCGAAGGCCATCCGTTCCTGTCCGTCGTCGGCGCCCGGCAGACCGTCGGCCAATTCCGAGGCGAACTCGTCCATGGTGGGGAGGTCGCCCAAACGGGCGAGACCGAAATATTCGAGGAACCGTTTGGTGGTGCCATACATCATCGGACGACCCGGCGTTTTGCGCCGTCCCATGGTTTTGACCAACCCTTTGTCGATAAGCCCCCGCAACGCGGCGCCCGAATCGACGCCGCGAATCTCGTCGACTTCGGCGCGGGTGATCGGCTGGCGATAGGCGATGATGGCGAGTCCTTCCAACGCGGCCCGTCCGAGCTTTGATCCCTTTTCGATTTTGAAAAAGCGGGTGATGTACTCGGCGTATTCGGGGCGGGTCTGGATGCGCCATCCTTCGGCCACTTCGACCAGCTGCAACGCCCGCGGCTCGTAATCGTCCCTGAGGGCGATGAGGGCCTCTTGCGCCTCTTCGGCGGAGACCTCCCCTTCGAAGAGGGCGACGAGTCGCTCCGCCGGGACCGGGCTGTCGGCCACGAAGAGGACGTTTTCGAGAATGGCTTTGATCTGCTCTTGATCCACGGTCAGTCGGTTCCTTCAGAGTCGGTCTGGTTCGTCGTTTCGGCGGGGGAGGAGTCGGAGGTATCGACCGACGGCTCGATCTCGGCGGGGCGGTCGAAATCGGATTCGGTGAAGGTCTCCGCCGCCTCTGCTACTTTATAAATGAGCAACTCCCCCCCGGCGCGGGATTGGTGGGCTTTGATCAGCTTGAGGCGGACCAGCTCCAGCGTGGCCAGGAAGGTGGCGATCACCTCCATCCGGTTGCGGGCGTTTTCGAAGAGGGCGTCGAAGGTGACGAACTCGCGCGACTCGAGCCGCTCCATGATCTCGTTCAGTTTGTCGGTGACCGAGATCTCTTCGAGGGTCAGGTTGAACCGTTTCGCCTTGTCGCCGAGCCGGTCGAGAATTTTTTTGAACGACCGGAGGAGTTCCAACACCGACACTTCGTGGAGCAGGTCTCCCTCATCGGGACGGTCGGTCTCCGACGGGGTGCGGGTGAAAACCTGCGACTGGTCGAGCTCTTTCTCCCGCAGCTTTAACGCCGCCTCCTTGAATTTCTTATATTCGATCAGCTTCTGAACCAGCATGTCGCGCGGGTCTTCGCCGTCGAACTCGTCCAGCTCGTCTTCGTCGCTCTCCACTTTGGGCAGGAGTGTTTTCGACTTGATGTACGTCAGGGTGGCGGCCATAAGGAGATACTCGCCGGCGATCTCGAGGTTGAGATCGTGCATCAGATCGAGGTATTCGAGGTACTGCTCGGTGATCGTCGAGATGGGGATGTCGTAGATATCCACCTGGCTCTCACGGATGAGGTGGAGCAACAGGTCGAGGGGTCCCTCGAACACGTCGAGCTTGATCTTGTATGCCATGGCCACTGTCTGATTTCAGAATCGACAATTATAAGCTTTCCGGGGTCGGGACGCCAACGGAAGAGCGCGAGAATCGGTTGCGCCGGTCGGGTGTGGCGGCTATGCTTAACAATTTCAGGTAGATCATGGTTCGCTGGTTCATTCTCCTCTTTCCTCTTTGGGCGCTCCTTTTGTCCGGTCTGGCGATGATCGCGCCGGAACTCTTTGTCGGCGCCAAAGGGGGAATCGTGCCGCTTCTGGGGCTGGTCATGTTCGGTATGGGGATGACGCTCACCGTCGGCGACTTCGCCCAAGCGTTGGCCCGCCCGAAAGTGGTCGGCATAGGGGTGGCGTTGCAATATCTGGTGATGCCGCTGGCCGCGTTTCTGGTGGCCCATGGGCTCGGTTTCCCCCCCGAACTGGTGGCCGGGATGATCCTCGTCGGCGCGTCGCCCGGCGGAACGGCGAGTAATGTCATCTGCTGGCTCGCCAAAGGAGACGTCGCGTTGTCGATCACGTTGACCACCGTATCGACCCTGTTGGCGGTGGCGTTGACCCCGACGTTGACCTGGCTCTATCTGGGGGAGGGGGTCGATGCGCCGCTATGGGGGATGATGGCCAGCGTCGCTAACGTGGTGTTGATCCCGGTCGCCGTCGGCGTGGCCATCAATCAGATCGTGGGGCGAAGGCTGAAACCGTTGACCGAGGTATTCCCCGCGTTGTCGGTCGGAGCCATTGTTCTGATCATCGCCATCATCGTCGCGCTCAACCGAGACCGCCTCGCCGACATGGGCGCCATGGTGGCGTTGGGGGTGGCCTTACACAACATTATCGGTATGGTCTGCAGGATACGGCGCTGCATGGTGGATGGGGTACGGCCCGAAGGTACGCCGGACGTTGGCGATAGAGGTGGGGATGCAAAACTCTGGATTGGCGGTGGCGTTGGCCGTAAAACACTTTTCGCCCATGGCCGCGCTACCGGGGGCGGTTTTTAGCGTCTGGCACAACCTGAGCGGGTCGACGGTTGCGAGTTGGTGGCGGTCCCGTGCGAGCCGCTGACTCGTGCGAGTCGCTCTCGCGACACCAATGGACCGGTGTCGATGAGGGGGGTGCGCCAGCGACGCTTTCCTCGCGCGGGAGGCTGACGGCGCCGACTCTTTCCGATAGCGGTAGAGCCTCAAAAAGTGTCTCCCACGATATCGAACGGCCAGCCGATGATACCTCCTGCCAGCGAGACGGCGGTGAGTCCGGCGCGGGTCATCATGGCGACGGCGGCTTTGCTCCGTCGGCCCGACCGGCAATAGACGACGTAGTCGGCGCCTTTGTCGAGTTCTCCCATTCGTTCCTGCAGGTCGTGCAACGGGATGAACAGCGAGCCGGGAATCGACGATTCCTCCCGTTCCATCTCGTAGCGGATGTCGAGAAAAGTCGATCCGGCTTCAAGGAGCAGCCCCCCTTCGTTGGCGTCGATCTCTTTGACCTGCCCCCCCTTGACGATGGTGTCGAAAGCCTCCCGCTCCAACCGGTCGAGACTGCCGTGGCTGGTCATCAGCAACGACGTCCCGCTCGGCTCCGCCACGGCGCCGAAAACATCGCCGGCCGTTAGTTCCCGAACCACTCTCCCTTCAGCGTCGAGCAGGGTGGCGGAACCGGAGGAGAGAATCGCCAACGGGGGGAGATCGTTTTCACGCTCTCCTTTTTTCAGGGCGGCGGTGGTCATCTGCGATAACCCGGCGATCCATCCTTCCGGCGGCAACGCGGCGAACGCCAACGCCTGCCGCACCACTTTCATTCGACGGCAGACGACGGCGTCGTCGGATACGCAACGGGTCAGCTCGTCCCAGAGCATCAGCGTGTCGAACGACATCGAGTCGGCCACGCAGAAGACGGCGTCTCGATTGACGGTGACGGTCGCTGTGTAAGGGGTGGGGGGGAGGAAAAGAGGATGGTCGTTCTCGTCGTCGGCCCCGCCGCTGATCGGGTCGATCAGGTTGTGGCTCAAGGTTACGGCGCCTTCGACCACATAAAGATAGTCGCGGCTTTTTCCGCCGAGCAACGTCACCGATTCGCCCGCGAACGTTTCGAACGTGCGGATGGCCCGAACCGCCTCCACCGCGCGCGGCATGCTGAGGAGACGAAAGGGATAGTAAAGTTGCGTAAGACGTCGTGCGACGGCATGGCTGTCGATTCCCACGGTCTGTTCCTCTCGGTGGCAGGTTTCGACTATTATAGAAGAACGCTACTCGTATCGTCATGGAGTAACTTTTGTTATGAACGGGCTCAGTTCACCGGGCGTCGCCGCGACCCTCAGCTTTTTCATCCCCGGCGCCGGGCAGATTTACAACGGGATGTTTCTGCGGGGGCTCTTTTGGCTCAT
>CALOCG010000011.1:0-50557 GCA_942491805.1 Nitrospinota bacterium
CCAAACAATTACGCAAGTCATACGATGCGATACGCTCTTTTTTCCGACATACACGCCAACATAGAGGCGTTTGACGAAGTGGTGGCCGACATCGATGCAATCCTCGGGATCGACAAAAAGACTCTTCTTGGGCGATATCATCGGCTACGGCCCTGATCCGCAAGCCTGTATCTAGACCCGGCTTTTGGAAGTGGCCGACCTGTCGCTCGGGGAAAACCACGACTGGGCCGCCGTCGGGCTGACCCGTTCGACTACTTCAACCCCTACGCCAAAGCGGCCCTCGACTGGACCGTGTCGCAACTGCGGGAAGATCAGATCGAGTTCCTGAAACGGACACAGCCAGCGCTGGTCTACGACGGGTTCCAGGTGGCCCACTCGTCGCCGTTGGAACCGTCGGAGTGGCGCTACATCCTGAACCATCAGGAGGCGGTCGACAACTACCCCCATATCCAAAACAACCTCTGCTTCATCGGTCACTCCCATCAGCCGCTGGTCATCGAATACACCACCCCCCAGACGGTCAAGGTCTTGCGCCCCTCGGCGTCGATCACCCTCGATCCCGAGATCGCCCATATCGTCAACATCGGCTCCGTCGGGCAGCCGCGCGATTCGATCACCGAGTCGTGCTGGGTCCTCTACGACAGCGAAGAACGAACCGTCAGCTTCCGCCGGGTCCCCTACGACATCGAAGCGGTACAGCGGAAAATGGAAGCCTTCGACCTCCCCCGCTACTTGATCGACCGACTGGCTCTCGGCCGATAGCGCCGACCGTGGGCAAGATCACCCCCGCCGTTCTCGAAAAAACCATCGCATCACGGGAGAATTTCCCCCGAAAACCGGCCTACCTGATCTTCGGCGTCGATCAACGTCGCGTGGCCGACCTGGCCGGACGACTCAAAAATCGGATCGTCGCCGACATGGGGGAAGAGAGCTACTTTCGCTACATGGCCCTCTCCGACCCCCGGCGCCCCCAAGCGGGCGAAGGGGTCCCGGCCGGAGAGGTGATCGCCCAACTGAACACCATCGCCATGTTCGGCGGGGGAAAAATCGCCTTCGTCGGCCCCTTGCCCGGCATCGCCCAAGCGTGGCAAAAAGAATTCGCCGACTACGCCGCCTCCCCCAACGAAACCTCCACCCTCATCATCGCCGTCTCCCCGTCGAAAGAAGACCGGAAAGGGATCGCCGGGATGGAGACGTCGGCGCTGGCCAAAATGATCGAAAAAGGGGGGGGCGACGTAGTGAAAGTGGCGCCCCCTTCGCCTGCCGAAGTGACCAAGTGGGCGGTCGACCGTTTCGCTCGGAAGGGGGTCACGATACCCAAAGAAGTGGCGGCGACGATCGTCGATCTTTCCGACAACGATTCCGACCGAGTGGCGGGGGAGATCGACAAACTGGTGGCCTATGTCGGGGACGCCAACGCCGTGACCGCCGACGATGTGGAAGCGACGGTGGGGGACCATAAGCAGAAGTCGATCTTTAACTCCCTCGACGACTTGCGTCGCCGTAACCTCCCCGCCTCGATCGAGGCCCTCACCAGCCTGACCGAGCAGAACGTCCCCTCCCAGCAGATTCTCAAAATGGTGGGGACCGAACTGTTGCGCCTCTGGGGGGTGCTCGACGGGCGACGGAGCAAGCTCGACAACAAGGAGATCGCGGCCCGGATGGGGGTTCCCGACTTCATGCTGAAAGAAACCGTGGCCGCCGCCGGTCGATGGGACGAGAATCGGGTGCGGCGCGGCTTGGCCGAGGTGATGGCCGCCACCCTCGATCCGATGCGGACCGGGCTCCCCGGCGACACCTCTCTTACCCGGCTGACGACCCGCCTCTGCGGCGACTGAGCCGCGGTTCAGTTATGGTTGCGTTAAGCCATAACCCTCGCCTAGAATAGCGGTTTATGATCCCGTACTCAGGGGTTTGGTCAAAAATTCAAAAGGCGTTACGTAACATGACTCTCAAGGACTTCCGGGACAACTTCCTCGGTTATTCCCCCGCCTGGTACGAGGCGGCCATCGTCACGTTTCTTGTCATAAACCCCCTCCTCTATTTCTTCGTCAATCCCTTCTTCGCCGGATGGGTGTTGATGGCCGAATTTATCTTCACCCTGGCGATGGCCCTTAAATGCTACCCCCTCCAGCCGGGGGGATTGTTGGCCATCGAAGCGGTCGCCATCGGCATGACCACCCCGGAGACGGTCTATAACGAGGCCCATCACAACTTCCCGGTCATTCTTTTGCTGGTCTTCATGGTGGCCGGCATCTATTTCATGAAGGAATTCCTGCTCTATTTTTTCACCAACCTCGTCATCAAGGTGAAGAGCAAAATCATGCTCTCGCTTCTCTTTTGCTTTGCGGGCGCCTTTCTTTCGGCCTTCCTCGACGCCCTGACCGTTACGGCGGTCATCATCGCCGTCGCCGTCGGCTTCTACACCGTCTATCACCGGTGGGCGTCGAAACACCCCGACGACGCCGGCGAACACGACCGCGCCGACGACGGCGGGGTCGACGACGAACATCGCTCCGACCTCGACGAGTTCCGCGCGTACCTTCGCAACCTGATGATGCATGGCGCTGTCGGCACCGCTTTGGGCGGCGTCACCACCCTCGTCGGCGAGCCGCAGAATCTTCTTATCGCCCACGTCATGGAGTGGCACTTCGTCCACTTCTTCCTCGTCATGGCGCCGGTCACCATGCCGGTCTTTGTCGTCGGGATGACCACCTGCGTATTGGTCGAAAAGTTCCACATCGCCGGTTACGGGGCGCGCCTCCCCAACAAGGTTCGGACCGTGTTGGAAGAATACGCCGACAAGCAGGCGTCGTTGCGGGACGGGCGGGCCAAGGCCCGGTTGGTGATTCAGGCCCTCGTCGGGGTCTACCTGATCGTCGCCCTCGCCCTCCATTTGGCCGAAGTCGGCATCATCGGGCTGACGGTCATTATCCTGTTGACCGCCTTCATGGGGGTTACCGAAGAGCATCAGATCGGCAAGGCGTTCGAAGAGGCGCTCCCCTTCACCGCCCTTTTGGTCGTCTTCTTCGCCATCGTGGCGGTCATTCACGACCAACATCTCTTCAAGCCGATCATCGATTTCACCCTCGCGCTCAAAGGGCAAAACCAGATGGTCGGTTTCTTCGCGGCCAGCGGCATCCTTTCGATGATCTCCGACAACGTCTTTGTCGCCACGGTCTATATCAACGAGGCGAAAGCCGCCTTCGACGCGGGGAAAATCGACCGGAGTCAGTTCGAGCTGATCGCGGTGGCCATCAACACCGGCACCAACATCCCGTCGGTGGCCACCCCCAACGGACAGGCGGCGTTTCTCTTTCTCCTCACCAGTTCGCTGGCCAGCCTGATTCAGCTCTCCTACATGCGAATGCTGATCGCCGCCATTCCCTACACCATCACCATGACCATCACGGCTCTGATCGCCACCTACACCCTTTTGTAGTCAACCGTCGAGCAACGCGAGGAGGCGAGCCGTTCGGTCCGCCTCCTTTTGTATGAACGACCGATCGACGGCGCCCCGTTCGGTCAGATAGCCGGTGATCAGCCCCGACGGCGCCGTCTCGAACGGGAGGTTCTCGCAGACGCCGGGGCGGTCGAGCCAGACATGGGCCGCGTCCCCCGTTTCGTGGCCGACCGGGCGCCCCACCGGGGCCAGCTTGGTGGTGTCGGCTCCCACCCAGACCGGGACGCCGACTTCACGGGCCGCTAACGCCGCCGGATAGCTGCCGCTTTTGTTGATCACCCCCCCGTCGGGGAGGATCGTATCGGCGCCGATCAGGAGAATATCCCCTTCCTGCAAAAGACCGGGGAAGACGGCGTCGGTGACGAGCGTCACGTTGAACATCGCGGTCAACAGCCGGTCGGCGGTCATTCGCCCCTCGTTCAAAGGGCGCGACTCGGCCACCAGAATCGGGGTGGTACGAGGGACCACCCCGACGATCAGGGCGATGACGGTCGTAGACCAGGAGAGGGTGGCGATCCGTTTTGCGGAGCCCAGAAGAGGACGAGCGCTTTCGACCAAATCGACACTCATCCGATCCATCTCGTCGATCAACTCTCCGGCGATCTTCGTCGCCCTCTCTGTCGAGAGGGTCGGCTGATGAAACGCCTCCCCCATAAACCGGGCGGCCCAATAGGCTATCGGCGCCATCGACGGGCGAAGGCTCCCGAGTTGGCGGGCCACCCCGACCGCCTCGTCAAGGTCGGCGCACTGTCCGAGCAGGTCAACCCCCCATCGGGCCAACTGGGCGGCGCCATGGTCGGTATCGCGCCGGATATCGTCGAGCGTGGCCATGATCCTCCGTTGTTCGGTGTTACCATGCTGATGGTACTCCCATTCCTGAAACACCGCAAAGTAACGACCATGCCGACCAGCCACGCCGCCAACCTCCTCCCCTTCCTCTCGTTTATCGGGAAGGTCGCCCCCACCTCGATCCTCGACGTCGGCGTCGGCAACGGCAAGATGGGCTTCTTGGCCCGCGAAAGCCTCGACGTCATGCATCGCCCCGACACGTGGAAGCTGACCCTCGACGGAATCGAAGTTTTTCCCGACTATATCCGGGATCATCAACGAAGCTACTACGACAACGTCTACCTGGGGGACGCCTACGAGGTCATCGACACGTTGGGAAGCTACGACCTGATCTACATGGGGGATGCGCTTGAACATTTCCCCAAAGAGCGGGGGTGGGAGATGCTCGACAAATTGGCGCTCCACGCCACCGGCTACCTTCTGCTGGCGGTTCCGTTGGGGGAAGAGTGGGAGCAAGGGGAGGTCTTCGGCAACCCCCACGAGGCCCATCTCTCGGTCTGGACCTTCGACGAGTTCGCCCCGTTCGTGGAAGCGCAAGAGCTGATGGACAACCCGGCCAACCGGGGGGTTCCGGCCTACGGCATGTTCCTGATCCCCCCCCACCGCTACCGGAGCCATCGTCTGCAAGAACGGGCGACCCTCCTTGTGGCCGAAGGGCGCCACGACGAAGCGCTCGTCCTTCTCTCCCCCGACGACCTCCCCATCGACCTGAATCGGTCGTTGATGATCGTCGATATATTACTCCAAACGGGTCGAACCGCCGAAGGGGTCGCCCGTCTCGAAGAGACCGTCGCCCTCTTCCCCGACGAGGCCTCTCTCCCGCCGTTGCTCAACCAGCTAAAGGACAGTCTCGACCGACGCTGATACCGTATTGACGCCTCCCCCTCCCAAAAGGCATACTGACGCCTTGTCGGCGGCAACCTCATCTTATGGAGAAGCAATGACTTCCGCTCCCCGTTCCGAATTTATCTGGATGGATGGACAGCTCGTTCCGTGGAACGACGCCAACGTTCACATCATGACCCATACCCTCCATTACGGCCTGGGGGTCTTCGAAGGTGTCCGCGTCTACGAGACCGACGACGGCCCGGCCGTTTTCCGGCTGGCGGAGCATACCAAGCGGCTCTTCGCTTCGGCCCGGATCGTCGGGATCACGATCCCCTTCACCGAAGAGGCGGTCAACAAAGCGATTCTCGAAACCATCCGGGTCAATAAGCTGACCCAAGGCTACATCCGTCCGCTGGTCTATCTGGGGGACGAGGTGCGGGGATTAAACTGCAAAGGAATCTCGGTCCATCTGGCCATCGCCGTCTGGTCGTGGGGGGCCTATCTGGGGGAAGAAGCGCTCGAGAAAGGGATCGACATCAAGACCTCCTCCTTCACCCGCCATCACCCGAACGTCTTTATGACCAAAGCGAAGGTCTGCGGGGCGTACGTCAACTCGATCATGGCCAAGATCGAAGCGGTAGACGACGGCTACGACGAGGCGTTAATGCTCGACCCGAACGGCTTCGTGGCCGAAGGGTCGGGAGAGAATCTTTTTATCGTGAGAAATGGCCGGTTAAAGACCCCTCCTCTCACCTCGACCCTCGAAGGGATCACCCGCGATTCGATCATGGTGGTGGCCCGTGAAATGGGATTGACCGTGGAAGAACAGTATTTCTCCCGCGACGAAGTCTATCTGGCCGACGAGGCTTTCTTCACCGGCACCGCCGCCGAGATGACCCCGATCAACTCGCTCGACAAACGACAGATCGGCGCCGGAGGGATCGGCCCGATCAGCAAAAGAATCCAAGGGCTCTTTTTCGACATCCTCAGGGGGAAAAGCGCGGCTCACCGCCATTGGTTGACCCACCTGTAAACCTTGACAGAGAGCCGCGTCGGTTTTATAAGTAGCCCGGATGGGCGAAAGCCCGGTAGAACGAGAATTTACCCCCAATGAAGGGGGGAAGGGAGTGACGAACGATGCCGATTTATGAATACGAATGCGAAAAATGCGGTGATGTCTTCGAAGTGAACCAGTCGATCTCCGCCGACACGCTGACGAAACATAACCAGGCCGACTCTTCCTGCAAAGGGAAGGTGAAAAAGCTGATGTCTTCCAACGCCTTCCACCTCAAAGGGGGGGGATGGTACAAAGACGGCTATTCCTCCGGCAACACGAAACCGGAAGCCGCCCCCCCCTGCGCCACCGGAGGATGCGCCTCGTCGGGGAGTTGCCCCGCCGCCGGCTAAGGCCCGTTAAAACCGACGACGTTACGCGACCCGGCCCGCATCATCGGCGCCGGGTCGTTGTGTGCGCGTGCGCTCCGCGCCGACGCAGACAGGTTTTATTAGAAGCGCCAGAGGTTAAGGCCGGTCACCTCGTCCGGCTCCCGCACCAACGGGGGGCCGGTCAGGACGGTGATCGAAAACTCGCAGGCGAAGACTTCGGTCCCCCCGGCCAGATGCCCTCCGACCACGTTTCCCTCTTTGCCGGCCAACGACATATGCAGATGGACGAACGGAAGGTTCTCCCGAATCGAGACGTTCCCGATCCCGGCGACGATTTCGCACGGCCCCTCCACCGGCGGCAGCGGGACGTAGGTCTTGAGCCCCTGATCGTAGAAGAGCAACCGCCCCCGCCGGATCGCCCCGATGAGGGTCACCTCGCCCGCATAGACCTTCTCCTGCGCCACCACCATCTGGAGCGCGTCGAGCAGATCGGCGCCGTGGGGTATCCGTCCGGTTACGACCCGGTCGGTCGTATACGAATGGTAACGGGGCATTTTTATTCTCCGGTCGGTTTGAACGAGGAGACGGTCGCAGACAAAGGAGAGGTCGGATCGACGGCGTTGGCCTCTTTGAACCCTTTGGCCCGCAAGCGGCACGAGTCGCACCGTCCGCAGGAGACGCCGGCGGGGGAGGGGTCGTAGCAAGAGAGGGTGATACCGTAATCGACGCCGAGCGCAAGCCCCGCCTTGATGATCTCCCCTTTGGTCATATCGATCAACGGGGCGTGAAGCCGCACCGGAACCCTTCCTTCGACCGCCTCCTTTGTGGCCAGATTCGCCATGGTCTGGAAGGCGGCCAAGTAGGCGGGGCGGCAGTCGGGATAGCCGGAGTAGTCGAGCGCATTGACGCCGATAAAGATGTCGCCGGTTCCCAAGGTCTCGGCGTAGGCGAGCGCCATCGACAAGAAAACGGTGTTCCGGGCCGGAACGTACGTGATAGGGATACCGTCGGCCACCGGGGTGTCGGCCGCTTCTTTGGGGACGTCGATATCGGCGGTCAGGGCCGAGCCGCCGATGGCGACCAGGTCGACGGCGATGACCTTATGATCGTCGGCGCCTAAAGCCTCCGCCACGGCTGCGGCTCGTTGCAGCTCGACCCGATGCCGCTGGCCATAATCGAACGAAAGGGCGTGGACCCGGTATCCTTCGTCCTTGGCGATGGCGAGCACGGTGGCGGAGTCGAGCCCTCCCGACAGAAGGCAGACGGCGGTTCTTTTCTCCATCGGTCGATTCTACACCAGCCGGGTCGGGGGGGTTACGCCGGGGTGGGGGTGACGATCCTTTTCGACCGGCTCTCGTCGCCGCTCCGTTCGACCGTCAGCTCCATCTCGGCCACCACGTTGATGGTGTGCATCGGCAACACCTGGGTCTCGAACCCTTTCTGATATTCGAACGCCCCCAGCGTCGAGACCAAGGTCACCAGATCGGCGGCGACGTCGATATCGAGAAGAGCGGGCAAGACCGTCAAGGGAACACCGAGCCGACGGGCTTCGGCGGTCAGGTTCAACAGCTCCGCCCCGTGGGTGAAGACGTCGTCGAAGGTCGGCGGTTTCTCGGCGGTGTAGCCAATAAGGGCCACCCCCCCCTCGCCCGACGGGGCGAGGGCCATGCCGGAACGGGCGTAGACGAAATCGAAGGCGGCGTCGATGGCTTCCGGTTTAATCAACGGAGCGTCCGCGCCGATCATCAGTATTTCTTCGGCCTTTTGTTCCTCTTCGACGGCGAAGGCGTGTTTCACCCGGTCGGTGAAGGTGTCGCCCCCTTGCGGAACGTAGGCGAACTTTCGTTCGTTCCGCGCCCCCAAGGAGAGACGGCGGACGATTCGTTTCATCCCCTTCTCGCCACTTTCGTCGCCCGGCCAATAGTGGATGGCGATCCGTTCGGCGCCGGTCATCGCGGCGGCGGTGATGGTGTCTTGCAGGAAGGCTTCGTAGAGCCGGGTCACCTGCGGGTGGGATAAACCACTGGTGGCGGCGAGGCGGGTTTTCACCTGACCCTCCACCGGCAGTTTGGCGAAGATAATTAATGTGCGCACGGTTCCTCTATTTCAGGAGCTTTAGGACGAGGTTCGGGACGGCGTCGAGGGCTTCGGCCAGTTTGCCCGGCTCTTTGCCGCCGGCTTGGGCGAAGTCGGGTCGCCCCCCCCCTTTGCCGCCGACCATGGCGGCCAGTTCGCGGACTAGATCGCCCGCTTTGATGCGAGCGGTCAGATCGTCGGTGACCCCGACGGCGAGGAGGGCTTTATCGTCAGCGGTGGCGCCAGCGACGATAACGCCACTCTTGATATTGTTCTTCTGGTTGTCGATGAAGCTTCTCAACGATCCCCCGTCGGCCCCGTCGAGCGGCGCCGGATAGACGACGGTGACCCCTTCGATCGTTTCGCTTCGAAGATCGGCGCTCGATTCACCGGCCACCATCTTTTCTTTGAGCGTCCGGTTTTCCCGCTCTATCTCCTTGAGGCGGTCGGCCAGTTTCTTCACCCGGTCGGTTACCTCCAGGGGTGGGGCCTTGAGCGCATCGGCGGCCCGTTTTAGCTCCCGCTCTTGCGACAACGTATGGTCGTAGGCGCCGACGCCGGTCACCCCTTCGATCCGTCGGACCCCGGCCGACAGGGCCGATTCGGTGACGATACGGAAAAGCCCGATGTCGCCGGTCGCTTTGGCGTGGGTGCCGCCGCACAGTTCCATGGAGTATTCCCCCATACGGACGACCCGGACTTTCTCCCCGTATTTTTCACCGAAGAGGGCCGTGGCGCCGGCCGCCACCGCTTCGTCAACGCTTTGTTCGGCCGTGTCAACGGCAGCGTTGGCGAGGATCTGTTCGTTGACCGAACGTTCGATGATCGCCAGCTCTTCGGCGGAAGGGGAGGTGAAGTGGGAGTAGTCGAACCGCAATTTCTCCGGCCCGACCTGCGAGCCTGCCTGTTTGACGTGGCTCCCCAAGGTCTCCCGCAAGGCGGCGTGTAGCAGATGGGTGGCCGAGTGGTTCCGGCGGGTGGCGTTTCTTCGGACTTCGTCGACCCGGGCGGTCACGAGGGCGCCCTTTTTCACCGACCCGGTTTCGACCACGACGGTGTGGAAGATATGTCGTCCATCGGGCTTTCTGACGTCGGTCACCCGCATCCGACAGGCTTCGTTTTCGATGAACCCTCCGTCGGCCACCTGCCCCCCCGACTCGGCGTAGAAGGGGGTTTGGTCGAGCAGAACTTCGGCGGCGGTTCCGGCGGTCGCCCCGTCGACGATCTTCCCGTCGATGACGAGACCCACCACCGTGGCGTCGGCGACGGTCGTTTCGTAGCCGAGAAAGGGGGTCGGGCCGGTGTCGCCTGCCGCTTGACCGTAGACCGGGGAGACGGTCGTGTCGCCCCCCCCTTTCCACGATTTCCGGGCTTTCTCCCGCTGGCTGGCCATGGCGGTTTCGAACCCGGCCATGTCGATGGTGACGCCACCATCGAGAGCGATCTCCGTAGCGAGATCCATCGGGAACCCAAACGTGTCGTAGAGGCGGAAGGCTTCTTCGCCCGGGATGACCCCGCCGTTCTTTTCGGCGTCGGCGATCATCTCGGCGATCAGTTTCATTCCATGATCGAGGGTGGCGCCGAACGATTGTTCTTCGGCCAACACCACGTCGTGGATGATCCGCCGGTATTCGTTTAGTTCCGGGTAGGCCTCCCCCATCATATCGACCACGGTTCCGGTGAGGGTGTGGGCGAAGGGGCCTTTGACCCCCAGCATCCGCCCGTGCCGCAAAGCGCGGCGCAAGATGCGACGCAAGACGTAGCCCCGTCCGTCGGCCCCCGGCATGACGTTGTCGGCGATCAGGAACGAAGCGGCCCGTACATGGTCGGCGATGACCCGATACGAGACGGTGGCGTCGGCGTCGGCGAGGTAGGGCTTCTTGGCGATGGCGACCATCGCTTCGATGACCGGGTAGAGAAGATCGGTCTCGAAGTTGGTCTCTTTCCCTTGCAGGATCGAGACGAGCCGCTCCAGCCCCATGCCGGTATCGACGGAGGGGCGCGGGAGAGGGTTGAGCGTCCCGGCGGCGTCCCGGTCGTACTGCATGAAGACGAGGTTCCATATCTCAAGCCACCGGTCGCACTCGCAGTCGATGCCACAGTCGGGATTGTCGCAGGCGTGCTCCGGGCCACGGTCGTAATGCAGCTCGGCGCAGGGGCCGCAGGGGCCGGTCTCCCCCATCGACCAGAAGTTGTCTTTCTCGCCGAACCGCTGAATCCGTTCGGGAGGGAGGCCGGTGATCTCGGCCCAAAGTCGGGCCGCTTCGTCGTCGTCGAGGTAAACGGTAGCGTAGAGCCGCTCTTTCGGAATGGCCATTACGTCGGTGATGAACTCCCACGCGAAGGTGATCGCGTCACGTTTGAAGTAATCCCCGAACGAAAAATTTCCGAGCATCTCGAAGAAGGTGTGGTGCCGCGCGGTCCGCCCGACGGTTTCGAGATCGTTATGTTTGCCGGAGACCCGGAGACATTTCTGCGAGGTGGTGGCCCGGTTGTAGGGGCGTTTGTCGGCGCCCAAGAAGACGTCTTTGAACGGGACCATCCCGGCGTTGGTGAAGAGCAACGTCGGGTCGTTCCCCGGCACGAGGGGGGCGGAGCGGACTTCGGTGTGGCCACGGGCGGCGAAATAGTCGAGAAAGGCCCGCCGTACTTCGGCCCCGGTCATCTGCTTCATGATGGTCGTCTTCCCGGCGCTGATGGCGCCGACTCCTTAGGATGCTCAATAAATGAAGGATGCAGTATAGCCGGGCGTCCTTTGAATGAAAAGCCCCACGGGCAGACGCCGAGGGGGGAGGGGTTATCCTTTTTTCTTAGGCGTGGAAGGAGCTATGGCCGACTTGCCCCGCTTACGATTAGTTTTCTTGCGAGGCGGGAGTGGGGAGGTATTCTTGGAACCCTCTTGCAAGACATCTTGCATGTTTACCGTCGGGAGCTGGTAGGAGCCGTAAGGCCCTCTACCCGTCAGCAAAGAAACGTACTCCCGCATTGAGGAATAGAGCATGGAAGCGCCATTTACGCCAACAATCTTTTCGAGTTCGGGATGAACGAAGCCGGATACCACAGAGAACACTCCAAAGGCTTCAACCTCAATCTTATAGGGCAGAACCCCTGATGTCGGTGTCAACTCCGCAACCTTGACGGTGATGTTGTATGGCGCCTCCGCCTCGTCTGGCCGTCCGATACCTACTTCAATGCTCAGATTGACATCGAGGGGGTTTGGGTTGTTCTTCCGAGCCTCCGCATATTTTTCATCGGCCACAATTTGAACGCGTGTGAAGAATGATCGCTCAAGCCGCAAAGGAGAACTCATTCACCATCTCCATATTCGTATTTTGGGCCGCTACCATTTTCTGGTGGGTATGAATGACCTTGGAGGGGGTAAACCGGTCACTATTGGAAAAGCTTTGGCCTACGACAATATCCTCCCAGCGACCTTTCACTTCCTGAGGTCCGACATGTACATCCAACCTCCCTTCAAGCGCTCGAACCAGCTTTACCATCGATTCGATGGTGAAGTTTGTGTCGCCACGCAAGACCTTGGTGACGTAAGCAGGCTTTACACCGACTCGCGACGCCAGATCGCTCCTCGACACGCCCCGTTTTTCCATGAGAGCGCACAGGTCTTCTGTGAATTGAGTCTTTGCCCTATCGGTCCAGTAGCACTCGTTCTGCTTCGCTTCAGCAAGCAGTTTAGCAAAGCTATATTTACTCATCTGTGGCATCCTCGATTGTCAGGTTCCCGGCTTCTTTGGCCGCTTCGTATTCTTTTTTGATCTTAATGGCGTGAGCTATAACAGACGTTGGCGTTTTTTGTGATTTTTTAAGGAATCCGCCTGCCACGACAATGACTTTGCCCTTATCGTAGAAATACGGGACTCTCAATCGTCCTTTAATGAATTCCCAAACCCCTTCTTCTTTGTCAATTTGATGAGAAAGATCATTGTTGCGTAACGGAGCATTTGTCGCCGCATATTCGATGAGTTGCAAAATACCCTCCTTGTTCGCTTTAAAATTCCCGTCCAAGCTTGCCAAAAACAGCGTCAGCTTGTCCGCACCATTTTCGCAATCACAAACTGAAAGTACTTCAAACTTCCGATTAAGTATCTTCAGAACTCTCACTGTTAACCTATGAGTTAATATCTCACAAATTCATTGCGCTTGCAATTTGACCACACGTCGCCTCCAAAGCGGCGGTTTACGCCGTCGTGACCGTCGCTACCGCCATATTCTTGTCCGATTTTTTGTCCCGCCCTTTCCAGACGGAGATGTGGAACCGGTGGCCGTCGAGATAGTCGCTCTTTCTCGCTTTGATATTCTCCCGGATGGTCTCGGAGAGTTCGTGGTCGTCGTGGGGCCACTCTTCGATCCGCAACGGGGTGATCCCCCCTACGGGCAAGTTCCCCGAAGCTTTGGGTGCGCCCAGTTTCACGATCTGGGCGGCGACGCCGTCGCTGACGTCGGTCTTCTCGACGAAGACGAAGCAATGGACGAAGGTCGGTTTCCCCGTGGCGAGAGGGGGATGACCAGCGTATCGCCCGACTGGGCCGGAATGTTGTCGAATCGGTCGGTCGTCGCCGGGGGGGGCGGGGGCGACGGACGGCTGGGGGCGACGCTCCCGAGGGCGGGAGGGGGGGCCGTGCCGGCGTTGGCGACGTTTCGATAGGCGACCGCCATGGCGCAAAATCCGAGCGGCACAGTGATTAACGCGCCCACCCCGAGGAGGATGAATCCCGACATCGAGATGACGCCGATCGCCAGAACGAACAGGGTAGAGGGAACCGGTTGCGCGAACCAGATTTTGCGCGATTTCTCCATGGCGGGCCAGAAGTCGTCGTCCTCTTCCATGATGAAGAAATAGGTGTAGAGGTACCACGAATAGATCACCATGTAGGCGAGCATCGCCACGAAGACCAAGAGAAGTATCCCCCCTCCCAACGCGGCCCCGGCGCCGGCGGCCATCTCTTGGTTCCCTTCCATATCCATCCCGGCGGTCATCATCCCCCCCAATCCCAAAAATAGAACGCCGGGGATGACGACGGCGAAAACCGGGATGAAGGTGAAGATGGTGATCATCAAGTTGGCGAGGAAGAGGGGCATGAATTTCTGGAAGCCGTCGAAGATACCGTTCCATGAAGGCTCTTCGCCGTCGACCACTTTAAGGGCAAGGGCCAATAGACCGCCGAGCATCGGTCCGGTAATGGCGAAGCTGACCAACCCGCCAAAGAAGGGGACCAGGTTGGCCGCCATCAGGACGCCGACGTAGACGATAAAGGAGACCACCATCGGCGCCATGTTCTGGCGAAAGGCGCTCCACCCTTCGGATATAAAGCGGCCTATCTCGTATTGTCCGTTCATTTTCCCCTGTCCCTTCGGTGACGTCATTGTCGTCCCGATTATACCGTTCATCGGCGTCGGCACAAAACTTCGGCGCCCGCCGAAGATCGGGGGCGCCGTTGTCTATGAAAGGCGGTCGCTTATAGAGCGACCATGCCGAGTACGATGACCGACATCAATCCTCCGGCCACAAGGGCCACCATGCCGATAAAGCCGAGTACCGGCAGGCTCTCCATCAGATGAATGCGATCCAGACCATGAATGGTGTTCATACGTCCCTCCACCCGCAACGCGGGATATTGTGACAATCTCCCACGCTTAATATAGGCCCCTTTGGCGAAATCGAGTGTGGGCGTTCGAGGGTACGTCACGTACCCACGCCGCTATCCTCTCGCGGGACGGAAGAACAACGCCGACAACGGCGGCAACGTGATCCGAACGCTGTGGGGCCGACCGTGGGCCTGCCAATCGTCGGCCATGGCGCCCCCCAGATTCCCCATATTGGAGCCGCCGTATCCTTCGGCGTCGGAGTTGAGAATCTCGGCGTACCAGACCCGTTCGGGGACTCCCAGGCGATAGTCGTACCGGGGGACCGGGGTCATGTTAAAGACGCAGATGACGTGGTCGCCGGGATCCTTCCCTTTGCGCATAAACGAGATGGTCGAGTTCTCGGCGTCGTTACAGTCGATCCATTCGAATCCGTCGTAAGAGTTGTCAATCTCCCAGAAGGGGCGCGCTCCCTGATAGGTCTTGGCCAGATCGCCGACGAAATTGAGCAACCGGGCGTGGGGGCGGTGGCGCAACAGATGCCAATCGACCGAGGCGTCCCATTTCCATTCGCTCCGCTGTCCCATGTCGGCGCCCTGGAAAAGGAGCTTCTTGCCGGGGAAAGCGTACATGTAGGAATAGAGAACGCGCAGGTTGGCGAACTTCTGCCAGTCGTCCCCCGGCATTTTGTCGAACATCGATCCTTTGCCGTGAACCATCTCGTCGTGCGACAGGGGCAAGACGAAGTTCTCGGTAAAGGCGTAGAGCATGGCGAAGGTCAGGTTCTGGTGGTGATACTTCCGATAGACCGGGTCGCGGCTGAAGTATTCGAGCATGTCGTGCATCCACCCCATGTTCCACTTCATGGTGAAGCCGAGCCCCCCCAGATAGACCGGGCGGCTGACCGCCGGGAACGAGGTCGACTCTTCGGCGATGGTGACGACGCCGGGGAACTTTTCGTGGATGACGACGTTGAGTTGCTTGATGAATTCGATGGCGTCGAGGTTTTCGTTGCCGCCGTATTGGTTCGGCGACCACTCCCCCGGCTCGCGGGAGTAGTCGAGATAGAGCATCGAAGCGACGGCGTCGACCCGGATGCCGTCGATATGGTAGTACTCGATCCAAAAGAGAGCCGACGAGATCAGGAAATTGGAGACTTCGGGCCGACCGTAGTCGAAGATCAGCGTCCCCCAGTCCTTATGCTCCCCCCGGCGAGGATCGGGATGTTCGTAGACCGGCTGGCCGGTGAACATCCGCAACCCCTGTTCGTCTTTGGGAAAGTGGGCCGGCACCCAATCGACCAGAACGCCGATCTGGTGGTTGTGGAGGAAATCGACGAAATATTTGAACTCGTCCGGGTCGCCGAACCGACAGGTGGGGGAGAAGTAACCGGTGACCTGATACCCCCACGAACCGTCGAAGGGGAACTCGGAGACCGGCAACAGCTCGATATGGGTGTAGCCATGCTCTTTGCAATACTCGGCCAGACGGGGCGCCAGGTCGCGGTAGGAGAGCCATGCGGCGCCGTCGGGCGACCGAGCCCACGAACCGAGATGGACTTCGTAGGCCGACATCGGGGCGTGCAGCGGGTTGGTCTCTTTCCGTTTGGTCATCCACTCCTCGTCGCCCCAGACGTATTGCTCGTGATCCCAGACGACGCTGGCCGATTTGGGACGAAGCTCGGACGCATAGGCGTAGGGGTCGGCCTTCAGGAATATCTCTCCGTGGACCCCTTTGATCTCGAACTTGTAAAGAGTATGCTCCCCCATGCCGGGGATGAATATCTCCCAGACCCCCGAGCCGCCGAGGGTTCGCATCGGAAATTGGCGCCCGTCCCATTCGCAGAAAGGACCGACCACCGAGACCCGTCGAGCCCCCGGCGCCCAGACGGCGAACCGAACCCCGACCATCCCGTCTACTTCGACCACGTGGGCGCCGAGCCGCTTGTGGATTTCGTAATGGTTCCCTTCATTGAAGAGATAGAGATCCATCTCGCCGATGAGGGGGAGGAAGCTGTAGGGGTCACGGTTTAAAGAGACCTCCCCCTTCCACGAAACGGCGTGCAGGTCGTAGGCGAAGACTTCTCTATTTGGGATGAAGACTTCAAAGAACCCGGCGTCGTTGATCCGGGCCATCCCCCACCGGTTCTCCCGGTTGTGCAACTCCACCACCGCCACCTCGGCGGCGTCGGGGAGGAAGGCCCGCACCACCACTCCCCCGGCGACCGGATGGATGCCGAGAATGGTGTAGGGATCGTGATGATCGGCATGAACGATCTTGTCGATATCGGACGGGGCTGCGGTATAGGACATCGGGCCTCTCGCAAGGGGATAGGTTTCGGTCGTCTGGTTCGATAGTAACACTTCTTGGGCCGAGGTGTTTCGGGCGCCTACGAAAGGGGCGCTGATCCGCCATGCGCCTATTTTTTGGGCGCCTGTTCGCCATGCCACTCCCCCCCCGCGGCGAGGGGCGGTGTTTATTTGCTCACTTATAGAACAATGCTTTACGTCAATCGTCTCGGACGTTTGTCCGGTTGGCGCCAATGTTGCCCTTACCGACGATGTGCCCGGTCGATGGACGCATCGGATGGCGCAACAAAAAAGGAAACCTTTTTACAGAACTCTTTGAGGAAGTACACACGATGAAAAAGATACTGCTCGGTCTCACTTCGTTGGCGCTGGCCGCCTCCGTCTCGCCGGCCAAGGCCGAAGAGGGCCTTGCCATCTCCGGCTTTGTCGACGCCGCTTACTACAACAACGCCAACTCGGAAGAGTCGACCTTCTCGCTCGATCAGGCCGAAATCGACGTCGTGAAAACCGTTGAAGGGGTCGGCTCCCTTCGCTTCGACCTGCAAGCGGTTCGGGGGGCGGCCAACACCACCGACGACCTCCTGGAGCAAGGTTATGTCACCGCCGACGTGGGGGTCGCCACGCTGACCTTCGGTAAGTTCAACGCCCCCATCGGCTTCGAACTGCTCGACCCGAACGACATGTATCAGTACTCGCACGCCATGGTCTTCGACTACGGTCTCCCGACCAACCTGACCGGCGCCATGCTGACCGGCGACTACGGCTTCCTCGACTACGCGCTGTATGTCGTTAACGGCTGGGACATCATCGCCGACGACAACAGCGACAAAACCTTCGGCGGACGGATCGGCGTCACCCCGATGGAAGGGGTCAACGTGGGGGTCTCCTACATCACCGGCAAAGAGGGTTCCGACGCCGACGGCGCCACCACCGCCAATCTTTCGGTCCTCGACGTCGACGCCACCATCACCATGATCGAGAGTCTGACCCTGGGCGGCGAGTTCAACAGCGGCGCCCAAGAGGGCGCCAGCGCCCTCTCCGCCGGTGGCGACGCCACCTGGACCGGCTTCCTCGTGATGGCCAACTACGCCTTCACCGACACGGTGGCTCTCACCGTCCGCTACGACAGCTTCCACGACACCGACGGCGCCCGCTTGGGTTCCGGTGTGGACGAGACCCGCAACGCCATCACCGTCTCCCCCTCCTACGCCATCGGCGACGGCATGGGTGTGCTGGCCGAGTACAAGATGACCACGTCGGACTACAAAGACGCTTTCACCAAGAAAGACGGCTCCACCACCGACACCTTGTCTGAAATCGCCGTCGAGTTCACCTACTCGTACTAAATCCCCATAAAGGACAACGCGCTATGAAAAAAATCGAGGCAATCATCAAGCCCTTCAAGCTCGATGAGGTCAAGGAGGGGCTGACCGCTATCGGCGCCCACGGCCTGACCGTCACCGAGGTGAAAGGGTTCGGACGCCAAAAAGGACACACCGAGCTCTATCGCGGAGCGGAGTATGTCGTCGATTTCCATCCGAAAATCAAAATCGAAGTGGTTATCGGCGACGATATGGTCGAAGCGGCCATCGAAAAAATCACCAGCGCCGCCTCGGTCGGAAAGATCGGCGACGGCAAAATATTCGTCATCCCGGTGGAAGAGGTGGTTCGCATCCGCACCGGCGAACGGGGACAGGAGGCGATCTGATGAAACTCAACACTCCCATTACCATCAAGAGTCTGGCCGTCGCGCTTGGCGTGGGCCTCGCCTTGACGGCGACCCCGGCCTTCGCCGAGGAGGCTGCGCCCGAAATCACTCCGACCGAGCTGAAAGTGATCGCCGACACCATGTGGCTGCTGATCGCCGGCATGCTGGTCTTCTTTATGAACACCGGGTTCGCCATGCTGGAAGCCGGTCTCTGCCGCCAGAAAAACACGGTCAACATTTTGTCGAAGAACGTCATCGTCTTCGGCATGGCGTCGATCTCCTTTTGGCTGGTCGGTTGGGGCTTCATGTACGGCGAGGGGAACCCCTTCATCGGCTTGAACGACTTCCTCTTGTCCATCCCGGGCGAAGAGGGCGGCGTGCCGAAAGAGGCCTCCTTCTTCTTCCAGTTGGTTTTCGCCGCCACCGCCGCCACCATCGTATCGGGCGCCGTGGCCGAGCGGATCAAGTACCCCTCGTTCTTCGTCTTCTCGTTCCTGCTGGTGGCGGTGATCTATCCGGTCACCGGCCACTGGACCTGGGGCGGGGGATGGCTTTCCGAGCTAGGCTTCGGCGACTTCGCCGGATCGACCATCGTCCACTCGGTCGGCGGCTGGGCCGCCCTCACCGGCGCCATCATTCTGGGACCCCGCTTGGGCAAATACACCGCCAACGGCATGCGGCCGATTCCGGGTCACAGTCAGTCGCTGGCGACTTTGGGGATGTTCATCTTGTGGCTCGGTTGGTTCGGGTTCAACCCCGGCTCCCAGCTGGCCGCCGACGCCGGACCTATCGCCCACATCACCGTCACCACCAACATGGCGGCGGCCGCCGGTGTCCTCGGGGCCACGCTGATCAGCTACCTGCTGATGGGTAAACCCGACCTCTCCATGGCCTTGAACGGCGCTCTGGCGGGGCTCGTCGGCATCACCGCCGGTTGCGACGGGGTGTCGATCATGGGTTCGGTTATCATCGGCTTCATCGCCGGGACCATCGTGGTCTTCTCGGTCATGTTCTTCGACAAGATCAAGATCGACGATCCGGTCGGCGCCTTGTCGGTTCACCTGGTGAACGGTATCTGGGGAACGTTGGCCGTCGGCCTCTTCAACACCGAATCAGGCCTCCTGTACGGCGGCGGGATCAGCCAGCTGATCATCCAGGTCATCGGTATCGTCTCCATCGGCGCCTACGTGGCGATCATCTCCACGGTTCTTTGGCTGGTCATCAAAGCGGTGATGGGTCTTCGGGTTTCGTCGGAGGAGGAGTACGAAGGTCTCGACGTCGGCGAGCACGGCATGGAAGCCTATCCCGATTTTTCGGTACGGAAAGCCCCCATTTACTAAGCGGCTTGAGGTAAGATATCCGGACCACAAGGCTCGTCCTTCTCCGAAACGCCCTCTCGGAGGAGGACGGCGTCCGGTCCGGTTTGTTCATTCATATCTTTAAGGGAAGGAATCCTTCACGATGACGCCGAAAGAGGTATTAGAGTTCGCCGCAGCGAACAACACGGTCATGTTCGACCTGAAGTTCATGGATCTGCCGGGACTGTGGCAGCACAACACCTATCCGATGTCGGAACTGGCAGAAGATGTTTTCACCGAAGGGCGGGGCTTCGACGGCTCCTCGATCCGGGGCTGGCAGGCGATCAACGCTTCCGACATGCTCCTGATTCCCGATCCGACCACCGCGATGATGGACCCGTTCGCCAAATACCCGACGTTGTCGCTGGTCTGCAACGTAGTCGATCCGATCACCCGCGAATCGTACAGCCGCGACCCCCGGTATGTGGCCCAGAAAGCCAACAACTATCTGAAATCGACCGGCATCGCCGACACCGCCTACTTCGGCCCCGAAGCCGAGTTCTTTATTTTCGACGACGTCCGCTATCACACCCATCAGGGGGGATCGTTCTACTCCGTCGATTCCAAAGAGGCGCAGTGGAACACCGGGCGTGACGAAGGCCCCAACCTGGGCTACAAACCCCGCTATAAAGAAGGCTACTTCCCCTGCCCCCCGACCGACTCCCTTTGGGACATCCGGGCGGAGATGGTCATCGAAATGCAGAACGCCGGCATTCCGATCGAGGCGCAGCACCACGAAGTGGCCACCGCCGGTCAGTGCGAAATCGACATGCGCTTCGACGAGATGCTCCGCATGGCCGACAAGCTCTACCTTTTCAAATATATCGTCAAGAACGTCGCTCACCGGAACAATAAAACGGCGACCTTCATGCCGAAACCGATCTGGAACGACAACGGATCCGGTATGCACGTCCACCAATCGCTTTGGAAAGACGGTAAACCCCTCTTCGCCGGCGACCTCTACGGCGGCATGAGCCAGATGGCCCTTCACTACATCGGCAGCGCGCTGGAACACCCTGCGCGTTGACCGCCATCTGCAACCCGACCACCAACTCCTACAAGCGGCTGGTCCCCGGCTTCGAGGCCCCGGTCAACTTGGCCTACTGCTCGTGGAACCGGTCGGCCTCCATCCGGATCCCGACCTACTCGCCGTCGCCGAAAGCCAAACGGATCGAGGTTCGCTACCCCGACCCGAGTTGCAACGCCTATCTCGCTTTCGCCGCCATGATGATGGCCGGGCTCGACGGTATCCAGAACAAGATCGACCCGGGTCAACCGCTCGACAAAGACATCTACGGTCTCTCCGCCGAGGAGCTGGCCGAGGTGCCGAGTATGCCGGCCTCCTTGGAAGAAGCTCTCGACGCGCTGGAGGAAGATCACGACTTCCTGCTCAAAGGGGACGTCTTCACCCAAGACTTGGTCGACAAGTGGATCGATTACAAGCGGGAGAACGAGGTCAACGCCCTTCGGTTGCGCCCCCACCCGTACGAGTTCTCGATGTACTACGACATCTAGCGGCTACGCGCCGCGGCGAGGGTCTCGCGGGCAAGCCCGCTCGACGCCTTACCGTTTCGACGCGACCCGTCGTCTTCGCCGACTCGGTTTCGACCGGTGAAGGCGGGAGTAGAAGTCGCAAACGCCCTCCTCGAAAGGGGAGGGTGTTTTTTTGTGGTGACATTGACCTGTCCCTGCTCGGCGGAGACGCGCTTGTAAGAGACCGGTAGGCGCAGAGCATCGGCTCCTCCCTAGGCTTTTCCGATAGCCCTGCTGCCAGAAGCACGAGCCCCACAAACCGAGCAGTGCCAACCACCAATTTTCACGGATAAAAGAATCCATATGGGCAACCAGAGTCCCGCCGTGAACAGAGAGAGCAGTAAATGAAGGATGTGATTGGTTCCCTTTCTTACTACCAAGAGATTTCTGTCACATTGTTTGCAATAGCCTGTGGTCTCGTCTTGTCCTGCGCTCATGCCACAAAGTCCCTTTCTTTACGGTGATCCTTGGTTAAGAAGAATTTTGCAGACTATAGTATGTAGCGCAATAGTATGCAAACAGAAAAAATAGGTACCGAATTCCAATGTTTGGGGTCGATATGGATCAAACGCTCGAAGAGGCTTTCGGCAAGGCGTTGCAGGCGCGACGCAAGGGGGCCGGGTTGTCTCAAGAGGAGCTTTCATTCCAAGCGGGGCTTCACCGAACCTACATCAGCATGCTGGAGCGGGGGTTACGAAGCCCGACCTTGGCGACGATCTTCAAGGTTTCGGCCTGTCTCGAAATGCGTCCTTCCGCCCTCGTCGCCGACGTGGAGAAACTCCCCCACGCGCTCCCGCCAGTTGAGTAGCGACCCGGCAGGTTGTGGAAAAAGTCCCTTCATCTCCTTTTCCCTCGTCCGCTAAAAAGCGCGGTTTCTGGCGGACGCTATTTTTCAGTCACGTGTCGTTCCTGAAAAATGCCGGTACATCTCGTTAGTCTTGTCATTTCGGTGAAAAGGTTACGAAACCGGTTCGCTCATGCGCCGCGCCCCGTCGACTTGGCGGTGTGTGCGGTTGAGGGGTGGGGAGGGATGCCGTTTGGGGAAAAAGTGACGCCAGCGCTTTCACATTCAAAATGCCCGGAGCCCCCAAGAGGGCCCCGGGCATTTTTCCCTATATTCGCCCGACTCCCCGTAACGCCGTCATCGAGGCGGGCGAGCGTTCCGAGAAGACCTGCGACGTCGTGGCGGCGACGGAGAGAGGCGTTACTGCGCGGCGGCCAGCGCTTGATCCAAGTCGGCGATGATGTCGGCCACGTTCTCCAGCCCCACCGAGATGCGAACCATATCGTTCGGGACACCGGCCGCCGCTCGTTCCGCGTCGGTCAGCTGTTGGTGGGTCGTCGAAGCCGAGTGGATCACCAACGTCTTCGCGTCCAGCACGTTGGCCAGATGCGAGCAGAGTTTTACATTGTCAATGACTTTTTTGCCCGCTTCGTAGCCCCCTTTGACGCCGAACCCGAAGATCGCCCCCGGTCCCATCGGGAACATCACGTTCGCCCGCGCATGATCTTTGTGGCTCGTGAGACCGGCGTAGTTGACCCACGTCACCCGGTCGTCCGCCTCTAACCACTCCGCCACCTTCTGCGCGTTGCTCAAATGGCGTTCCACCCGTAGCGGCAAGGTCTCGACGCCAAGGATGATCTGCTGAGCGTTAAACGGCGACAACGCCGCGCCGAGATCGCGCAACAGCCCGGTGCGGATTTTCAGGCTGAACGCCAGACCCGGAATCATCGCTTTATCGTGTCCGCCGAAGGCCTCCCAGAAATTGGCGCCGTGATAGCTCATGTCCGGCTCGGTGATCTCCGGGAATTTTCCGGCCTCTTTCCAGTTGAACGAGCCCTCCTCCACGATCATGCCGCCAAGCGACGTGCCGTGACCGCCGATGATTTTGGTCATCGAATAGACCACGATATCGGCGCCGTACTGGAACGGGTCGAACATCGGCGGCGGGCTGACCGTGTTGTCGACGATCAGCGGGATTTTGTGGGCGTGCGCGATGTCGGCGATCGCCTGCATATCGTCGATATTGCAGGCCGGGTTGCCGATCGACTCGGTGAAGAGCAACCGGGTGTTCGCGTCGATGGCCTTCTCGAAGTTTTTCGGGTCGGACGAATCGACGTAGCGGACTTCGATGCCGAACTTTTTGAAGGTGTGGGTGAACATCGTGTAGGTGCCGCCGTAGAGGTTCCCCCCGGTGACGATGTTCTGTCCCGTGTTGGTGATCGCCGCGATGGCGTAGAAGATCGCCGACATGCCGGACGCCGTCGCCACCGAACCGCCACGCCCGTGCAACGCCGCGATCCGGGCCTCCAACACCCCGTTGGTCGGGTTCATCAGGCGCGTGTAGATGTTGCCGAATTCCTTGAGAGCGAAAAGATTGGCCGCATGATCGGCGTCTTTGAAAGCGTAGGAGGTGGTTTGGTAGATCGGCACGGCGCGGGAGAGGGTGTCGCTGTCAGGCTTATGTCCGGCGTGCAGCGCGATGGTTTCGATCCCCTGTTTCTTCTCGGTCATACGTTCGCTCCTTTTGTCGTGAATATGAGACAGCCCCTGGGGACTGGTTGATACGGCGGGAAACCCCGATTGTAACGGAAGCGAAGGGATAAAGAAAAGGTTATGTCGTCATAACCGGAATCAGCGGCGCACCCTCCACAGCCCCTCGTTGTTGGCGAAGACCACCCGCTCGGCCGTCTCCGGTAATCGGTCGCAGGCGGACTGGCCGAAGCTCGTCCGTTCCAGGTGACCGCAGACGATGTAGGTTACGTCGAACCGTTCGATCACCGTTCGATCCCCGGTTTCGTAAAAAGCCCGGACCATCTTCATCCGTTCGTTCAGTTTCGGCCATTTCCCCCGCCAGGTCAGTTCGTGGTTCCACCAGCCGATCACCGACGGGAGTCCGGTGTTCACCGACACCCGCGCTTGTTTGGTGTAGGCTTTCTCCCCCGCTTCGATAATCACCGGCGAGCCCGGTTCGTCGTTCAGGTAATCGACGATGGCCCGTTCGCCGGGGGAGAGATAGGCGATTCCGTCGAGGGTGAAATTCCCGAAGTTAGCCCGCATGGCGACGATCCGGATGGGGAAGGCCGCCGTTATGACGATCAGCGCCGCCGTCATCCCCCACGCCGTACGCCGAAGCCAGCGCGGCTCTGCGCTACAGAAGCGCCAGACCACCGCCGCCGTGGCCGCTCCGGTCATCATCCACGCCGCGTAGTGGAACTTGAAGACCGTGTTGAACCGTTCGTTGATCCCCCCGTTCAGGTCGTCGACGAAGATCAATTCGCAGCCGACCATCAAGGCGAACGACGCCGCAAAGAGTACCGCCACGACCCGGTCGGTTCGATCCTTGGCCGCAAGGGCCGCCATCACCGCCCAGCCGGTCAGGATGACGACGGCGGTGATTCCGGTGGAGCCGCGGGCGTAACCGGCCGCGACGGCCCCGGCCAGAACCCCGGCGCCGACGGGGGTGAGCGCTTGTCGCCAGGTGACGACGAGCGCCCCGATCATCGCCGGACCGTAGAGGAGAAGGAATACCGAAACCGGTGTCGTCACCTCTTCCGGCACCACCTTGACGCCTCGTACCGGCGATTCGATCCCGTGGATGTAGGGGAAGGCCAGTAACGGCGGAAGGATCGCCATCAGGGCCAGATGCCCGAGCCGTTTACGGTCGATCGGCCCCGACAAAAGAAACGCCGCGCCGACGGCGACGTAGGTGAGGTAGTCCCAGGTGTTGGTCATCAGCAACCCGGTGAGACAGGCCGCCACGAAGAGGGCGAGATTGCGTTGGCCGGTGTCCCGCCAGCGTATCAATCCGGCAAGGGCCGCCATGGTGAGCGGCAACGCCATCAGGTGGGCGTGGAGATCGCCTAAGGCGAAGGTGAAGGCCGGGTATTCGGTGATGGCGCCGGGGATCAGCCGGGTTCCTTTCCACCAGTCCCAGTTCCCCTTCTCGTGGACCCATTGCCAGATGGTCCAGACGTTCCCCGCCATGAGGGTCAGCCACCCGGCCAAAAGGGCCGCCCAACGGGAGCGGGTCACCAACAGCCCCACGCCGTAAGCCCCGAGGCCGGTCATGGCGAACTGCGCCGCCACAGCGAATTGATAGCCGTAATTGGTCGGGATGAGCGCTACCTTGCAGAGGATCGCCCACACCAAATGGCCGAAGTAGTAGTAAGAGGCGGTCTCCCCGGCCAGCCACATGTCGTAGGGGGGGAGGGAGTCGGTACGAACGAGGGTGGTGAGAAACCCCATGTCCATGAACTTCTCCACCCCCATGATCTGCGGGTCTTTGGCCCGGAAGAGGAGGTAGAGAGCGAACAGGATGAGCGAGGCGAGACGGATGAAGAGATACCCCCGCAGGTCGGTCCGGTTCGGAGCGCCGCCGGGGAGGTAAAACGAGCCGACCAGTAACGCCAGCCAGAGAGCGCCGATGATCGCCGGCGCAAAGGGAAGCCCCGCTTCGCCGGCCGCCCATACCGGCCACGCCAACGCCAAGAGCCCGATGGGCGCCGCGAGAGCCGCCGCCACACCGTTGACCGGAAAGAGGGTTCGGGCCAAGCGATAGCCGGGCCACGCGATCGCTTCGGTTACCGTCACCCAAGCGAGGATCATAAAAAACGTCTGCATAAAGGCTCCCATCGGTTCACCGTTTATACCGTATGGTTATCGGGAGCGCTAGGGGTGTATAATCGCTCTTCCGCTATCCCCGTATATGAAGAACCATGCTGAACCTCTTTGTCCTGAACATAAAGACCCTCCTTCGCTACCGGGAGCTGATCGGCTCGCTGGTGGGGAAAGAGCTGAAGGCCCGTTATCGGGGGTCGGCCTTGGGGATGCTCTGGACCTTTTTGAACCCCCTGCTGTTGCTCACCGTCTACGCCCTCGTCTTTTCGGTCTACATGCGGGTCGAGATGGAAAACTACGCCGTCTTCATGTTCGCCGGGTTGTTGCCTTGGATATGGTTCTCCACCTCGTTGCTCGACGGGGTCAACTCGGTCGTCTCGTCGGGTGATCTGATAACAAAGTCGATGTTCCCGGCCGAGATTTTGCCGATGGTCAAGATCGTCGCCAACCTCGTCAACTATGTCCTCTCGTTGCCGTTGCTTCTATTTTTTATGTTCGTCTACAACATCCCGATGACCCTCCAGATGGTTTGGTTGCCGATCATCATGATCGCCCAGCTCACCCTCATCGTCGGGCTGGTCTATCTTTTCGCCGCCGTCAACGTGAAGTTTCGGGACACGCAACATGTGTTGAACTCGGCGCTGGTCCTCTGGTTCTTCATCAGCCCCATTTTGTATCCGGCCACGCAGGTGCCGGAAGAGTATCGCTTCACCTTTCTGCTCAACCCCATCGCCCCTTTGGTCATCGGGTACCAGAACATCTTCGTCCACGGAACCCCTCCCGACCTGACCGCCATCGGCGCCGTATTCGGGGTGGGTCTTTTCGTCACGATCTTTTCGGTCGCCTGGTTCGAGCGGAACAAGGAGACCTTCGCCGAAGAGATATAAGCGATGCGGTTACTTGTCGCGGCGCTCGTCCCGCTGATCTCCGGCGTCGCCCACGCCGCCGACTTTCACGGGCCGGTTCCGATGAAGAACCATCACCCTTTTTATACCGGCCTCCTCCTCCCCCCCCCCGAAGCGGCCGCGCCGGTCGACGCGAGGCGGTGGGAGGTATCTTTCGACTACAGCAACGTCTATCTGTACGGAACCGATAAACGGTGGAGCGTCGGTCACGACTACGAAATCGCCGAACTGTCGATGACCCTCCGGCAACCGGTCATGGATGGCGCCGTCGAGATCGGGGGGCGGGCGCCCCTCTTCTATCAATACGCCGGCTTCATGGACGGAATGCTAAGAGCGTGGCATAAGCTCCTCGGCGTCCGGGGTTACAGCGGGCAAGCCGAAGCCCCCGACTATCGGTACGAACAACGGGCCAGCTACGAAGGGGAGGTGTTGATCCGTGGGCGGGAGCGAGAAGTGGTCGCAGGAGACGTCACCCTTTGGGTAAAGGGGCGACTCTGGGAAGAGGGGGAGCGTCTCGTCAGCGGGTCGGTCTATCTGCAACTCCCCACCGGCGACGTTGAACTCGGCGTCGGCTCCGGCGATTACGAATACGGAGCCCGGCTCGTCGGCTCGACCGTCGCCGAAGGTATCGGCGTCACGTGGGGTATCGGCGTCACCGGCCCCAGCCGGTTCGAAGGAATCGAAACCGGGGTCAGCTATCAGTCGATGGTCACCCTTTTCATCGCCACCGAATGGCCGTTGCAATGGCTCCTGCCGGTGGAAGATTGGACCCTCGTCGTCCAGAGCATGGGGAATACGAGCCCCGTGGCAGGGGAGACCTCCATCTATCAATATGGGCAGGGGAACTACGACCTCACCATCGGCCTCCGCCACGCCCCCGCAGGAGGCCCGGTCTGGAGCGTCGCCCTCTCCGAGAACCTGAACCGGACCAACCCCGACTTTACGGTGAACGTGGCGGTGGGGTGGTAATGAACCGAATCCTCATCCCCTACTCGACGCCGACGGTCTATAGTGGAAAGATATACGTCATCACGGAGTCGATATGAGCCCCCATCGCAATCCCCACGTTAAAATAAGTTTCCCCGCCAAAAAGCGGATCGCCATGGTCGCCCACGATTCCCGCAAGAAAGATATGCTCGACTGGGCCACCTATAACCGCGCTCTTTTGGAAGGGCGGGAGCTGTTCGCCACCGGGACCACCGGGACGATTCTGGAACGGGAATTGGGGTTGTCGATCCATAAGTTCAAAAGCGGCCCCTTGGGGGGGGATCAGCAGATCGGCGCACGGATAGCCGACCACGCCATCGACATCGTCATCTTTTTCTGGGACCCGTTGGCCAGCCACCCCCACGAACCGGATATTCAGGCGTTGCAACGGATCGCCACGGTCTACAACATCGTACTGGCCTGCGACCGTTCCACCGCCGATTTCGTCATATCGAGTCCGCTGATGGACGAACCGTACGAAAAACTGGTGGTCGATTACGAAGGCGCCCGAACGGCGCAGATCGATACCCTCGTCCCGCCCGGTTCCGCCAAGGGGTGATTTCGTATTAACGTTGACTGGGGTAGGGGCTAGGCTATACTGATTCCACACGACGCTTATCGCCTCAAAGGGGGCGTTCTGGTCGCATTTTTTCACGCCATATCGGGAGGAAACCATGGCTGTTAAGGTTGGCATCAACGGATTCGGACGGATCGGACGGAACGTCCTCCGGGCCGCACAGGGGCGGACCGACATCGAAATCGTCTCCATCAACGACATCACGAGCGCCGCCACCTTGGCCCACCTCCTGAAATACGACTCGACTTTCGGTCCCTTTGACGGGACCGTCGAAGCCGCCGAAGACGGGATTATCGTCAACGGGAAGAAAGTCGGCATTACCGCCGAGCGGGATCCGGCCAACCTGCCGTGGAAAAAATTGGGCGTCGATATCGTCATCGAATCGACCGGTCTTTTCACCAAACGGGAAGCGGCCGCCAAACATCTGGCCGCCGGCGCCAAGAAGGTGATCATCTCCGCCCCGGCCAAGGAAGAGGACATCACCATCGTCCTCGGGGTCAACGAAGATAAATACGACCCGGCCAATCACCACGTCATCAGCAACGCCTCCTGCACCACCAACTGCCTCGCCCCGGTGGCGAAGCCGTTGATGGATTCGGTCGGGATCAAAAACGGTCTGATGACCACCATCCACTCCTATACCAACGACCAGCGGATTCTCGACCTGCCACACGAAGACCTTCGCCGGGCTCGCGCCGCCGCCGTTTCGATGATCCCCACCTCCACCGGCGCCGCCAAAGCGGTCTCGTTGGTGTTGCCGACCCTCAAAGGGAAACTCGACGGGCTGGCCATCCGGGTTCCGACCCCCAACGTCAGCCTCGTCGACCTGACCTTTGTGGCCGAGAAAGCCACCAGCGTCGAAGAGATCAACAACATCATCAAAGCCGCCGCCACCGAAGGCCCGCTGAAAGGGTATCTCGTCTACTGTGACGAGCCGTTGGTCAGCAAAGACTTCAACGGCAACCCGGCTTCGTCGATCTTCGACTCGCTGACCACGCGCGTCATCGACGGAACCACCGTCAAAGTGATGAGCTGGTACGACAACGAATGGGGCTACTCCAACCGGGTCGTCGATCTTGTCGCCTTCGTGGCCGGTAAAGGGCTCTAATCGGCCTGACGGAACGGAAACTACGAGCGCCGTCGGTTCATTGCCGACGGCGTTTATTTTTGGGGGATATGCGTATGCGAAAACTATCTATCGATCAGATCGACCTTAAAGGGAAACGGGTCTTCATCCGGGTCGACTTTAACGTGCCGCTCAAAGACGGCGTCGTCACCGACGACACCCGGATCACCGCCGCCGTCCCGACCATCCGCCATGCCGTCGAAGCGGGCGCCAAGGTCATCGTCGCCTCGCATATGGGACGCCCCAAAGGGGAGGCCAACCCGGCTTTTTCGTTAAAGCAGATCGTGCCGACCTTCGAAGCCGCTCTTGGTAAAAGCGTCGCCTTCGCCGACGACTGCATCGGCCCGGTGGCGGAAAAAGCGACCGCCGCTCTCAACGACGGCGACGTGCTGTTGCTCGAGAACGTTCGCTACCATAAAGAAGAAGAGAAAAACGACGAAGGGTTCGCCAAACAGCTGGCTGCGCTCGCCGACGTCTACGTCAACGACGCTTTCGGCGCCGCCCATCGCGCCCACGGCTCCACCGAGGGGATCGCCCGATTCGTCCAACCGGCCGTCTCCGGCTTTTTGCTGAAAGCCGAGATCGACTATTTCAATAAAGCGGTGAACGACCCGGCCCGACCCATGGCGGTCATCGTCGGCGGCGCCAAAGTGTCGAGCAAGCTGACGGCGCTAAAGCATCTCGTCGAACGGGCCGACATCATGATTATCGGCGGCGCCATGGCCTTCACCTTCAATAAAGCTTTGGGACGAGAGATCGGCCCTAACCTCTGCGAAGACGACCAGATGGAAAACGTCATGAACGTCATGGCCGCCGCCCGGAAGAAGGGGGTCAAATTCTATCTGCCGGTCGATTTTCTCGTCGCCGACGGGATCGACAGCGAACACGCCAAAGACATCGTGACCGCCCAAGACCTGCCGTCCGAAGGGATCGCCCCGGACGTCGGTCCGGCCACGATCGCGCTCTTTAAACTGGCGTTGAAAAAAGCGAAGACCATCGTTTGGAACGGGCCGATGGGGATTTTCGAGAATCCGGCTTTCGCTCTCGGCACCATGGCCATGGCCCACGCCCTCGCCGACGCCGACGCCGTCACCGTCATTGGCGGAGGAGACTCGGTGGCCGCCGTGAATCAGGCCGGGCTCGCCGATAAGATGAACCATATCTCCACCGGGGGCGGAGCCTTCCTCGAACTGTTGGAAGGGAAGACGTTGCCGGGACTGGCGGCATTGACCGACGCATAATAAACCGCCTTAATCTGTCGAGACCGAGTCGGCGAAGACGACGACATTTGTTCGATGGGTGAGGCAGAGGACAGGCGTAAGCCTGCGGCATTGACCGACGCATAGGCGAAAAGCGATATGCGTGAATAAGAACAGGCGCAAGCCTGCCGCTTCTATCGAATAACACGAGGAGAATAAGAATGGCCCGCAAAAGAATGGTGGCCGGGAACTGGAAAATGAACAACACCGTCGGGCAAGCGCTCGATCTGGTGGGAGACCTGTCGAAGAAACTGACCGACATTCATCGCGTCGACGTGGTGGTGGCGCCCCCCTTCACCGCGTTACACGCCGTGGCCGGGCTGGTTCATCAGAACCATGTCACCATTCAGTTGTCGGCGCAAAACGTCCATTGGGAAGCCTCCGGCGCCTACACCGGCGAGGTCTCCCCGATGATGTTAAAAGAAGCCGGGTGCAAATGGGTCATCATCGGCCATTCCGAACGGCGCCAATATTTCGGCGAGACTGACGAGACGGTGAACAAAAAAGTTGTCGCCGCCCAGACCCTCGGCGGATTGCGCCCCATCGTCTGCGTCGGCGAGACTTTGGAGGAGCGAGAAGCCGGGACCACCTTCGCCGTTCTCGACCGACAGGTGGAAGGCGCCTTGGCCGGGCTGAGTGTCGACGATATGGCCAACGTCGTGGTCGCTTACGAACCGGTTTGGGCCATCGGTACCGGTAAAACGGCGACGCCCGAGATGGCCGACGAGGCCCACGCCCATATTCGCCGGAAGTTGGAGGCCCTTTTCGGGGGTGGGGTGGCCGAAGCGACCCGGATTCTCTACGGCGGGTCGATGAAGCCGGATAACGCGGCGGAATTGCTCGCCTGCGAGAATATCGACGGCGGTCTCATTGGGGGCGCCAGCCTGAAAGCGTCCGATTTCACCGCCATCGTCGATGCGGCCATAGCGGAGTAAGGCGAAGAAAAACTTTCCGCGCTTACCGTGGGGGGGATATGCCACCGTCACGGTAAGCGAAGAGAGAAAGTCTCCTTTCGCCTCAGCCGTATCCTTAAGAGGAAACGACGCCTCCTCACACTCCCCGTTGCCATAACCGGGGGATATCTGCTATCATTTCTTCTTTTTATCTCTACCTTGGTCACCGTACGTCATGATTGAAACGCTCTTAATCGTCGTCCATGTGCTTATCGCCGCCCTCTTGGTGACGGTGGTTCTTTTCCAGCAAGGGAAAGGCGCCAACATCGGCGCCACTTTCGGCGGGTCGTCGCAGACCATGTTCGGTCCCCGTGGGCCGTTTCAGTTCCTGGCCAAGGCGACCACCGCCATCGCCGTCGGGTTCATGCTCAGCTCCATCACCCTTTCGGTCATGAGCAACAACCGCCGGATGGACTCGGTCATCCCCGCTTCGGCCGAAGCCCCCGCCGCCGGCGAACTGCCGACCACCCTGCCGGAACGGACCGCCCCGACCGACGACGGCGCGCCGATGACCGACGGTCCCGTGGGCGACGATGCCGCCGCCTTCGAGACCGGTGGCCCGGTCGACGGTCCTGCCGGCGCCGAAGAGGCCCCCGCCGCCGACGGTCCCACCGACGCGAAGTAACCCGAACTTTTTTGGGAAGCCCGCTCCTTTAGAGGAGTGGGCTTTTTTATGGGGCGCCGTTGAAGCGGCCTAGGACGGCCCCTTCTTTTCGGCGCCATGTGTGTGGCCGATATCGCTGCGCTCGTCGCCCCCAAGCCGCAGCATACCCCCCCGGGAACGGAAACCAAATCGAATCACCGGGGGTACGGACGAGGGGCGACCTCTTTATGAGCGCCGGTCGGAAACTCGCGTTGACCCCGCCGAGGGGTCAGGCGTTCATGCTTTCCAAGAACTTCTTATTCGTCTTGGCCAAACGCATCTTGTCGATGAGCAGTTCCATCGCTTCAATCGAGTCCATCGGTTGCAGCACTTTCCGCAACACCCAGATGCGGCGCAGATCGTCGGCGTCGAGGAGTAGCTCTTCTTTCCGGGTGCCCGATCGGCTGATGTCGATGGCCGGGAAGACCCGCCGGTCGGCCAAACGCCGGTCGAGATGAATCTCCATGTTGCCGGTTCCTTTGAACTCTTCGAAGATGACGTCGTCCATCCGGGAGCCGGTGTCGACCAACGCCGTGGCGATGATGGTCAGCGACCCCCCCTCTTCGATGTTCCGGGCGGCGCCGAAGAATCGTTTGGGGCGTTGCAAGGCGTTGCTGTCGATGCCGCCGGAGAGGACCTTTCCCGACGGAGGGACGATGGTGTTGTAGGCCCGTCCCAATCGCGTGATCGAGTCGAGCAGGATGACGACGTCCCGTTTTCGTTCGACCAGCCGTTTCGCTTTTTCGATGACCATCTCGGCCACCTGTACGTGACGGGTAGGGGGTTCGTCGAAGGTCGATGAGATCACCTCTCCCTTCACGCTCCGCTCCATGTCGGTCACCTCTTCGGGGCGCTCGTCGATGAGGAGGACGATGAGGAATATCTCGGGATGGTTCTTGATGATCGAGTTGGCGATCGACTGCATCACCATGGTCTTGCCGGCGCGCGGCGGCGAGACGATGAGCGCTCGCTGTCCTTTGCCGATCGAACCAGACGAGATCCATGACCCGACCGGTGATGGCGTTCTGTTCGGTTTCGAGTTCGATCCTCTCGTCAGGGTACAACGGGGTCAGGTTGTCGAACAACGCTTTTTGCTTCTGCTCGCCCGGGTTCTCGAAGTTAATGGTCTCGACCTTGAGAAGAGCGAAGTAACGCTCGCTCTCTTTGGGGGGGCGAATCTGACCGGAGATGGTGTCGCCGGTGCGCAGGTCGAACTTTCTGATCTGCGACGGGGAGACGTAGATGTCGTCGGGGCCGGGGAGATAGTTAAACGACGGAGCGCGTAGAAAGCCGAACCCGTCGGGGAGGATTTCCAAAACCCCTTCGCCGAAGATCAACCCCTCCTGCTCGGTCTGGGCTTCCAATATTTTGAACATCAGCTCCTGCTTTCGCAGGCCACGCATCCCTTCGACGCCGTAACCGGCGGCGATCTCGGTCAGCTCCTGGATCGTTTTGTCTTTGAGCGATGCGATGTTGAGGGTGATGTCGCTGTCGGCGTTGTCGCCCGGATAGGCTTCGCCGTCTTCGTAGTCGGGGAACTCGTTGGAGGGGGTTTTCTTGTTGGGGGCCATGATTTGTTCTGATGCGTGGATGATGAGATGTGAGCCGTGCGCGGATTCGTTAGATGTCGGGCCGGTCGAAAGGGAGCGGGTTCTTTTGATCGAGTTTTGTTGGACGGATATCCGTTATACGGTGGGTCTGTCTGCCACAGGTCGCTGCATGACGACCACGAGAGGATGATACGCTACCCTCCAAAATTCGTCAACACCATTAGAAGGCCTGACCCCACTCGCCACTGGACGCTTACGATTCTTCCTTAGGCTCACGAGGGGCGAACTCGCCGAAGATTGAGAGAGCGGCCGCTTGGGCGTTGGGGGACCCCCCCTTCAGTTCGGCGGCGCGTTGGCAAAGGGTCTCCAAGGTATACCCTTTCATCAGCTTCTCCACCGTCTGTTTGAACTCCCCATAGAAATGGGAGAGGGCGCACCGGTTATGATCCCCTTCGCCGCACCGTTCGTCGGTGGAGGCGCAGTCCCACGGCTCGAACCGTCCTTCGATCACTTCAAAGATATCGAATATCGAGATCGTCTCCGGATCGCGGGAGAGACGATACCCCCTGATACCCCCGGACACTCTGCACGATCCCCCCCTTTTTCAGGTCGGCCAGGATCTGCTCCAGAAAACGATAGGGGAGGTTGAGACTCTCCGACAAAGCCCGCCCGGAAACCGGCGCATCGTCCGGTTCGCACTTCAGATAGAGAAGGGCCAAGAGGGCATATTCGAACTTCGCGGAGAACTTCATGGTGGCCTGCTCGTTGTTTAATTCCTATGGTTCGACCAATATATCACCTGTCCAACGGGGCGTCAAGGATGGATGTATTTGTAATAATTGCCATTAAAAATAATCAGCCGATAATCTTGACAAAACCTATCGGAATTGATTATTATTGACGCAATTCATATCGAACCTATCGGAATTGTCGAAACAGTGGCGATTCTCAACGAAACTGCTTTGAAGGAGACTTTCTTATCATGACCCCTGACATTCTGACCGGGACCGAAGAGGATATCAAAGAGCTGGTCGATGGACTCCATTTCGGCGAAAAGGTCGAACGGGCCAAGGAGCTGCTGGCGTGGGCCTTCGATAAGTTCGGCGACAAGGCGGTCGTCGCCAACTCCCTCGGCAAAGACTCGATGGTGGTCTGGGATCTGGCGGTGAAGGTCAACCCGGACGTAAAAGGGTTCATCGTCACCACCATGTACAAGCCGGACGAGACGATCCAGTACATGAACGATCTGGTGGCCGAGTATCCGAATAACCTGAAGATTTACAAGTCGGACAAGAATGTCGGCGAGCTCTACAAAACCGACCCGGACGCCTGCTGCAAAGCCCTCAAGGTCGAGCCGGTCCGTCAGGCGGTCGAAGAGATGAACGTCGAGTGCTGGATCACCGGCCTTCGCTGCACCGAGGGACGGACCCGGACCGATTTCCGGGAGATCGAGGAGCGGGATCACGGCCTGATCAAACTGAACCCGATCTTGCTGTTTCACGAACGGGAGATCTGGCAATACATGGCGATCAACAACGTGAAGGTGAATCCCCTTTACGGGCAAGGGTACCGCTCACTCGGTTGCGCTCCCTGCACGAAGATATCCACCGGCGACAACGAACGGGCCGGACGCTGGATCGGCACCAGCAAATGTGGCGGCGAGTGCGGTATCCACACGCAACCGCTCAAAGCGATTTCGACGGTCAATGTCGACGCTATCCGCGAGGAGAACATCCACCCGGAAGAGGTGACCGCCGGTGAGATAACGGGCGACGATATCGCCGACAGATAATAGCGGCAGGCCCCTCTTCACCGGGGGGGGCCTCCTTTTGAAGGAGTCCCCGTGTCAGCAGTTCTCGGTTTTTTCATCGCGTTCGCCATCGCCATCACCGGCGTCGGGGCGGGGACGATCACCGCGCCGGTTCTGATGCTCTTTATGGGGATCGAACCGGCCGTCGCGGTCGGGACGGCCCTCCTCTTCGCGTTGGCGGTCAAGGTTCCGGCGGGGATGTCGTATCTCTCCAAGAAGAAGGTCGATTTTCGTATCCTTCTTTTGATGGTGGCGGGGGGGGCGCCGGGGGTTGTGGTCGGAACGATGGCCCTCGGTCATCTCTCCCACACGCCGGAATTAAAGGCGATCATCCTCGCCATCGTCGGCGGGATCGTCCTCTTCTCGGCGTTTTTGAATCTCTACCTGATGATGAAGCGGATCGATCTGGCGAAACACCACGGTCTTTTGCGCAAGCTGATTCCGGCCTTTACCTTTCTCATCGGGGCGGAGGTCGGCTTTTCGTCGGCGGGGGCCGGGGCGTTGGGGACGTTGCTCCTTCTCTCCTCCACGAACCTTTTCGCCTGCACGGTGGTCGGGACCGATATCATTTTCGGATTGATCCTCTCGGCCGTCGGCGGTGGGATACACTATGGACTCGGCAACGTCGATTTCCCTCTGCTGGCCCAACTGGTGGCGGGCGGGATTTTCGGCGCTCTTGCCGGGGTGCAGTTCGCCTCCAAGGTTCCGGCCCGCCCGCTGCGGTTCGCCCTCCTCGGATGGCTGATTTTTATCGGCTCCCAGCTCCTCTATCGGGGCGTGGCCGGTTAACCAACGTATACGAAGGAACGATCCATGAGCGTGAGATTCTCCCTCGGCCAACTGGCCGAAGCCAACCGGGCGGCGCTGACGGTCTTCGCCGATAAAGCGGCCGCCTTTGAAGCGGGCGAAATCCTCCCCGACGACTTCACCCACGACCGGGTCGAGATGGGGGTCTACTCCCAGCGAAAAGCCGGAACCTACATGATCCGGACGAAAATCCCGGCCGGGATCGTCGACGCCGCCGGATTGCGAGCCGTGGCCGCTGTGGCCAAGGCGCACGGCGATGGAACCGCCCATCTTTCGACCCGACAGAACGTCCAGATTCACCACCTCGGCTTCGAAGGGGTGATGCCTGCGTTAACCACCCTGCTCGACGGAGGGATCACCACTCTCGGCGCGGGAGGGAACACCATTCGGAACCTGAACGCCTGCGACCATGGCTCCGGCATTCTCGGCGATGCGCTCGAAGTGGCGCCGTTGGCCCGTGGCTTGATGGATCGGTTAACGGCGACCGAGTTCGCCATGGAATTGCCGCGCAAACTGAAAATCGGCGTCTGCGGTCTGCCGGGGGGATGCGGCGCGGTGGTGACGGAAGATTTGGGACTGGCCCTCTCACCCGACGCCGACCTCGCCGCGCCGACGTTCGATCTCTACGTCGGTGGCGGGCAGGGCGCCCAACCTCGCATCGGGGTGATCCTTGACCGACGCATCCCGCAAGAAGAGACGCTGGCGGCGTTGCTTTCGGCGTTGGCGGTGTTCAAACGAGAACAGACCGGCCAGAGTCGGGCCAAGGCACGACTGAAGTTCCTGATCGAACGGATCGGCGCCGATCAGTTCCGGGCCATGTATAAAGAAGAAAAACAGCGATATATCGCCACAGCGCCGCTGGAGATTCCATCGCTCGCCAAAGCCGACGGACGACGGGTCGTCATGGCGCCGGTCAACGCCGACCTGACCGCCGAACAGATCGAAGGGATCGCCGACCTTCTTCCGGATCGGGACGACGTCTCGACCCGGATCACGAAAGAGGGACGGTTGGTGGTCGACGGTTTAAAGGGGAGCGAGATCGCCAAGCTCCAGCATGCGGCGAACGAACTGTCGATACCGCTGACACTCGACGAACGGGCTCCCCGCGTCCTGACCTGCAACGGGAACGCCTCCTGCCGCGAGGCGTTCACCAACGCAAAAGGTTTTGGCTCGCGGTTGGTTGACGCCGCATCACGTCTCTTTGAAGGCGCGTCGATGGCGATCCGCGTGTCGGGTTGCCCCAACGCCTGCGCCAACTCCCACACCGCCGATATCGGATTCATGGGAGGGTACCGAAAGTTCCACGGCGAAGCGACGCCGATCTATAGCGTCGTCATCGGTGGAATCGAAACCCGCGCCGACGCGCGCGTTGCGTCGCCCATCGGACGAATCCCGGCCAAACGTGGCCTCGCCACGCTGGAAGCGTTGGCCGCCACTTGGCGGGAATGGCAGACCGAGAACGAATCGTTCTCCGCCACCGTCGAGCGGGTCGGCGTCGAACCGTTCCGCGACGCCATCGGCGAGCTGGTCGACGTGACGGAAGAAGATGTCGATGCGCAAGACATCCTGTACGACTTCGACACCACCGACCGGCTCGATCTGCGCGATATCGGACCGGGCGAATGCGGCGGCGCCGCCCGCGAAATCGTCGAGAGCGCTTTGGACGCGGCGCGCTCGGCCAAACGACACGGACGATTGAACGAGGCCATTCGTCAAACCACCGCCGCCATCCTCGCCGCCGCCGGTGTGGAGTTGGGTGATGACGAGAAGCTGGGGCCGGTCTTCGAAGAGCGGGCCAAGTTACCCGCCGACGTCCGCCGGACCTTCGCGCCGTTGCTCGAATGGAGCGATGCGGGGGCGTCGGCAGAAACCAGCCCCGACGAGAAACAGGTCTCGTCGTTCATTGATGTCGTCGCCATCCACGCGTTGGGAAGCGCCGCGCCGCGCCCGGCCAAGAAAGCGGAAGAGGCCGCCCCGACCGCCGAAGTGAAGCTTTTGGACCTCTCCGGCGTCACCTGCCCGTTCAATTACGTAAAAGCCAAGATCGCGCTGGAGGTCTTGCCTGCCGGAACGCTTCTCCAAATCGCCCTCGACGACGGCGCCCCGATCACCAACGTCCCGTCATCGCTGGGGAACGACGGCCACGAGATCGTGGAGAAGGTGAAGAATGGGGATGGGTGGTTGTTAACGGTTAAGCGGGCGGCGTAAGAATTAAGACGTACTTTCTTTGAAAAGAAAGTACCAAAGAAACTTTGGCTGAACGGCAAGAGGGGGAGTGGAGACACTCCCCCTCTTGCCGTTCAGAGGGCTAACGTCTCGTCGATATTTCTTCCAAGGGAAGGGACGTCCCACTCCCTAACGTGCCGTTTGCGGAGCAACCACCAACGCCACCTCAACCTGCTGGCTCCCCATGAGGGCGTGGGAGACAGGGAGCTATGCTAGTTTAACTTTTAGGCCTCTCGCTTTGTGCCAAGGTCGGATCAGCGAAACGATTTGTTCGCGAGAAGGCCCAGCGATAGCATTACTTTGCCGGAATAGTTGTTCGTTGATTGCACGAACAACGCTGTCAGAGAGTTCGATAATCTGTTCCTCATTTGGCTTTCCGCCTGGGCAAAGAGCAAGGTTCTTTGCGATTGGAAACCACATGTATGAAGCTTGATGCCTTTGAGGGCTCTGATAGTTTTTACTTGAGCCTGCTATAGGTTTGCTGCTGATTATAAAATTCCGCTTTTGGTTTTCTATTTTTCCAATAACCAGTCCCATAGAGGAAAGAAGCTCCATCAATTTCAGACTTGGCAATCTCAGCATTTCGGGAATGAGGATTTTAATGCCATGCTCAACTGCTCCCGTAGGGATTCTGAGCTTAAGCTCTGAAACTGCAATGCCATCATCATCTGCGACTTTCTGGATCTGATCCTCAATTGCTTTTTGGGGGTCGAGTTGAGCAAGTGATTCTGGAGTCCTTTTTAGTTGTGCGCAGATAAGTTCATCAATGATTTCTTTTTCTTTATGTGAAAGATTCGGGGATTTTCTAGAAGCAATTGAGCTGTGTATTTTCTCAAGAATAGGTGCAACTTTATCTTCTAGGGCTGAAAACATGAATTCAGTATCGAATTTTTTTCTTTTTGTCTCCCATTCTTGGGATGTATAGAGATTTCGTTTCCTGAATGTGTTCTCCGGCTTTTGTTTTTTTATCCCATGTTTTGCCTTGCACTTCTCAAAGACATTGAGATAGCCGCTACTATCGGTAAATCTTCTGAGTATTAGTGCTGGGACGACGTGCTGATTGGCAGGATCATTCATCTTTTCATTCCACTCCTCCCCATAGCTCCCGTATATTCCTCTCGTTCTGGCCGAAGTCGCCGATGCTTAACGGTTCGCCGCAGTATGCGCCGCGAGCTTCTCGTACTCGTCGTGGTGTTCGGCGTCGGCTTTTTGCAGGTCGTAGGCCGATTGCCAGTTCATCCAATATTCCGCCGTCGTGCCGAGGTAGCGGGACAGGCGAAGGGCGGTGTCGGGGGTGATCCCCTGTTTGCCGTTGACGATCTCGTTCGCCCGTAAATAGCTGATGCCGATCTCGCGGGCGAGCCGGGTTTGGGTGACGCCGAGCGGCTCAAGATACTCCTCTCGCAACACGATGCCGGGATGCTCTATTTTCAGTCCGGTCGTTCTCACGGCTCCACCCTCTCCCACAGCTCTTTTATATTCCGCTCGTTTAAGGGATACATTTGTATACCAGGACAAATAAGCACAGTTGAATTTGACGAAATACTTTTAGATTTAAGAAATAACGCTAAATGCGAACTTTTTGATGCGGCTATTGGATCTCTTAAAATAAATAGAAAAACAGAAAGTATTATCAGGATTTATTCTGAAAATCTGAATACTAAATTATTGCGTTGTGCAAAACAGAAATTTTCTCAGCATTTTTCAAAAAAGGAACTACAGGTTTTTTAGAATAAAATCAAAAACACATCGTAAAAAACCGGATTTAAATCAATAATTGACTTGAGTTATCTCAAAATTCTCGTTAAGAACTAAATAGTCGTGTTTTATCGAATCTTGGTTTTATGAAAGTAATTTTGATAGGAAACAAACTGTTAAAAGCAGGCATTTAAAAACAAAGAAATATCTTATGAGAAAAGTAGTGCTGCCAATGGATAATAATAAGTTAAGCGCAGATTTCGAGCAGTGTTTGGAATTCATTATTTATTCAATCGAAGATAAATGCATTATAAAAAGAGACCGTGTGAGTTCTCACTTTGAATCTGGCTTATTGCCTTATTGGCTCGCGAGTGAAGGTGTAACAGATATTATATCAAGAGGGATTAACATCAATTCAATAAATAAATTTAATCAGTTTAAAATAAACGTATTTGTTGGTGTAAACTTATTTGATCCGGAGAAATTAATTGAAGAATATCTGAATGAAACGCTTGAAACCAATAGTGCTATGGTGGTTAATGTTTCGAGTCATGAAGAAACCGATTAAGTAAGTGGTTAGCGTTAATTTGAAGACACTCTTTAAAACTAGAAAGCAATGATAACACAAAGCAGTAAAATCGGATATGGTAGAATACCTTTACATTCAGTTAAAAACATCATTGTAATAGCTTCGGGTAAGGGAGGAGTCGGAAAATCAACAATTGCAACAAACCTTGCAATAACACTGGCAAGAAAAGGTGCAAAGACAGCATTAATAGATGCTGATGTCTATGGCCCTTCCATTCCACAAATGTTCAATGTCAGTAAAGAAAAAATGAAAGTATTGAATAAAGAAGGGGTGTCTACCCGAATACCGGTAATAAAATATAATGTAAAGTTACTTTCTCAATTGATTTCTGATGGAAAGAAAGTGCTGTTTTTTGGCATGGAACAGCTGCTGCAATGAAATTGATAGAGTTGATAAGAGAAACTGAATGGGGTAAAATTGATTATATGATTATTGATCTTCCTCCCAATATTGGGGATATTCCGATGACACCATGTGTTCAGAAATTAAATATTACGAACGTGCCATTCCTTATTACTACGCTCAGAGTATCTCATTACTTGAAGTAATCGTAAGCCGCCAATATGTTTCTCGAGAATCCTGTAAATGTCCCAGTTTTAGGCGTCATCGAAAACATGTCTTATTTATCGGTTAAGGAACCCCCATCAAACAAATGCTATATTTTTGGAAAAGGAGCAGGCGATATGTTAGCTAAAAAACTTAATGTGCCGCTATTGGGTCAAATACCTATTTCTCAGGAAATTTGTGAGTCAGGAGAGTCGGGAGTCCCAACTGCTTAAAACAATACTGGATTTATGTCAAGTATCTGTGACTCGATAGCAAACAAAGTAATCTCGCAAAGCCCGTTACACGCAAATTGAGTTTTGAATTTTGATGCATCACAACGAGTGATAAGGTGCGCAACCACTCACTCCTTTTTTTAGATTTTCCCATGTTTCAGGGAAAGTTTTTCCTAATGGTGTAATCGCACCAATACCTGTAACTACGACTCTCTTTAATTCCATTTACCAGTTAACTTTGGTTGATATAAACCGAAAAGCTTTGAATTTCCATTCAAAGCATTTTCATGATCAAACTAAAAAGTTTGTTATTTAGCGTTATCTTCGATGTATTTGATAGCATCTCCTACTGTAGCAATTTTTTCTGCTTGATCATCTGGAATTGCGATATTGAATTCTTTTTCAAATTCCATAATTAATTCAACAGTATCAAGTGAATCAGCTCCTAAATCATTTGTGAAGCTTGCTTCCACTGTTACTTCGTTTTCGTCAACTCCTAATTTGTCAACGATGATTGATTTTACTCTTCTTGCAATATCTGACATGTTATTTAGTTTTTATTAATTTTTATACTATTATACTTTTACATTTTACGGTGCAAAGAAAATTATTTCTGTGAACATAGGCAATTATTTTGGATTATTTATAACAGAACCATTACCTCTTCTAACGGTTTTCTCTTGATATCAGGTACTAGAGCATTTTTTTGCCGGATACCCTACAGGAAATAACAAAAATGGACGTTCATTTTCGGGTTCATCCAATATTTTAGTTAAAAAATCTGGCGTATCGCGGGTTAAGGCTACCAGTCCGCCAAAGATTATGAATGGCCGCGAGCAACATCCCCATGCTGCCAACCCTACTGATTCGGTAACATAGTAGTTGTTTATTTTTTCCATCTACCATTTCGTATGTTCTTTTGCATACAATGATTAAATAAGGAGCGGTTTCTAAAAAGGCTTGTGCCAATCGGTATCAAATGTTTTCAGGTCTTCAAGCCAACGGTCACTCATCCTACCGTGGTAGTTCTCGTGCTCTTCTTTCGGCTGCTTCACGTATTTTCTTTTTCATTTCCGAACTGGATACCACACAAAAGGTCCAAGGTTGTTTGGGAGCGCTAGAACTAGCTGTAGAGGCTGCCTTTATAATATTCTCTATTCTTTATATCTACCGGTTGGTCAGAAAACTCTCTCGCAACGACCTTCTTGTCAAGCTAGCTATAAAATTTCAGGCTTTTACTGATTCTTGCTTCTTCTTCTACGTCATTTGGTACGAAGGGGATAAAATTCGTTTTCCTATAATGATTACTTTTAGAGTTCTTGAAATTAAGAAAAAAATGACAAAAAAAATAGCCGTTTTTGCTTTGAAGTCGGTTCTAATGCGGAAAATATTTTTAATTACTTTTAAAAAATAATCCTATTGTTGAGTTAGGTTTAATCTTGACCAACAACCCTAGGGCTCTGGGGCTCGGAGCTCAGAGCCACACACATTCCAAGTGAAACTTGAACCATGACGAACGCCGGGTTAGAAAGCCACGCGTCCGTTCTCTCGAATCCTCAAGCGAGTCATTGTCTCGCTCGCTGGCTGTGTGAAAGGACGTAGAACTCAGTAGGCGATGCCGGCGCGCAAAATTTTGCGTTCGACCACGTGGAGACGTTTCACTGACTGTTGTTTTGTGGGGTCCTTCTCTTTTCTCTGCGGATGACGCTGAGAAAAAGACTGAGAAAGATACCCCCGAAAATGCGGTTCCGGCCAAAAGGTATCTTGAGCCATTGGTCGACCCACACTACACTTACTTGGCCATGACATACATGAACAACGATAACATTCAGCGGGAGGTGATGCCTCCTTACCCAAACTACGACTACGCTAAGAGCGATAATGGAGCTGTTTATCCACCGGAAGGTGGCGATGGAATGCAGCAGCATCAACAGCAGCCTCCCTATCCCCCGCTTGCAAGCGACTCGCACGAAAGCGAACCTCGTCCACGTCCGCCGTCCTCCGATCGGGTGTCGCCAAAGATGCGCCCGTACCGGACAGGACGATGGTCGCTGGACGAAAAGATCCTTTTCCTGCACGGGCTGCGAAAGTTTGGCAGAGGGCGATGGAAGAAGATCAGTGTTTACTTACCAAACAGGTACGTTATCTTATCTCAGTCTTGCAATTGCTGCTGCTGCTGCTGCTGCTGGCGGACCACTCGGGAACCAATGAGTCCCGCCCAAAAAGATGAGCGGGATTCTGAGCTACGTACTCCTACGGAATAGCTAGACTTGCTAGTAGATCCTGCAGCTTAAGCCGAGGGCATCCTTTGGAGCGAAACAATTTTGACTCCATCCCTAGACTAAACGAGCGGCAGACCAGAAGAAGATCTGAGCGTTAGGGTGCAGTTGGTGCAGAAGCCTTCTGCACCGATTGTTCGCGTTCCGGAGATTCATGCCCTCAGCTCAAGAACAGACTGGAGCTTGTAGCCCAGGCATGCTCAAAGCTTTCAGTCTTCTTGAATCCATGGTGGATGAACTCAAGGGTTTTGAGAGTCCACACCCACTCCCAGGCACCTCACCTTGTGAACCGGGACTTATTGAATCACAAGTTATGAGGGGCACATGAGCTTCTTGTAGCAGAACAATCCACTGTACTTCCACTGTGCACCACCAAAAGCTTTTTAATGCATTCGTTTAGAGTTTTTCGTCCTCACAAAACAATAAATAATGCCAAATTCAAAATTCTTTTTCTCACCATTTCCCCCTTCTCTTCTTCTTCTGTAGATCATTGGTCCAGATCAAGAGCCACGCCCAGAAAGTTCTGAAGCGCCAGGAAGAGGGGGAGAATATCTTCCGCCGATTAGATGATAACGCAGCTCGAATGGAACAATTGGTTGCCGATGCACACAAGAGAATGGAAGATCCTTCATCCCTCTCTGCCGGATACGATACGAGCAGAACCAAGCGCAAGCGGCAGACAAATATGTCTGTCCATGGAATGTCGGCAAGCCATCCTCCACCGCCGATGCGATATGATATGTGGCCACATCCTCATCCTCATCACCTCCATCCTCCTCACTTTTTTCCGCATGCACGAAACCCTTCACACCGCGGCCATGTGCGCCAACCAAAACAGCAACCATCGCAGCAACAACAACAACAACCTCCTACTGCTGCTCCTCAGAAAAAGAAGGGAGGTGGCAAACAGGAAGACTTTATTGCCGCGTCGGCATTGTGTCAGCTAGCGGTTCCTAACCAAGAATCAGAAGCAACGTCTGGTTCTTAATGAAGTGTATGGTACTTCTGAGTAGACTGCGAGACAAGTGTAATTAAAGCCCTATCTGTTCCTTGTTTTTTAGCATTGAAGTCTGAAGATAGCCGCTCCATGTATAGATTGAAGATAAAATTGAAAATAGTTTAGTAAGTCAATATAACGCATAATAAAAATCAAAAGTTGAAACAGCTATACTAAAACAACGACTTGACTAGTATTAGAGCTACCTCCTCTACTTCTTCGCCCGCCCCGATTTTAATCATCACACAATCCTCCCGGCGAGGTAATAGTTTTCACACGTATCAACCTCGACGTTCACTAGCCGGCCCCGGAGTTCGCCTATGTCGCCTTCGCAATAAACTATGTACCCGTGCCGCGTTCGTCCCATTACGGAACGCGGTATCCTTATATTTCGTTCCTCGAATAGAACTTCATCGACCCGGCCCATCATCCGGGCCCGACGCTGAGCCGCGTGTCGCAAGTTAACTTTATTGATTCGTTGCAGCCGATCTTGCTTTATGTTATCGTCTATTTGATTGTCCATTGCGGCGGCGGGGGTGTTGGGTCTAGGAGAGTACGCGGCTGTATTGACAGAATCAAACACAACTTCCTCCATGAGTGACAGCGTTTCCTGGAACTGTGACTCAGTCTCGCCCGGGAAACCCACGATCGCACCTGCTGTTATTGAAGCATCTGGTATTCTCTGAATGAAATATTATTTGAAAAAGGCACGAAACTGCGTTAGAAGCGCCCCTTTCTCGGGACCAAACCATTCATTTCATAGTGGATTCTACTTACCGACCGAATCCGTTCAATTATACGAAGATACTTCTCTCGAGTGTGACCGCGACCCATTGCTGCCAGGATTTCATTCGAACCGCTCTGGAATGGCTGGAATAGTAAGACGCGGGAAAAGGCGAAAGAAAGAACAAGAGAGCCGCGTGAGTACATAATTTGTGAAAAGAAATGAAAAATGCTTGTTTCAACCGGCCAAGGAAGAATTTCTCGCACTCACAATGTGGAATGATTCACATGCGGCTGGTGTCTCAGCTATAGCATCCACAACACCCAAGGACATGTAACGAGGATGCGAAGTTACAAATCGCAAGCGTTTTATGCCTGTATCGCCCACGATACGGATCAGATCTGAGAACTTGCGTTTCGGAATCATATCTCGACCGTAGGCGTCTATGTTTTGCCCGAGCAGGGTCACTTCCTTATAGCCTTGCTGTACAAGGTCCTCTACTTCTCGAACTATACTTTCAACCGGACGTGATTGTTCGACTCCCCTAGTCGTTGGCACGATGCAGAACGCGCACCGTTCATTGCACCCGTATATGACGTTAACCCATGCTGCAACCGTAGACTGCCTTCGTGGCTTCGTGGAGTCTTCCATTATGTGACTTGCCTCCGTGGCGACGACTTGATTACCGTTCGATACGTCTTCCAGTAAATCGCCTATCCGATTCGCGTATTGCGGGCCCATAACTAGATCGACTTCAGGCGCCCGTCGCAGCAGCGCCAATCCCTCTTGCTGTGCTACACAGCCTGCGACGATTATCGTAACGTCCTCTCCTTCCCGCTTTCTCTTGGCATGTGGTCCAATATAGGAATACACCTTTTGTTCGGCGTGGTCGCGTATGGAGCACGTATTAAGAATTACAATATTGGCCAACTTTTCTTCATCGCCGTCGCGAGCTGGACGTATCCCCATACTTTGAAGCTGACCCTCAATGCGTTCCGAATCTGCCATATTCATTTGACAGCCCATCGTTTCTAGTTTGTATATCATTTCTCGAGTACTGCTGCTGTGATTGTACGGGTTTCGTCTTGATCTCACTGTGGCCATTTGACGAACATCGGCCATAACATCAACAATTTGTACCAAATGATAACCTCTTGAAGATTCGACCATGAATATATCACCCGGTTTTGTCGATATCTGGACAACCTTTTCCCTCGCTTCTTTGGGAATGATTTGATCTAAATGCTCGTTTGGCGACGAGACACCATCCTCCTTCCCCTCCTCTTCATTATCGTTGTCATCGTACGTTGCTGTTGTTTTAGTACTGCGCCCGCCGTTCTCGTCGACCGCCATCCACCCGATTGCCCCGCCCTTGTTGCGAGTTTCGGGGCAGGCGCTTACAAGACGGGCGAGGTCCTCGAACGATATTGCTGCCGACCGCAGGTCGTTCAAACTCGACCGCGCCAAGTCCTCGCTCAAGAACAGCACGTGCCGGATGCGAACGGCGCTCAAGTGTTGCCGACCCAAACCTGCGCGCACGATTTTACGCGAATCGACTTCCGATCCCCGCGACGTCGGGTATTTGGAATTAATAGCTGTTGGTGGGTTGCTGGCTGTTTGCGGGGAAGCCGAAGTAGATACCATACAAACGGGCGGTATCTTGTGGACGATTCGTTGCTGGTGATGACGCTGCTGGGCAATATTTTTTCGTTGGTGTTGTACAACGAATGAATGAGTGAAAACAGCAAAGAACTGACAGCAAGCGACGAGGGACAACCACAGCAGTCGAATAACCCTCCAACCTGTGCTATAATTCACCATTTTTGTTCGAATGATCTGCTGATGAAGTGAAAGTCGTTGCGGAGAGAAAATCCCATGGCGACGATGGTTGGCTGCTTAATACTTTTCTTTTTGATGGTTGACAGTTTCAGTTTTTGAAACTATAAATTGCTTCATACAAAGTTTTACTATAGAGTTAATTTGTTAAAAATTGGAATCCGGATCTTTTGTTTTTTGTAGCAGAATTTTTGAAAGCGCAGATTCGCGCAAGTTGAAGTTCCATTACGTACGGTAGTAAACGATCGAGAAAGAAGAATGACGGGGCTGATGGTTGGAGGTGATGATGCTATTGCATTCATCGTGTTTGTTGTTGACAGGCTGAAGCTTTCCTTCCATAAATTATTGATCTATTTCATCTTCCCACCATGGTGCACTCGTCTTCTCTTTCCGCCCTTCTTCTTGCCGTTGTGGCTGCTGCGAGCATCGGCGTGTCTGCTTTCTCACCGTCAGCTTCTTCGAGCCGGACGAGAGCATTCGTTGTCACAACCCCAACAACAACTACTACTAGTCTATCGGCGGCCGTCGAGGTCGAAACCGCCGACGACAAGACGGAAGTACGGGAATACTTCAATACAGAAGGCTTCAGCCGGTGGAATAAAATTTACTCCGAAACTGACGATGTTAATTCGGTCCAGCTCGACATCCGCAACGGACACGACCAGACGATCCAAAAAAATCTTGAACTGGATCGCGGCCGACGAGGGGATATTGCCGGGAAAACTGTTTGCGATTGCGGGTGCGGTGTCGGCTCGTTGGCGATTCCTTTGGCGCAGATGGGCGCCCGGGTCTCTGCGAGCGACATATCGGATTCGATGGCCGGCGAAGCCGCGCGTCGGGCTGAGAGCATGGGTATTAAGAATGCCAAATTCTACACGTCCGACTTGGAATCTGTTACCGGTAAATACGACACGGTGTCGTGCGTCGATGTTGCCATCCACTACCCGGACGATAAAATGATCGAAATGATCGAACACCTGTGTAGCCTGTCGACCGATCGAGTACCGATCAGCTTCGCCCCCAAAACGTGGTACTACGAACTGCTGAAGAAGGTCGGCGAAATGTTCCCAGGCCCGAGCAAGACAACTCGCGCGTACCTGCACGAGGAGGGGATCGTCCGCGATGCGCTCGAAAAAGCAGGATTTACCATTACACGCGATGAAATGACCGGAACCAACTTTTACTTTTCTCGTCTCTTTGAAGCGAGAAGGGTTTAAAAGGAGGGTACTCTACTAATATTGACTGCTATTTTAAATATTGCCTTACACTAATGATCACAGAATAACTTCTGCCTTACATAGACTGCTTCGACTATGTCCCTGAGATCATTAAAACCTACTTCTAATAAATACAACAGATAATGACGCAAAAAACGCTTAAGCTTTTGTGAGGCTTTTCCTTTACAATTAGACCAGCTAGCAGTCCTTATTACCTACATCCGTCATATGCATATTATTAATATATATATATATATATATAAAGAGGAAATATTAGAATAAATGTCGGGTTTCTCACTTTTTCCGTCGTGTCGCTGCTGCCATTTAGCTAATAGCAGTAGTCAATCTACCCATAATAATAATAATAATAATAGGAATCTCTCCTACCAATCGTGTTCTGGATCGCGTGCGCGCTCCTTGCGAATTTTGTCGTCCATATTATGAGTATACTCAACCTTCTTCGGATCTTCCAGGACTGCAGCATCGTCAATAATATGCTTAACTTCATCCATTTCTTCCTTCTGATGCCAATCTGTCTCGCCATCTAAAATATGAGAGAGTGGTGAGAAGAGGAGGAGCGAAGAAGCAACAACAAGAGGGTCAGCAAGCGCGTCTAACAACAACAACACCCAGAATAAACAATCTTCTTCATTAGATAGCTTCTATTGTCCGCATGCGTGAACAGCAATCCGTACCTGGAGCATCAACGGCAAAGGTCTTCGCGGCTTCTTCTTGCTGCTTATGAAATCGCTCCACTTCTTCCTTGTCTTCGTGTGCCGCAGCGTCATCGATGATGTGCTTAATTTCTTCCATTTCCTCCTTCTCCCACGCGTCGGAATACCCGTCGGGACTGTCGACCGCGTACGTCTTCCTCGCTTCCGCCATCTTGACCTTGAGCTCCTCGAGCTGCTCGCCCAGCGCGGCCTTCTGCGCCGACGTCTGCTCGAACAAACGATCGATCTCAGCGGTTTCGATCCACTTCACGCCGGAACTCGCCTTCTCGATGGCACTTAGCTTGGACTGTTTCAGCTCTTCCATCGATTCTTTCAATTCCACAGTCTTTTCGATCATATCGTCAAGATATTCCAAGTGATCTGCCATCAAATGTCCATCGTAGTAGTCTTCGGGGGGTACTTCCTCCTCCACCTTTTGTTGGGAACTGAAGCGTCTCGACAGCGCGGTCGTAATGCACGGGGAAGCCCTCTTGGTTAAGAGAGCCGATCGTCGAGCGAAATTCTTCAAAAGTAAGGCCGATGTATTCATATTCAGGTAATCGAATTGTTCTTTTTGTTTGGGTTCCTTTAGGAAAATACGAAAAGCGGAAACTCGTCGAAGAGAAATGACTGACTGTTTCACAATGAGGATCTTAGATCAAATGATCTATCGCTATCGATGCGTCGAGATAATGAGAACTCCTCGCACGGGTCTAGCCACCGTTGCGCCATCGTCATCGCGAAAAAGCTTTGGAAAGCGTTCCTTGAATGCTTCGCGTTTTGCCGCGTCACGTTGGACACCAAAGAAAGAACTGGAAGAGGCCAGATGCACCTCATTTTGGACTTCGCCGGCGAGCACCGACGCGCGCGTTTTAAACTTCAGACATTATACTACTAGCTACAGTATATGTTGGCACATTGAGCTTAGGAGTGCCGAAAACTGAGTTCAGCGGAATTGGCTGGCGCGCGTGCATTCATGACATCATCCGTGTCAACTCCGAAATTCGCGCGATTTCGCGCGCGGAGGATGCGGAGCGTGTTCCGAGTTCATTAATTTGCCAAATAAACCATGGCGGTGTGCCATTCTTTTTGAGCCTTTTTGATCACTTTATCAACCTTATTTGAACACCACAAGTAGAGAACCGTTTTG
>CALOCG010000012.1:0-43107 GCA_942491805.1 Nitrospinota bacterium
TCTCGGAAAAGACAGGTCGCATGCTAACCGGTCCGGGATCCGCTCGAATGGGCCGCTGCTTGGGTCAGGCGAATCGCCCGGAAAGCCGATGAGGTGTCATGGCTTCCCACGACGCGGCATCTCGGCGCATCCAGGTCGTCTGGGTCGGGCATCCGCTCGGCGGCAAGACGACGACCCTCGCGTGGCTACAGGAACACCTGCCGTACCCGACGAGCGAGCTCCGCGTGGACCAGGACCTGGCGGAGCGCCGCGTCACGCTCGATGTCGAGCTGGAGGCGTTTCCCGGGGGGCCGGCGGTCCTGCAGCTGTCGACCCTTCCCGGGGCCGTCTACTACAAGTCGGCGTGGCGCAAGATGCTCAGCAGCGCCGACACGATCGTGTGTCTCGTGGAGTCACGAAGAGACCGACTCGACGGCAACCTCCTCTACATGCAAGACTGCCTGGACTACATCGAAGACTGCGACCGGACGACCGGGGAGTTCGGCTGGGTGTACCAGTGGAATCAGCGCGACCTCGACCCGGCCGCGATGTGGACCCTCGAGGAGCTACAAGACCGGTTCAACCCGACGGGCGCACCGGCCGTCCCGACCTGTGCGACGACGGGCGAGGGTCTGCTCGAGTGCTTCGCGACGCTGAAGGAAGCGGTGGCACAACGGACCCGTCGTTACCTGTCCTCGCACCGGGCCTAGTACCGATGCGCCGGTCAGTGGCGATGCCCAGCGCCCTGACCCCCGGAACTAGGAGACATCATGACCTGCCGTTTCGCCGCGACCCTGCTCGTCTCCCTCGAATACTGGTCGAACCCGGACATCTGGCTCGCTCACCCGGTGGTCAGCCTCGGCCTGGTGGTTGCCATCGTCGCGGCCGAGCAGGTCCTGGCCGGGCTCGCGGTCTGGCGTGGTCCGGAATATTAAAATTGCGGCTGCCGCCGGGCTCGGGTTGGCCCAGATCGGCGAGTTCTCTCTGGTCGTCGCCGCCGAGGCGAAGCCCGTCTGGTCGTGGACGCGAGCGCGGGTGAGCTGTTCCTCGCCATCGCGGTGCCGACCCGCGCGATTCTCCTCCAGGTCTGACCGCGCTCGCCCACCGCCTCGCCGGCCGCGCCGGCTGCGATGCACCCGAGGTCGATCTCCGCGACCATCTCGTCATCGTGGGATTCGGAGTCAACGGCCGAAATGTCCACCAGGCGCTGGCGTCGCTTGGGGTTCCTCACGTACTGGTGGATCAACCCGCACACCGTTCGTGACTCCAAGGCGCCGGTGAACGCAGTTCGGCAACGCCGAACAGGGTGCAGTACTCCGCGCCATGCAGGCGTCGGGCGGGGCGCGGGGGGTATCATCGCCATCCCAGATGCCCGCGAGTACCCGCGAGGTGGTCGCGACCTCCCGCCGACTCGCCCCGAACGTGATCATCGTCGCCCGGACCCGCTACGTCCAGGAGGTGGAGCCCCTCGAGGAGCTCGGCGCCGATCAGGTGATCCCCGAGGAGTTCGAGACCTCCCTCGAGCTGGTGGGACGAGTGCTCGAGATGTCCGGCGCGCCAGCGTCCATGGTCCTCGATCAGAGAAGACTGCGTTGAGGCACCAGCACCGGCGTGCTGCGATCGGGCGACTTAGGTCGGATCTTGTCGCCTGCGTTCAGCGGGCTTCGGCACCACGTCCGCCTCGCGGGGGTGGAGATCGCCCCAGTGCGCCGGCCGCCGGGAAGACCCTCCGCAAGCTCGACCTGCGTCGGGCCGCGGCTGGCCGGTACTCGCGATCAGACGCGGTCCCGAGGGTTCCAGTCGGCCGTCGGGGGACACCACCCTCGCGGCGGGCGACCGTCTGGTCATCATGGCCGATGGCGAGTGCGAAGCTCGAGCGCGCGAGGTTCTGCGTAACGGTAGCGGCCATACATGTCGTTGAGATCCGCGTCCCACCTCTCGGCCACGGCGGGGACATGAGCCATCGCGTTGTGAGTGTGTAAATCTGGTGCGGTTCTGCGGTTCCGACACACCCACCATCATTCGTATCGAAATACCGAATGCGTGCGTCTGTATCCTGACTGGTAATTGGGCTTCTCGGCGGGTCTGCTCCCGCCGGATCATCGATCACCTTCCGTGCACACCTACGTCCGTTCAGGGCAGTGCCGGGTCAACCGAAAGGGATCCGACCTTCGAGGTGGGGCGAAGGAAATTCCTATCCGTAGCGGTTCCCCAGTTTTCTCGGTCCATCATCGCAAACCGGAGTCGGTCCGGTGCCGACCCGAGAGAACATCACATGGATCGAGGCTGTCCGCGGGTTCGACCCAGGCAGCCCGGCGGGCCGGCAAGAGCATCGCCAGGAGGGCCGCCAGGGCTAACACGCACGCCGCGACCGCAAAGACCAAAGGGTCGGTCGGGGGGACCCCGTAGAGAACCCGGCGGATCAGCTGCCCGAGGACCACCGCACAGGTCGCTCCGGCCGCGAGGCCGATGGCCAGCAGCCTCCCGCCGTCGCCGAGAACGAGCTTGAAGATGTCGCTTTTCTCGGCCCCGATCGCCATCCGAATACCGATTTCACGAGTCCTGGTTGCAACGGAGAAGCTGATGACCCCATACAGCCCGATTGCGGCGAAGACCAAGGCCAGACGCGCGAAGATGGCGATCAGCGGGCGCTGTCGCTGCGTCTCACCAGCGACCCCTTGCATGAGTTGGTTCATGGTCGCGATTCCAGCTACTGGCTGATGCCGGGGTTCACCTCCATGACATCGTGGCGAAGCGGGTCGGCGAGAGTCATGGCTCCACCGACGACTGCCAGGACCAGAGTCATATAGGGCCACGGAGCCTGCGCGAACGGTTGGTATGCCTCGGATCCGGAAGCTCGTCGTCGAGTCCGTCGTATCTGGTATTGGCCACGACCCCGACGACGGTGAGCCATTGGAAGCCGTCCTCCTCCGGAGTGCCGGCAATTGTCGATTCTCCCGCCTACCGGGTCCTCGTCGGCGAAGATCTCTTTGGCGAAAGCCTCGTCGACCACGGCGACCGGTGGGCTGTCCGCCCGGTCGTCGGTGGTGAAGCCACGACCGCGGAGGACGGGAAGGCCGATGGATTCGAAGTAGCCCGGACTGGCGGCCTGGAGCCCCGCAATGGGTTCTGTGCCTCGGTCGACGATTCTCCCCTCCACCGAGTAAGTGGTTCGGGCGGAAACGCCTGCCACCAATCGGGAGACCTGAGGCACTGCACCCGCGCTGATAACCCCGGGCAGGGCGCGGCTCCGATCGAGAATCTCGTCCTGAAAGGTGCGAATCTCGTCGTCGGTGTATTTGGTGCCCGAACGCCAGCCAGACGTCGGCTGGTCAGCAATATCGTGAAGCCGAAGACTCGGGATCGGTGGGGCTCACGACGGCGTACGTCCGCAGCAAGAGTCCGGCACCGACAAGCAGGGTGAGGGATACCGCAACCTCGATCGTCACCGAGGCCGCACGAAGCCTGGCGGCGCAGCCTGATCCAGAGAGAATTCGGCCTCCTGCTTCGCGCAGCGTCTGCGACGGATTACCGACCCCTCAGCCACAGTGCAGGGACGAGACCGAAGAGCAGTCCAGAGAGCACGGAGACCGAAAGGGCGAAGAGCAGGACCTGAAGATTGACCGTGATCTCCCCGGCGCGGGGCACTCCCGATCGGCCATCGAGATCAGAACGCTGGTGCCCCAGAAGCTGAGCAGAACACCGCCGACACCTCCGGCCAATCCAAGGAGAGCGGATTCGACCAGGGTCTGCCGGATCAGCCTCAATCGGCCCGCGCCGAGAGCGGTGTGAATCGCGATTTCATGGGTACGGCCGGTAGCGCGGGCAAGCAAGAGGTTGGCCACGTTGGCGCAGGCGATCAGGGAGGACCTAGCCGACTGCACCAAAAAGCACTATCAGCAGGGGCCGTACCTGCGCCCGTCACAGACTCGTGGAGACTTATCGCCTCGAAGGTGGATGCCGCCCTCGGTGTCTGGGTTCTCGTCGGCAAATCGCGAGATGATGGCGCTGCCTTCGGCCGCGGCCTCATCCAGGGTTTCCCCCTGTTTCAGCCGTGCGACAGCGTGAAAGTAACGGTTGGAACGGTCAACGGCCGGGTCATCCTCGGGGCTTCGGACCGGTTCGGGTACGCGGTATCGCGAGGCGGCCCAGATCTCGGCGCCGGTCGGGTATGCGAAATCGAGCGGCATGATTCCGGCCACCGGGTAGGTTCGGTCGTTGATTTCGACCTTCAACTCGAGAACCGGTTTCCCTGAGAGCTGCGTCTGCCAGAAACTGTAGGCTAAGCACGACAGCCTGTTCCGACTGGTCTGGGGCGTCGGTGGAGACAAACGTGCGCCGCCGATCAGCTCGTTGATGAAGAAATCGGCGGTCACCGTTGCGCGGTCACTTTGATGAAGGAAATCGTCGGCGCTGTCGAAGGTAGTCGGCATACTGATCCCACCACGGTTTCCGCCGGGCCGGGCTTGCTGTCGAAATCGACATAGTTGGCGCCGGACCACGAAAATCCGCCACCGCCGGTCACGAGAATCGTCATGCTTCCCCTTTGCGATGCGCGGTCTCGATCCGGTCGGCGGCCCAGAGGGCCAGTTTTTCGCGGAAGATTTTCGCGTTGTGCCGGATGTCGGTGGGGAACTGCGGATGGTAGAGGATCCGTTCGACCCCTTGCGTATGGTCGAAGGCTTGACCGAGCGTGAAAAGCTCGCGGGCGACGGTCTTTTGGTCGAAGGTAACGTTTGTTTCCGGTTCGACGATCAGAACGGGGGTTTGCTCCCCCTTGGCGCCGACGCCGACCAACGCCGTCCGGGCCGCCTTCGGATGGGCGTTGAAGATCGCTTCGACCGGGATGGTGAAAAGGGTCGTCTCGCCGGTAACCACCCGATGGCTTTTCCGTCCGCAGAACCAGAGCCTTCCATCCTCGTCGAGATAACCGACATCCCCCATCCGTCGCCAGAGGAGTCCGTCGGGGTCGGTAACGTTGTGGAGTCGCGTGTTCGCCGCGTCGTCGAAATAACCGGGGGTGACCGTCGGGCCGGTGACCATGATCTCGCCGATGACGCCGGTCGGTTGTTCCACGGCGTCGTCCCACCCGCCGAACGGTTCGTCGCTGATCGGGACGATGCGGAAGGTGAAACCGGGTAACGGTCGTCCGACGCAGACCCCTTGGCCACGCGCCGTCGCCTCGGCGGTTTCGGCCACCACTTCGGCGCCGGTGATGTCGCCGATAGGTAACGATTCGGTGGCGCCGAACGGGGTGTGGGTGACGGCGCCTTCGGGAAGGATTCCCCCCAATAGTCGCTCATGAATCTCGGCGGCGACCGGGGCCCCGGCCATCAGGACACGGCGTAGCGTCGGCAACGCGATGTTTCGGTCGGCGCAGTAGCGGCTGACTTTTTTCCAAATAGCGGGAGACCCGAAGGTGAAGGTGACCCTCTCGCCGTTAACGGCGTCGACCACGTTTTGCGGATCGACCGACGCCGGACGAGTGAAATCCATGACCGGGATCACCACCCGCATGCCAAGCGCGATAGAGAAAAGGGCGAACAACGGAAAGGCCGGATAGTCGACGTCGTCGTCGGTGACGCCGTAATGATCCCGGATGAGCCGCAGTTGCGCGTCGAAGATGCCGTGGGTATAGACGACCCCTTTGGGAGGGCCGGTGGAGCCGGTGGTAAAGAGAATCGCCGCTCTGTCGGCGGCTTTCGTCGCCAGCGGAACAAAGGAATGATCGGGCCGACGGGCCAGCTCTTTGGCCGTGGCGCCCCCCCATAACCAGCGGCGACCGACGGTGATGGTCGTCTTCACCGTGGCGAAGGCTTTCGGGTAGAGCAACCGGGCGACGAAGGCTTTCTCGATCCCAATCATCGCTTCGGGGCGGGATCGGGCGACGCAGTCGAGAAGGTTCGTTTTCCCCATGCCGGGGTCGATGAGGACCGGAACGGCGCCGGTCTTGAACGACGCGAAGGTGAGGACGATCAGATCGAACCCCGGCTTCACCGCGAGGAGCGTCCGGGTTCCTTTGCCGATTCCCCGCTCGACCAACCCTGCGGCGTAGCGGCTCGATTCCCGCTCGATCTCGGCGAAGGTGTAGCGGTCGTAGTCGGTGGGGCTCCCCTTCTTCGGGACGCACAGGGCCACACGGTCGCCGAGCCGCTGGGCGGTCTCGGTCAGGCGGTCGGCTATGTTGACCCGGTCGTCGTTCATCGCGGCAAACGCGCCAAAAAGGCGGCGACCAGTTCGTCGACGGTGTTGGGGGCGTCGTCGATAACCCAGTGACCGGCGTCGGCCAACAGATGGGCTTCGACGTTTTTGAGCCGGTTGAGCCATTGGTGGTAATACCACTCGTGGAAACACCAATCTTTCTTCCCCCATACCACCAGCGACGGGGTCCGCTCAAATTGGGCTAACCCCTCCTCCACCTCGACAAGCGTCGACCACGATGGATGCCGTTCGTTCGTCGGGATGTCTTCGACGAACCGTTGCACCGCCACCCGGTTGGCCCACGAGTCGTAAGGGGCCAAGTATCCCTCTTTTACCACCGGATCGGCGAAGAGGGTTTTGCTTTCGGTGGCGAACTTCATATGAACCGCCGCGCCGACGAAAGCGTTGCCGCCACGGACCATCAGTTCGCCGATGACCGGCCAGCGGCATGCGGCGATCCGAAGGGGAATGGTGGGGGAGCGGAAAGCGGCGGTGTTGAAGATCATCAATCCCCGGACGTTTTCGGGATGACGGGCGGCGTACCCCATGCCGACGGCGCCCCCCCAGTCGTGTACCGCCAGCACGATGTTCTTAAGCCCCAAGGTTTCGACCAACGTTTCGAGATCGTCGATCCGCCGTTTCAGGGTGTAATCGTAATCTCGCGGTTTATCGGAAAGACCACACCCCACATGATCGGGGGCGACGCAACGATGCCGCCCCGACAGGTTCTTGATCAAACGCCGCCAGTAGAAAGACCAGGTCGGGTTGCCATGAACGAAGAGTATCGGGCAGGCGTCGGTGGCGCCTTCGTCGACGTAGCTCATCCGTACGCCGCCGAGGTCGAGCGACTTCGGGGTGAAGGGGTATTGGCTTTTTAGCCGAGAAAGATCGACGCTCACCGTCGGCCCCACTCGAAACCGAGCATCATGCAGTTAAGGCCCGACCCGATGCCGAGAACGGCGACCGTATCGCCAGCCTTCACATGCCCCGCTTCTGCGCCGAGAGCCATGGTCATCGGCGCCGAGACCGAACCGACGTTGCCGAGAAAGGAGACGGTCTCGAAGTCTTTCTCTTCGGGCAATCCGATCGACTCGTACATCAAGCGCCGATGAGCGGCGCCGACCTGATGGGTGAACGACGCGTCGATCATCTCGGGGGTCCAGTCGAGTTCGTTGAGGAAATGTTCCCAAGTCTCCGCCGCCAACGAACATCCGGCGTGGAGGAGTTCTTCGGAGTCGGTGCTCATAAGGGGGGCGGCGGTCTCGCCGAACCCGGTGTCTTGGTCCGAAGCGCAGAGGGCGCTATGTTCGCTACGACACCGAACCGCCCCGCCGACAAGCTTGTGGCCGTCGGGACAGAGGTCTTTATGGGCCAACACCACCGCCACGGCGCCCGACCCGATGGTGAGCGAAGCGAAGTGAGACTTGACGCTCTGTCGGGTCAACGTTTCGTCGCCGTTCAGGTAGGCGACGGTCGCCTCCACCAGCGACTCTCCCATCTCCCCCGCCAGCGCGATCCCCGCCGGGATCTGCCCCAGCTCGATCATGTTAGCGAGAAGGATCATCCCGTCGAGCAGTCCCAAACAAGCGTTGCTGACGTCGAAGATGACGGCGTCCGCCGGGAGCCCAAGCCGGTAATGCTCGACGCTGGCGGTGGCCGGTTCCAGGAAGTCGCGGCAGACGGCGGTGTGGCACAATCCCTTAAGGGCCGCACGGTCTATACCACTGGCGGATATCGCTCGCTCACCCGCCCGAACGGCGACGGACGAGGGGCGTTCCCCTTTGTTCCAGAACCGGCGCTCTTTAATGCCGGTCATCAGCTCAAGCCGACCGTGGGGGAGTTTTAGGCGTTCGTAAAGCGGGTTCAACCGCTCTTCAAGGGCGGCGCTGGTAACGATATTGGGCGCCAGCTCATATCCGAAAGAGGCGAGCCGGACGTTTTGATATTTCATGGGTGACAACGAATTCCGTAATGGTGCAAGCCTGTCATTCTACCGGGCCGAACCGATGAAGGCAAAGGGAGTTACTCCCCGAAAACGAGCGCTTCGAAAACCGAGAAGGTGGCGTTGTCTCGCCACGCGCCGGGGTAGAGGCCGATCTTCATCGCCAGTTGATCGAGGGTCTTCTCCCGACCCCATCCCCGTTCGGCGGCCACTTGGGGAAGGAATATCCCTTTTCGCCCTTCGCAAGCCATGACGATCCCATGACGAGGGATATCGATCTCTTCGAATCCCCCCACCGGCCTCGGAGGAGTCATGACCGATATCTCGATGTCGACGGCGGAGAATTCGTCGCGAGTAAGGGGGTTGAATCGCCGGTCGCCGAACGCCGCTTCCACCGCCATCCGACGGACCACCTCTCCCAACGGCTCTTCGGTTTCGATCAGCCCGATGCAACCTCGCAACTCCCCCTTTTTATGGAGGGTCACGAAGGCGCCCGCCGCCATGTCGGGCATCTCTTCTGTCGGCGCAGGGGCTGACAAGCCAAGCCGCGTGGCGATAGCGTGGCGCGCCAAGCCGAGCAATCCGCGCTTCTCTTCGTCGGTCAGCGCGGGAGGCGAATCTTCTTCTCTCTTCATGCGTCTATTATATTCGACCATCAAGGAGACCGACCATGACGAGACGTAGTTTTCCGCTAGCGTTGCTGGCGCTGATGCTCTTCACCCTCCCCTTCGCCACCGCGTGCGAAAAGAAAGGCGCCTCTTCTTCGCCGGCGGCTTCGTGGTCGTCGATCCCTCCCGACAAGGCGTCGGCCATGTTAAACAACGGCGCCATCGACCTAGCGCTCGACGTCCGCACGTCGGGGGAGTTCGCTTCGGGGGCGCTGCCGAAAGCGATGAACATCTCGGTCGATGCGCTGGCGTCACAGGTCGGCAAGATCGCCGACTATAAAGACAAGACGGTGCTGGTCTACTGCCGGTCGGGAAGCCGCTCGGTGACGGCGTCGAAGTTCCTTGCGGCGGAAGGGTTCTCCCACGTGCTGAACATGTCGGGGGGGACGACGTCGTGGAGCCAACAGGGATTGCCGTTGGTCAAATAGTTAAAAGGAGACCCGGGCTTCGTACCGTTCGACCGAAGCCCGGCAAATGCGGTATCGCCCTCTGATCTTGAGCCCGGTCAGGTCCCCCTGTTCGATCAACCGGTGAATCGTAATGACCGCTACTTGCCAGCGCCGGGCCAATTCCGCCGTGGTCGTGTAACGGGGATGAATATTTCTTTCCCGCGCCAGACCCCGCACGGGAGCCCCCTTGGTCTCTTTCATTTCGCTCACCACACAATTTCCATGACTATCGCAAGAACCGCCGGAAGCGATAGTATCACATATCTGTCAATTCAATTCCTTTATGATATATTTTTCATACCTCTTTGCGCAAAACAACATCCGCCCCGGATTGACCGAAGCGGATGGTTTGCGACGTAAGCCGTTAGTCGCCGGAAGCCGTTTTCAACGTCAGGGCGACCTTCTCGTCGCCGACAATGATCTCCCCCGGCGAAAGGGCGAAGAGGTCTTTCTCGGCGTCTTTCGACATCGGGTCGCCGTCGAAATCGAACCGCGCTTCAATAGTAAGAGGCTGCCCCGCTTGGGGCGGCGCCATCATAACGTCCTCTTCGGTCAGCCGAAACGAATAAGGGAAGATGACGTCGGTGGCGCGGAGAGCCGCCACCGGGGGACCGCCGGTTACCGGACGGGCGATGACGTAGAGGGTCATGGAGGGAAGGGCTTTGGCTTTGTCGGCGGGATCGACATCGACGATCCCTGCGGCGATGACGCCAGAGAAGTCGCCGGACTCCCCGCCACCCGGCATAGAGGCGGGGGCCGACGGCCCGTTGCCCGACAACATCCCGGCGCCATCATAGGGGACGCCGGGTCGCCCCTCGGTGGTAATCGGCTCGGGGGGGGCCTCGGCGGGACGTTCGGCCATTTTGACCTCTCCCATTTTGTCGAACTCGACCCAATGGTGATCTTGGCAGGCGCCCAAGGGGGCGGCCACGATAAGAGCCACGGCGATTCGGCTCAACGAGCGAAAACTTCTCACTTCGTCACTTCTCCTGACGTAAGGCCTGCGGTCGGGCCATCGTTGTTAATGACACCCCAAGATAAGGGGAACGCCTATGATAGCTCACCCGCGCCGGAGGAGCCACCCCCTCTTAGGCCATGGGGAAGAGGAGACGGGCGGTCACCCCTTTTCCCTCCCCTTCGCTTTCGAGAGTCAGGAGGCCGCCGTGGGCTTCGACAATCAAGGCGGTGATGGTCAAACCGAGCCCGATCCCCGCCCCCCCTTCACCGACGCGACGGGTATGGTGGTGCGAAGGATTGGCGCTCGAAAAGAACGGTTCGCGCACCATCTCCAAGGTGGCCTGATCCATGCCGCCCCCTCGATCGGCCACCACCACTTCGAGTTGGTCGCCAACTTTCCGACAGGTGACAGTGACGACCTCTTTATCGGGGGAGTATTGCACCGCGTTGTTCAAAAGCTCGCCGATCGCTTTTAGTATCAGATGAGGATCGCACATGATCGCATAGCGTTCCGACACTTCTGCCAGCCGTACGTCGAATACGACCTCTTTTCCTTTCGAGTCGGCCTGGGTACGAGCGATGTCGACGGCCGAGCCGACCATCGGTCCCAAGGGGGTGCGCCTCTTATCCTTATCGGGGAGGCTTAATTGCAATTCCGATAACAATGTGGTCGAGGCGATGAGCCGTTCCAGATCGGCGAAACATTCGTCCAGAACGGCGACCGCGCCGTCGATATCGCGTCCCCCTTGTTGATCCAACATCATCTTGACCAGTTGCAATTTCGTCAACGGGGTCCGCAATTCGTGGGAGGCGATGGCCGAGAAAAACTCGCGGGCTTTTATCAACATCTCCCGACGGGTCACATCGCTTTTGACGGCGACGTAGTTGATGATAGCGCCCGAAGCGTCGACCACCGGCGTAATACGAACCTCTTCTTCGTAAAAATCGCCCGCCTTGCGACGGTTGATCATCCTCCCTTCCCACACTTTCCCGGCGGTGAGTTCATCCCACATCTTCTGGTAGAACGCGTCATCATGCTTGCCGCTTTTCAGGAAGCGAGGATTCGTACCCAATACCTCTTCCCGACCGTAACCGGTGATCGCTTCGAAAGCCGGGTTGGCGTATTCGATATCCCCTTGGGCGTTCGTGATGATGACAGAATCGGCCGCCTGCTCGATGGCCATGTGGAGCCGCATCCGTTCCTGCTCGGAGAACTTGCGGGCCGAGATGTCGGTCCGTATGGTCATATACGAGATCGGCGCCCCCTGATCGTCCAGAAAGGGGACGATGGCCGCATCGACCCAGTAGGGCCTCCCTTCCCGGTCGAGGCTTTGGTACTCCCCTTTCCAGACTTTCCCTTTCGACAAGGTCTTGGTCACCATGGCGAAAAGTTCTTCACTCTGCTTCCCTCCGTCGATCGAACGGAGGTCGCGCCCCATCAACTCGCCGAGCGAGAAACGGGAGAGATGGGTCATCGCCCCGTTGGCGTAGGTGATCCGCCAGTCGGTCCCGGCGGCGGTGACGGCGGCGTGTTGATCGAGGGCGAACTTTTGTTCGCCGAGACTTCGGACCGTTCGCCGAAGCCGCATCAGCAGATAGCCGACATAGAGCGACAGGAGAATGGCCGTCAGGAATATTAAGAATCGATACCGTTCCCCCACACGTCGTTCCCGCTCGGCATGGTGTCGCACTTCGTCGAGCAACCGGTCGAGGGGGGGAGCCAAGGGGAAATCGAGCAACGCCTGGATGCGCTCTTCGGTCGAGACCATCCCTTCGGCCATCAAAAGGGCATGTTGCGCCACCGCTTTCCGCCCCGCCTCTTCCGCGTCCCCGGCGACCGGGTGGGCTTTGAGCTTGTCGGTCCATATTTCTACCCGACGCAAGAAGGCGTCGGTAGAGCGAAATTTCTGTTCGAGCGTCTCCCGCATCAGCCCGAACAGATCGTCCATAAAAGCGGTCGGAGGTTTGGAACGGGACACAAGCAGATGCTGTAACTCGCTGGCCACCACCGGGAAGTAGCGTTGCGAATTCTTCCGCACCGCGTTGGCCCGTTTATACCGTTCCAGCAACACTTCTTTTTCGTCGATGGCCCGGTCGATACGATCCATCAGCGGGCCCAACGCCGGAGCGTTCTCCATCTCGTGGCTCAGCCGTTCCCTCATTTCGGATGATGTCTGGCGTAACTCGGCGACCCCTGCGACCAACGGGTCGTAATTGTGGAGCAGATTAAAATGGGTCCTGAGAACCGTTTCGTTCATCTCGGCGTCGATCCGCTTGAAGCGAAGCACGCTGTTGACCACCTCTTTTTCGTGCTCCGCCAAAGAGGTTCTCGACAAGACGAAGAGCGTCGTCATCAACAGAATCAAGCCCAGTAGAGCGGCGCCCCGTATCAGGCGTTGCGGAGTAATCTTCACTGAAGGGGGACTCCACGCCACGTGCCGGTGAGCGATTTCAAGAAGGCGACCAACGCCACCTTTTCCTCCGGCGAAAGGGATCGCCCCAACTGATACTTCGCCATCACCTCCACCGCCTGCTTCAGCGTTTTGGCGCTCCCGTCGTGAAAATAGGGGGGGGTCAGAGCGATATTTCGAAGCGATGGCACTTTGAAGACGTGTCGGTCCTCTTCCCGTCCGGTGACGTTAAACCGACCCGCATCGGCGCCGGTCTCCCCTCCCCGGTCGTGAAAGTAATCGCCGAGGACGCCGAAGACCTGGAACATGTTACCGCCGATGTTGACCCCTTGGTGGCACGAGATACAACCGAATTCTTTAAAGTAGCCATACCCGTCGATCTCTTGAGGGGTAAGGGCGTCCGCTTCCCCTCTTAGATAGCGGTCGAATCGAGAGTCGGGGGTGTAAAGCGACCGTTCGAAGGTGGCGATGGCGTCGGTTACCACATCGGGAGTGAGAGGAGCGCCGTACGCCGCCTCGACAGCGGCCACCAGCTCGACGTCCGCCCGTAAACGGGGGATCACCCGATCCCAGGTCGCCCCCATCTCGATAGGGTTTTGCACCGGTCCGGCCGCCTGTTCTTCCAAAGTGTCGGCCCGACCGTCCCAGAATTGCTTAAAGTTAAAACCGCTATTAAAGACCGTCGGGGCGTTGATCCCCCCTTTGGCGCCGCCGACGCCGGTGGAAACCTTCTCCCGGTCAACCCCCCCGGTTTCGAGACTGTGACAGTTGGCGCAAGAAACGGTCTCGTCGCCGGAGAGACGGGTATCGAAAAAGAGGCTTTCGCCGATGGCCACCTTCGCGGTGTCGAGGGGAATCGTTTGAGGAATCGGGGTAATCGGCTCCCCTTCGAGCAAAGCTGCATGGACGGCGGGAACGGTCCCGATAAGGAGCGAGCCGATGGAGGAGATGAGGGCCGCCCCAACAATCCTCTTACACGACATGACCCACAAATTACCCACTCGCTTCCCCTCCACAGGCCGATTATTGTAATTATGACATGCCGCTCATGGAGGGGGCGAAAAGAAATATCATCTTTTTCGCGTGAGCGAGCTTGCTTTCTCAGGGGGGGCGTACTATGTTTCCACCGTTAGCGCTCGATCCTGTCGAGCGCCAAGAAGCCGCCGGGGCCGAGGGGCGCACTACGAAGCCACCCCGGAGGCGGAACATTTAAGAACATATTTACAATATCTTGCGGAGGATTAACTAGAATGGCCCTGAACATCAAGCCCTTTGGCTGACCGTGTCATCGTGAAGCCCTCCGATGGATAAGGAGACCATGAAGGGCGGCATCATCATCCCCGATACCGCCAAGGAGAAGCCCCAGCAGGGCAAGATCGTGGCCGTCGGCCCCGGGAAGATCAGCGACAACGGCATCGTGCCGCCCCATGGCGGTCAAGAAGGGAGACATCGTCCTTTACTCGAAATACGCCGGTACCGAGGTCAATGTCGACGGCAACGACTACCTGATCCTGCGCGAGAGCGATGTCCTCGGCCATTGTGGGCTGACCGTCGACCGAAACGAGGCTTCGAAATAAATTTCGGCCACGCGCTCGAACTCAGAAGGAGAAATAACATGGCCAAGCAGATCAACTTCACCGAGGACGCCCGTGAGCAGCTCAAGCGCGGCGTCGATCGCCTCGCCAACACCGTGAAGATCACCCTCGGGCCCCGCGGCCGGAACGTCATCATCGAGAAGTCCTGGGGCGCTCCCCTCGTCACGAAGGACGGCGTGACCGTCGCCAAGGAGATCGAGCTCGAAGGACCAGTTCCAGAACATGGGCGCCCAGATGGTCAAGGAAGTCGCCAGCAAGACCAACGACGTCGCCGGCGACGGCACCACCACCGCCACCGTGCTGGCCCAGAGCATCATCCACGAGGGTCTGAAGAACCTGGCCGCCGGCGCCAACCCGATGTTCGTCAAGAAGGGCATCGAGGTCGCGACCGAGACGGCCGTGGCCGCTATCAAGAAGATGGCCAAGCCCGTCAAGGACAGCCAGACCATCAGCCAGGTGGCCGCCATCTCGGCCAACAACGACATGGCCATCGGTCAGATGATCGCCGACGCCATGGACAAGGTCGGCAAGGACGGCGTCATCACCGTCGAGGAAGCCAAGGGCATGGAGATGGAGCTGGACGTGGTCGAGGGCATGCAGTTCGACCGCGGCTACCTGAGCCCCTACTTCGTGACCAACGCCGAGCAGATGCGCGTGGAGCTGGACGATCCCTACATCCTCATCCACGACAAGAAGATCAGCAGCATGAAGGACCTGCTGCCCATCCTCGAGAAGATCGCGCAGATGGGGCAAGCCCCTGCTGATCATCGCCGAGGACATCGAGGGCGAGGCCCTGGCCACCCTGGTGGTGAACAAGCTGCGCGGCACGATCAACGTCGTGGCCGTCAAGGCGCCCGGTTTCGGCGACCGCCGCAAGGAGATGCTCGAGGACATCGCCATCCTGACCGGTGGCCACGTCATCTGCGAAGAGCTCGGCCTCAAACTCGAGAACGGACGAAGCGGCCGACCTCGGACAGGCTCAAACGGATCACCATCGACAAGGACAACACCACCATCGTCGAAGGGAAAGGCAAAGGCAAGGACGTGAAGGCTCGCGTCGCGCAGATCCGCGCCCAGATCGAGGACACCACCAGCGACTACGACCGGGAGAAGCTTCAGGAGCGCCTGGCCAAGCTGGCCGGCGGTGTCGCCGTCATCCGTGTCGGCGCCACCACCGAGATGGAAATGAAGGAGAAGAAGCACCGCGTGGAGGACGCCCTGCACGCCACACGTGCCGCCGTGGAAGAGGGCATCGTCGCCGGCGGCGGGGTCGCCCTCATTCGCGCCGTCTCCGCCCTCGACAAAATCGAGTGCGAGAACCACGACCAGCAGATCGGCGTCGGCATCATCCGCCGAGCCATCGAAGAGCCCCTTCGCCAGATCGCTTTCAACGCCGGGCTGGAAGGCTCCGTCGTCGTGCAGCAGGTGATGAAGGAAAAATCGAGCGTCGGCCTCGACGCCGCCACCGGCAAAATGGTCGACATGGTCGAAGCCGGTATCATCGACCCGACCAAAGTGACCCGCTCTGCTTTGCAGAACGCCGCTTCGATCTCCGGTCTCTTGCTGACCACCGAAGCGATGATCTGCGACCTGCCGGAAGAGAACTCCACTGGTGGCGCCCCCGACATGGGCGGCATGGGTGGTATGGGCGGTATGGGCGGCATGGGGGGTATGTACTAACCCCTTCCCCGTTTCACCGAAGCCTTCGCTTCACCGCCGTATCACGGGCGTCCTCAACCGAGGGCGCCCGTTTTTTATTCCGCCCCCCGCGCCATCTCGTCCATCTGACGGACCCGTTCGTCGTGAGCGTTAACCGTGTCAGAGGCGCCTTGCAACGCTTGCCTTTCCCCCTGCTCCCAGAGGTAGCCGAGAGAAAATAGCGCTACGATCAACAGCGCTCCAACGATGCGCCAGATATTCATTTCACCCACCCTCGTTCCCTGATGAGGCCGACCAGCCGTTCGGCTAACAACCGATGGCCGTTCACCTTCGGATGAATCGGCTCCTGATCGAAATAGACCCCGTTGGCCGGATATCCCGTCTCGGTCAGTTCCGGGACGACGAGATAGGCGACCCCCTCTTCTTCGCAACGCAACGCCAACGCATCCCGCATCGCCCCTATTCGTTCGGCCTCCTGGCGATTCGTCACCGGGTCGCGATAGACCGGCGCGATGACGACGACATGGGCGCCGGACGCCGCGGCCAACCGGGCTATCGCCATGACGTTCTCCAGATACTCCGTCGATGAGGACCGAGAGACCCACTGGCCGTAGGGAGGCGGCGCCTCCCTCTCACCCCGCCCGCTCCACCAACGGGAAAGATGGGCGAGCGCTTGGCTCGATGCGACGACCCCTCTCCCTGCCGCTTTCATTCTATCTCCATCGAAGGTCAACCGGTCGGGAACGGGGCGAAGATCGCCGTCGTTCCAACCGTAAAGGATCGTCACCAGATCGGCGTCGAGTTCGTCGGCCATCTCCTCGTACCAGAGCCGCCCTTGCCGACTGCTGTATCCCGGGACCGCCATGGGGAAGGATTCGGTCTCGATCCCCGCTTCGCGCAACAGCCGTGCGGTCTGGGTCGGATAATCTCCCTGCGTCCCGTCGGTCGGTTGCGGATACTCTTGGTAGACCACTGGCGCCCGATAACCAAAGGTGACCGAATCCCCCAGCGAGACGATCCGATAAACCCCTTCCCTTTTCGGTCCGAGTGACGGTTCCGCCCGCATCCGGGCGTTGTTGGTCGAAACAAGCGTGTAGTCCCACCAAACGTCTCGAAGCCCCGGTTTGAGACGCCATCCGATCAGCGGATCGCCTTCGAAAATGTCGCTGGTCCGTTTGTTGTGGGTTCGTTCGAAGGGGGTGACGAACAACTCAAGCGAATCGACCGGCGCCATGAAGAGGCGAGCTCCCCATTCGGCGAGCGCGAAAGGGAGAAGCGTTATCAGGAAAAGCCCAACAGCGAAGAGGAGTCGTCGCATTTATCGCTTCGATCAGATTGATTTGTAAGGGGCATTGTATCGCAGTTATTTTATTTTCGCAGGAGGCGTTTTTCATATTGATTCCCATATTCAATATCGTATAATGAACCCAGCACAGCGCGGAATTGATGTCCGGGGTTCAGTCCCCCTTAACGGATCGATCCTCTTTATGGAGCCGCAGCCTTCTTTCCGGTATCCCCCCCGAGCCGGAGAGGGGTTGCGGTTCCATCTTTATCTCCCTTGCGATACAATCCGGTCATACAGAGGGAGCCCCCCATGTCGTCATTTTCCACGTCGGAAGTCCCCGCCTTTCCGGCCCACGCCGCTATCGTCAAACGAATCGCCACCGACGTCACCGCCCTCTCTGCGGAAGCTTTGTCCCATCGTCGGGTCGAAGGGGTCGGCGTCTGGTCGTTTCTGGCGATGGTGGCGCTCGTCTCGTCATTGGCGATGATGATCGCAGCGTTGACGACGCCGACACCGTGGGGAGTGGCGGCCCTGTCGATCAATTGGGAACGAAACGACGAGCTCCTCTTCGCCATCGATTCCGATCCTTCGGAAGTGCGGATATCGTCGTTGGCCGAAATGGAACAACCGGGGAGTTCGGCTTTGTCGAAAAAGATCGCGGCGAAAGCAGGGAGCCTAGACGGCGCAGCGGTCGCCGAATGGTTCGACTCCATCGGCGCGCCCGACGCCGCCCAAACGGTTCGCGCATCGGTGGCCCAAGCGAAACGGAAAGGGGTGGTGGCGGGGGCGTTGGTCGCCGTGATGATACTCCTCTCCCCTCTGGTCACCGCGTATATCGCTACCAAGGTAATCGACCTTCCTGCCGACATGGCGTCACTCGACCTTGCGGCCCCCCTTACCCTCTGGGTCGGCTTCTGGGCGTTGGTCACTCTCCCCTTCACCCTTGGCGCGACCCTCTTGGCTACGAGCGGGATGATGGCGTCACTCTGTTTTTGGGCGCAACTCCTCGTGGTCTTCGGCAAGGGGTGGCAACTGAACAGCATATTGGGAGGGGTGGCGCAGGCCGATCTGAAACAGAGTCTGATCGTCTACATCGTCTCTTCTCTGGCCCTATGGCTGGCGGGGGTCGGTCTTATGCTCGCTTTCGCCCCTCTTATCGGCTAAGTCGGCTCGTCGGTGGTCGGCGGTGGGGCCACTTCTCGACCGCCGCCAAACCAACCGGCCACTTTTCCCATCATCGCCACCAGCAACCGCCAAACACGGGGAACGAACCAGAGGGCGAAGAGGAAAAAGGCGACGACGAATCCGGCCATGACCCACGGATGATTGAAAGCGACCCAGAGACCGGTGACGGCGGCGATATCTTCGAGAACCGATGCGGTCCAGTTGCTGACCGGCTCCGGCGAGGTGTTGATGGCGAGACGTGCGCCAGCTTTGGTGGCGTGGGCGGAGCCTGCCACGGCGCCCCCCAAAAGAAAGGCGACGATCTGGGCTTCCTGGCTCACTTCCCCCACCGCTTGCGCGGCGAGGATGGCGCCCGCCGGTATGCGGATGAAAGTATGGACGGCGTCCCAACTGGTGTCGAGGCCGGGGACTTTGTCGGCGAAGAACTCGACGAAATACATGACCAACGCGGCGGCGATGACCCCTTCGCTTTGCAGCACCCGCAATTCGGGGGGGAGTTCCATCGAACCGGTAGCGCCCATGACGCCGAGGACGGCGATGGTGGCGTAGAGGTTAATACCGGAGGCCCACGCGACCCCCATACCGGTGGCGATGACGGCGATGGCTTCCATAGTCTTCTCCCGTTTGTGTCGTGCCCATTATATCTGAACGGACAGGCTCGCGCCTGCTCCTCCCCGCCGGTTACCCATGGCGAGTCGCCTGCTTCGCGGCGGGCCGAGAGAAGGCATAAGACCAAGTGACCTTCTTCTACCAATGCAGGTATGGGTAGGCTTCACCGTTCCCGCGCATGCTCCGGGCGCATGGGCGGCGACCTACGTTCCCGGGGGGGTGGCTGGGCTTGACGAGGCGTTGGGGGTTTGACACGCCCCTCAAACGAAACAGTTCTAACAAACTCCCCTTCTACAACAGTAAGGCTCGCCCCATGGCGGCGGGGGACGTATGATCCCCCCATGAGCAAACGAAATTCGATTCCACGCGAAGCGGTGGCGCTGAAACGGGCGTTGGCGCCTCTCGGTTTCGCCCCGGTCTATTCGGGCCGCGCTCCCCTGATCTGGCGAGGGTTGAGGGAGTTATACGGTGAAGCGGTTTTCGTCGGCCCCCTCGGCTGGAGCGAACGGGACACCTACGACCAGCTCCTCGACCGTCCGGTTATGGCGCCACGGGGAAACCGGTTCGCTGGCTGACCCAAGTCGCCAACGGTTCGATCCCGTCCCGGTCGATGAGAGCGCCAAGCCGGTTCATGAAATCGCCATGCTCGGCGACGTAGGCGATGATCGCCTCGACCACCTCGTTCACTTCGGCTTCGGTAGCGACGGTGACCAGCGGGGTGGCGATCCGGGGGCGGAATCCGTTCATCCCCCCTACCATGATCTTGTACCCCTCTCCTCCGGCGACGATACCGATATCTTTTGTGGCCGGTTCGGAACAGGAGCGTTGGCATCCGGCGACGCCGATGACGACTTTCGCACCGCCGGTGTCGTGCCCGGCGAAACGACGTTCCAGTTCCGTGGCGAGTCCCAAGACCGGCTGTTTGAACCGTTGGCAGAAGGTTTCGGCGGAGCAAAGTTTAATGGGGCGCACCCCCCCTTGGGCGAAGTTGATCGGCGAATACCCCGATAGCGCTGCGGCGATATCACGGTGAGCCTCTTGTTTCCCCTCCCAGATAAAGACCATCTCGCCGGGAAGTTTCACGCCGGTCGCGCCGTTTTCCCGCATCACCTCCACCAGCCGGGCCAGCTCGTCGAGCGACATGCCGCCGGGGCCGAGCCGGGGGGCGAAAGTAGTGTGAAGCGATTGGTCGTCGTGTTCGGGAGGGGGACGCATCGGTGGTAATCCTTCGGTGTCGTTGGTATTCTCCACTACAGCCTACCCGATGAGCCCCTCCCGCACTATGATCGACGTCACATCGGCGTGTATCCAGAACGATAGCAGACGTGGGCTGTCCGACGACGTTCGACAACGCCGACGTCCGGCGCATAGCCGCTAAAAGGCGTCGAAGTCGCCATCGAGATCGATCACTTCGGCCGGATATTTTTTCGTCTCCCCCCCCTTGTCGACGTGGCGACGGTAGAAATGGCCGTACTTCGTGTCTTCTTTGCGGATGTGATTGTCGAGCCAGTCGCGCAGGAAACCGAGGAGTTGATAGAGCGAAGGCCCCTCCCCTTTCCCTTGGCTCTCGAGGAATTGCCGACTTTGCGCAGCAGGTCTTCGTGAATCCCTTTGTGGGAGGCGAATTCGTTAAAGCCGATTTTCTGCAAGAACGCCTCTTCATCGGAGAGATGTTTTTGAGCGTACTCGACGAGACTTCCGAGTATCCGTTCTACCGAGTCGGCGGCGCCACCCGACTTGATATCGTCATGCAGTTCATTCACCAAACGGAAGAGCCGCTGGTGTTGCTGATCCATCTCCGGGACACCGGTACCATAGACGTTCGGGTCCCACTTGATGAAATCGCCCACAGCTTTTTTAGCCGCCGGTTTCGGTTTGGCGACAGGAGCGGGGGGGGCTTTACGAGGGGCCGGTTTCGCGGCTCGGGACGGGGCCGTACTTGCCCCGACAGGGGGGGCAACGCTTTGGTCGGGGTCGAATCGTCCTCAGACAAGGCGAAACGAGAGAGCATCTCTTTAAGGTTGGTCGCTTCACCGGAGAGGGCTGCGGAAGCCGAGGCCGACTGGTCGGAGATGGAGGCGTTCTGCTGGGTGATCCCGTCGATCTCCGACAGCCCCCGTTTGATCTCGGAGATGCCGGTGGCCTGATCGGTGTTGGCTTGGGCGATCTGGCCGATCAGACCGCTGACGGTGGTAAACGACTCGACGATTTCTTCTAACGCCGAAGCGGTCCGGTCGGCGATTTCGGCGCCGTTTTGTACTTTCTCCACCGATCCCTGAATAAGCGCGGCGGTCTCATGCGCGGCCCGGGCGGAGCGCCCCGCAAGGTTTCTGACCTCTTCTGCGACGACGGCGAATCCCTTGCCGTGCCGTCCGGCGCGGGCCGCTTCGACGGCGGCGTTTAAGGCCAGAAGGTTCGTCTGGAAAGCGATCTCGTCGATGACCTTAATGATCTTGCTGATGTTCTGGCTCGATTCGTTGATGGCCGACATCGCCGAAACCATCTCCTTCATCCGGGAGTTCCCCTCCACCGCCACGAGCCGACTCTGCTCGGCCAACGAACTGGCGTCACCGGCGTTTTTGGCGTTCAGATTCACCTGCTCGGCGATATGTTGGGTCGAAGCGGTGATCTCCTCCAACGCCGCGGCCTGCGCCGACGATCCGTCGGAGAGGATGTTGGCCGAATCGGAGACCATTTTCGATCGAGACGCGATGGTATCCCCCACCCGGTTGATCTCGGAGATAAGACCATTGAGATCGGTCTTCACCCGGGCCAACGCCCCGATGACCACATCTTCTTTACCCCGCAGTTTGGCGTCGAAGGTCAGGTCTCCTTCGGCTAACCGTTGCAGTGCGCCGACCACTTCGAATTGCAGGTTGTCCGCAAACTCGTCCAACGCTCGGGCCATCTGTCCCACTTCGTCTTCGGAGTTCATGTTCATTCGGTGGTCGAGTTTGCCGACCCCCATTTCTTTGAGCATCGCCACCACTTCGTCAAGAGGCCGGGTGATGGAGCGGGTAACCAATACCGTCGGCACGACACCGACGAAAATCGCCATGATGATCATGATCGTCGAAGCTAGGTTGGCCTCGCCAAAAAGCCCTTCGGCTCTCCCGGCCAGATTGGCCGAGGCGTGGCTGGTGGCTTCGGTCATCTCCAGAATCGTTTCCGACATGGCCGAGGCGTCCTGCTCGATAACCGCCACGGCCCGAATGACCTGCTCCAGCCGTGCGGCGTAAAGTTCGAACCCTTCGGATAAGGCGTTGACCATCGCCATTTGATCGGCGTTCCGCTGAAGATCGCCGAGGAAAGCGAACAGATAGCCAAGCCGCTTTTCCATCTCCTCGACCGTCGGCAGGTCGCTGCGGGAAAGGTATCGCTCGTTCAGCTTTTGCACGGCGCCGAAGAGCGCACGCACTTCGGCCAGCGCCCGCCCTTCCCCTGCTCCTTTGATCCGGAGCGACGCTTTCTGCAATTCGTCGGAGAGAGCGTCGGCCTGAGCATCCATCTCTTTTTTAATCGCGTCGAGCGTCGAGCTGTCTCCGGTAAGAGAGGCGTAGCGGGACTTGTAGTTTTCGAGAGCCCCCCGCACCCGGTCGAGTATGGTGGCCTCTTCCGGCTCTAGCAGGCCGGTGTCGTTGATCGCTTTAAAATCTTCGTCGAACTCTTCCAGCAGGATACGGGCCTTTTCGCTTTGCCGCTTGCCATATTCGGGGTCTTTCACCCCATACAAAAGAAAGCCGGTCTGGGCGGCGTTGAGCTGACTGGCCATGGCGTTGAGTTCGAGCAGACGCCAGTTGAGATCGGAGACGCCGGTGAGGCTGGTGATATAGTGATAGCCGGAGCCCCCCAATATCATCGCCAGCAGCAAGAGGCTGCCGTGACTGTTATAGAGCTTGAGATTGATGGAGAGCTTTCGGGCGGCGGCGCCGAAGGTAAAGAGAAGCGGGGTGACGATCAACACCGCCACGAGAATTTGCAGCCCCCAAAACATCCGGGAGTAACCAGCGGTCTCTTCCCTTTTCTCGCCGCTCAGAACGTCGGAAGGTCCCCCCTCGACGGCGCCCTGTTTCTGCTGGAGCAACCAGTCGGTGGCCAACGATTTTCGCACCTCGGCGTCGGCAAGGCTCACCGGAACCGGTGTGAGAGACGGGTAGAGCCGCTCCAATGGCGCAGGCTCTGCCGCGAAGGCGGAAGTGACGAAGAACCCGGCGACAAGAACAAAGGTGATAAAAACGGTACGAAGATAGCTTTTGAGCGCCACGAACCCCCTCCTGGCTGTCAAATATTTTTCACCACCTTACCCTAAAATGACCCGTTTAACAACGGGTCAATCTTTCGTCCGCACTCTCGCTCCGCACGCTGTGGCGCCGTCGGCGATGGTCTGGGCGACTTCATAGCTCCCGCCAAGCCCTTCGACGAACCCGGCGATCCACCGATTGTTCAGTCGGCACATCACCTTCGGGTCGACCCCGGTATACGACCAGTTGACCATATGATTGCAAGCCGAATGGGTGTAATCGACTCCATCGCCCGAAGCGTCTGGGGTAAAGGTCGCCCCCGGGTCGCATGGCATCCCCTCCAACTGGGTATCGTTCAACAGCCGCACCACCTCTTCGAGCCCCAGCCCCCCATCGGGCGCCATCCGACCGGCCACCTCTTTGCCGTGAGCGTAGGCGGCGTCGAGTAGCAGATCGACCTTGTCGGCGTTTCCCTCCACCAACGAAGCTTCGAAGACCTGCACTTTGGTGATGATTCCTTGCAAAAACTGGTGGATAGATCGCTCACCCACCAACGTCGCCAGATCTTTCCCGGCCAACGGCTCGCCATAACGGGCCAAAAGTTCGCCAAGATCGCTCCCCTGCTGGCTTAAAAGAGTAGCAAGCGCCATGGCTCGTTCTTCGGCGATGACGATCTTATTGAAAAGCCACGTGTGTATCGGCCCCAACATCAAGCTCATGTTCTGTCCTCACTTTTTGCTATCCCGCATCATACAAACTATCGAACGATGCTCCCATGACCGAGATCATGGAAGATTAATTTGAATTTGCGGGCAATTGCACTACAATGCTTCTTTGTTCACCATTGGGATGGTACATGTCTTCCAAATCAATTCTCCTTGTCGATGACGACGAGGCCCATCTTTTATGGTCCGAAGAGATTCTCTCGGAGCAGGGCTATCTGATCCGTTCCACCCACTCCGCCTTGGAAGCCCTTGCAATCATCGACAAAGAGTCGTTCGATCTGATCATCTCCGACTTGGTCATGCCCGAAATGTCGGGGATCGACTTCGTGCGGAAGGTGGCCGAACACAATAAGGGGCAGAAGGCGATCATTCTGACCGGCCACGGCGATATCGAAACCTTTATCGAATCGGTCTATGACGTCGGCGCACTGGAGTACATCGTCAAGCCGGTCGACGCCGAAGAATTCGTCGCCGTAGTCGCCAAACTGACCACCGCCGATCCCGGCTTGGCCGCCAACGGTTAATCCCCCCCTTTTTATTTCGAACGAAACGTTCCATCGGTGTCATATTCTGCGATTTTCGCGTGGGATGCGATATTTATTTTAGCCGCCTATGTCTTAGTTTTCAGTCCCTTACCAACAATCTCCCCCTTTTCAACATCGGTAGGGCAAAATAAAATGGTCTCCCGGCTCAAGTCTTATGGAAACCTGCCGAAAAGGAGATAGGGTGTTTTCGTTCTTGAGAACATTCCGGCAGGAAAGGGAGTTTGAAAATGCGCCATGGATTCGGGCGTGACGAGCGGAACGACGCTAGTTACAGCGTATTGGGTAACTTTTGCTCTCTCAAGGTGTTCTCTTTTTTTTCTGTCTTGTTTTGTAACATCGACCTGTACCTCCCTTTCTCGTTATCGGCCCTGGTTTCCATTACTTTAGCTTCGGCGAAGAACTTTTTTTTCAGCGTCCCTCTTTTCGTCGGGAGGGGGTTATGAGTACCCCTATCGCCGCCAGTTACTGGTCGGCCACCGCCAACATCGGGAGGGTCCCTCCGGTGGCGCCCGACCCCCGCTCGACCTCCGCCTCCTACTGGTCGAGCTCCGAGCGTAACGGGGAGTCCCCTGCGCCGACCTTGACCGCCGCCAATCGAACGGCCAGCTACTGGTCGGCCACCGCTCCCCTCTCCCCCCTCGACCGGGTCACCCTGTCGGACGCCGTGCGCAATAGCACGTTCTATAACCGGCGCAACGTCCCCCAGGTCCATAACCGTGGCGACGCCGGATCGGCCTATCGTCTCAGCGATACGGTCGCCGCCGTCAGCGGCAAAGAGGGGCACGACCCCCTCTCGATCAAACTGTCGCTGGGGGACGGCCGGTCGCTCGATAACCAGAGCAACTTTTTCACCACCCTGAAGAGCCGCTTGCAGAGTATCGGCGCCCATCTGGCGGCCCTCGCCGCCCCCGACGCCTTCGCTCCCCGGCGGGTGAAATCGTTGACCCCGACGGTGGTCACCGGAACGGCCGGTATCGACGCGGTGGTCGCCACCCACACCATCACCATAGAACGACTGGCCGTCGAGGCCCGGATCGGCTCCGACCAACAGGCCGACGGCTACGCCTCGCTCGGGTTGTCCGGTTCGTTCACCTTAAACGGAGTCACCGTCGCGGTGACGGCTACCGACTCGCTCAACGATATCGCCGACAAAATCAACTACGGCGAAGACACGAATAAGAACGGGCGGCTCGACAAATATGGCGAAGATCTGAACGGCAACAATCAGCTCGACGTCTATCGATCGAACGGTGTTTGGACCGGCGGCGGTTACGCCCCCTCGTTCACCTACTACGAAGATATCAACGCCAACGGGATTATCGACGGAGGTGAGGACGCCAACAACAACGACGCCCTCGACGGCGGCACGGCAGAGAGTGGCGCCGCCGCTTCGGTGGTGAACGGTCGCTTGATCATCACCAACATGCGGGGGGGGGATAGCCCGATCACCCTCACCGAAAGTGGGTCGGTCATGACCTCCCTCGGTTTTTTCCGGGTGGACGACAACAACCAGAAGATACTGAAAACGCCTGACGAGAACAGCTATAACCGGGTCGGGCGGACCGCTTCTCTTACCATCGACGGGCAGGCGGTCTCCTCCCCGTACAACACCGTCACCAACGCGCTCCCCGGCTTGACGGCCGCAACTCAAGCAAAGCTCCACCTCGCCGGTCTCCCTGTCGGTCACCGAGGACACTTCCGGTCCCGTCGGCGTCATCGAACGTTTCGCCGGGGCCTACAACGACATGATGCGCCTCATCACCGAGCAGACCTTGAACCACACGCCGGTGCAAAACGACGTACGGACACAAGACTTGGCCCTCCAGACCGCCATCGACACCCATCGGAGGGTCGGATCGTTGAGCCAGCTCCCCTCGTCCCTTTCGGACATCGGCCTGACACCGGGGGGGAGCATGCCCCTAGGGATCGATGCGGCGACGTTAGAGACGCTGGCCAAAAAGCGGGAGAGCGGAGATGGGGCGCCGCCGCTGGCCGCAGGATCGCCGGGGCTACTGGCGTCGCTTAACCGGATGGGGATCACCAGCGAAAAGGATATGACGCTGACCATCGACCGCGAGAAATTGTCGGCGTCGCTCAAGGAAAACCCGCAAGGAATCTACCGGCTCTTTAACACCCAGCCGGACGGCATAGGACCCCGGTTACAACGGACCATCGACAAAGCCACCGGTGAGCCGAACGGGATTATCGCCTACAAACAGGCGAGCCTCGACCATTACCGAACCGATCCGAACGAAGCCCAACGGATGATGGCGCGGCACGAGTTGGCCAATCGCATTAGTATCGAACGGGGATACGTCGGGGGGGTCTTCGGCGTCCTCTCAAACGGGGTCGGCGACACCTCCGCCACCTCGACCTATAATCCCTCTTCCACCACGGTGGTCGCATAGGAGTGACGATGAACCGCAGAACGATAGAAGATCGCCTGAACCGACGGCGCCAGCTTTGGCGACAGGTGCGGGAGGAGGCGAAAGCCTTGGAAGGGGCGTTGACCGACCCGGAGGCCGACCCGACCCCGGCGCTGACCGCTATGGCGCGGCGCGAAGAGTTGACCGGCCAACTGAAAACGTTAGGCGAACCGACCGACGAAGAGCGGGGGCGCTACGACTTCCGGCTCTCGGCCATCGACGACGAGATCGTGGCGATTATGGAGGAGGTGTTGGTCATCGACAATGAATGCGCCCTTCGTCTCGCAAAGGCCATGGAATCGATGACCCGGGAGATGTCGTCGCTGAGGGGTGGGCAAAAAATGGCCGCAGGTTACGGCGATCAGAAAAAAGAGCTCTTCGCCCGCTTTATGAGCAAAAAGCTGTAGGACGTTTTACGAGTGAGAAACGAGCATGATTAACCCGATCGGAGGTCCCGCGCGAGCGGCGTCGGTCTACGGACGGCAGCAGTATTACGCCGAACGGGCCGCCGAACTGAAGACCCCGAAGACCGTCCAAGTGACGTCGCAGGATCGTGTTTCGTTCACCCCCGAAGCGACCTCCCGGGCGGCGGCGGTGGGAGCGTACATCCCCTCTACCCCCGGCGCTCTCCCGTCGCGCCACGACATCGCCACCACGGCCCGGCAGATCTACTACGACAACCCCCGCCGTAAAGGACCGACCACCGCCGAATCGACCCCTACGGCCGAGCCGGTTAGCCCCGGACGTTCGTTCACCCCGGCGTTCGTCGCCGGCATCTACGCCGACGACCAGTCGCAAGGAGAGCGGGAGCGGAGCGGCCAGCGCCAGCCCTCCCCCGATCGACCGCCCGCAGAAGAGGCGCCCCCGCTCGAACCCCCTTCGACCACTCCCTTCTGACCCGTCCCCTCGCTTCATTAAGGTATAATAGCGCCCGGCGCCCCCTCTCTTGCCGTTCCAACAACATGGGCGCCCGAACCGAAATCCGATGCTGAAAAAACATAATCATCTCTTTCTCTCGCTGATGATCGTCGCCGACATTCTGGTGGCGTTAGCCGCCTGGTTCGGGGCATATGGGGTCCGGTTCGAGTTTTTCCTCGCCCCGCAAGGGATTCCCCCCTTCTGGCCCTACGCCAAATTCTCGGTGGTCATACTCCTGATCTGGGCGGTGGCGTTGCAAGCGGGCGATCTCTATCGCCAGATGCGTTCCGACTCCCGGTTCCACGAGTTCTACCGGATCGTGAAGACCGCCTCCATCGCGGTGATTCTGATCATGGCGGCCGCCTTTTTCTATCGAGAATATTCCTTGTCGCGGATGGTGATGGGTTTTTTCTGGCTCTTCGCCATGATCGGCCTGATCATCTCCCACGCCACGGTTCGGACGATACTGGCCCGGTTACGCGAACGGGGGCATAACCTTCGCTATGTCCTCATCGTCGGCGCGGGCGACTTGGGAGAACGATTGGCGACCACTTTCGCCCGCCACCCGGAGTCGGGCCTGAAAGTGGTGGGGCTCCTCGGCGACGGGCCGGACGAGGTCGGCAAGCTGGTGGGGGGATTCCCGGTGATCGGCGTGATCGACGATATCAACGATCTGATTCAGGAAAAGGGGATCGACCAGATTTTCGTCGCCCTCCCCCGCCACCATATGGACGACCGGTTCGAGAAGGTGATGGAGACCTTGGAGGAAGAGACGGTCGACGTGAAACTGGCGCCCGACGTGATGCAGTTCATGGCCCTCTCCGGCGGCGTTGAAGATTTCGACGGCATCCCGATTATCGCATTGACCGAGTCGCCGATGTTCGGCTGGAACCGTGTATTGAAGCGGCTCTTCGATATCGTCTTCTCGCTACTCTTCATCCTCCTCTGGTCGCCGGTGATGATCGCCATCGCGCTGGCGATCAAATGGTCTTCCCCCGGCCCCCTCATCTATCGGCAAGAACGAATGAGCATCGACGGGACCCCTTTTGACATGTTCAAGTTTCGCTCCATGCGAATCGACGCCGAACAGAGCAGCGGCGCCGTGTGGGCCAAAAAGGACGACGACCGGACGACTTCCATCGGCGCGTTTATCCGCCGGACGTCGCTCGACGAGTTGCCGCAACTTTTTAACGTCCTGATGGGCCAGATGAGTCTGGTCGGCCCTCGCCCGGAACGGCCGGTCTTCATCGACGATTTTAAAAAAGATATTCCCCGCTACATGTTGCGCCACAAGATGAAAGCGGGAATGACCGGTTGGGCGCAGGTGAACGGATGGCGGGGGAATACGAGTCTCGAAAAACGGATCGAGTACGACCTCTACTACATCGAGAACTGGTCGCTGGCGTTAGACGTGAAGATTTTGTGGCTGACGATCTGGAAGGGATTTATTAACGAACACGCGTATTGACGAAACCGCCTACTCCTGCGCCGCGACCACCCCCAACGACGGCATCCCTTTCTCCCGTAGTCTTACTCCTGCCGCTTCGGCCTCCTCTTTCGTGGCGTATCGTCCGACCCGAACCAGTTGCAAGGTGATCGGTTCGCTACTGGTATGAACGGTGGCGGGGAAGCCGGAGCCGGAGACCCGATTGGCCGTCGAGGTGGCTTCGCTTTGGGTCCGATAACTCCCGACCCTCAGGGTGAACTCCCCCCCCTCCCCCACGAGGGTCGCCTCGTTGGGGTAGCCGTGATACTTCAATGGCGCCGACTGTTTGTTGGCGTCGGTGGCGCTCCGAAACGATCCGACATCGACGGTGTAGAGCCGTCGCTCCCCTTTGCCGACACCGATCCATCCGTCGAGCCCCTGCTCGACGAGTCGATCCCGCTCGGCGATGGCCTTTTCGGCGTCGTCGAAAGCTTTCATCTGAAGGGCAAAAAAAACCCCCGCCGACGACGGGGGGGTGAGGGATGCGTTCGGTTCCGGCGGGGCTTTCCCTTGGGGCGGTTCCTCCACCAGAACCGGCTCGGTCGCCACCCCCTCTTTCATAAGCGAACCCGGGGGGGCTTGGTCCTCTTCGATCAGGTTCTGGCCAGCCAACGTAGCCAACTCTTCGTCATCGCCGACGCCACGAGGGGTGACCAGATCATCGACCATCGGGGGGGCCCCAGCGCCGTCGGCCATTGGCGCCGCCGGTTCGCTCGCAGGGCCGTCGCTCCCGATACCGGAGAAGAGAGCGAACCCACCGGCGACCAGAAGTCCCAGAACCAAGCCGACGCCGACTTTGGTCATCTTCGCTTTATTGGCCTTTTTCTCCGCGTCGAGCTCCCGTTGGAAATCGTCCAACAACCGCTCGTCGACTCCGCGATACTCTTCGTCCTGCATGAGGGCTCCCTATCCGTTTCTCGATGAGACCCCGCCGTGGGGGAAACCGTTCCTGCTATTATAACCTTCATGAAGAAGAATCGCTCCCCCGTCGTCGGCATCGATTTGGGCGGCACTAATATCCGGGCCGCTCTCGTCTCTCCCGACGGCGCCATCCTCGGCGCGACCCGTACAACGACCGACGTTCACGAAGGGTACGCAGCCGTGGTCGAGCGCATGGCGAAACTGGTCGCAGAGTTAAATAGCGCCGCCGACGTGACGGCCATCGGTGTCGGCTCGCCGGGAGCCATCGATTTCGAGCGGGGGGTCGTGGTCGCCTCTCCTAACTTCCCCGATTGGAAAAACGCCCCCCTCTCGACCGATCTCTCATCGCGCACCGGCTTGCCGGTGGTGATCGAAAACGACGCCAACGCCGCCGCCCTGGCGGAACGTCTGGCCGGAGGGGCGAAGGGGTGGGACGATTTCCTCGGCTTCACCCTTGGCACCGGGGTCGGCTCGGGTCTTGTCCTTAACGGCCAGCTTTGGCGCGGCTCGACCGGCAAGGGGGGGAAGCGGGGCATCTGACCGTCGTCCCCGACGGGCGTCTATGCGGCTGCGGTCGGCGTGGCTGTCTCGAACAATACGCTTCGGCCACCGGGGTGGCGCAGACCGGCTGGGAACGGCGCGACGAGAGCGACTGGCTGACGAACCGACCCGGCAAAGAGATCGACGCCCGGTTCGTGGCCGAAGGCGCCGCGCAAGGTGATGCGACCTGCCGCGCGATCCTCGCCGAAGCGGGGGAGGCGCTCGGCATGGCGATGGCTTCGACGGCGCTCCTGCTCGACGTCACCCGGTTCGTCATCGGCGGCGGCCTCGCTCCCGCCTTCCCTTACGTAGAACCGACGGCTCGCGCCTCCGCGCTGGCGGGGGCGTTTACCCTCACCGACGACCGGCTTCTCATCGTCCCCTCTCCGCTGGGCGACGACGCGGGGGTCTTCGGCGCGGCTTCTGTCGCATTGGCGATCAGGGCGGAGTCTTGAAAAACGTCATCGAGACGGACGATGCAAGGAGACGCCGGGTGAAAGGAAAGGACTGACCCATGTATGACGTCATCTTAAAAGTCGCCTTCCGCGAACTGCGGGCGGCGTGGACTCGATCCCTTTTGACCATGTTGGGGGTGGTCATCGGGGTGGCGTCGGTAGTGGCGATGGTGTCGCTGGGTGAAGGGGCGAAACGGGATATTCTGCAAAACATCCGCGATCTGGGCGCCAATCTCCTGATCGTTCGCCCCGGTCGGCAACAGAAGGGACATGCTCGCCACGAAGTGGTGCGGACGCTGACCACCGCCGATGCGGAGATAATCCGCCGTCGCGTCCCCCACGTGGTTGCGGTGGCGCCGACGATCTCGCGCGGGGGGCAGTTGAAGCATCTTAACCGGAACGCTTTCTCCACCATAGTGGGGGTCACGCCCGACTTTTTGCATGTCCGCTCCTACGATATCGCCAGAGGGGCTTTCATCGCCCACCGCGATCTGGCCGGCGCCCGCCGGGTGGTGGTGTTGGGACAAAAGGTGGCGACCGATCTCTTCGGCGGACGCGATCCTATCGGCGAATATGTGAAGGTCGACGGGGTCAATTTCGAGGTGATCGGCGTCATGGTCGAGAAGGGGGATATGGGCTGGTTCAACGCCGACGATCAACTTTTCATCCCGGTGACGACATTCCAAAAGCGGGTCTTCGGTCAGTCGCACGTCCAAGAGATATCGGTGCAGGTCGACGGCGAAGAGTGGATGCCGCAGGTAAGCGAGGAGATCGCCCGATTGTTGCGACGGACCCATCGGATCGGCGTCGACAAGGAGGACGATTTCCACGTCTTGTCGCAGGTGGAGATCATGCGGAGTATGGAGCAGGTGACGAGAACGTTTACCTTCCTGCTGGGGGGGATCGCGGCCCTTTCCCATCTGGTGGGGGGGATCGGGATCATGAACATCATGTTGGTGACGGTGACGGAGCGGACGAGGGAGATCGGCCTGCGCAAGGCGTTGGGGGCGCGGAAACGGGATATTATGAAACAGTTTCTGACCGAAGCGACGGTCTTGTCGGGGATCGGTGGGATTATCGGCGTCGGACTGGGGGCTTTGGCGGCGTGGGGGATCAGCGATCTGTCGCAGTGGGGGACTTACGTCTCGCCTGCCAGTGTGGTATTGGCCTATTCGGTGGCGTTGGGGGTGGGGATATTCTTCGGCTGGTACCCGGCGCTGAAAGCGGCCCGCCTCAATCCGGTCGACGCGTTGAGACGGGAGTAGCTCTCTCCCTTTATTCCACCGGCTGATCGGTCGCGGTGACGGGAGGATCGTTCCCCTCTTCTTCGTCATCGCTCACGGCGTCTTTAACGTTTTCTTTAACTTCTTGATACTGCTCTTTGGCCGCTTGTCCCACGTTATCGGCGCCTTCTTTGATGACTTCTTTGGCGTTCTTGGCGCCTTCCTTCACATCTTCGTAGGCTTTCTTGGCGCCTTCTTTGATATCTTCTTTCAGCTCTTTTGCGGCGCTGGCGATCTTCTGGAATTTCTTTTTCGCTTTCCAGGCGGCCACATCGGGATGTTGGAGCCAATCCATCGGACCCCAATCACGGGTGTCGTAGAACGAGCCGGAGAGGGTCATCGCCGATTTCGGCATGAAGCCGATGCCGTTGTCGCCGACGATAATCGAATAGTTCAGCGCGCCGAAGAGGGTTCCGCAGGCGAAGGCGACAAGGGCGACCGTTATATTTCTTTTCAAAGGATATCTCCTCTTTCCTTCTGTTTTTGTTCCGTCGCTTTCCGATGGTCGAGCCGCAGTTGTCGGCGAAGCTTGGCTTCTTCGTTGCGGCGATGGTCGTCGTCGCTCTCCAAGATCAGCGGCGGGACGGGGGACGGTTTTCCGTTGGCGCTCATGGCGACCATGGTGAAGTAGCACGAGTTGGTGTGGGTCGCCCGACCGGTCGGCATCTCTTCGGCCACGACCCGGATGCCGATCTCCATCGACGTCCGCCCCACGTAGTTGACCGACGCCATGAAGGTGACCAACGCTCCGACGGCGATGGGGGTGCGAAAATGGACTTCGTCGACGCTGGCGGTGACGCAGTAGGCCCCGGCGTGGCGACTGCCGCAGGCGTAGGCGACTTTGTCCATGATGGAAAGCAACGAGCCGCCGTGCACCACCCCGGAGAAGTTGGCGTCGTGGGGCATCATGAGTTGGCTCATGACGGTGCGGGAAGCGGAAACCGGTTTCGGCGTTGGGGTATCAGGCATCGATTCTCGTTCGCTCTCGTTTACGATGCCCCCATTCTACCGCAAGTCAGTTCCTAAACTTCCTTATAAGCCCGATGACGACCCCTTGAATGGTGAGCCGCGTTTCTTCCACCATGATCGGTTCCATACTGCTGTTGGCCGGTTGCAGGCGGATCATCTTCCCTTCGCGGTAGTAGCGCTTAAGGGTGGCCGACTCGCCGTCGATAAGGGCGACGACGGTCTCGCCGTTATCGGCCCAAGCCCGTTCGTCGATGATGACCATATCCCCTTCGCGGATCGAGTCTTCGATCATCGAGTCCCCTTTGACCTTGAGGACGTAGGTTCGGTTACGCCCCACCATATCTTCGGGGATCGAGACGGTCTCGGCCACGGGGAAGGTCTCCACCGGGACGCCTGCCTGGATATAGCCGAGCAGAGGAGCTTCAACGGCCGAGGCGGTCGCTTCGCTGGTCGGCATCTCGATGGCTCGGGACATGTTTTTCTCTCGCTTGATCAGCCCTTTGGCTTCGAGGTTGGTGAGATGCTTGTGAATGGTGGCGGGCGACGAGAGACCGAAATGCTCGCCGATCTCGACGATAGAGGGGGCATACCCCTGTTTTGCGATAAAGTCGGTTAGGTAGTCGTAGATCTGCTTTTGCTTTTTGGTGAGGTGCATTTCGCTATCCTTTCGGTTTCCTTCACCCAAGAATAAGCGAAAAGATAACGAAACACAAGGGGGATTAGCAAACCGGTCGGAGGGAGCCGACTTCCGCTTCTCCGCCGAGACGACGGATATACCCGAGATATCGGGAGTCTTCACGTAAGGCGGGGCGAAGTCGAATCGCTTGGCGGATAAACTCTTTCCCCTTCTCTTCCTCGCCCCGTTCGAGGCAGATGCCGGCCATCTCCATCAGGAGCAACTCCCGCCCGTCGGGTGAATGGAGCGCCACTTGACGGAAGGCTTCGAGCGCCTCTTCCCCCTCCCCCTTGGCATGCGACGCCTTCGCCAATTGGATGCCGGCGATCCGCATGTTCTGCAAGATGATCTCCCGGTCGGGAACGGCGTAGTCGAGGAGTTTCAGATAGACCCGAAAGGCCCGGGCGATCATGTTCCGTTTCCGCATTTTGACCGCAAGATTGTTCATTTCCGGCCCGACGGAGGTCGGGTTTTTCGGCAGGAGCGAGGTCAGGATCCGTTCGGCGCCGTCAAAGTCGCCTTGTGTTCCCAGCATGGCGGCGTAATCGATGAAAGCTTCTTGATCCTCTTCGATACCGCAAAGATGGGCGCCGGTGTCGATGCCGGCTTTGCCGACGACTCGTTGGATGAAGCCGGTTATCTCCCCTTCTTCATCGAAGGCGCCGTAATCGGTCCCCACTTCTCGGAAGGCGGAAATGAGCGGTTTGTAGGGATGGGCCGGAAGACGTTCAGGCTCTTGCCGATAGGTCGCTACCAATTGGTCGATCTCTTCTTCGGCTTCGGCGAGGCTTTGCATACCGGTGGCGAGCCAAAGGGCCGCTTCATCTTCGTTCTCTTCTTTGGTCAGCGCCGACAGCGACAGACAACAGGCGCCGATACGCGATTTGGTTTCGGGGCTGTTCATCTCCATCTCGCTGGCGGCCCGATAGTCTTCCAACGCTTCGACATAATGACTTACCCGATAGTGGGCGTCGCCTCGTTGGATGAACGCATCGGGCGCCGGGGCGATGGCCAAGGCCCGGTTGAGCAGTTCGATGGCTTTAAAATATTCGTCCCGCGCGATGGCGTCGCGGGCCTCTCTTGCGAGCTTGTCCATCTCACCGCGGGAGCGATCGACCTCGTCGTCCTGGGTCGGATAAAAATTGACGGTGCCGGTCTCGTCCCACATTCGATGGGCCAGTCGATCGATCTCGGCGCCGATCAGTTTCATGTTCGCTTCGGGGCTCTTCTCCGGTTCGAGGAAAAGGGCGCTTTCGACGCCGAAAGGGGCAAGCCGCCGGAAGACTTCTCGTTGTCGGTCGGCGTCGGTATCGCTCAAAAAGACCGGCACGAACCGGGCGAAGTTGTCGGGTCGCGTTTTCCCCCGCATGGCTCGCAGCAGATCGATGACCGAGACGATTCTATTGGCTTCGGTGGTGTCGACGTGCGGCTTGAAATGAACCACCCCCCACCGTCCTTCGGTGAGACGTTTGGCGATGTTCTTCCCCAGATCGGCGACCGGTGCGCTTTTAAAAAAGACCGCTTGAGAAAACCCGGCTTCTTTTAAAAGTCGTCCCCCTTTCCGGGCCAGTCCTTCGTCGTCGAAATAGCAGGCCAACGAAGGGCGGGCCGCAGCGGCGGTCGCGTTTCCCTGCGCGCGCAGTTTGGCCTGAGCCGCGTCGAGGAGGGCGATGTAGTCGCGCCCTGTTCCGATACGGCGCTGATGATTCTTTTGGAGCCCCCGAGCGACAATTTCGTCAAAGGCGGCGCCGAGCGACGAAAGTTTCTCCGAAGGGGGTGGCGGGTTGTAATGAAGCACTTTGGCGATGGTGGCCGATAACGACTCGGCCCGAAACGGTCTTTCGCCGGTGAGGAGTTCGTACAGTATGGCGGTCAACGAAAAGAGATCGGAAGCAGGAACGCTGGTCCCTCCTTCGACCTGCTCGGGGGGCATATATTGCGGCGTCCCCATAACCGCCCCCGCGATGGTCAACGACGAATCGGGGAGTCTGGCCAATCCGAAATCGGTGATTTTCACCCGATCACCGGAGCAGACACGGATATTCGACGGTTTGATGTCTCGATGGATGACCCCTTGATCGTGGGCGACGGCAAGCCCTTCCGCCACCTGTCGAACGATGTCAAGAGCCCGCGTCGGATCGAAGGGCTCCCCTTCTCTGATGAGGATCGACAGATCGACCCCATCGAGATATTCGAGGGCCATGTAGTAGAAGGTTTCGCCGTCGATTTCTTCTTCGCCGACGTCGTAGACGGTCATTAAATTCGGATGGGTCAGTCGCCCGGCGGCGGAGGCCTCGGAATAGAAACGGGAGACGGCGGCCTGCCGCCGCGTCGGATCTCCTGAAAGAGCGAGCAGGTTGACGATCTTGAGGGCGACGCGTCTTCCGAGCAAAGGGTCGTTCCCCTCGAGCACCACCCCCATGGCGCCTTTTCCCAATTCCCGCACGACGTCGTAGCGTCCGAGTTTTTTGATCCGGGCGTAGGGCACGTCGTTTCTCCCTCTCTTATGCCTGTTTTTGGAGGGATCGCTCGCGGACCATGTAGCCGAGAAACTGACTCAACCGATTAAAAGAGTCGGTATCTTCCCGCCTGAAGGAGAGGCCGATGTGCGACTTTCCTTTGTCGAGATTGACGCAACGGATGTCGCCGATGACACCGGTAACGAGCTGGCCGTTGGAAAGATGCATGGCCAGCTTGATAATATCTCCCACGCCCGGTCCCTCCCCGGCGCTGACCAGCCGTCCACCTCCGTCGCTGATGTCGAGCATCATGCCGCTCATGTATCCCCCGTCCCATTCGATGTCGGTGTGGAGGGCGGTCCTGAACCGAAGGCTTCGCCGCACCGACGACCGCTCTACCTTCTCGGGATAGCCCCAGACCCATACCGGCGCCGGGCTGGTGTATTGCCGGTTGAGGGTGGCTTTGAAACCGGAGGCGACGCCGTCGCGCAAGAAGCGGACGCGAGCTTCGATCTCGCCGTCTCTGATAGCGGTGATCGGGGCGCCGTCGACGCTGGGAATGTCGGTGATGAGCCACTCCCGGTTGCGATAGCCCCGGATACGGCTGATAAAGTTGCGCATGCCGATGCTTATGACAAGCGATTGCCCCGCCGGGGTCAGCGGCTCCGCCTCCACCTCGGGAGTAGCGTATTCCTCGAAGGCGGCCAAGGCGCTTAAAAACGCCCCAAAAGGGGTGAGGGGGGAGTCTTCGGGCTCGTCGAACAAGACCCCGTAGGCGTAGCTATCGGGGAGTTCGTCCCGTCGGACAATCCGCCCCTTCCTCATGCTTTCCTCCAACCCGCGACCGAAAGCGAAGCGGAGGGTGACCGATGTCTCGAGTTCGTAAAAGCTCTCGTGAACGAAACGGACCCCTTGGGCGCTCAGGTCTTTGACCAGCAAAACCTGCTCGTCCGGTTCGGTCTCGACACGAGCCGGGATCGGCAGGTTGAGGAAGTAACGTTTGCTCGATCGGCGGTGATTGACATCGACCTGTTTGGGAGTCGTGAGAGTGACGAGACCGACTTCGTTCAGGTATCCGGCGTTTTCGGCCCGATAGTTGAGATAGCTCCCGTTATGAAAGACCCGGAGATTGACCGTGGCGCCCAGCTCCAAGCGATAAGAGAGGTTCCTCGTGTCGAGCATGACGTAATGTCCCGACCGATATGCCGCCACGGAAGCGAGCCCTTCGCCCCCTCCCCCTTCGACAAAAACCGATTGGCCGATTCTCAGCATTCCGTCTCTCCTCAACGTGCCCTCTATACAGACACTATGCGCACTCAGAACGTACCACAAGGGGTATATATTAGGCAGAATTGGAGGGGCTGAATTACCCACAGACGAGAGATCGATCAAGGGGGCAAAAAACCATATATAACTATGATTTTACTTCTATTACAAACACTATTGGGCACTTACTCTTTAGAACTCACACGGATCTTTAGGTAGGACAATAAAACGGATATCGCTCAATTGAACCGAACGAAACGTTTCTTGCCGACTTTAACGACCACTTCACCGTCGGGAAGAGGGGTATTCGGGTCGGCGATCTTCTCACCACCGACCACCGAAACGGCCCCCTGCTTGACCATTCGACGCCCTTCCGAAGAGCTGGAAACGATGCCTGCATCGGCCAGAGCGTTGACTAATAAGGGGGTGTCGCCGCTCCGATCGACGGTGTGGGTCGGCATCTCGTCGGGAAGCTCCCCCTTTTTGAATACCTGCTCGAACTCGGCGACGGCGTGATCAGCCGCTTCGTCCCCATGGTAGCGGGCGACCAGCTCTCGACCGAGCCGTACCTTGGCTTCCTTCGGATGGGTCGTCCCATCACGTAGCCCGATCTTGAGCGCTTCCAACTCGGCGTTACCGATAGACGAGAGGAGTTCGTAGTAGCGAGCCATCAGCTCGTCGGATATCGACATGATCTTGCCGAAGATCTCTTTCGCCGGTTCGGATACCCCGATGTAGTTGCCGTACGATTTGCTCATCTTCTGAACCCCGTCGGTCCCTTCGAGAAGCGGCATGGTCAGAATGACCTGCGGCGCCTGGCCGTAATCACGTTGCAGGTCGCGCCCGACGAGGAGGTTGAACTTCTGGTCGTTCCCGCCCAGTTCGACGTCGGCTTTCAGCGCCACCGAGTCGTACCCTTGCATCAGGGGATAGAGAAACTCGTGAACCGAGATCGGGCGCCGTTCGGCGTACCGCTTGGCGAAATCGTCCCGCTCCAACATCCGGGCGACGGTGTATTTGGCGGTGATGCCAATCATCTCTTGCGGCGTCAGCTTGTCGAGCCAAGCGCTGTTGAAGACCACCTCGGTCTTGTCGGGATCGAGAATCTTGAAGACCTGCTCCTTATAACTCTCGGCGTTTTGCGCCACCTGCTCCTCAGTCAACGGCGGTCGAGCTTCGTTCCGCCCGGTCGGGTCGCCGATCATTCCGGTGAAATCGCCGATGAGAAAAAGAACGTGGTGGCCGAGGTCTTGGAACTGCCTCAGTTTCCAGAGGAGCACCGTGTGGCCGAGGTGCAGATCGGGCGCCGTGGGGTCGAACCCTGCTTTTATCCGAAGCGGTGTACCGCTCTCGCGGCTCGTGGTCAGCTTCTTGATCAGATCGTCTTTGACAAGGATCTCGACCGCTCCCCGCTCGATGAGGGAGAGTTGTTCTTCGACGGGGGCAAACGGGGTCATCGGCTCGCTTCGTTGGTTACTAAGGAAAGGGTGATTATACGAGGGGCCGGGGGAAGTGTAAACGGGTGGTGTTGCGCCAAGGAGAGGCTTTCGTTATCATCGTTCCCATCATGATCACGCGAACGTTCATCTCGACCCTCCTCTCCCTTCGCGCCCGCCTTGCGCCTTCGCGCGCAAACTAACTTCACACCCGACCTGCACATCCCCCATCCGCGCCGTCGTTGTGCGCGGAGATCGATTCATGAGGTCAGGAGGTATGCTCCATGAGCGACAAGACATATGTATTCAACACCGCTACGGACGAGACCGAACGACGGCGGTTGCAATTGTTGGAGTCGGTATACGACCCGTACACCGTCAATTGGATGAACGGTATCGACATCAAACCGGGGATGTCGTGCCTCGAAGTCGGGCCGGGCGCAGGCTCGATGGTCCGCTGGTTAAGCGAGCGGGTCGGTCGATGCGGCTGGGTGACGGCGGTCGATACGAGCCCCCGTTTCGTCTCTCCCCCCTACCCTCACGCCAATGTGGAAGTCGTGAAAGGCGATCTCAATCGTGGGGTCGGTCACGCTCTTTACGATCTGGTCTACGCGCGGTTCGTGGTCGTCCATCAACCGGGGCATGACGAAGCGATCAAAACATTGATCGATGCGGTCAAGCCGGGAGGATGGCTCCTGTTGGCCGACGCCGATTTCACCACCGCCCGACCGATGGTGGAGTCACACTCGTTGGCCAGTCCCTTTACGCGAGGGATGGATGCGTTGATCCGGTTCTACGCCGGGAGAGGAATCGACCCGGCTTTCGGTTCGACCATGGTCGACCGATTAACGAAGGTCGGCCTGGTCGATGTTGCGGGAGAGTCGGTGACAAGTATGGTCCGTGGAGGCGCTCCGTTGTCCCGGTTGATGGGAGACTCGTGGGCGCATTTGAAGCCGACGTTGGTGGAAAAGGCCGAAGCCGATCCGACCGATATCGATGGGTTCGTCGCCGCTTGCTACGACCCGACGTTCCTCGCCATTCACGACACCTTTTCCGGCGCGTGGGGAAGGCGACCGCGCTGACATTCCCCAAGGGGGAGGGGTCTTGCCGCCCCTCCCCTGCGGCGCCGTATAATAATCGCAATGTCGATGAAACGCGCCGAGCGGCGCCCTCTTGCCCCCGCCGATCCGGCGATAGAGAACCGGCTTCGCGCCGACGAAGAATCGGGCGGGGTCATCCCTTCCCCTGAGGCGCGGTTGCGGGTGGCGCTAGTCTATCCGAACAGCTACGCCGTCGGCATGAGCAATCTCGGGTTCCATGCGCTCTATCGAACGCTCAACGACCTCCCCGGTCTCTCATGCGAACGGGGGTTCCTCCCGGCGTCGCACGAGATCGACTGGCTCACGTCACACCGGCGTCCACTCGCTTCGTTCGAAACCGACAGGCCGTTGGCCGATTTCGACGTCATCGCTTTCTCGGTGACCTTCGAAGGGGATTACGCCAACCTCTTACGCACACTCGACCTCGCCGCCGTCCCTCGTCGCGCCATCGACAGGGACGACCGCCATCCGTTGATCGTGGTCGGTGGGATCGCACCGTCGATGAACCCTGCGCCACTCTCCCCCTTCATCGACGCCGCCTACATCGGCGAAGCTCGGTTCGACGACGATCTGGTCGGTCTGCTGGCGGAGCGACACCGTGCCGGGCTGGCGCAATCGACCGGCTGGTATGTCCCGACACATCCCGGCCCGGTGACCCGCGTCTGGAACAACGACACCCCTCCCCATACGACGGTCATCGCCGCTCCGTCGGCCCTCTTCGGCGATATGTGGCTTATCGAAACCGGCAAAGGGTGTGGGAAACATTGCCGTTTCTGCGCGGCAGGCTACGTCTATCGTCCGACCCGCCAAGCGGAAACAAACGCTCTCTTCGCCGCTATCGACGCCGGGATCGACCGATTCGGCAAGGTGGGGCTGATGGGGTCTGGATTGGGCGACCATCCCGACCTGGAAGCTCTGATGGCGCGAGCCGTGGGACGTGGCGGAAGTTTTTCGGTCTCGTCGTTGCGGCTCGACCGGATCACCGACCGGATGTTAGAACTGCTCGACAAAGGACATTGCCGCACCATCACGGTGGCGCCGGAGGCCGGTTCGGAACGACTCCGTCGGGCGATCAACAAAGACCTCTCCGACGAAACGATCCTCGAAACCGTCGAGCGGATCGCCACCGCCGGACCGTTTCATATTAAGTTTTATTTCCTCATCGGTTTCCCCGGCGAGACCGACGACGAGGCAATGGCCATCGTCGATCTGATGGAGCGTATTCGTAGCGTAACGGTGGCGGCGTCGAAAGCGCGAGGCACAGTCGGGAGTCTCACCGTCGGGGTCGACGTCTTCGTCCCGAAACCGGTGACTCCCTTCCAATGGGCGCCTTTCATCGGCGTGAAGGTAGCGCAAAAACGACTCCAATCGGTCGGCAAAAGGCTTTCGCGCATCGGTGGGGTCACGCCTCACATCGGTTCCGCCAAGGAGGCCTATCTGCAAGCCCTCCTCTCTATCGGCGACGAACGGACAGCGTCGCTCATCGAAGCGGCGGCCGACTTGCACGGTGATTGGATCGGGGCGTTGGCGACCGTCGAGACCAAGCTCATGCCCGACCCGCTTGCCGAACGTCCGGCCGACGTTCCGCTCCCGTGGGATTTCATCGATCATGGTATCCGCCCCGACTACCTTGCGCGGGAGTGGGCTCTTCATCGGAAAGAAAAGATCACCCCCGAATGCCCCCCACCGGGAGAATCGTGCCGACGGTGCGGGGTCTATCCGGGGGTCTGCATAGAGGACGACGATCATGCTGGTTCGTGACGAATCGTCGTCGGTGGAGCTCTATCGGTTCCCCCGTTTCGCCGAAGCCGGGTTTACCGCTTTCGTAACGGGGCGGGACGGGGGTGTCAGCCCGGCGCCTTTCGATACGCTGAATACCGCCGGGAACGGTGGGGACGATCCGGCCAACGCCAGGGAAAACCTCACCCGCATTCGGAAGGCGGTGGGGGTCGAAGCTCTCTGGACGCCGAACCAAGTCCATGGCGACCAGATCGCGTTGATCGGCGAAGCGATGGTCCCGGCCCAAACGGCCGACGCGGTGATCGCAACGAAACCCGGTGTGGCGGTAGCGGTTCGGACAGCCGATTGCCTGCCGGTGTTGCTGGCCGATCCGCAAACCGGTGTCGTCGCCGCGGTCCATGCGGGGCGCAAAGGGGTGGAGCTTTCTCTCGCCCGCTCGGTGGTCGAAACCATGGCGGCTCTCTTTAACGGAGAACCGGACGAGATGCTCGTGGCGTTGGCGCCGTCGATCCGGCAATGTTGCTACGAAATCGACGCCGAAGGGGCCGCCCGGTTCGCTTCCTGCTGTGGAGGGCATGCCGACGGGCGGATGATCGACCTGATCGGAGCGACGATGGAGCAATTGCAGCTTGCGGGGGTGCGACGGGAAAATATTGAAGACGCAGCGACCTGCACGTCGTGCGAACGGGATCGTTTCTTCTCCTACCGGGCCGACGCTCAGCGGACGGGGCGATTTTTATCGGGCGTTATCTCCCGCTCTCCGCTCGCTTAGATTCGTTCCCTGATAAAGCCGCGCTCCCAGCGCTTTCATAAGGGGGTGATGACCTCTTCACGGCGTAACGGCTCATCTTCGACCGGAGCGGTGTCGGCGACTGTTCTTGTCTCGTCGATAAACCCAACATACTTCGCGCCGGGGGTCATCGCCTCCCGTGCGTTCTCCGTCTCCTGGTCGCGGTCGTCGAGCGCCTCTTCGACCGCCTT
>CALOCG010000013.1:0-52075 GCA_942491805.1 Nitrospinota bacterium
CCGTACAGCTTGGTCACCCAGCGTACCGCTGGGGCAAGGCCCAGTTCGGCGAGAGGCGGCGTTTGGGAGAGATGGAGGTCTGGGCGTTGGAAGCCTACGGCGCCGCCTTCACCCTGCAAGAGATGCTCACCGTCAAGTCGGACGACGTGGAAGGGCGGAAACGAATGTACGAATCGATCGTGAAGGGAGACCACTCGCTCTCCCCGGACTGCCGGAATCGTTCAACGTTCTGGTCAAGGAGCTGCAAGCCCTTGCCCTCGACGTCGAGCTTATGCAGTCACCCGACGAATAAGTCGGCGGTCTTACGAGCGAACCCCTAACGATTAACGCATAAACAGGAGCAAGAACATTGGATACCTTCGGAGCCTCTTTCGGGGACAAACCCAAAGATCCAATCTCCTTTAACGCCATCCGGATTCGGTTGGCGAGCCCGGAGAAGATCCGGTCGTGGTCTTTCGGCGAAGTCAAAAAGCCGGAGACCATCAACTACCGGACCTTTAAACCGGAAAGGGACGGATTCTTCTGCGCCCGGATTTTTGGCCCGGTGAAAGATTAGGAGTGTAACTGCGGACAAGTACAAGCGGATGAAGCACAAAGGCATCGTCTGCGAAAAGTGCGGTGTCGAAGTCATCCTCTCTAAAGTTCGCCGCGAGCGGATGGGCCATATCGAACTGGCATCGCCGGTTGCGCCCATATCTGGTTCCTGAAAGTCCCTTGCCGTCGCGGATCGGGCTGCTGCTCGATCTGACGTTGCGCGATTTGGAACAGGTTCTGTATTTCGAAAACTATGTGGTCGTCGAGCCCGGATTGACGCCGCTTAAATTGCACGAAATGATGACCGAAGATCAGTACCAGAATGCCATTGATGAATACGGCGAAGATTCCTTTCAGGTGGGGATCGGTGCTGAAGCCTTGCGTGAAATGCTGAAGGCTATTGATCTGGAAGAAGAGCGTGAGAATATCAAAGTTGACCTGCGCGAAACCGGTTCAGAAGCCAAGCGTAAGAAGTATGTCAAGCGCCTGAAACTGGTCGAAGCGTTTCTCGAGTCCGGTGCACGCCCGGAATGGATGATTATGGAAGTTATTCCCGTCATTCCGCCCGAACTGCGGCCTTTGGTTCCGCTTGACGGTGGTCGGTTTGCCACTTCCGACCTGAATGACCTCTATCGTCGGGTGATCAACCGGAACAACCGGCTGAAACGGATTCAAGAGCTCCGGGCGCCCGACATCATCATCCGGAACGAAAAACGGATGTTGCAAGAGGCGGTCGCCGCCCTCTTCGACAACGGTCGTCGCGGTCGGACCCTGAAAGGCCCCAACAAACGTCCGTTGAAATCCCTTTCCGACATGCTCAAAGGGAAACAGGGACGGTTTCGCCAGAACCTTCTCGGCAAACGGGTCGACTACTCGGGCCGTTCGGTCATCGTCGTCGGTCCCGAGCTTTCGTTCCACGAATGCGGCCTGCCGAAGAAAATGGCGCTGGAGATGTTCAAACCGTTCATCTTCCACAAGCTCGAACAAAAAGGGTACGCCACCACCATCAAATCCGCCAAGAAAATGGTCGAACAAGAACGCCCCGAAGTCTGGGAAGTTCTCGAAGAGGTGGTGAACGATCATCCGGTCATGCTCAACGAGCTGACCCTCCACTGGCTCGGCATCCAAGCCTTCATGCCGCGGCTCGTCGAAGGGAAAGCGATCCAGCTTCACCCGCTCGTCTGCGCCGCCTTCAACGCCGACTTCGACGGCGACCAGATGGCGGTTCACGTGCCGTTGTCGTTGGAAGCTCAGACCGAAGCCAAGTTCCTGATGATGTCGATCAACAACATCCTCTCCCCGGCCAACGGCAAGCCCATCGCCGTGCCGTCGCAGGATATCGTTCTCGGCTGCTTCTACCTGACCAAAGCCCGCGGCGCCAGCAAAGGCGAAGGGAAAGTCTACGCCTCCCCCGGCGAAGTCCGGATCGCCTACGACAACCAAGAACTCGACATGAACGCCCGGATCAAGGCCCGCATCGACGGGAAGATCCACGACACCACCGCCGGTCGGGTCCTCTTCTACGACATCTTGCCCGAAGGGTTTCCTTTCGAGCAGGTCAATAAGCTGATGGTCAAAAAACAGCTCCAGAACCTCGTTAACGAAGTCTTCATCGACTTCGGGCGCGACGCGTGCGTGCTGTTCCTCGACCGGATGAAAAATCTCGGCTTCTCCGTCGCCACCAAGGCCGGCATCTCGATCTCGCTCGATCAGATGATCATCCCCGACGACAAAGAGAAAATGGTCGACAAAGCCCGTAGCGAAGTGGCCAAAGTCGACGCCCAGTACCATGACGGTCTCATCACCCACGGCGAGCGGTACAACAAGATCATCGACATCTGGGCCCACGTCACCGACGAAGTGGCCGCCGAGATGTTCAAAGAGTTGGAAGAGCAAGACAAGAAGGTCGTCGAAGGGACCGCCCACGATCGGGACTTCAACGCCATCTATATCATGGCCGAATCGGGCGCTCGCGGCTCCGGCCAGCAGATTCGCCAGCTCGCCGGGATGCGCGGCCTGATGGCCAAACCGTCGGGCGAGATCATGGAGACCCCGATCACCGCCAACTTCCGCGAGGGGCTGACGGTGTTGCAGTACTTCATCTCCACCCACGGCGCCCGCAAAGGGTTGGCCGATACGGCGCTCAAAACCGCCAACTCAGGTTATTTGACCCGTCGCCTTGTCGACGTCGCGCAGGACATCATCATTCTTCAGGAAGACTGCGGCACCTTGAACGGTATCGACGTCTACGCCTTGGAAGAAGGGGGCAAAGTCATCCAGGAGCTGGGCGAGCGTATTCTCGGCCGGTTCACCCTCGAAGACGTCATCGACCCCTTCAACAAAGAGAACCTCGCCGAAGCCAACACCCTCATCGACGAGACGGTCGCCCGCCTCTTCGAAGAGCGGGGCGTCGAGCATGTCAAGATCCGCTCCGTGCTGACCTGCGAAGCCAAAGACGGCGTCTGCATCTCCTGCTACGGACGGAACTTGGCCACCGGTCGGATCGTCGAACTCGGCGAAGCGGTCGGCGTCATCGCCGCCCAGTCGATCGGCGAGCCGGGAACCCAGCTGACCATGCGTACCTTCCACATCGGCGGTACCGCGTCGCGGACCGCCGAGCAGACCACCCTCACCGCCAAGAAGGAAGGTTTCGTCAAGTTCGTCGAAGTGAAAGACGTTTACGTCAATGCTCACGAAGCGGTCGTCATGAACCGGAACGCCGGTATCATCATTCAAAACGAGCAGGGACGGGAGCTGGAGCGGCACAAGCTGGTCTACTCCGCCAAGTTGCGCGTTAAAGACGGTGATTCGGTCAAAGAAGGGGATATCCTCGCCGAGTGGGACCCCTACACCATGTCGATCCTCACCGAGGTCGGCGGTACCATCGCCTTCGGCGACATCGTCGAAAACGTCACCATGAAAGAGGAGATCGACGAGACCACCGGTCACGCCGAGAAAGTTATTCTCGATCACCGTGAAGAGAAAAAACAGCCTCGCATTTCGGTAAAAGACGAGAACGGCAAGACCATTCCCAGCGCCCGGTATCATATGCCGGCCGGCGCCCACTTGGCGGTGGCCGAAGGGGATACGGTCAAGCCGGGCGACGTCCTTGCCAAGATCCCCCGCGAGACCAGCAAAACCAAAGACATCACCGGCGGTCTGCCCCGGGTCGCCGAGCTGTTCGAGGCCCGACGCCCCCACGATCAGGCTACCATCTCCGAGGTCAACGGACGGGTCAGTTTCGGCGGCATCGTCAAGGGGATGCGCAAAGTCATCGTTACCACCGACTTGGGTGAAACCCACGATTATCTTCTCCCCCGCGGACGGCACCTTAACGTTCACGAGAACGACTTCGTCCGGGCCGGTGAGGCCCTCATGGACGGCGCCGCCAACCCCCACGACATTCTGGCCGTTCTCGGCGAAAAGGAGCTGCAACGCTACCTCGTCAACGAGATTCAGGAGGTCTATCGCCTTCAGGGGGTCCAGATCAACGACAAGCATATCGAAGTCATCGCCAAGCAGATGCTTCGCCACCTGCAGGTCGAAGATCCGGGCGACACCGCCTTCATGATCGGCGAGATGGTGACCAAACAGTCGTTCGCCGAGAAGAATAAAGAGGTCATCGCCACCGGCGGCCGCCCCGCGCAAGGGAAACCGATCCTCCTGGGGATCACCAAATCGAGCCTCTCTACCGAGTCGTTCATCTCCGCCGCCTCCTTCCAGGAGACCACCCGGGTACTGACGGAAGTCTCCGTCTCCGGCAAGGTCGATCGGTTGAAAGGGCTGAAAGAGAACGTCATCATGGGGCGGCTCATCCCGGCAGGGACCGGCGCCCGGCTCTACGACGGCGTCAGCCTCAAACTGTCCGATATGCCGCAATGGCTCCGTCCGACACCGCCCGAGCCGGAACCGGGTGAAGACGACATGGCCGACGTCCTCGCCTTCGACGAAGAGTTCGACGGAGACGAGTAGACGAATCCATTAAGCAACGGCGCGGCCGGTGGCTCATCAGTCACCGGCCGTACTTTTTTTCGCAAACAGTGGCCCCGGGAGTGACCGAGACGCAATGAAGGTCGCCGAATACTTCGGACCGAACAAGACCAACCGAGAGCAGAGCTTTCTCCTCTTCATCGCCGGAGGGCTCGGCGTACTCTGCGGGTTGATGGCGGTCTTCTTCGAATGGCTTATCGAAGTCTTTCATACCTTCTTTCTCGTCGGTCCCGACGCGCTCATGGGGGACCACTACTGGTACCGCTACATCCTCCTCCCCCTTACCCCCGCCGTCGGCGGGCTCCTCGTCGGGGCGCTTGTCTGGTGGTTCAGGCTCGAACCCGAATCGGCCGCCGCCGCCGAAGTAATGAAATGGACCGCCGTCGACGGAGGGCGGGTCAGGAAAAGAGTCATCCTCGGTCGCTTGCTCACCACCTCAGTTTTCTTAGGCTCCGGTGGCTCCGGCGGGCGCGAAGGGCCCATCGCCCAGATCTGCGGCGCCATGGGATCGACCCTCGGGCAATGGCTCAAAGTATCGACCGAGCGATTGCGACTTCTCGTCGGTTGCGGCGCGGCCGCCGGTATCGCCGCAGCGTTTAACGCCCCCATCGCCGGGGTCATCTTCACCGTCGAACTGATCCTCGCCGACTTTAACGTCGTCAGCTTCTTGCCCATCGTCATCGCCTCGGTGATGGCCACCACCACCAAACGCTTGGTGCAAGGAGACATCCCCGCCTTCGAAGCCCCCCCCTACATGCTGGTCAGCCCGTGGGAGATATTCCTCTACTTCATCCTCGGCATTCTCTGCGGGCTGGTCTCCGTCGCCTTTTTCAAACTCTACTTCGCCGCCGACACCTTCTTCAAGAAGCGGGTCACCCTTCATCCGATCTTGAAGCCGGCTCTCGGCGGACTCGGCGTCGGAATCATCGGCGTCTTCTTGCCGGAGGTCTTCGGCTCCGGCTACGAGACCATGGACCTGATGCTCAACGACCAGATGTTATGGACCACCGCCATATTGCTGATCGTGTTCAAGATCGTCGCAACATCCATCTCGCTCGGTTCCGGCGGGTCGGGCGGCATCTTCGCCCCGTCGTTATTTATCGGCTGCATGGTCGGAGGCGCTTTCGGCAGTCTGGCCAACCAATTTTTCCCCGGCGACGTCGCCACCCCCGGCGGCTACGCCATGGTCGGCATCGGCGCGGTCATGTCGGCGGTGGTCCACGCCCCTTTGACCAACATCCTGATGGGCTACGAACTGACCGGCAACTATCAGATCATTCTGCCGATCATGACCTCGTGCATCATGAGCGCCTACGTCATGACCTGGTTTTCCACCGAATCGCTCTACACCGAAAAATTGCGACGACGCGGCATCCGCCTCTGGCGTGGGCGCGACCTTGCGGTGATGGATCAGATCAAAGTCGGCGAAGTGATGCGCAAAACCGTCACCTCCATTCGGGAGGACCAACCGTTTCGAGAAATCATGGGGATGATTACCACCTCCCGCGACAGCTACTTCCCGGTGGTCGACGCCGACGGAAAACTCTCCGGCGTCATCTCGTTGCAGAACGTGCGGGAGATACTGTTGGAGTCAGAAGATCTGGCCGACCTGATCATCGCCAAAGAGATCGCCACCCCCAAGGTCATCACCGTCGACGCCGCCGACAACCTCAACGACGCCATGGCCCGGTTTACCGAGATCGACATCGAACAATTGCCGGTCGTCTCCGCCGACGATCCTCGCAAGGTGATCGGAATGATCTCCCGCATGGACGTGATGGCGACGTACAAGAAGGAAGTTCTGAAACGAACCGGTGACTAGGGGGAGCGCCCCCCGGTTTTAGCGGAAGGAGCGGATCGCCGCATCAAACGCTTCGTTGACGGAGATCGCCTCCATGCAACGATGGTCGATGGGACATTCCCGCAAGAAACAGGGCGCCCGGTCGCAAGCGGCGCCCTTATGGAGGATCGTCGCCGTTCCGGCGGGAGGGGTCTCCGTCGGATCGGTCGGGCCGAAAAGAGCCACCACCGGCGTCCCGACCATCGCCGCAAGGTGCATCGGCCCGGTGTCGTTGGTCACATAGACGGCAAGTCTTCGCATCACCGCCGCCAACGTCGGCAGATCGGTTTCGCCGACCAACGACCGGGGAGGACGTTCGCAATGAGCGACGACCTTTTTCTCCGTCTCTTTATCCCCGGCGCTTCCGAGCGTGATCACCGTTCCCCCTTCCCCCAGTCGGTCGATAAGCGCTCCGAATCGTTCGGCGGGCCACATCTTCGCCGCGCCGTAGGTCGCGCCGAATCCGATTCCGATGATCGGCCCGGAGATTCCGTCGAGCAGCGTATCGGCCGAAGCGTCAGCGTCGGCGGGAACCAGCAGAGGGGGAGGGGTCGCCGTCGCCGAGTGATCGAGCGCGCGGACGACCGCCTGATAGTAGTCGGTCATCGGAGTCGCATGTTTTGGCGGGCGGGGCAGGGGATCGGTGAGCAGGAGCGAACGAAATTCTCCTCCGTAACCGACGACCCGACGGGCTCCGATGCCACGCACCCGCCACGCGGACGAAAAAGAATTGGGAAAAAGAAGAACCGCATCATACCCCTCTTGGCGCAATTTTTTCCGCAACGACGGATCGGCGGTTTGAAAGGTTTTGCGTATGAAGGGGAAGAGAGAGGCCAGCGAAACAAAAGGGGGTTTTATCACCACATCGATGGCCGCCCCATCGTGGCGTACGGCAAGCCCCCCCAACGAAGGAATCGCCATCAGGCAATCTCCCAGCCAGCTCGGCATCACCGCAAGAATCTTCATGGTCGATCAGCCGGGGCGTTCCACGTGCCGCCCAGTTTGGCGCTCAAAAGGGCCGACTCTCTTTCGACGGCGGCGATATCTTCCGGGTCGGGTCGGGTCTTCCACCGTCGATGAATCCAGAGCCACTGAGCCGGAGCGCGACGGATCGCCTCTTCTAACGACCGGGCCAGACGGGTGGTGACGTAGCGGATGTCGGCGCCCCGGTCGCCAGTCTCGGGCGGCGTCACCGGAGAGAACTCCGCCCGATACCGATGGGTCACCGGATCGCGGGCGCAGAGGAACGATAGGATCGGCGACCCGGTGCGAAGGCCGATGGTGGCGGGGGTGGTGAAGGTAGCGGCCAGCTCGTCGAAGAAAGGGACGAACAGATGGTTAAACGCCGCGTTCTGGTCGACGTTGATGGCGACCACCCTTCCGTTTCGTAACGCTCGGATGATCTCGCGGGCCGCCGACTCTTTCGGTATGGTCACGGATCCGGTGTAGGTGCGGACCCGGTCGAGATTTTCGTCGAGCCACGGATCGTCAACGGTCCGGATGACCGACGAGACCGGATACCCTTTCATCGCCAGCCACGAATTGGCCAACTCGAAATGACCGAAATGGGCCGTGGCGAGAATCGCCCCTTTCCCTCCTTTGAGGGCGTCGTCGAGATGTTCGAGTCCCACCACCTCCATCCATTCGTCTTCCGGTCCGGCAGATAGTTGCGGGATGCCGAACCCCTCCAGCAGGAAGGTTCCCCAATGGCGAAAACAGTCGGCGACAAGGTGGTTCAGCTCGGCGTCGGAAGCGTCGGGGAGCATGCGAGAGAGATTGGCCCGCATATCGTCCATCCGTTTTCCGTCGAACCGGAAAACGAGGTAGGCGAGCGTTCCGAGCAATCGCCCGAAGATCAAGCCGAACCGGCGTCCCAAGAGAAGACGAAGTCGTTCCGCCGTGATAAAGAGGAGTCGAACGGCGCCGTCGGCGACCTTACGTCTCTTTTTGGCCACGTTCCTATTCCGACAGACGGGCGAAGTTGGCCAGCAGAGTAAGCCCGGTTTTCTGGCTCTTCTCCGGGTGGAACTGGGTAGCGAAAAGATTCCCTTTGGCGATGGAAGAGGCGAAGACCGCCCCATAGTGGGTCGACGTCATCACCAGCGTCGGGTCGTCCGGTACCGGGTAGTAGGAGTGGACGAAATAAAAAGCCGCTCCATCGTCGATCCCGTCGAGAAGTGGGGAGTCTTGCAACTGACGGGTGTTGTTCCAACCCATGTGAGGAACCTTCGTCGATGACCCTTCCGGGAAAATGAACCGGCGGCAGAGCCCTCGGAAGATGCCGAGCCCCGGTGTCCCCGGATCCTCTTCACTCCCCTCGAACAATATTTGGTAGCCGATGCAGATGCCGAGAAACGGCTTTCCAGAAGCGGCGAAATCTTTCACCGTATCGACCAGACCGTATTCTTGCAGGTTGGCCATGCAGGCGCCGAAAGCCCCTACGCCCGGCAGGACCAGAGCGTCGGCTTCTGTTAATTCGGATCGTTTTCGGGTGACGATCGCTTCCGCCCCCACCTTTTCGAAGGCTTTCTGGACGGAACGCAAATTCCCGACGTCGTAATCGACGATGGCGATAGGCATACTGTTACTCCGTCAGCAAAGGGACTATAAAGAGCCTTTGGTGGAGGGGACGATCCCGGCGATACGGGGATCGAGTCGAACCGCCTCACCCAGCGAACGGGCGGCCGCCTTGAAGAGGGCCTCGACGATGTGGTGAAGATTGGTTCCGTAGCGGACCGTCAGGTGGAGGGTCAACCCGGCGGCGTTGGCGAAACCTCGAAAGAACTCCTCGGCCAGCTCCACGTCGAAATCGCCCGCTTTTCCTTTGGGGAGGTCGGCGGTGAAGACGCAGTAGGGGCGGCCCGAGATGTCGAGACTGGCTTCGGCCAAGGTCTCGTTCATCGGAATGGAGGAAAAACCGTAGCGGACGATCCCCTTTTTGTCGCCCAAGGCTTGAACCAACGCCTGTCCGATGGTGAGCGCCACATCTTCTACCGTGTGGTGGCCGTCGATCTCCACGTCACCTTTGGCGTCGACGGTCAGGTCGATGAGAGAGTGGCGGGCGAGATGATCGAGCATATGATCGAAGAAGGGGATGCCGGTCGAACGGCTCCCGGCTCCGGTTCCGTCAAGGTCGACGGAGACGGTAATATCGGTTTCGTTGGTTTTGCGGGTAATACGCGCCGTACGGGCCATGGCTGTCTCGGATATAGTAAACGCTTATGACAAATCCTGATAAACCATCACGATATCACACTTCGACGAAGCGGAGCGCCCTCTTCGCCGTCACCGGCCACGGCTTTGGCCATGCGGTCCGCAGCTCGCTGGTCATGCGAGCGTTGATCGACCGACATCGGTTTTCGATTACCGTTCGGACCAGCGCTCCCGGTTGGCTCTTCCCCGCCGACGTCGCCGTCGAGCCGGCGACGCTCGACGTCGGCGTCGTGCAAAAAGACGCCCTCACTCCCGATCTGGCCGCCACCGCCCAATGGTGGGAACGACTCCTCCTGCACGACTTCGAACGACGGGTGGCGGAAGAGGTGGCCGCCATCGAGCGGATCAACCCCGATGTGGTGGTGGCCGATATCGCCCCCCTCGGCGTCGCCGCCGGGAAAGCCGCCGGTCGCCCCACGGTGGTGGAAGCCAATTTTCTGTGGGACTGGATATTCGAAGGGTACGCCGCATCGTCGCCGATATTGGAGGCGCTTGCCCCGAAGGTGACGGCGATCTACGAACAGGCGGACCGTATCTATCGGACCCCTTTCAGCGACGGGATGGAGCGATACCAAAACGTTACCGATATTCCGCTTATCGCGCGACGTTCGACCCTCGGTAAAGAAGCGGCTCGCCTGTTGTTGGGATTACCGCGCGACGAGCCACTCGCCCTTGTCTCGATGGGGGGCGCCGGGCTGGACCGATTCTTCCATCGGCTCAACCGGCGGCTTACCGTCGCCCGTCCCTTCACCTTCGGCGACGAACCGGGAGAACGAGACGGGATGATCGTCCTCCCCCGCTCCTTCGCCCATGTCGACGCCATGGCCGCCGCCGACTTGGTGATCGGGAAACTCGGTTACGGTCTGTGCGGCGAACTGGCGGCCATCGGGCGGGGCATCCTTTACACGCCGCGAACCGATTTCGTAGAATACTTCACATTGGCGCGTGAGATCGGGAAGCTGGTTCCGACGGAAGAGGTTGACGAGACGACCTACTTTGAGGGATCGCTCGACCCGGCGGTCGGACGGCTTATGAAAGCCGGGATGATCGCGCCGGCCATCACCATCGACGGAGCCGCACGGGCGGCCGACCTCATAGCCGAACGAAGGGTCACATGACAACCGATTCGAACGCTCCCTCCACCGGAGGACCCGACCTCGCCTTTCTGGCCCACGCTCTCGACGGCATCGGCGACTCGATCAAGATCGTCGACACTCGGTTCAACGTCGTCTGGGCCAACAAGGAGGCCGCCCGCGAAACCGGTCGCCCCATGGAATATCTCATCGCCGCCGGGAAAAGCTGCCACGAGCAGTTCCATCACAACGAAGAGCAGTGCGCCTATTGCGTCGTCAATCAGGTTCTCAATTCCGGCGAACCGGCCTATAACCTCTATCGCGCCGGATCGGCGGAGCGGGGGCGGCATAAGGAAATCTCCGCCTATCCCCTGAAAGGGAAAGAGGGCGCCGTCGAATACATCATCGAAATCGTCCGGGACGTCTCCCGGATCGGACGGGAGTTGGCCGCTCGGGTCGAGTTCGCCCATATCATCACCAAAGACCCGCGTATGCAAGAGGTCTTCGAAGTGATGGAGTCGGTGGCGGTGACCGACGCCACGGTCCTTATCACCGGCGAGACCGGCTCCGGCAAGGAACTGGTGGCCCGCGCCATTCATAACGCCAGCCGTCGGGCCGGGAAGAAATTCGTCGCCATCAACTGCGGGGCGCTGACCGAAACGTTGCTCGAAACCGAACTCTTCGGCCACGAGAAGGGCGCCTTCACCGGCGCCGACGCCCGTCGCGTCGGACGGTTCGAAGCGGCCCACGAAGGAACCCTTTTCCTCGACGAACTCGGTTCCATCCCGCAGTCGATGCAGGTGAAGATCTTGCGGGCGTTGCAGGAGGGGGAGATCGTTCGGGTCGGCGGCAACGATCCGGTGAAAGTAAACGTTCGGGTCATCGCCGCCACCAACAACGATCTGGCCGCCGAAGTGAAAAAGGGGGCCTTTCGGGAAGACCTCTACTATCGGGTCAACGTCGTCCCCATCGCCATTCCCCCCTTACGGGAGCGCCCCGGCGACATCGAACTGTTGGCCGACCACTACCTGAAGCATTTTAACGAAGCGGTGGGAAAGGGGATCCGGGGATTTTCGTCGGCCGCCCTGGCCGCCATGCGTCGGCACCCTTGGCCCGGCAACGTTCGTGAACTGCGCAACCTGATCGAGCGGGCGGTGATCCTGTCGCGCGGCCCCTTCATCGAAAAGATCGACGTCCCCGATCCGGGGGTCGGCCAAGATCCCCCCGACACCCATCTGACCATGAAGGATGTCACCGACCGAACCGAGCGAGAATATCTGGTCCGCATCCTGACCGCCTATCGGGGGAACATCAACCAAACCGCCGAACACGCCGGTGTCAACACCCGGACCATCCACCGCAAAATGAGAGAGTACGGCATCAGCAAAGAAGACTTCAAGCGATGAACCGTCTTGCCGGTCAGAAAAGCGCCTATCTCTCCACCGCCGCCCATCAACCGGTCCATTGGCGACCATGGAGCGCCGAGGCCTTCACCGAAGCCGAAGCGTCCGGTAAGCCGGTGCTGCTCGATATCGGCGCCGTCTGGTGCCACTGGTGCCACGTCATGGATCGGGAGAGCTACGAAAACGAAGCGACCGCTCGGATCATTAACGAGCGCTATATCGCCGTGAAGGTCGACCGGGACGAACGCCCCGACGTCGACGCCCGTTATCAACGACACGTCTCGGCCCTCTCGGGGCAGGGGGGATGGCCCTTGACCGCCATTCTGACCCCCGACGGGCGCCCCTTTTTCGGCGGAACCTACTTCCCCCCCGAAGATCGACAAGGACGTCCCGGATTTCCGTCGATACTCGAAAAGGTGGCCGACTTCTTTCACGAGAACCGGGATAAGATCGACGACGTCACCGACCGATTGAAAGAAGCGTTGTCCGCTCCCCGCGCCGCCAAAGGGGAGGGAGTCGACGCCGACGAAGGGATTCACAAGGCGGTCTCGTCGATCTTGCGCCACAGCGATTCGACGCACGGCGGATTCGGCGGCGCTCCCAAGTTTCCCCACTGTTCGGCCTTGCGGCTTCTCCTTTCGCAAGGCGCCCGTGGCGACGACATCGCCAGAGAGACCGCTCTATCGTCGCTCGCCGCCATGGCCAAAGGGGGGGTCTACGACCATCTGGCGGGGGGATTTCATCGCTACGCCGTCGACGAACGGTGGCACGTCCCCCATTTCGAAAAGATGCTCTACGACAACGCCGAGCTGTTGCCCCTCTACGCCGGGGCCTTCGCTCTTACCGGCGAATCCCTCTTCGCCGACACCGCCCACGGTACCGTTCGGTTCGTCAGGGAATGGCTGACCGACCCGGTGCGAGGGGGCTTTTACGCCAGCCAAGACGCCGATATCAACCTCGACGACGACGGCGATCATTTCACCTGGACCACCGAAGAGGCTGTCGGCGTTTTGGAGAAGGATGAGTTCGAAGCGATCCGACGTCACTTCGACCTCCGCCACGACGGCGACATGAGTCATGACCAACGACGCTGTGTTTTACAGTTCGCCGCCGACGCCGCCACCGTGGCGGGTGAGATGGGGATCGGCGAAAAAAGAGCGGCGGCGCTTATCGCGTCGGGTCGGAAGGCGATGTACGAAGCCCGGCTGGCCCGCCCGGTCCCCTATGTCGACAAGACCATCTATGCCAACTGGAACGGGATGATGATCGCAGGCCTCGCTCGGTCCGCTGGATGGTTAGACGACCCGTCGTTGTTGAAAGACGCCCGGAAAGCTTTCATACGAATCGTCAGCGACAACGACACCTTCCACCACGGATTGGCGCGACGGACCGGCGACGCCACCTCGCCGCCGGGAGGACTCGACGACTACGCATGGCTGGCGTTGGCCGGCGTCGAACTCTACACCGCCACCGGCGAGGCCCGTTTCGTCAAACAGGCCCAGGCTTTGGCCGCTCACCTCATCGACCGATTCCGCGACCCCGACGGCGGCTATTACGACATCGACGCCACCGGCGCCGATCCGGTGGTCGCCGCTCTTCCGGCGGGTCCGCCGATGCAAGACGCCCCCTCCACTTCCGCCATGGCGACGGCGCTCTTGGTGATGGAACGGCTCGCCGTTATCACCGGCGATCCCCGTTACGGCGCCGAAGTGGTGGCCGGTCTCAAACGATGCGGCGCCGAGACGGTGAACGAAGCGATTTTTTACGCCGGGATGGCCGAGGTGGTCGACGTGCGCCGCGAAGAGGCCCACGTCACCTTTGTCGGAACGCTCGACGCGACACGACCGTTAGCCGACGCCGTGCGGAAAGGGTTCTATCCCAACATCACCCTGTCGTTCATCGCGCCCGATGATGAGAGAGGATTCCCGCCGACCCAAGAGACCGAGGCCATGATCGCCTCGTTCCCGGCAGCGGAGGGGGAGGGGCTGGCGTTCGTCTGTCGCGGTGGGGCCTGCCAAGCCCCGGTGGGCGACGCCGAAAGCCTGATCGCTCTATTAGCTTAACGAGCCTTGCAGGCGCCCGACGACCAGACGCCGAGTTTCTTGCTTTTGGCCGACGCTTCGAGACGGGCGTATTCCTCTTTCCGATAGCCGAACTTCCGGTACCGTTTCGCCATCCCTTCGCGCAGGAGGATTTCGTTGAGCGCCCTCCCGTCGGCGAGGATAAGGCGGGCCAATAGGCGGCCATATTTATCCCGCTCGCTCGTTCCGTCGAAGAGGAGCGTTACTCGATCACCTTTACGCGCCAGCTCTTTGGTGCGACGGCTCGCTTCGGGGCCGCACCGTTCTTCGGTGGTGTGAGGGCCGGCGATCTCCGGCGTATCGACCCCCAGGAGGCGGACCTTCTCTTTCTTGCCGTTCAGGCGAACCTGCACCGTATCGCCGTCGTAGACGTACAAAATCTCGGCGGGCGCCCCTTCGTCGGGAGGGAGTGGCGTCGGCGCATCGACGGGGGGCGTCACCCACCAAGCCACCAGAACAAGACAAACGACCGCAAGGAAGGCTCTCACCGATGCTATACTCCGAAGCGAAACTATTTATCCCAGTCTACCGGAAGCGGCATGAGCGGAAGAGAGAAACAGCAGGGGGGCAAAAAGCGTCTCCCTATCGAAGACGAGGACCTGACCGGTGTCTACCAGACCCGTGGGGGGGAGCGCACCCCCACCGTCGATGATAGCGCCATCCTGACCGTCAAGAATCCCCCGCCCGGCGCGATGACCCCTCTCAAGTTTTTCATCACCCTCGTCATCGGTCTGCCGGTGGCTGCGGTCTTGGCCTATGTGGCCATCGACACCTACGAAACGAAAACCGCCCCTACGCCCAAGCCGACGGCGGCGCCGACGCCGACCCCTCAGCCGACCGTCGATCCGGCGGTGATCGCTTTGGAGAAAAAGATGAAGGCCCAAGCGGCCGAGCTCGACAAACAGATGGCCCTTTTAAAAGCGCAGGCCGAAGAGAATAAGCGGCAGCAGGCGTTGATCGAGAAACTATCGGCGAAGAAACCGACCCCCAAACCGACACCGAATCCGACACCGAAGCCGACGCCAAAGCCGACACCGAAGCCGACGCCAAAGCCGAAAGAGCCGTTCGACCTTTTTAGCGAGAAGGTGAAGGTGCTGAATCTGGCTGGAGTCGATCTCGACGATCCGGTCAACACCCCCGACATCTTCGACGGGGTGATACGATCGAAGACCATGCGGAAGGTGATCGAGTCGCTCGACCGGATTCTGGAGAACAGCGGCGACGCCGAGATCGACGACGAGTTGATCGCCAACGTGCAACGGGCGAAAAACTACGCGAAAGATCGGCTGAAGAAACTTAAATGACCCTTGCGCGGGGGGGCTGTTATTCGTCGAGATAGTACTCGATCCCCCTTCGGCGTTAACCGCCCAATCGCTCGTCCAGCGCTTTCCGCACCACGTCGATGTCGGCAGGCAAATGCAACGGCGCGTTGGCGTAGCGGTTTTCGATATCGGCGAGTTTCCCGTCGTGATAGTCGGTCTTGAACCGGGAGAACTTCAACCCGTGAGCCGTCGAGACCACCACCACCCGCTGATCCTTCGTGATCTCTCCCCGCTCGGCCAGTTTAAAGAGAGCCGCCAACGCCACCCCGGTGTGCGGGCAGGTATACAGCCCGGTTCGGTCGGCTCGGGCGCAGGCGTCGGCCAATTCCTGTTCGGTCGCTTCCTCCACCATCCCGTTGAACTCTTTGAGGACGGCGATAGCTTTGTCGCGGCTCACCGGCGATCCGATCTGAATCGCCGAGGCGTAGGTCTTCTTGGCGGTCACCGCTTCGAAGCTTTCAAAGTTCTTTTGGTACGATCGATAGAGGGGGTTGGCGTTGGCCGCCTGGGCCACGACGATGCGGGGGCGCTTTTTTGTGATGCCGACCCGTTCCATCAGGTCGAATCCTTTGCCGAGGGCCGCCGCGTTGCCGAGGTTGCCGCCGGGGATGACCACCACGTCGGGGACCTCCCAATCGAACTGTTGGGTCATCTCGACGCTGACGGTCTTCTGCCCTTCGATCCGCAACGAGTTTTTCGAGTTGGCCAGATAGATCGTTTTGTCCTCGGCCACCTTCTGGACGATTTCCATGCAACCGTCAAAATCGGTGTCGAGCGAAATAACCAACGCCCCGTTGGCTATCGGCTGGATGAGCTGCTCCGTGGTCACTTTGCCGCGCGGCAAAAAGACCACGGACGGAATGTCGGCGCAGGCGCAGTAGGCGGCCAACGCGGCGCTGGTGTCGCCGGTGGAGGCGCAGGCGACGGCTCGAATCGGCGTCCCGTTGGCGATCATCTGGCGGACTTGGCTAACCAACACCGTCATGCCGAGATCTTTGAACGAACCGGTGTGGGAGTTGCCGCACAGCTTTACCCAGAGGTCGGGGATGCCGATCTGCGCGCCAAGTCGTTCCGCCCAAAAAAGATTGGTCTCTCCTTCGTAGGTCGAAACGATGTTCGCGTCGTCGAGCTGGGGGTTGACCCATTCTTTCAGTTTCCAAACCCCCGACCCGTGCGGATATTTGTTCCGCCGCTTCCGCTCGTCGAAGAGGGACATCCATTTTCCCGCCGCCGTCTTGGCGATGGCCTCATAATCGTGGACCACCTGCAGGAGCGACCCGCACTCCTCGCAGTTGTAGACCACCTGGTCGAGCGAATAGCGGGTGCGGCACGCGTCGTTGAAACACTCGAACCAAGCGGAATAGGGCACGTGGGGTATCCTTAAGGAATGAAAAACTCGACGCATTATAGGAACCGGGAAGAGCCTGTGTCAATCAGGCTCGCGCCCGGTCGTCGCCTCACATCTCGACCAAGAGTCGCCTCCTTCGCGGGCCTTGGTCCTGATCGGTAACGGGAAGATGAACCACCTCCCCTTTGCGAACATCGTCGTTCCCCGTCCCCTCCGGTCGTTGTTCACCTACGCTGTGCCGGAAGGGATGGACGAGATGGCGATGCCCGGCTTTCGCGTCGTCGTCCCCTTCGGCAAAGGGACCGTCGTCGGCGTGGTGGCCGAACGGGTGGCCGAAAGCGGGGTCGAGACCCGCCCCATCACGCTGGCCGTCGACGACGCGCCGGTGGTCCCGGCCGACGTCTTGGCGCTGGCCCTGTGGACCGCCCGTCACTATTTCGCCGGGCCGGGGGAGGTCATCGGCGCCCTTTTGCCGAAAGGGGATGTGATCATCGACACCATCGTCACCCTGATCCCCGACGCCGATCCTCCCGGTGGGCGGGCCGCGAAATTACGCCCCCTTTACGAAGCGGTGGTCAAACAGGGCGGCCAACGACGGCTCGACCAGTTGGCCGCCGAGTTGTCGCTCACTCCCACCGAAGTGGGCAAGCTCCTGACCGGCGAAGGGGGAAAGCGGCTCTTCACCCGTCGGCAAGAGGCTCGCGCCGTCGCCCATCGAACCAAAGCGCGAGAGGCGCCGCCGATCCCCGCCGCCGACCTCCCGACCCCGACCGGCGAACAGCAGGTCGCCATCGATCAGATCGCCGAAGATATCGACGCCCAAAGGTTCAAGGCGACCCTGCTTTTTGGCGTCACCGGTTCCGGCAAGACCGAGGTCTACGCCCATCTGATACGTCGCGTTCTGTTGGCCGGAAAAGCGGCGTTGGCGCTGGCGCCGGAGATCGCTCTGGCTGAAGCGTTGGCCGCCCGTTTGAAAAAGAGACTTGGTGTCGAACCGGTGATCATCCATTCCGACATGACGCCGAAAGAGAGGGGGCGGCGATGGCAGGAGGCGTTAGTGGGGGGCGGTAAGCTCATCGTCGGCGCCCGGTCGGCGGTCTTCGCCCCGGCGCCCGATCTTGGATTGGTTATCGTCGATGAAGAGCACGACGCCGCCTATAAACAGGAGAACGCCCCCCGCTATCAAGGACGGGATGTGGCGGTGATGCGGGCCTCGTTGGCTCACGCCCCGGTGGTCCTCGGTAGCGCCACACCCTCGATGGAGAGTTACCATCACGCCTTAGGGGGGCGGTATCGACTGGCGACGTTGACGAAACGGATCGACGAACGCCCGTTGCCGAAGGTGACCCTCGTCCGCCCCGAAAACCACGGGGTCATCGACCCGAAACTCGATGCCGCTATCAGAGCCCGGCTCGCCGCCGGAGAGCAGACGTTGCTCTTCATTAACAGGCGGGGCGCCTTTCGCTATCTCTTGTGCGGTCCCTGCGGTCATGTCTTCGAATGTCGCAACTGCTCCATCTCGCTGGTCCTTCACGCCAAGGAAGCGATGATGCGGTGCCACACCTGCGGCTACGAAGAGACCGCGCCGCAAAGTTGCCCCACCTGCGGCGAGCGACGGTTCGTCACCGGCGGGGTCGGGTCGGAGCGGATCGAAGAGGAGCTGGCCGAGATATACCCCGACGCTCGCATCATGCGGATGGATCGGGACACCACCAGCCGACGAGGCTCCGCCACCGATATCCTCGCCGCCGTGGAGCGACGGGAGGTCGATATCCTCGTCGGCACCCAGATGATCACCAAAGGGCACGACCTCCCCGGCGTCACGTTGGTCGGCGCCGTCGCCGCCGACGACTCGTTATGCATCCCCGACTTTCGCGCCGCCGAACGAACCTTTCAGCTCGTCACTCAAGCCGCCGGACGAGCCGGACGGGGAAAGACTCCCGGCGCCGTCATTGTCCAGAGCATCCGGGAAGGAGGCCATGCCTTGGCCGCCGCCTGCGCTCACGACTTCGCCGCTTTCTACGCTATCGAAGCGCCGTTACGAGAGATGGTCGGCTACCCCCCCTTCGTGCGACTGGCGATGTTGCGCATCGAAGCCTCGTCGGAACGGGTCGGCAGAGAGTTCGTCAAACGGATTGAACGGACGGTGTTGAAAGCCGAGCGGGACGGGGTCGTCGCCCTCGGCCCGGAAGAGGCGGTTACCTTTAAGATACGGAACCGTTATCATTGGCGGATCATGCTCAAAGCCCCGGCCCACGGCCCTCTTGCCCGCGCCGTACAATTCTTGCTCGACGAAGGGGAACGGGCGGCCGGCGACCTCCGGGGAACCGTTCGGGTCGCCGTCGATATGGACCCCACCACCACCTTGTGAGTCGCTCATGATCATCGGAACTCTTTTGCTCTCCCTCTTGTTCGCCACCTCCGCCTACGCCGACGAAGTGACCATGCTTCACGAGGGGAGGGAGATCACCGCCCAATTCGACGGCGCCGAAGCGATGCGGGAAGGGGTGGTGGTCATCGTTCACGACTACCTCGGCTATGCCGACGATCCGACCGTCGCCCCGTTAAGGAAAGGGCTCGCCGACCGGGGCCGGGCCGTTCTCGCGTTAACCCTCTCCCTTGAAATGGACGAGCGGCGAGGGCCGTTCCCTTGCGATCGGTTACAGAGCCATCGGTACGGCGACGCTCTCATAGAGATCGACCGGTGGATCGACTGGCTCGCCGAACAGGGGGCCGGACCGATGACGCTGGTCGGTATCGGCGGCGGAGCGGCTCAGGTCGCCTTCTGGTCGAGTCAGCGCCCCGACGCCCCGGTGGCGGAGCTGGTTCTGGTCACTCCGTCCGCTTTCGTCCCGACGGCGGAGACGGAGCGATGGATACGAGAGACCGGCACGTCGTTTACGTCCCTTCTCCGAAAAGGGAGGGAGGCGGCCCACGACGCCCCCTTGGAACTCCCCCGGTTCCTCGGTTGCGCCCCGGCCAAAGCGACCGCCGCTTCTTTTATCTCTTACTACGGAGGTGATGGGGCCGACCGGGATACCCCGACTCTCCTTCCCCATCTGGAGCGACCGGCGTTGGTCATCGTGTCCGAAGACGCCCCCCGCACCCGAAAAAGCGCCGGGGGGCGGGATAGAAATAGAAGTGGTGGAGCGGTTCGACGAGCCGGTGGGGAAGGAGATCGCCGCCGGGGTCGTCGATGTCTATATCGACGCCGAGAGGCTGACCGCCCCGCCTCGGGGGAAGTGAAAAAATCCGGGCGAAAACGGTTGACACCCAACACCCCTTTGTCTACACTACCCTCTTTCCCCAAACGGATATGCGCGTCCCGGTTCGCCCGGTGCGAGCATGCAATGGTCAGAAGAGAAGGATACGACGTGCCGACGATCAACCAGCTGGTCCGCAAAGGCCGCGCGAAGCTCAAGACGAAAACCAAGAGCCCGGCGCTGACCCGATGCCCCCAACGGCGGGGCGTATGCGTACGTGTTTACACCTCCACCCCGAAGAAGCCGAACTCGGCTCTCCGTAAGGTCTGCCGCGTACGGCTGACCAACGGCTACGAGGTGACGAGCTACATTCCCGGCGTCGGCCACAACCTGCAAGAGCACGCTATCGTGCTTATCCGGGGTGGCCGCGTGAAGGATCTTCCGGGTGTCCGTTACCACGTCATCCGTGGCACGCTCGATACCCTCGGCGTCGATGCGCGCCGACAAGGACGCTCCAAGTACGGCGCGAAACGGCCCAAGGCCGGCGGCGCGAAGAAATAAGTAAGAAGGAAACGAAGAGATGCCGCGCAGACGAGAAGTCCCCAAACGGATTGTAAACCCCGATCCGAAGTTCAATAGCGTTCTCCTCTCCCGTTTCATGAACGTTGTCATGAAAGGCGGAAAGAAGAGCCTTGCCGAGAACCTGGTCTATCAGGCGCTCGACATCGTGACCCAGAAAAGCGGCCGCGACCCGATGGAGGTCTTCACCCAAGCGGTCGACAACGTGAAGCCGAGCCTTGAAGTGAAAAGCCGCCGCGTCGGCGGGTCGACCTATCAGGTTCCCGTCGAAGTGAAGCCGGAGCGTCGCGTGGCGTTGGCCATTCGCTGGATCATCGGCTCTTCCCGGAAACGGGGCGAGCGGGGATATCACAACCAGCTGGCCGGAGAGTTGCTCGACGCCGCAAACCGCGCGGGGGCGGCCGTAAAGAAAAAAGAAGAGTCCCATCGCATGGCCGACGCGAACAAGGCGTTCGCCCACTACAAGTGGTAACCGGCGCTCGTATAGTGACCGTCATCCGACAAGAGAATTAGACATATGGCCCGCAAGTATCCGCTCGAAAAGCTTCGTAACATCGGCATCATGGCCCACATCGACGCCGGCAAGACGACCACCACCGAGCGCATCCTGTTCTATACCGGCATCACCCACAAGATCGGCGAAGTCCACGAAGGGACCGCCGTCATGGACTACATGGAGCAGGAGCAGGAGCGGGGGATCACCATTACCTCGGCGGCCACTTCGACCATGTGGCGCGACTATAACGTCAACATCATCGACACCCCCGGCCACGTCGATTTCACCGTCGAGGTTGAGCGCTCTCTTCGGGTGCTCGATGGCGCCGTTGGCGTCTTCTGCGCGGTGGGAGGGGTCGAGCCCCAGTCCGAGACCGTCTGGCGGCAGGCCGATAAATATCGGGTTCCCCGGATCGCCTTCGTCAACAAGATGGACCGGATCGGCTCCGACTACTTCAGGGTCGTCGGCGAAATCGCCGAACGCCTCGGGCATAACGCCATCGCCATGCACGTTCCCATCGGGTCCGAAGACGCCTTCACCGGCTTCGTCGACCTGATTACGATGAAAGCGGTTATCTATACCGACGACGATAAGATCGGCTCCACGTTCCAGTCTCAACCAATTCCCGCCGACCTTCAGGATCAGGCCGAAGAGCTGCGCGAAGTATTGGTCGAAGCGGCGGTCGAGAATGACGACGCCGTCATGGAGAGGTATCTCGAGACCGGCGAAATCAGCGAAGCGGAACTGAAGTCGTGCATTCGCGCCGGGGTGCTGAACCTCAAAATGATCCCGGTCTTCTGCGGCTCCGCCTTCAAGAATAAAGGGGTCCAAGGGCTTCTCGACGCCGTTGTGGATTTCATGCCCTCCCCGCTCGACGTTCCTCCCATCAAGGGGGTCGATGTCGACGATCCCGAGATCGAGATCGAGCGGAAAGCCGACGATAACGAGCCCTTCTCGGCGCTCGCCTTCAAAATTATCACCGACCCCTTCGTCGGCACCCTCTGTTTCCTCCGGGTCTATTCGGGCGAGTTGTCGGCTGGCTCCGCAGTGCTCAATACGACCAAAGGGAAGAAAGAGCGGATCGGGCGTATCCTTAAAATGCACGCCAACAAGCGTGAGGAGATCAAGGAAATCCGGACCGGCGACATCGCCGCCGCCGTCGGACTGAAAGACACCTACACGGGCGACACGATCTGCACCGATAACGGGAAGGTTATTCTCGAGTCGATGGTCTTTCCCGAGCCGGTCATTCATATCGCCATCGAGCCGAAAACCAAAGCCGAGCACGACAAGCTCTCCGACGCGTTGGGCAAGCTGGCCAAAGAAGATCCGACCTTCAAAGTCTCCGTCGATCACGAAACCGGCCAGACCATCATCGCCGGTATGGGGGAGCTGCACCTCGACATCATCGTCGATCGGCTCCGCCGCGAGTTCTCGGTTGACGCGAACGTCAGCAAACCGCAGGTCGCCTACCGCGAGACCATCCGCGCCTCCGTCAAGCAGGAAGGGCGTTTTGTCCGCCAGTCGGGCGGGCGCGGCCAGTTCGGCCATGTCTGGATCGAGATCGAGCCGAACGAAACCGGAGCCGGATACGAATTTACGAACGGCATCGTCGGCGGCGTCGTCCCTCGGGAGTACATCCCGGCGGTCGACAAAGGTATTCAAGAGGCCCTGCAGGGAGGCATTATCGCCGGGTTCCCGATGGTCGACGTCAAAGTGAAACTGTACGACGGCTCGTACCATGAGGTCGATTCGTCGGAGATGGCCTTTAAGGTGGCCGGTTCGATGGCGATCAAAGCGGGCGTTAAGAAAGCCAAGCCGGTCATCCTCGAGCCGATCATGGATGTCGAAGTGGTGACCCCCGAACAATATATGGGGGATATCATGGGCGATCTCTCCTCTCGGCGGGGCCGGGTGCAGGAGATGACCGACCGGGGGAACGCCAAGGTAATTAAAGCCCACGTGCCGCTGGCCGGTATGTTCGGCTACGCCACCGACGTCCGCTCGATGTCGCAAGGCCGAGCCACCTACACGATGCAGTTCGCACACTACGACGAGGTTCCCAAATCCCTCGCCGAAGAGATCATGGCAAAGTACTCGGGCAAAGAGTCCGATAACGCATAAACAAATACGAAACCACACGAACAAGCTGGGCATTTCGGGAGGCATCGGAGAGGACAATGGCGAAAGAGAAATTCAACCGGTCGAAGCCGCACGTCAACATCGGGACCATCGGTCACGTTGACCACGGCAAGACGACTTTGACGGCGGCTATCACCGAGGTTCTGAGCAAAAAGGGCCTTGCCGAGAGCATCGCCTTCGGCGACATCGACAAAGCTCCCGAGGAGCGCGAGCGTGGTATCACCATCGCCACCGCCCACGTCGAGTACCAGTCGGAGAAGCGTCACTACGCCCACGTCGATTGTCCGGGCCACGCGGACTACGTCAAGAACATGATCACCGGCGCCGCGCAGATGGACGGGGCTATTCTGGTCGTGTCGGCCGCCGACGGCCCGATGCCCCAGACGCGCGAGCATATCCTTCTCGCCCGTCAGGTCGGCGTTCCGCACATTGTGGTCTTCCTGAACAAGGTCGACATGGTCGACGACCCGGAGCTGCTCGAGCTGGTCGAGCTGGAGATTCGCGAGCTTCTGGACAAATACAACTTCCCCGGCGACGACACCCCGGTCATCAAGGGTTCGGCGTTGAAAGCTCTTGAGAGCCCCGAAGATCCTGCCGCCACCGCCTGCATCATGGAGTTGATGGAAGCGTGCGACACCTTCTTCCCCGAGCCCGAGCGCGATATCGACAAGCCGTTCCTGATGCCGGTCGAAGACGTCTTCACGATTTCTGGCCGCGGCACGGTCGTCACCGGTCGTATCGAGCGGGGCAAGGTCAAGGTCGGCGAGGAGATCGAGATCGTCGGCATCCGCGACACCACCAAGACCACCGTCACCGGCGTCGAGATGTTCCGTAAGGAGCTGGACGAAGGGCTCGCTGGCGACAACGTCGGCCTGCTGGTTCGCGGTACGAAGCGGGAAGAAGTCGAGCGCGGTCAGGTCATCGCCAAGCCGGGTTCGATCACGCCTCACAAGAAGTTCAAAGCCGAGAGCTATATCCTGACGAAGGAGGAGGGTGGCCGTCACACGCCGTTCTTTAATGGTTACCGGCCGCAGTTTTATTTCCGCACGACCGACGTGACAGGCGTCGCGTCGCTTCCTGAAGGGGTGGAGATGGTCATGCCCGGCGACAACGTCGCTATGACCATCGAGCTGATCACCCCGATCGCTATGGAGAAAGAGCTCCGTTTCGCGATTCGGGAGGGGGGCCGCACCGTCGGCGCCGGCGTCATCACCGAAATCATCGAGTAAGCCATGATTAACGCGGGACAGAAAATTCGCATCAGGTTGAAGGCCTTTGATCATCGGGTCCTCGACCAAAGCGTGCAGGAGATCGTGAGCACCGTGAAGCGCTCGGGCGCCCGGGTGAAGGGACCAATCCCCCTTCCCACCGTCCGTAACCGCTGGACCGTGCTGAAGTCGCCTCACGTCGACAAGAAATCACGCGAGCAGTTCGAAATCCGGACCCATAAACGGATTCTCGACATTCTCGACCCTTCACCGACCACGGTGGATAACCTTATGAAACTCGATCTCTCGGCTGGTGTCGATATCGAGATCAAGCTTGACTAGGACGATAACGACCATGAGTGGGCTCATCGGCAAAAAAGTGGGCATGACCCAAATTTTCGACGACAAGGGGAACGAAATCCCTGTCACCGTCTTGGAAATGGGGCCGTGCTCCGTGACCCAGGTGCGGACTGAGGAGAAGGACGGCTATGCCGCCATCCAGATCGGCTTCGATCCCCTCATCAAAAAAGACGAGCGGAAGATCGCCAAGCCGTTGCGCGGACACTTCGAGAAAGCGGGCGTTAAACCGCTCCGAAAACTCAAAGAATTCCGAATGGCCGCCGATGCCGCGCCGAAGGTGGGGGAGACCCTGACCGTCGACCTCTTCACTGGCGCCCATTATGTCTCCGTTACCGGGACCAGCAAGGGGCGCGGATTCGCCGGTGTCGTCAAACGATTCGGCTTTAAAGGCGCCCAGACCATGAGTCACGGCACCCATGAGAACTTTCGGCACGTCGGCTCCATCGGCATGTGCGAAGAGCCTGCTCGTGTCATGAAAGGTAAAAAAATGCCGGGCCACTATGGCGCCGAGACCGTCACGACCTTGAACCTTGAGATCGTTCGGATATTCCCCGAAGAGAACCTGCTTCTCGTCAAAGGGGCGGTGCCTGGCGCTAACGGTGGTTACGTGGTGGTCGAGACTTCGACCCGCCGCGAGAAGAAATCTCACGTCGCCGCCGAGCCGAAGTTCGTCAACCCGCTCAAGGCTTCCAAACGGGGGGGGAACTAAGAAATGAAAACCGATATCCTCGATTCCTCCAACAAGAAAACCGGCGAAGCCGAACTGGCGCCGTCGATCTTCGAAGCCGAAGTGAAAGAGTCGTTGTTGCACGACGTCGTCGTCTGCCAGCTCGCCTCACGTCGCGCCGGTACCCACAGCACCAAAACCCGCGCCTTCGTCCGTGGCGGCGGCGTGAAGCCGTGGAAACAAAAAGGGACCGGTCGCGCCCGCGCTGGGTCGATCCGGTCGCCCCTGTTCCGTGGCGGCGCCGTCATCTTCGGCCCGTCGCCCCGCAACTACGGCTACAAACTGCCGAAAAAGGTTCGGGCGGCGGCTCTTCGATCGGCTCTTTCAGCCAAAGTACCAAGTCGTACCGTCACCGTGGTCGATAACCTCACCTTCGACGCCCCCAAAACCAAACAGGCGGTGGCGATGCTCTCGAGTCTCGGTCTCGCCGGGAAGAAAGTTCTCTTCCTTCTCGAAGCTCGTAACGAAGCGGTGGAGAAATCATTCCGCAACATCGACCGGGTCAAGATCATGATGGCCGCCGGGATCAACGTTTACGACATCCTCGACGCCGACGCCCTGGTCATGACCAACGGCGTTCTTGAGGCTATCACCGAAAGGTTGGCGAAATGAAGACCGCGCACGATATCATCCGCAAGCCGATCATCACCGAAAAAGCCTCCGAGGCGAAAGATCGAAACAATAAGATCGTCCTCGCCGTCGACGGAACCGCCTCCAAACCGGAGATAAAAGCGGCCGTCGAAGAGGTCTTCAGCGTGAAGGTCGACAAAGTAAACGTTCTGAACACGAAACCGAAGGTCAAAGGATGGGGACGCCGTAAAGGAACCCGTCCCGGCTATAAAAAAGCGGTCGTTACCCTGAAAGAGGGTAGCACCATCGAAGTCTTCGACCAGGTCTAACGGGAAACGGAAAAAACCATGGGTATCAAAAAATTCAATCCGACCTCTCCGGGACTTCGCGCCCGGGTCGGGTTCGATTTCAAGGAAATCACCACCGACACGCCCGAAAAGAGCCTGTTGTCGGTCAAGACCCGCTCCTCCGGGCGGAACAACCTTGGTCGGGTCACCATGCGCCGACGGGGTGGCGGTCACAAGAAGCGGCTTCGCATCGTCGACTTCAAACGCGAGAAAGACGGTGTGCCGGCTCGTGTCGCCACCATCGAGTACGATCCGAACCGGACCGCCAACATCGCCCTTTTGCACTACGCCGATGGCGAAAAGCGATACATCATCGCCCCCGAAGGGATCAACGTCGACGACACCTTGGTCAGCGGCCCCGAAGCCCCGATCAAAACCGGCAACTGTCTGCCGCTGGCGAACATCCCGCTCGGTTCGGTGGTTCACTGCATCGAGATGGTTCCCGGGCGGGGCGCCAAAATGATCCGTTCCGCCGGAACCTCGGCGCAGCTGATGGCGAAAGAAGGGGGCATGGCTCTCCTTCGGCTGAAATCATCCGAAGTTCGCCGCGTACCGGTCGATTGCCGCGCCACCTTGGGCGCCGTCGGCAACGCCCATCATATTCGGGTCAACCTCGGTAAAGCCGGTCGCAACCGGTGGCTGGGGCGTCGTCCCGCCGTTCGTGGCGTCGCCATGAACCCGGTCGATCACCCGCATGGCGGCGGTGAAGGCCGCACTTCCGGCGGTCGCCACCCGGTCACCCCGTGGGGCAAGCCGACCAAAGGATACAAAACCCGTTCGAAGAAAAAGAAATCGTCTGACATGATCGTCAAGAAACGGAAATAACCGATGGCTAGATCGCTTAAAAAAGGACCCTTCATCGACGACCATCTTCAGAAGAAGGTCGACGCCCATAACGCCACCGGCGACAAAAAAATCATCAAGACCTGGTCGCGCCGCTCCACCATCACCCCCGACTTCGTGGGGCACACCTTCGCGGTGCATAACGGGCAGAAGTTCATACCCGTCTACGTCACCGAGAACATGGTTGGGCACAAACTAGGTGAGTTCGCCGCGACCCGTACCTTCAAAGGGCATATCAAAGGGGACAAACGCTCCTCCGGTCGTTAGAACGGACTCCGGCGATCGCCCACATTCGCGCATAAGCGCGCGACGACGCAACCTGATATGTGTAAGACCTCCGATCCTTTTGGTCGGAGGTCTTGTTTCGCCTACCTCTCACGCGTAGCGAGAGAAAGCCCCCCCCTTTACCTGCCGAAAATGAGGCGGCGAAGACGCCGGTAAAAAGAAGGAACAAGCGGCGTCGAGCGGTCGAGGCCGCGCCGCCCCGCGTTAGAGGGCTAACAGATGCGAGGGAGCAATTCCCCCGGCAGGCGATGAACGATCCGTTCCCCCCCGATCATCGACCGCATCGTCACCCGGCCCGCGACCCCATCGGCCACATGACCGACAATAGAGGCGTCGAGCCCGTGCCGATGTTTGCGCATCACCGCTAACGCTTTTTCGGCATGATCCCCCGGCACCGCAGCGAGTAGTTTCCCCTCGTTGGCCACCAATGTCGGATCGAGCCCCAACAACTCGCACGCCCCCATGGTGGCGGAAGAAACCGGTATCGACCGTTCGTCGAGCATGAACGCTAATCCGGCGCTTTCGGCCCATTCGACCGCCACCGTCGCAAGCCCCCCCCGAGTCGCATCGCGAAGCGCGTGGATGGTGACGCCGACGTCGTAGAGATCGTCGACCATCGTATGCAGCGCCGCCGTATCGCTTATCACCGGCGCCGAGAACGAAAGGCCCTCCCGCGCCGAGAGAATCGCCACGCCATGATCCCCCACGTTACCGCTGACGATAAGAGCGTCGCCGGGGCGGATGGAGGAGGCCGTTGGAGAGGCGACGCCGAGACGGCGTACTCCCACACCGCTGGTGTTGATGAAGATCTTATCCCCCTTGCCGCGCGGCACCACTTTCGTATCACCCGCCAGAAGGGGGACGCCGGCCTCTCTCGCCGCCGCGCCTGCGGCGCGCAGCACGGTGCGAAGATCCCCCGCCGTCAGTCCTTCTTCGAGAATCAACCCCATGGTCAAAGCGGCAGGGACGCCCCCTCCCATAGCGATATCGTTGATCGTTCCGTTGACCGCAAGGTCGCCGATGGTACCGCCGGGAAAGATAAACGGATCGACTACATAACTGTCGGTGGTCAGTACGATATCGGTACCCGAGAGGGTAAGGGGCGCCGCATCTTCTTGAGGAGGTACATCGCCGTCGGGGAAGAGGGACGGTAGAATGACCGTTGCGATGAGCCGGTTGGTCATCTCTCCGCCAGAGCCGTGACCGAGGAGAATCGGATCGTTGTCACGCATGGGCGGTTCGTTCGCGTGCGCCGAAACGGTATTCGGCCGCACATGAACCCTCGGAAGAGACCATGCAGGCGCCGATGGGGTTGTCGGGGGTGCAACCCGATCCGAAAAGTTTGCAGTCGCGCGGTTCGGCCAAACCTTTGAGGATCTCGCCGCATCGGCATGCCGGGTGTTCCCGGTCGTCCATCGAGACCGGGGCGTTCAGTTTGATCTCTGCGTCATACGCGGCGAAGGTTGAACGGATTTTAAGACCGCTTCCCGGAATCAGGCCGATCCCCCGCCAAATGGCGTCGCACGGCTCGAAAACCTCCGCGAGCAACGCCCGCGCCTTCGGGTTCCCTTCCGGTCTCACCACACGCGCGTATTGGTTCTCCACCGTCGCCCGACCGGCGACGATCTGTCGGACCAGCATCCGTACCCCGTCGAGCACATCGAGCGGCTCGAACCCGGTGATGACGCAGGGGACATGGTAGGTCTCCGCCAGCGGGCGGTATCCCTCTTCACCGATGATCGCCGAAACGTGGGCCGGGCATATATAGCCGTCGATCTTCAGTTCGCCGACGGTCAACGCCGCCATCGGTTCCGGCATCACCTTGTGCGAGGCCAACACCGAAAAGTTTTCGATCCCCTCCCGTTTCGCCGTGACGATAGCCGCCGCCACCGAAGGCGCCGTCGTCTCGAACCCGACGCCGAGAAAGACGATCTCTTTGTCGGGACGCTTACGCGCCAACGGCAGCGCGTCCAACGGCGACGCCACTACTTCCACGCGACGGCCCAGTCCCCGCTCTTTCATAAGGGACGATTCTTGGCCGGGGACTTTTAACATATCGCCGAAAGTGGCGATGATCACGTTCGGGCGCCGGCAAAGTTCGATGGCGGTATCGACGTACCCCGCCGGAGTGACGCAGACCGGGCAACCGGGGCCGGAGACCAGTTTTACGTTGGGCGGAATCAGCGACTTCACCCCATAGCGGGCGATGGCCATCGTGTGGGTGCCGCAGACCTCCATCAGTGTGACCGGTTGTTTTAAGCGGGAGGCTTCGACGGCCAATTTGTCGGCCACGGTTCTGGCAAGGTCGGGATCGCGGAATCGGTCAAGCCATTCCATCGTCTTCCTCCTCTTCCATGGCGACGATCTCCCGCATGAGACGCAGCGTCTCTTCGGCGGTCTCGGTGTCGAGCTTGGCGATGGCGAGCCCGGCGTGGACCATGATGTAATCCCCCACTTCGACGCCGTCGATCCCCAGAAGGCTCGCCGTTTTCGTCACCCCGTCGATCTCCGCCACGCAGGTGAACGCGTCGACGTGTGTCACTTTCATCGGGACTGCCACGCACATTGTCATTCGCCTCACTTATTAGCGTCGATGGTCGATATCGCCAGGTGTCGCCGGGCGGCCAGAAGCGCCTGTCCCAGGGCGATCCCCCCGTCGTTGGGAGGAACCCGTGAATGCCGGTAGATTGATGGTATCCCATCGGCGACCAGACGGGAAGCCACTCCGTCGGAAAGACGTCGGTTTTGGAAGACCCCTCCCGTCAGGCCGACCGCTTTATCGGCCCCGAGCCGGGCGATCATCTTCGCCGTCCCGTCAATCATAGTGGCGTGGAATCGCACGGCGACCGTCGAAGGGGGAGCCCCCGCCAGCAGATCGTCGACCAACGCACGGTAGGCCGGGATCAAAGAGAGCGTCGGTAAAGAACCGTTGTCGATAGCGACCGGGTAGGGGAGGGCGTCGTTCGAATCACCGGCCATCTCCAGCATCATCGCCGCATGCCCTTCGTAACCGGCCACCGGGCAGATCCCGGTGAGGGCCGCCACCGCATCGAAATGCCGCCCCGCTCCCGACGACCGGGGGGTGTTGATATTCGCCCGCGCCATTTGTATGACCGGCTTTTTCCGGTCGGCGTCGAGAGCGTTCAGGAAGGGTAACGGGGGAAGATCGTCCCCATATATTTCCGCAAGGAGGGCCAACGCGATCCGCCACGGTTCACGGATGGCCGCTTCACCGCCGGGGAGCGCCAGCGACGTGATCGAGCCGACCCGCCGACACGCATCGTGGGTGGCCTCTAAAAACTCCCCTCCCCAGATGCCTCCGTCGTCGCCATAGCCGGTTCCGTCGAAAGCGACCGCCAGAAGAGGCTCGTCGATCCCCCGCTCGGCGATCAACGAGAAAGCGTGGGCGGCGTGATGTTGCGCACGGTAGACGGGGACGCCACGCGCGCGCCACACTTCGGCGTAGCGGGTCGAGAGGTAGGCCGGGTGGAGGTCGCAACCGACGGCGTCGAGCGCGTCGATATCGAGGAACCGCATCAGCCGTTCGATACCGGCCACGTAAGCGTCATAGACCGGCGCGTATTTTAAGTCGCCTCCGTGAGGCCCGAGGAAGGCATGGCGCCCTTTGATGAAACAGAAGGTATTCTTCATCTCGCCACCGACCCCCAGCGTCGTCGGGTAGTCCCGGTCGAGCAGAATCGGTGTCGGCGCATATCCTCGCGATCGGCGCAACACCACCGGGCCGTGAGCCATCACCCGTTCGATGGAATCGTCGGCCCGCGTTTCGATAGGGCGGTCGTGAGTCAGGAAAGCGTCGGCCGCCTCCCCCAGTCGCTCGGCGGCGTCGGCTTCGTCGTAGGCTATCGGTTCGTCGGAGCGATTCCCGCTGGTCATGACCAGCGCGTCGAAACCGCCATCGGCGAAGAGGAGATGATGGAGCGGCGCGTAGGGGAGCATGACGCCGAGCGACCGGTTCCCCGGCGCAACCGAGGGCCAAAGCGACGCATCCCGTTTCGCCAGCAACACGATGGGACGGGGGACCGACTTGAGGAGCGCCGCCGACGGTTGATCGGTGTCGCAGAGCCGGTTGACCACCGCGAGGTCGCGCGCCATCAGGGCGAACGGTTTCGCCTCGCGATGCTTTTTTTCCCGAAGACGGTCCACGCTGTGAGGAACCGACGGATCGCAAACGAGGTGATAGCCGCCGATTCCTTTGACGGCGACGACCTGGCCCGCTTTCAGCCGAGCCACGGTCTCGGCCAGCGGATCGACGGCCAGCGGCGCGAAGGTGGCGTCCCGAAAGGTCAGCTTCGGTCCGCAGACCGGGCAGGCGACCGGTTCGGCGTGATAGCGGCGGTTCTCGGGAGCCTCATACTCGGCGCGGCAATCGCCGCACAACGGAAAACGCGCCATGGTCGTGTTGGGGCGGTCGTAGGGGAGGTCGGTGATCAACGTGTAGCGAGGGCCGCAGTTGACGCAGTTGATGAAGGGATAGCGATAGCGCCGGTCAGTCGGGTCGAAAAGCTCCCGCAGGCAGTCGTCGCAAACGTCGGCGTCGGGCGGGATCAACGCCGTCTTGGCGCCATCATGTCCCGACGGGCGGATGGCGAACCCGGCGGTTCCGAGCATGTTGATCGGCGTGACGGTGATCGACAAAATATGGGCGAGCGGAGGGGCGAGGTCGGTCAGGTCGCGGACGAACGCATTGACGGCGTCATCTTCCCCTTCGGCTTCGAGGTATACCCCCGACGGGTCGTTATAGACGAACCCGGAGATGTCGCGGACGTGGGCGCGGCGGGCGACGAAGGGGCGAAAGCCGACCCCTTGCACCACGCCGGTGACGGCGATCCGTCGGCGCATCGGGGTAGGGTCGCAACACGACATGGTCTAGCTCCGTTGGGCCGCAAGCCAGGCGTACCAGTCGTCGAGGCCGTCGCCGGTTTTTACCGACACCCGCATCGGATGAAGGGCAGGGTTGACCGAGGCGGCGCAGGCGACCGCCGCGTCGGCGTCGAAATCGAGATAGGGGAGAAGGTCCGTTTTGGTCAGGAGCAGGGCGGAGCTGACCCGGAACATTTTCGGATACTTCACCGGTTTATCCTCCCCTTCGGTGGTCGACATCACCACCACCTTCATCGCTTCTCCCAAATCGTACCCGGCGGGGCAGACAAGGTTGCCGACGTTTTCGATGAAGAGAAAATCGAGCCCGGACAGGTCGATCTCGGGGAGCGCCGCCTCTACCATCGATGCGTCGAGATGGCAGGCCGAGAGGGTGTTGATCTGCACCACCGGGACGCCGGTGGCGGCGATCCGGTCGGCGTCGTTGGCGGTCCGTTGATCCCCCTCCACGACGGCGCAGGAGAAGCGCTTCGAAAGATCGGTCAACGTGCGGACCAGCAACGACGTCTTTCCTGCGCCGGGGGAGGAGACGAGGTTGATCACCGTCACACCCGCTTCGGCGTAGGCGGCTCGCAGACGGGCGGCGATCTCGTCGTTTTTGGCGAGGACGTTTTTCTTTACTTCAATGATCTTCGGCATCGTCCACTTCCATCTCTATGACCGCCAGCTCTTCCCCGGCTGTCAGCTCCGTTTCGAGCCCGTCGCAGGCCGGGCAGACGAAAATATGATAGTCGGGAACGAAGGCATGACCGCAGGCGCGGCATCGGGCCGCCGCCGGAATGGCGTCGATCACCAGTTCGCTTCCGTCGGCCACCGTCCCCATGGCCGCTTCGTCGTAGGCGAAGCGCAACGCCTCCGGCACGACGCCGGAGAGCGCGCCGACTTCGACCACCACCCGGCGGACGTTGTCGGCGCCGTTTCGCTTGGCGTAATCAGCGACGATGTCGACCACACTCACGGCTATCGACATCTCGTGCATGAAAGGTTACCCCTTCGCCCCGCTCCGTTCTTCGACGAAGCTGACAAGGGTGCGAAGCCCGACGGCGACCCCACCCTTATTGAGGTACCCCGTGGCGTTCTCGGAAAAGGCGGTTCCGGCGATGTCGATATGGGCCCACGTCGCTTTCCCCACATGTTTGCGCAAGAAAGCCGCCGCCGTGCTGGCGCCCCCCCAACGGACGCCGACGTTTTTGATATCGGCCACGTTCGACTTGATCATCTCATCGTGCTCGTCGAGCAGGGGAAGGCGCCACATCCGTTCGCCGGCGTTGTCGCCAGCGGCGGTCAGTTGTTTGGCCAAGGTCTCGTCGTTGGTGAATATCCCCGAAGCGACGTTCCCGAGGGCCACCATGCAGGCGCCGGTGAGCGTCGCCATGTCGATGACGCAGTCGGGTTTGTAACGATTGGCATAGGCCAGCCCGTCGGAGAGGATTAACCGTCCTTCGGCGTCGGTGTTGATGATCTCCATGGTGACCCCCGAAAGGGAGGTGGCGACGTCGCCCGGTTTGATGGCCGACCCCCCCGGCATGTTTTCGGCGGCCGGGACGAGAGCGACCAGATTGACCTTCACGTTGAGTTCGGCCACGGCCCGGATGGCGCCCATGACTCCGGCGGCGCCCGACATGTCCCCTTTCATCTCTTCCATGTTGGCGGCCGGTTTGATCGAGATGCCGCCGGTGTCGAAGGTGATCCCCTTGCCGACGAGGACAATCGGTTTCTGGCTCTTGGGACCGTTCATCCATTCGAGGATGATGAAACGGGCCGGTTGATGCGACCCTTGAGCCACCGCCATGAGGCCCCCCATTTTCTCTCGTTTGATCGCCGCCGGATCGAGAACGGTGCATTTGATCTTTCGGGCGCGGGCCATCTTTTTGGCTTCGTCGGCGAGGTAGGTGGGGGTGGCGAAGTTCCCCGGCAGGTTTACCAGATCGCGCGACCAGCAGGTGGCGTGCCCCACCGCCGTCCCCCGCTTGACCCCTTTCTTGACCAGCGATTCGTTCCCGGCGGCGACGAGGGCGATGTTGGTGAGACGCGATTTTTTGGCATCCGACTTGAACCGGTCGAAGTTGTACGATCCGAGTATCACCCCTTCGGTGGCGGCTTGGGCGAGCTGGTCGCCGGCGACCCCTTTTATTTTGAGGGTGGCGAAATCGAGCGCCATCGAAACGGCTCCGGTTTTTTTGACCAGACGGTAGGCGTCGCCGGCCGCTTTTCTGATGGCTTCGGCGTCGGCGGTCTCTTTGGCGCCAAGGCCGATGAAGTGAACGGTCTCGGCGGTAACGGCGCCGTGGCTTTGGACCGAGAGGCTCTGCCCGGTGGCGCCGGTGAAGGCGTCGGCTTTGGCCGCTTTGGATAAGGCCCCGTTGAGAGCTTTGTCGAGTTTTTTCAGGGGACCGGTGGCGGTCTCTTTGTCGAAAACGCCGAGGACGAGGGCTTCGGCTTTCGCTTCGTTTGCGGGGGCCGTAGTCACGGTAACTTTCATCGAACACTCCTATGGATCGGTAGTGGCATCAGTATATCAGGATGTTGAAGAACTATCTGCGTGGCGCCGGGGCGCCGAAACCGCGCAACGTCCTCGGAACGGAAGCCAAAGCAACTGCCGGGGGTGGGCGTGAAATGCTCATCTACTTCAATGCGGCATCCGTTTTCTCGCCCGGTTTCTCCCAGTTGCGCCCGCCTCGATAACATTCGGCAACACCCTAGCCGAGCTCCCCTCTATGCTACAATGCCCTCTGTCTACGCCAACCGCCGATGAACGGAGTTTCGAACCCTATGCGCCTGCTACCCTCCGCCGTTTGCGCCCTATCGCTTCTCTTGCTCGCCGCTTGCGCTTCATCCTCCCCTTACGGGAGGGAAGAGGGGGAGGCGACGCGTCTCTATGACGCCCAAACGGTCACCTATCAGTCCAACCCGTCGCCGGTGGTCATGTCGCGCAAGTTCATCAGCCGCCAAACGGTCAGCCGCCGGGGGGGGATCGAGAGCTATCGGTTCGAGAATTTCTTCGGCGCCGTCGGCGATCATCCCGACACCACGGTGATCATCGCCTTATCGGGGAACAGCGCCGGATTCGGCGTCTACGACGCGGCCGGTAGGGCGTTGCTGGAGATTCCCAAAGGGTCCTACAACGGGGCGACGATGACCTTCGTTCGTCAGTTGGAGAAAGGGAAACAGGTGGTTCGCTGGACGTTGGGGAACGACGCCCTCTCTTCGGTGGTCGAGTCGAGCGACGCTTCGGGGCGCGTTTTCGAATCGGAGATTACCACCTACTTTAGGCGTTAAGGCTTACCCTTGTTTTCTTTCAGATCGCTCGCATAGCAGGTGGTTCGCTTCCCCGCCTCCTTGGCTTTGTACATGGCGTCGTCGGCCTTTTCTATCAGATGCTGTCGATCTTCGGCGTCCTCGGCGAAAAAAGCGACGCCGATGCTGACCGAGACCGGATAGTTCGTCCCTTCGACGGTCACACCGTCGGCGAACGGTTTGTGGATACGGTCGGCGATGGCGCCGACGATATTCCGGTCGGCGGGGGCTTCGGCGATGATGGCGAACTCGTCTCCCCCCAACCGGGCCAGCGTATCTTCGTCGCGGATGGCGGCGCCGATCTTTTTTCCCACCCACTGCAAGGTCTTGTCGCCGACCAGATGGCCCCCTTTGTCGTTGACCTCTTTGAAACCGTCGAGGTCGAGATACATGAGTGCGAAGGTGCTTTGGGATCGACGGGCTCTTGAGATGGCCATGCCCAGCCGGTCGTGAAAGAGGAACCGGTTCGGAAGGCCGGTGAGCGGATCGTTATAGGCTTGCCGTTCCAACTCTTCGGCCCGCATCCTGGCGCCGGTGACGTCGCTGAAAATAGAGACGAACTCGGTCAACGTTCCGGCGTCATCATAGACGGCCCGGATGCGCGAGTGTTGCAGGTAGATCGCGCCGCTTTTTTGCCGGTTCCATATTTCCCCTTCCCACGCCCCTTTCTTGTGCAGATTGTCCCACAGTTCGGCGTAGAAGGAGGGCTCGTGTCGGTCCGACCTGAGGATGGAAGGGGATTTGCCGACGGCCTCTTTTTCGTCGTAACCGGTGATACGGGTAAAGGCGGCGTTGACGCTTCGATGACCCCTTGGCCGACCGGTGATCAACACACCGTCGTCGGTGTTGTCGAACACCAGCGCCGCCCGACGGAGCCGACGGACCCCTTGTCGTTGTTCGGTGACATCCCGCCCGTAGACGTAGATCCGATCGAAGGCTTTTATCGGCGCCAAGACGAAGCTGAAAATGCGCCCCTCGACGGTCTGTTCGAACTCGCGCGGCAGCCCGATCGCGAAAGCTTCGCGGGCGGCGAGGGTGAGGGGGGGAGGGGTCGGGAGCCCTTGGCCGATACCCCATTCCCGCAACATCTCGTTGGCGCCCCGGTTGGCGTAATCGCAGATGCCGTGGATGTCGATTCTGAAGACCGGATGGGGGTTCAGTTCCGGGAAGGTGGCCATGAGATCCCGTTCTCGGGTGACGACCATCTCGCGGGTGATATCCCGAACGATCATCACCACCGGCATGTCAACGCCGAAGGAGTCGTGCCCGCTGGTGACCGGGCTGAAAGTGACCTGCGCCCATCCTTGGCTACGACCGGCGATGGGGAGGTGGAGTGACTCGACCCCTTTCGTCTTTCCCAGATCGCCAAAGGCTTTGCGAACCGTGTCGGCTTCTCCGGGGAAGAGGTCCCCCGCGTCCCCCCCCTCTTCGGGGAGAGAGGGGAGGAGCTTTTGGGCGACGCTGTTTATCTCCTCGACCCGCCCGGTCGGGTCGAGCAGGACCATGCCGATGCGGGAGTCTTCGAAGAGGGAACGAAACCGAGCCTCGCTCTTTCGCATATCGACAAGGAGGTTGCGTCGCTCGATGGCGTGGAGGATCGTCCGCTCCAATAGGGAGGAGAGAGATCCTTTTTGGGAAGGAAATCTTCGGAGCCACGCCGGATCGCGCGCGTCTGATTGATCGCTTGCCCTTGTTGGCTTGGTCAGAGAAATGGACGGGAGATCAGCCTTGGAAGGTGGCGGCGGTGAGGAAATCGTCACCCATTCTTCCCCCATGCGCGGAAATCGATCAAGACCCGCGTCGAACCGTTTCGTCTCGCAACCGGGCCACAGCCCCGCTTCAAGGTGCGGTGGCCAGATGAGGGTGAAGGTCGCCCCTGGCATCAAGCGCGTCCTCCAGCAGGTCGGCGGTGAGCAGGTGGTCGTGTCACTTCGTTATGTCCACCGTCGCGACGGTGAGCAGGTTCGGGGACAGCGTCGGCTTCCTCTGTCGCGATCAGCAGGTGGTGTTGCTTCCTCTTCTCCGTCGTCAAGCGAATGAAGTCCCACACCGCCTCCCATCCCGTCCAGTATAAGACAATCTCACAGCGAAGTTGCGCCAATCTTGGCGAGGTGAAAAGGTGATCTCGTTTCCGCAACGGAAGACGCCTACCCCGAGGGTGCCGGGACGGTCTTGACCTGCCGAGAATCATATGCGAAAGGTTTACGGGAGGCGAAAAGCGACCACCAGAGAATGGCGGAGAGGGAGGGATTCGAACCCTCGATACCTTGCGGTATACTCCCTTAGCAGGGGAGCGCCTTCGGCCTCTCGGCCACCTCTCCGAAATGCGGGAAGCGGTCATTATACGGCGCGTCCATGTTCATGGCAACACTTCGTCGTTAGTCGGCGAAAACGAATTCGGCTCCGTTGTGCGCGACGGTGACGACGCTCCCTTCGGCCAACGATCCATCGACGATCCGATAGGAGAGTTCGTCGACGATCCGGTTTTGGATAAGCCGTTTTAACGGACGGGCGCCGAAGACCTCGTCGTACCCTTCCGCAGCCAACGCCTTCACCGCCGAATCCTCCACCGTCACCACGATCCCCTTGTTGGACAGTCGTTTGGTCAGCCGCGCCAACTGAAGCGCCACGATCTGGGCGATCTCGTCGTGGGTCAGCGGCTGGAAGATGATGATGTCGTCGATTCGGTTAAGGAACTCCGGCCGGAAGGTTTGCGCCAAGACCTGTCGCACCGCCCCCTCCTGCGCCGCCGCATCGCCGTGAAGCGCGGCTATTTCGCGGCTGGCCAGATTGCTGGTCATGATCATCACCGTATTGGTGAAATCGACCGTCCGTCCTTTCCCGTCGGTCATCCGCCCGTCGTCCAAGGCGGAGAGAAGGGCGTTAAAAACCTCCGGGTGGGCTTTCTCGATCTCGTCGAACAAGATGACGCTGTAGGGGCGTCGCCGCACCGCCTCGGTGAGCTGCCCCCCCTCGTCGTGGCCGACGTAGCCGGGAGGGGCGCCGAGGAGCCGGGCGACCGTATGTTTCTCCTGATACTCGCTCATGTCGATACGGATCATCGCCTTCTCGGTGTCGAAGAGGAAAAGGGCCAACGCCTTCGCCAACTCGGTTTTGCCGACGCCGGTGGGGCCGAGGAAAAGAAACGATCCGATCGGGCGGTTCTCGTCCTGAATCCCGGCGCGACTGCGACGAACGGCGCGCGCTACGGCGTCGATGCCGGCCCGTTGACCGATCACCCTTTCGCCGAGCTTGGCTTCCATACTTGTCAGCCGCTCCGACTCCTCCGTTAGCATCCGGGCCACCGGCACACCGGTCCACGACGCGACGACGGCGGCGATATCTTCTTCCGTCACCTCTTCGCGCAAGAGAGGGCGCTCCTGCTGCATGGTGGCCAATTTCACCTGCGCGTCGGTGATGGCCTTTTCACGGGCGGGGATGAGGCCATATCGGATTTCGGCGACACGTTGTAGACCCCCCTCCCGCTCCGCCCGTTCGGCGTCGGCCCGCAGACGGTCGATCTCTTTCGTCGAATCTTTAATGATGTCGATGATCTCTTTTTCGCCACGCCACTGCATCTCGATAGAGGCGAACCGCTCCTTCAGATCGGCCAGCTCCTTTTCGAGCTCGGCAAGACGTCGGGCCGCGTCGTCATCGTCGTCGGCGTCGGTCAGGAGCGCCTCCCGTTCGATCTCCATCTGGCGGATACGTCGCGTCAGTTCGTCGATCACCTCCGGGTTCGAGTCGATCTCGATCTTCAGGCGGCTTGTCGCCTCGTCCATCAGGTCGATCGCTTTGTCGGGCAGGAACCGGTCGGCGATGTAGCGGTTCGACAAGGTCACCGCCGCGACCACCGCGTTGTCCCGGATGCGTACTCCGTGGTGGGCCTCGTATTTGTCTTTGATGCCCCGCAAGATCGAGATGGCGTCTTTCACCGACGGTTCCCCCACCATCACCGGTTGGAACCGCCGCTCCAGCGCCGCGTCTTTTTCGACGTGGAGCCGATATTCTTTCAGCGTCGTCGCCCCGATACAGCGCAACCGACCGCGCGCCAACGCCGGTTTCAAAAGATTCCCCGCGTCCATGGCCCCTTCGGCCGCGCCGGCGCCGACGATGGTGTGCAACTCGTCGATGAAAAGAATTACCGACCCCTCGGCTTTCTCCACTTCGTTGAGGACCGCTTTAAGACGCTCTTCGAACTCGCCGCGATATTTCGACCCGGCCAAGAGTTGCCCCAGATCGAGGGAGAGGAGGCGCTTGTCGCGCAACACCTCGGGGACGTCGTTGTCGATGATTTTGCGCGCCAGTCCTTCGGCGATGGCGGTCTTGCCGACCCCCGGTTCGCCGACGAGAACCGGATTGTTTTTCGAGCGACGGGCGAGGATCTGCATGACGCGCCGTATTTCGGCGTCCCGTCCGATGACCGGATCGATCTTCCCGTCAGACGCCAGTTTCGTGAAGTCGTGGGTATATTTATCGAGCGCTTCGTAGCTCCCTTCAGGGTTCTGGCTGGTGACTCGCTGACCGCCACGCAAGGCCGCCAGTTCTTTGAGGGCGGTCTCCCGGTCGACGCCGACGAGAGATGCGATGGAAGGAAGGGAGAGCCCCGCCAGAAAGAGGGTCTCGACCGGCAGATAGTCGTCCCCCATCCGAGCCCGCTCCGCTTCGGCGGTTTCGAACAGCGTCGCCAACTCCCGGTTCATGGTGGCCCGTTCGGCGCCGCCGGTGGCGGAGGGGAATGTCGCAAGGCGTTGATCGATGTCGGCAAGAATCGTCGCAGGTGTTTTGCCGAGACGTTTCAGAAGCGTCGGAACGGTTCCTTCTCGCTGGGCGATCATCGCCCGATAGATATGAAGCGGCGTGATCTCTTGATGCCCCCGCGCCGCCGCCAAGGTCATGGCGTCCTGCACCGCCTCTGCGGCCTTCTGCGTAAACCGGTCGAAGTTCATATCGCGCCTCTCCTTTCACCGGGCGTCATGTCGCCCACATCGGTATAAGACCGGCGCCGCCGAAGTCAAGGTTCTACGCGGACGGCGAGCTCTCACACGGTTTCGAGAAAGAACCGTCGTCTTCGCCGACTACCGGACGAAGGGGGTGTGGTCGATCGAACCGAAATCAGGCGGTCGGTTCGCTGGAAGGTTCGGCGGTCGGTTCGGCGGTCGGCTCGGAATCTTGCGGCTGGCATCCGTTGATCTCGTCCCAGTAGCCACCGTCTTTCTCGCACTGATACTTGCTGACGGCCACCGAAGCGGCGGTACCGGCGAAGACGCCGCAACCGGCAGTGAGAAGAAGGGCGGCGGCCAGAGCGGCGACAGAGATGCGTTTCACGGAAGCTCCTTTGATGCGAACGAAAGGTGGACGTCGGCTACGCCGATAATTTTTTCAGTATACCTCAAGCGCCCCCTCCATTCCCCCTTTGCGACGGAATGATCCTCCGGCATTCTCGGATGATATAGAATGGGGGGCGTGGGAGTACTTAACGTTGGCCCCCGGCACAGCATGAGAGGCTTATCACTCCATGGAAGAAGATCTCCGCGCTCTTGAAGCCATTCGGGAGGCCGAAGCGGCCCTGCAGGAGCGGTTCGCCCGCGCCGCGTCCGAAGCCGCCCGGATCGTCGCCGACGCCCGCAAGGAAGCCGCCCGGATCGTCGCCGACGTCGAACGTTCGAACCCCGCTCGCCAGCCAACCGTGACCGACGTCCCATCTCCGTTCGAAGAACCTCTCGCTCTGCCGCCGACCCTCGATCCCCTCATCGAACGTCTCGCCGACGAGATCTTCGACACGCTCCGAAAGGAGGAGGGATGATCGTTTCGATGACACGGTTGCGGATCGCCGTCCCCCGCACGCGCTGGGGAGAGCTCCTTCGGTTTGTCGCACGGGAGCGTCTTTTGCACCCGACCGACCCGACGGTCGATCCCTATTTTGGCGCCATGGGTGAAAAAAACATAACCCACTCTCCGGCCTCCGACCATCTGGCGATGGCGGAGAAACTTCGTTCCATGGTCGAAGAAGGATTGAACGGCCTCCCGCCAGGTCAAGGCGAACGGCTGGTCTGTTCCTATCCGGGGGACGACGGCGCCCGCTGGCTTGCCTCTCCTTTGCGGGAACGGCTCGAAGGGGTGGCCGGATCGGTGTTGAAAAGTGTACGGGCCGTAGCGCGGGCGCAAGGGGAGCTTGCCGAGGTCGCCTCGTACCTGCGGCTTTTTATGACCTTCATGCCGCTGTTGCGGACCATCGGCGCCTCGCACGACATGGAAGCCATCGGCGTCGTTTTCCATCGGGGGGAAGAGGAGAGCGCCCGGAACCTCTCCGAAGCGTTGGAGCGCGTGACCGACGGCGCCGGGGTGGTCTTGACCGCCAGCGAAACCGATTACGAAGGAGGGGCGGCGTTGCTGATCTTTCCCCGGTCGCTTCTTGGCGCCGTGCGCGGTTTGGCCCACGAGAGCGGCGTCTCACCGATGAAAGTCCCCGAGCGGTACGAAGAAGAGACCTTCGCCACCACCGTGGCGAGGCTCTACGACGTTCGGGCCGATCTTGCCGCGCGGATCGAACGGGAGCGGGAACGGCTCGCCATGAAGAGCGCCCGATGGGGGGCGTTTTTGGCCGAAGCGTCGGCGGGACTCACGCGGGCGTTGACCCCGTTGCGGGCCGAACGGTATCTGCTCCACGACGGTGAACTCTGCTGGCTTACCGGGTGGGCGCCGACCGAACGGCTCCCCTCGTTCGCCGGCGCTTTGAACACGACTCTCGACGGCGCGGTGATCATCCAAGAGCTCGCCTCCCACCCGACGCCGCCGACGGAAGCGCCGGTGTTGTTACGGAATCCGGCGTGGGCGGCCTCTTTCGAGCAGGCGTTGGCCCTTTACGCTCTTCCCCGCTACGGCGCGTTCGATCCGACGACGCTGGCCGCCTTCATGTTCCTTATCTATTTCGGCATGACCTTAGGCGACGTCGGATACGGAGCGCTCCTCTTGGGGGTAACCCTCTGGGCCAAGCGTCGCTGGAACGGCCGACCTACGGTGATCAAAGCGGCTCGGTTTGGCGCCGCGGCGGCGACGGTCTCGATTTTTTTCGGTGGACTCTACGGCGAGATGTTCGGTCCCCTATGGGGAGCCTTTGGACTCCCCGGTCCTCTCTTCGACCGGCAAGCATGGCGCCGACGCCTTGCTGGGGGCGACGTTAGCCATCGGCGGGATAGCGGTCGGCGGCGGCATACTCCTTGGCGCCCGGAGCGCCTTTCGTCGCGGCGAACGACGGGAAGGGTTCGACCGACTGGCCGACTTCCTCTTGGTCGGGGCGACGCTCACGGGTGGGTGGCTCACCTATGTCGGTCTTTCCATCGAGCCGGCGGTGGAGTTGGGGGCCGTCGCTTTCGTGGCGAAGCTTTTCGTCTGCCGTCCGATCATCAATCTGATGGAGGCTCCACGGTTGTTGTCGAGTGTCTTGAGTCACGCCCGGCTGATGGCCCTTGGCATCGCAGCGGTGACGCTCGCCGATCTGGCGCACGAAATGGCCCTTATGCCGGAGTCGATACTTCTCGGCGTTCTGTTGGGAGGGATCTTCCACCTCCTCAGTTTTGTCATCGGCGTGGCCGGGCCAACGATTCACGCCGGGCGGTTGTTGTTTGTCGAGTTCTTCGGACTGTTCTATGAGGCGGGAGGGGAGCCGTACGCCCCACTCGAATGACCGACCAAAAGAAAGGAAACGCGTTATGGAGGGAAACTTAACCTCAGTGGCGGCGGCGCTGGCCATCGGGATTGCGGCGTTGGCCACCGGCTACGCCCAGGCTCGTATCGGTGCGGCGGCGGTGGCGGCCTTGACCGAGAAGAAAGAGATATTCGGCATGTTGATCGTCCTGATGGCGATTCCCGAGACGATGGTCATTCTCGGCTTCGTCATCGCCTATCTGCTTCTCCGATGAGCGTCGAAAAACTGATTGAGGCGCTCAAGGCCGAAGCGGCGACGCGGGAGGAGCGGATCGTGGCCGACGCCAAGACCGAGGCCGAAACGATCCTGACGGAAGCCCGACGGTCCGCCGCACGGATGACGAAGGAGCGAGAGGCCGAAGCCACGCGTCACGAAGCTTTGCGCCAACGGGTCGCCGCATCCCAAGCGACGGTCGCCGCGCGTCGTCGGGAACAGGTCATGCAGCAGATGGCGCTCGATGCGGTGCGGGAGGGAGTGCGCCAACGGTGGCTCGCCTTTATGGCAAGTGACGACTATACCCCTTATGTCCACCGGCGATGGGGGTTGGTGACCGCCCGGCTCGGCGCCGTGGGTGAAACGGTGGCCGACCGGACGACGGCGCGGGCCTTAGGCGGGACCAGCTCGCCCGCCCCCCACATCGATTCGGCTGTCGATGACGGTTTTGTGGCCGTCTCCATCGAAGGCGATTTCGAGATACATGAACGGTTATCGGTGCGGCTCGATCGACTTTGGGACCGGTGCGGGGAGACGTAAGCCGCACCGCTTGCGGAAGGAGTGCGGGATGTCCTTTGAACGGGCGATCACCTGGATGGAGGCGACGCGAAGCCGATTCCCCCACCGGGAGGCGTTGCGCCGTCTGGTGAACCGTTTCGACTCCGAACTGCTCTACACTCTGTTGCAGGCCTCTCCGTTCGAAGAAGAATTGCTTCGCCATCTGCCGCAACGAACCAGCGACGATCTGGTTCCGAAAGGATTGCGCATCGTCGCCGACGGCGCCGACCGACTCCGCCGCGAAACGGCGCGCCGTTTGGGGCGGGAACGTGACCTCGCCCTCTTCTGGGAAACGGAGGGGGTTATCAGGGCGTTGCGCTACCACGGCGCCAAAGGGGTCGAGCGGGAGCGGCGTTACCGGTTCGTTCCCCTTCTCGGGCCGGTCCGTTCCGCCGACCGATGGAACCGTTCGCTCGACACCGAAGCCTTCGTCGAGTTCCTCCGTCAAGGGAAGCATCCCCTCGCCGCCGCCATCGACCCGGCGTCGTTCAAGGAGAATCGGGAAGAGGGGGAACGGGCGATACTCGGCTATCTCTACGCCACCCTCGTTCCCCGACAGACTTGCCGCTATCCGACCACGGCGCCCTATTATCGAGACCGGGCCGATCTGACGAACGGGAGGACGGCGCTTTTGGTGGCCGGTGTCGAGAAGGGAAATATCGATCCCGACCGATGGTTCGTCGACGGAGGCGGGCGGATCGCTCGACCTCTCTTTCGGTCGCTCTGTCGCGGCGAACGCAAAGAGGGGATCGAACGATTGTCTATCCTCTTCGGCGTCGAAACCGACGATGCCCCGATTGCGTTCGCGCGACGGATAGAACATTGGGTCGAAGGACGACAGTTCCGTCGCGGCGTCGAAAATCCTCTCGGACCGAACCGGGTTCTCTGGTTGATGACCGAACTCGACCACCGGGTCGCCGATCTGAGGAGCGCCCTTATCTTCGGCGGGGCCGGAGCCCCGGCGGACGAAACGGCTTCGCTCTTCATGGGGAGAGCCGCATGAAAAATATCCGCCGCTTCGCGATCCTCGCCCCGTGGGGGGAGGAGGTCGGTTTCCGCCTCGGGGGCGCCGCGACGGTGGCGGTGACCGGGCCGGAACGGTTTAACGAAGAGTTGGCCCGGATGATCGACGGCGGGGAAATCGGCATGATCGCCCTGCCGGTGGCGTGGGACGAGTGGATTGACGACGAAAATCGGCTACCGTTTGGAGCGGGCGGGAGCGCCGTTGATCACCCGATTTCGTTATCCCGAAACGTGGAGCGGCGCCACCACCTCTCTCGACGAGACCGAAGAACTCGCCTACCGGGCCACCGGTTTTCATTTCAGGATACGGCTATGAAACGGGAAGGGCGGGTCGCCCGGATCGCCGGGCCGACGGTGGTGGCCGAAGGGATGAACGCCCCCTTCATGCGGGAGGTGGTCCATGTGGGGCTCGACCGCTTGATGGGAGAGGTGATCCGTATCGACGGCGACCGGGCCACGTTGCAGGTCTATGAAGAGACGCAGGGTCTCAAAACCGGCGATCCCCTCTTCCGGTCGGGCGAGCAGTTTACGGTCGAGCTGGGACCGGGATTGCTCGGCACGATCTACGACGGGGTGCAACGCCCGCTGGCCACCTTGGCCGATAAATGGGGCGACTTTATCGACCGGGGGGCGTCGGTCTATCGGCTCGACCGTGAACGCCGCTGGCCCTTTACGCCGACGGTAGCAGTCGGCGACAAAGTGACCGGGGGAATGGTGGTCGGCACGGTGGCCTAGAGAGTGGGCCGATTCTTCATCGGATCATGGTTCCCCACGGTGTCGTCGGCGTCGTGGCCGCAGTTTTTCCCGGCCAGTGGCGTGTCACCGATCCCGTTGTCACGCTCGATGACGGTACGCCCATATTCCTTTCGCAACGATGGGAGATACGAAAACCGCGACCTCGCGCCCGACGGCTGAAACTGAAGAAACCGCTTATCACCGGGCAACGGGTGGTCGATACTCTCTTCCCGGTGGCCGAAGGGGGGGCGGCGATCATCCCCGGCGGGTTCGGCACCGGCAAGACGGTGTTGGAACAGTCGATAGCCCGGCGCGGCGCGGCCGATGTGGTGGTCTATATCGGTTGCGGCGAACGGGGGAACGAGATGGCCGAAGCCCTCGACCAACTGCAACGGCTCATCGACCCGGCCACCGGCGATCCCCTGATGAACCGGACGGTCCTGATCGCCAACACGTCGAACATGCCGGTGGCGGCCCGGGAAGCGTCGATCTACACCGGTGTCACCATCGCCGAATATTACCGCGACATGGGCTACTCGGTGATCGTGCTGGCCGACTCGACCTCCCGATGGGCCGAGGCGCTACGGGAGATATCCTCTCGGTTAGAAGAGATACCGGGCGAGGAGGGATATCCGTCGTATCTGGCCAGTCTCTTGTCGGCTTTCTACGAACGGGCCGGGGCGACGACCATCGCCGGACGGGAAGAGGAGACCGGCGCCGTCACCATCATCGGGGCGGTCTCGCCGCCGGGGGGGGACTTCTCCGAACCGGTGACGCAGGCGTCGTTGCGGATGGCTTCCACCTTCTGGGGGCTCGACCCGGAGCTCGCCAACCAACGCCATTTTCCGGCCATCAACTGGCGGAGCTCCTATTCGTTGGTGGCTCCGCAACTGGCCGGATGGTATCGGGATAACGTGAACGAAGCGTGGGGTGTCATGACGGCTCGCCTTCGGATTCTGCTGCAACAGGAAGAGGAGCTAGAAGAGATCGCACGGGTGGTCGGCGCCGACACTTTGGAAGAACGGGACCGTTTTACGCTGGCCTCCGCCCGTTGGATGCGTGAGGGGTATATGCGTCAGAGCGCCGTTCATCCGACCGACGGCTTTTGTCCGCCGGAAAAACAGGGGGTGATGCTGACCACCCTTTTGGCCTACATCGACCGGGCGAAGCTGGCGCTCGACGGAGGTGTCCCGCTCGACCGGGTGACCGACCCGGCGTTGACAACCCGGTTGCTTCGCCTCAAAGAGTTGGAGGGGGAAGCGTTGACCGAAGAAATCGCCGATCTTCTGGCCACCGCCGACCGTCGATTCGGTGAGGAGGAATGACCATGGAACGACGTTACCGAACCGCCGACGCTTTGCGAGGGCCGTTGCTCTTTTTGCGTCGGGCGGACGATGTCCCCTACGGGGCGTTGGTGTCGATGGAACTCGACACCGGCGACGTCCGAACCGGGCAGGTGGTGGAGATCGACGGCGACCGGGTGGCGGTGCAGCTCTTCGGTCCGACCGACGGCATCCGCCCGGCGACGACGGTGAGCCGTTTCCGCGACGAAGGGTTGCGGCTCGACCTGTCGCCGTTGGCTTTGGGGCGCATCTTCTCCGGCGCCGGAACGCCCCTTGACGGGGCGCCTCCCCTCTTGCCGATGGTCCGCCGCGACATCTACGGCGGCGCCATCAACCCGCTGAGGCGCGATCGACCCGGCGACCCTATGGTCACCGGGGTGTCGGCCATCGACGGGCTGAACACGTTGGTGAAGGGACAAAAGCTTCCGATCTTCTCCGGCGCCGGCTTGCCGGCGGACGAGATCGCCCGGATGATTATCGCCAACGCCGGGACTCTTGACGGCAAGCCGTTCGCTCTGGTTTTCGCCGGGATCGGTGTCACCTCGCGGGAGGCCGACGCTTTCACGACCTCGTTTTTCGAGACCGGCGCCATCGACCGGTCGGTGGTCTATCTGAATCAGGCCGACGATCCGGTCATCGAACGGCTCCTCACCCCCCGGCTGGCGCTGACCATGGCCGAGTATCTCGCTTTCGACTTGGCCATGGACGTGTTGGTGGTGATGACCGACATGACCCACTACGCCAACGCGGTGCGGGAGATTTCGTCGGCCAAAGAGGAGATACCGGGGCGGCGGGGGTATCCCGGTTATCTCTACACCGACTTGGCGCAACTCTACGAACGGGCGGGGCGGATCAGGGGGAAAGCCGGGTCGATCACCCAGATTCCGATACTCACCATGCCGGACGACGATATCACCCACCCGATTCCCGACCTGACCGGCTACATCACCGAAGGGCAGATCGTTCTCGACCGTGGGTTGCATCGGAAAGGAATCTTCCCCCCGGTGAACACGTTGCAAAGTCTTTCGCGGCTGATGGATCACGGTATCGGCGAAGGACGAACGAGAGGCGACCATCGGCAGTTGGCCGATCAGCTCTACATGCTCTACGCACGCGGAAAAGAGCTGCGGGAGGTGGCGTCGCTGGTGAGCGAAGAAGGGTTGACCCCGTTGGAGCGGCGGTATCTCGCTTTCGCCGATTCGTTCGAGAAAGAATATGTGGGGCAAGCGGGGGGCGCCCGGACCATGGAGGAGACCTTCGCCGTCGGCTGGCGGTTGCTCGCCTCCATGCCGACGAGTGAGCTGGTGCGGGTCGACAAGGGAATGATCGAACGGTATCTCGCGAAGGGGGCTTCATGAGCAGGCTCCGTAGCAACCGGGTGGAACTGGCGAAACTGCGTCGTCGTCGTGCGCTGATCCGCCGAGGCGTCGATCTGTTGACCCGAAAAAAAGAGGCGCTGATGGAGGATTTCACCGGGTCGTTACGCCACGCCCACGAGAGCCGACGGGGGGTTGAAGAGACCCTTGAACGGGCCGTCCGGGCGTTGGCGGCGGCGTTGTCGGCGGAGCCGTCGGACGAGGTGATGTCGGCGGCGTTGACCTCTGAGAGCGCTCTGTCGATAGAGATCGCCACCGAACGTAAATGGGGGGCGCTCTTGCCGGAGCTTGTCTGGTTCAATCCTCATCGGTCGCCTTTGCGGCGCGGATCGGCGCCGGGAACGCGTAGCCCGACGGTCGATGAGGCGGCCGCCCGGTTCGAGGTGGCGTTGGAGGCGATGGCGAAGGCGGGGGTGGCGGAAGCCCGCGCGATGACGTTGGGAAGGGCGTATAGAAAAACGAGCCGGATGCTGAACATGCTCGAAACGGTGGTCCGTCCGCAGGTAGAGAGCGATATCGCCCTTATCGTTTCGCGGCTGGAAGAACGGGAACGGGAAGAACAATTTCGCATGAAACGCTTCAAACGCCTGCGCGGCGCGGCGGGGGGATCTGCCCCGTCTACTCAATAGCCGCGCCCTTCGCCCGCTTGGGGCCGGACAGACGCGAAACGATCGCCGGGCCTATCGAAATGAGATGCCTGCGGAGCCGTACGGCTCTTCTCCTCCTGCCGTTGGCTCGCGCCTCCGCCGCGCCATGGACAGGTTAAGGGGCGTTTTCTAGGAAACCCGAATCCCGGACGGCATCTTTTGTTCCGGCGCCACCAGTCTCAGCGTCGCGCCGTCGTTCACCGCCAAGAGCATCCCTTGGCTGACGATGCCGCGTAGCTTGCGCGGTTTCAGGTTGGCGACGATGACGATAGTTTTCCCGACCATCTCTTCTGCCGTGTAATGTTGCGCGACCCCCGCCACCAGCGACCGTTCCTCACCGCCGACGTCGATGGTCAGATGGAGGAGTTTGTCGGCCTTCTCGACTTTTATCGCCGAGAGGACGGTGGCGGTGCGAAGATCGACCTTGGCGAAGTCGTCGAATTCGATCTCGGGGTTTTTCTCTTCCTGTTTCGTCTCGACCTTTGCGGGGGCTTCACCGTTCTTTTTGGCCGTCTCGATGAGGGCGTCGAGCGATTTCTGTTCGATCCGGTTGGCGAGTCGTTCGAAGGCGCCGATCTCGTGGTTGTGGAGGAAATCGGGAGTGTCTCCGAATGAATTCCACTCAAGGGGAGCGATTCTGAGTATCGATTCGACTTTCTGCGCAAAAGCAGGGATTGCCGGTTTCAAGTATTTGGTCAGTAACAGGAATGCGTTGATGCCGGTAGTGAGAATGTGTCTCTGGCGTTCCGGTTCGTTCTTGTAATCCCATGGCTTGGCGGCGTCGATATACTCGTTTGCGGCATCGGCCAACCGTGCGATTTTTTTGAGAGCGAGGCTGAAGTCACATGTTTCGTAATCGGCGGCGATGGCGGGGGCCTCCCCCTTTATCATCTCCAACAGATCCATTTCGCGGCTTCCACTACTGAAGCCGTCGAACCCAAGACGGTTGTCGAGCTTGTTGAGCATCCCGATGGTTCGTGAACCGAGATTGGCGATCTTGTTCACCAGTTCGGCGTTGACCCGGTGGAGGAAGTCGTCCATCGACAGGTCGATATCGTCGACCGAGTTTCTGATCTTCGTGGCGTAGTAGTAGCGGAGATACTCCGGGTCGAGATGCTTGAGATAGTCGCGGGCGTTGATGAAGGTCCCCTTCGACTTGCTCATCTTTTCGCCGTTGACGGTGAGGAACCCGTGGACGTGGATCTTGGCCGGGACGTGGTAGCCGGAACCGGTCAGGGTCGGGATCCAGAAGAGGGTGTGGAAATAGGTGATGTCTTTGCCGATGAAATGGTGGATGTCGACGTTGTCGTTCCGCCACAGGTCGTCGAGGGTCTGACCCCGCTCCTCGGCCCAGTGTTTGGCGCTTCCCAGATAGCCGATGGGGGCGTCGAGCCAGACGTAGAAATATTTTTCCTCTTCCTCTTCGGGGATGCGAAATCCGAAGTAGGGGGGGTCGCGGCTGATGTCCCATTCCTTGAGACCGTCTTTGAGCCAGGTCGCCATGAAGTTTTTCACCTCCGGCTGGAGAGCGTCGGTCTCCATGTAGGCGCGTAGCGTCTCTTCATAGTCGGCCACCCGGAAAAAGAGATGACGGCTCGATTTTTTTATCGGGACCGTCCCGCACAACGAACAACGGGGTTCTTTTAAGGCCGTCGGCTCGTAGTGGGCGCCGCATTTGTCGCACGAGTCGCCATATTGATCGTCGGCCCCGCATTTGGGGCAGACGCCGCGGACGAACCGGTCGGGCAAGAACATGGCGTCGTGGGGGCAATAGGTCTGCTCGATATCGCGGGAGACGATATTGCCGTTCTTTTTGAGAGAGAGGTAAATCTCCTCAGAGACGTCTTTGTTTTCGGGCGAATTCGTTGAGTGGTAGTTGTCGAAGGCGATGCCGAACGAGGTGAAGTCGGCCAGATGTTCGGCGTGGTACCGAGCGACCAGCTCTTCGGGGGTGATCCCCTCTTTACGTGCCCGAATCATGATCGGAGCGCCGTGGGTGTCGTCGGCGCAAAAATAGAGAACCCGACGTCCTTCACGCATTTTTTGGAACCGGACGAAGATGTCGGTCATCAAGTATTCGACCAGATGCCCCAGGTGGATCGATCCGTTGGCATAGGGAAGGGCAGAGGTTACGACCAGGTCGCGCATCCTTTGGCTCACTTTCGCATCATCATAGGGTAACGGTGGACGGAAAGCCCGCATTGTAGCATGGGGCGCCCGCCACCCGGTCGCCTTAAGGCGTCGGTTGTTCGAGGGGGCGTTGTCGTGACGCCGAGAGGGAACGACATTGACACTGGGGCACAGCCACCGGAGAATAAACGGGTCAAGCGCCGGAAAGTTTCGTGCGCGTGCGCGCCCATCGGTTATCAGCGAGGAGTGAGGGGAGATGTTCAAGAGCGTCGGGCGGGCTGCAACGCCCCATGCGGGGCTGTGCGGGACGTTCTTGCTCCTGCTTCTTTTGACGGCGCCGACCGTCGCCTCGGCGCAGGGGGTTAAAATAAACGAAGACGGGCTCGACCAGAGCCGGGTCTGCGGTTCCTGCCACGGTGATATCCACAAACGGTGGAAAGATTCGATGCACGCCCGGTCGACCTCCGACCCGATCTTCGTCGCCTCCTATTACGAAGCCCACTATCTTTCCGGCGGCACGGCCGAGAAACTCTGTCTCAGATGCCACGCGCCCGGAGCGGTGAAGGCGGGGGTGACGATGCT
>CALOCG010000014.1:0-61902 GCA_942491805.1 Nitrospinota bacterium
CATAAGGGCGAGTTGATCACCATCAACGAACTTCAACATTAATCAACGAAGCTCGGCAACAGAAATACGAAGGCCTGGTTCGTATTCTTCAGATCGACGTTTAAGCCTTCGTACTGTTTCTGTTCGAGCTTTCGTTGGATAATGTTGAAGAGTGCGTTGATGGTGATCAACTCGCCCACATGATCGATGAGGTCGTCCAAGAGCGACTCGTTGATCCGAACCGTTTTGGTCTTTACCGTTCCCTCGCCCGGAGCGCTCGTTTTCCCATCGCCGGTCGTCGTCTTCGGCGTCGGGGTCTTCTCCGGCTTCACCTCGGTCAGGCCACTTTCGGCATAGATGCCGAGCGCCTCTTCGATGGAGATGATCATCATCTCATCGATACCGATCTCGTCTTGGTAGAACATCTCGAAATCGTCTTTAAACTCCTGCAACGCCTCCACCGGCTCTTCGATATCCGACGAGAGATGTTTCGACAACAGACCGTTGACCGCGTTCATGATCCGTTCGAAAGGATTATCGACATAATCGCCGGTCTTGGCTTCTGCGACCACCGCCAGAAGGTCGGCGTACTCTTCGGTCACGTCGAGGGTGTCGAATATCCACCGTACCCCACCGACGGCCCCTCCTTTTTTCTGTTCCCGCACCATATCGGGGGCGTAACGGTTGATGAGGTCATAAAGTTCTTTGACCGGATTGTCCGCGTCGTCGAGATGCCCATCTTCTTTCATCCTGGCGAAGTAGGAAATCATTTCACCCCGGAGGGTCTCCAGCTTGCTCTCGTCGGAGTGAGCTCCGGTTCGCTCTTGCAACTGTTCGAAGTAGGCCTGCTCGTCATCACGTATGGCGACCCCCATCCCCTCCATCCGAAGACGACCGGTAATGTTTTTCAGAAAATCGGCGCCGTCGAGGATGAAGTGAACCAGGTCGCGGTCGACCGGGATTGTCCGTTCCCGTACAAGGTCGAGAAAACTTTCGAACTGGTGGCAGAAGGTCTGGACTTGGGTCAGTCCGAAGAAGGCGGAGTTCCCTTTGATCGAATGGGCGCAACGAAAGATGCCGTGAATGGCTTCCATGTCGCCCGGATTCGACTCCAGCGATATGGAGAACTGCTCCATTTCGGTGATCATTTCTTCCGATTCTTCGAGAAACTCTTGAAAGAGTTCTTCTTTCGAATCGTCTTCTGTTTCGACCATCTGTTTTGAGAAAACCTTTGGAAAGACTACGAGAAATCGTCGGGAACTGTCGATCTATAATACACTATCGGAAGATTGAATCGTTGTCCCATTCTCGTTTCGACAAGGAACGAGACGGCGTAAGGAGCGAAAGATGTTCGGAATCGGTATGCCGGAGATGTTGGTTATTCTGGCCATAGCGCTGGTGGTGATAGGCCCCGACCGTATTCCCGAAGTGGCCCGAACCTTGGGCAAGCTTTACGCCGAGCTGACCCGGTCGTTACGCGATATGCGAGAGTCGGTCGGTGATGTGGGAAAAGGATTCGAAGAGGGGATCGAAACGGTGAGAAATCCGGTGAAGATGGCCGGAAAAAAAATCGGCGAGGCGGTACTGCGGGACACCGAGCCGGGCTCCCCTCCCACGGCGGAGGACGATAAAGGGGATCACCCCTCTTAGCCGACCGACGAGCTCTTTCCCCCTTTGCCGGTGATCTGGGTTTGGAACTGGCGGGTGACCTCCGCCGACTGCGCCTTGGCGGCTTGACGAACCTTCCCCGCTGTCTCCATCCCCTGCTTGGCCAGTTTGTCGACGGTGGAGTTAACGTCGCCAACGTTGGTCTGTTTTAGAACTCCGCGTGGTCCACCGCTAATAATGAAGCCCGATAGTCCGGGGGTCTTGGCCCGTCCCATGGGACCCCGTTTTTCGGCTTGCGAAGGGGTGCGGGAATAGGTGGAGGCCTTGGCGATCCGTTCCGAATCGCTCTGTTGAGAAATGCCCACTTTTGCCATGACGATAACTCCTGACGACGATCCCTGCCTCAACGAAGGCCTGATGACATATTAAACCTTATCTGTTTTATCGGCGGGAAACTTCACAACTTTAGCCGGTGGCGATTTTTTTTCAAAAAAGGAGGCAAAAAGAGGCGCTATTTCTTAAGATTGGCTCTGCAATGGTCGGCGTCTCGTATCCCCTCATGCATCAACGGAGTGCGATTGATTTCAACGCCAGGATTTCTTTCAAAATCGACGCATTCTTCAAAAACCTTCTCGGCGCAGGAGCGGCAACGGTTGGCCGAGATGTGTTTCAGGATAAAACTGATCGCCTCGGATTTCGAGCAGAAAATATTCTCCACCCCCACATCTTTCAGATAGCCCCCTTGCAGAAGGACCCGGCGGACGTCTTCTTTAACCCCGTAAAGATAGAGTCGCCCCCCCTTCCCTCTCAGACGAGCCGCCTCATGGGCCAGCATCTCCCCGCCGGCGACGTCGATGAAGTTGACCCCGCTCATAACAATCAGCTTATGGAGCTGGTCCGGTTCCCACTCGTCGACCGACTGGAGGACCGACTCCACATGATTGACCGATCCGAAGTAAATTGAGCCGTCGATCCGAAGGATTTTAATCTGCGGGCACTCGGCCAGATCGGGATCGGTGAAGAAGGGGCGGTTCTTCTGGAACGGATCGGGAACCCGGGGAACAATGCGCGGTTTGCTGGTCCGGTTCAGGTAGAGAATGAGCGAAAGGAGAACGCCGACGTATATGGCGAACTCGAGTTCGACGAAAAGGGTCGAAAGGAAGGTGGTGACCAACACCGCCGCATCCCCCTTCTCGGCCTTCAGAATCACTTTGATGTGATGAAAGTCGATCAGGTTGTACGCGACCAATAGGACGATCCCCCCCATGGCCGGGATCGGCAGATAGGCGGCCAACGGCGCAACGAGCAGGAGGATGATCGCTAACGAGATCGCCGCGAATACCGCCGCCATCGGCGTCTGGGCGCCGACCGAATAGTTGAGTCCCGAACGGGTGAACGAGCCGGATGAGGCGTAGCAGGAGAAGAAGGCGCCGATAACGTTGGAGAGTCCTTGACCGATGAACTCCTGATTACCGTCGATCCGTTGCCCCGATTTGGTGGCGATGGAACGGGAGATGGAGACCGCTTCGATGAGCCCCAGCATGGCGATGGCGATGGCCCCCGATGTCAGTTCCCGGATCGCTTTGGCGCTAAACTCCGGTATCGAAAAGGGGGGAAGGGAGCTCGGTATGGCGCCGACGAGGCGAATACCATGCTCTTCCGCCCCGATGGCGGCCGCCACCAACGCGCCGACGACCATGGCGATCAGCATACCGGGCCAACGGGGTTTTAGCTTTTTGATTGCCACCGCGACGGCCAGCGTGATCGTGGCGACTAAAAAGACGTAGCCATTCGTGTTGGTGATGTTGCTGAGGATCAGACCCCAAATATGGATGAACGATTCCCCCGACGGGATGGAGATGGCCAGAATATGTTTCAGTTGGCTGGTGCCGATCAGTATGGCGGCGCCTGCGGTGAAACCGACCACAACCGAGTGAGAGATGAAGTTGACCAACGCCCCCATCTTCGCAAAACCCAACGCCGCCTGAAAAAGACCGGCGATGAAGGTCATGGTTAGCGTCAGGGTGATAAAGGTCTCGGTCCCCGCTTCGGCCATCGGCGAGATGGTCGAGAAGACGACGATGGAGATGGCGGTGGTCGGGCCGGAGATGAGATGGCGCGACGAGCCGAAGAGCCCGGCGATGATCGGCGGGATGATGGCGGTATATAGACCGTAGGCCGGGGGTAGCCCGGCGATCATGGAGAAGGCGACCCCTTGGGGGAGAACCACGACGGCGTTGGTCAGGCCGGCGAAAAAATCGCCTTTGAGCGTACCCCGGTTGACCATCGGCCACCAGAGGAGGAACGGGAGAAAACGGGCGCTGCCTTTAACGTTGCTTTTCAAGGGGACTCGCTGTTGCGTTTCGAACGGAAGTGAATGACAATTTGATGCCAATGTCGAAAAATCGATTCTCTTTCGGGAGAGGCGATCTTTCCCTTTACATAGCGCCTCGAAGGCCGTAGGTTTATCTATTTAGCGCATCCGAAAGGACCGATGAAAGAGGACGTCGCACAAAAAGTCGGCCACGCTGTGGCTGAAGCGGTCGCCGAAGCCGGACTGACCGAATCGTTTGACGGATCGATCGAAATCCTCCTCCCCAAGGAAGAGAAATTCGGCGATTTTTCTACCAACGCGGCCATGATCCTGGCCTCCAAACTAAAGAAAAACCCGCGCCAGATCGCCGAAGGGATCGTCACACGGCTTTTGGCCGACCCCCTCTTCGACGAAGCGTCGGTCGCTGGTCCCGGCTTTATCAACGTCCGGGTCTCCCCTGCCGCATGGGTCGATCGCTTGGCCCAACTCCATCGAGAGGGAGACGCTTGGGGCCGCACCGACACGGGCAAGGGTGAAAAAGTCATGGTCGAGTTCGTCTCGGCCAACCCGACCGGCCCCCTTCACATCGGCCATGGCCGGGGCGCCGCCGTCGGTGACGCCATCGCCCGAATTCTCTCGGCCGCAGGCTACGACGTCACTGCCGAGTATTATATCAACGACGTCGGTCTCCAGATGGACAACTTGGGACGGAGCCTGTTGGTGCGTGCCGCCGAAGTGGCGAAACGTCCGGTCGAAGACGAACCGACCTACAAAGGTGACTATCTCGTTGATGTCGCCAAAGCCTTCATCGACGAAAAGGGAGAGGCCGTCCTCGACCAGCCGACCGACCAATCGTTGCCCATAGCCCGCGATTACGCCGCCACCTCAATTATGAACGGGATCAAACATGATCTCGAAGAGTTCCGCGTTCGGTTCGACAATTGGTTCTCCGAAGCGACGCTACACGCCGCAGGCGAAGTGGAACGAACCATCGAGACCTTCCGAAAAGCGGGACATATCTACGAGAGCGAAGGCGCCCTTTGGCTTAAAACCGGTGATTACGGCGACGAAAAAGACCGGGTCGTCCGCCGGGGCAACGGTGGCCCTACTACCTATCTGGCCGCCGACATGGCGTATCACAAAAATAAATTCGACCGTGGCTTCAAAACCGTTGTCGATATCTGGGGCGCCGATCATCACGGCTACATTCCCCGGATGAAAGCGGTGGTTGGCTCTTTGGGGTACGACCCGGAGCAGTTGAAGGTTTTGCTGGTCCAGATCGTCAACCTGAAACGGGGGGGAGAACTGGTGGCGATGTCGACCAGAGCTGGGGTCTTTACCACCTTGCGGGAGATATTAGACGAAGTCGGCATCGACGCCACCCGTTTCTTTTTCCTCATGCGTTCGTCCGACAGCCAGCTCGACTTCGACGTCGATTTGGCCAAGGCGCAATCAGACGAAAACCCGGTCTACTACGTGCAATACGCCCACGCCCGTTGCGCCAACATCTTCCGCAAAGCGGGAGAAGAAGGGGTCAAGCCGGTTTCTTTCGACGAAATCGACGCCACCCTGCTCGAAGACGAGGATGCCTTGCGGCTGATTCGCAAACTGGCCGCCTTTCCCGATCAGGTCGCATCGGCGGCCCGCCATTACGCCCCCTGGTTTATCACGCAATACCTGACGGAGACCTCCGCCATCTTCCACCGGTTCTACAAAAACAACCGGGTCGTTTCCGAAGACGTAAATCTATCGAGAGCCCGTTTGTCGCTGGTGGCGGCGGTCAAAACGACTCTCTCCAACGGCCTCGGGCTCCTCGGCATCACTGCGCCTGAGAGAATGTGATTCATGGTCGAACAACATCGTCGTCGCACCCCCCCCGTCGGTGGCTCCCCTTCCGGTCCGAGCAACGCCACCCTGCTGATCGCCAGCGTTCTGTTGGTGGCCCTTCTCTCTTTCGCCTTGGGGTATCTCACCCGTGGAAGCAGCGAAGAAGAGGTCGCCGACACCACGCCGGAAGCGAAGGTGGTCGACACCACCGCCACCCCGCTCGATTCGAAGAAGATCCTCGCATCGACCGGCGTTACCGATCCGACCCCGACCCCAACGCCTCAGTTTCTCTTCACTCAAACCCTCACCGAAGAGACCCCCGATCAAGCGGCGGTCCCCCGGTCGGACGCCCCCCCCGCCCCTCCTGCGCCGGTAACGGTCGTGACCGCCACCCCCGAGCCGACAGCAAAACCGACGGCACGACCGACCTCTAAGCCGACCGTTAAACCGACCCCTAAGCCGACCCCCCGTCCGACAGTCGCCCCGACCAAACCGGTGGCGGAGAAAGAAACCCCCGGAACCTTCTATTCGGTTCAGATAGCCGCCGTCGGCGACCGGAACGAAGCGACCCGGTTGCGCATTCAGCTCGGTAACAAAGGATACCGGGCCTATGTGATTCCCTTCATGAAAGAGGGGCTCACCTACTATCGGGTTCGTGTCGGTCCGTTCAAAACGCGGGGCGCCGCCGAGCGTGAGCAGAATAACCTTCAGACCAAGGCCGGCTACAAAAACACCATCATCAGCGCCGACGAGCGTTGAGGGAAGAGGAATATCCGATGTTAACCTTCGCAAAATATCTCCACCTGCTGACGCTGGTGAGCTGGCTCGGCTCGATAATCTTCTTCTCGTTCGTGGCCGCCCCGGCGATCTTCAAAGGGTTCGAACGAAAACAGGCCGGCGAGATCGTCGGCGCGCTCTTCCCCAAATACTTCTTGCTCGAAGAGGTCAGCGTTGTCTTGGCCGTCGCCACCCTCTTTTTTATTGGAACGAAGATCGGCTTCGGCGGCGGCGTGAAAATCGCCTTTGTTCTGCTCGCCCTTATGGGGGGATTGGTCTTCTATTCGGGCATGGTCAACGGACCTCGCGCCCGTGAGGTGAAAATGGAAATACGGACCGCCGAAGGGGACGAAGCGAAGGTGGCCGAGCTCCGAAAAGAGTTCGGCAAGCTACATGGAGTGTCGGTCATCGTGAACATGATCATCCTCCTCCTCGGACTGGTTCTTCTCTACTACGCTCTCGGCTATTTGGCGTTACCGGTCATGATCGCTTAACCTCTTCGGGGAAATGGTATGGAGGCGGAGGAAGTGGCGGACAACGGCGTCCCTCTGGGCGAGGAGCTTCTCATCGAAGTAGCCAACGCCATGACCGCGCTAAACGACGAAGCGATGCCGTTAGACGGCCGTCTCGACATCTTTTTGCGCCAAACCTTAGCGGTCCTTGGAGCCGAACGTGGCTCCATCATGTTGCTGCATGGGGAGGAGCTGGTCGTTCGGGCCGCCACCGACTCCAATCTCATCGGCGCAACTCGAAGCATCTACGACAGCGCCGTGTCGGCGACCGCCATAAGAGAACGAAAAGCGCTCCTTATCGACGCCATCGGCGAAGCAAGCCAAGGAATCGATTTCTACAGTGACGGACAATATAAAACCGCCACCCTTCTTACCCTCCCGATTATCTTTCAGGGAGAACCTTTGGGGGTGATGAACGTCACCGACAAAACGAGCCGTCGGGCGTTTCGTAAAAGTGACGAGGCGATCTTGAGCATGTTCGCCGGGATGACTTTGGCCGCCCTCCTCGGTAAAGAGGCGCGCGAGCAACGGGACGCTTTGGCCAAGGCCAACGAAGAACTCAGAAATATGCAGGCCTATCGGGAACAGTTGACCAGTATGATCGTCCACGATCTGAAAGGGCCGACCGGCGAAATCATCGCCAACCTCAATATGCTTACCGACGCGCCGTTGGACGATTTCGGCCAAGAGCTACTTGAAAACTCCATGGCCGCCGGGGAAAGTCTCCTGCGAATGATTATGAACATTCTGGACGTCGGGAAGATGGAAGAAGGCCGGTTTGCGCTCAACCGGTCGATGGTCGAGATGACCCCCTTTATTGAGGAAGCGGCTCGGCGTCTGGCCTCCATGGCGGGACGAGAAGAAAAAGCGGTCGAAACCGATCTTCCCTCCGCCCCTCTTCCGGCGATGGTCGATCAACAGGTTATTGAAAGGGTTCTCTGGAATCTTCTATCCAACGCCAATAACCACACCGGCCCCGGCGACAAGATCATCCTGACGCTTGAGGGGAACGATCGGCAGATCATATTCAAGGTCACCGACCGTGGCGCCGGGATCGACCCGGACGACATTCCCCATCTGTTCGACCGCTATTATCAAGGAAAAGACGCCGGCCGTTATAGCGTCGGACTGGGACTGGCCTTCTGCCGCATGGCGGTGGAAGCTCACGGAGGAAGTATTGCCGTCGAAAGCGTACGGGGAGAAGGCGCCACCTTTACCGTCACCCTCCCGACGCAAGCTCTAGGCCTGTGACCTTGACCCGCATCACCACCGACTCTCCCGAAGCGACCTTCCAATGGGGCGTCGAGCTTGGCGCGCGGCTTCAAGGGGGAGAGACGATTCTGCTGGCGGGACCGCTGGGGGCCGGCAAAACCACCGTTACCCAAGGGATATGCCGCGGACTTGGACTCCCCCGAAACGACGCCGGTCCGCTCCCCCTCGTTCGCGCTGGTGAACGAATATAAAGGAGGGCGAACGCCGATTCGTCACGCCGATCTCTATCGACTCAACGACCCAGCCGAAATAGAAGAGTTGGGGCTGTTCGACGAAACTGAAGAGGCCGTGGTGATCATCGAATGGGCCGACCGGCTCGAGGCCCCTCCCGCCGGAGTTAGAATCGCCATTACCCTTGATCTCGGCCCCGGTGATGAACGTCACCTCACGATGGAGGAGCCATGAGAGCTTTCCTCCTGTTCCTGATAGCCGGCGTGACCGGGTTTACCCTCTGGTGGATCGTCTCGACCCCCGCCGTCACCGTTGACGACGATCTGTTGTCTCCGCCAGCCAGTAGCGGGCCGGGGATTTCGATGGGGGAGATCAGAATCGCCGAACGGCGTGAAAGCCAGATTCTCTTCGAGCTGATGGCCCAATCGGCTGTGGTGACAGAAGATCAATCGGACGCTTCGTTATCGATGTTCTCGTTGGTCGCCTATCCCGAAAAGGGGAGGACCATCACCTTCGTCGCCGACAAAGGGTCGTTGCGCAACCAACGGACCGAAGTCTACGCCACCGGCGGAATCGTCGCCATCGACGACATGGGGCGAGCGCTGATTACCGATTCGATGACCATGTACGATAAAGGAGAGCGGTTCGAGACCGACGACGTCGTTCGTATCGTCGGCCCACAATTCGTCATCACCGGCACCGGTATGGTGGCGCGACCGACGCTTAAAACAGTAGAATTGAAATCCAACGTTACCGCTCTCTTCATGCCGGGGAATCGATGAACCGTCTTCTGCTTGTTTTGTTCGCCTGCCTTGCCTTCACCCCCCACGTCGCCGTGGGGGAGAGCGGCCTGTCGCTTAACGACACGGTCGACGACCGGGCGCCTCTGAAGGTGAGCGCCGACCGGATGGTCTCCGACCAGGAAAAAGGGGTCATCGAGTTTACCGGATCGGTTGACGCCGTCAAAGGGAGCCTCCGTGTGGTGGCCGACAAGATTCTTGTCTTCACCGACGACACGAAAAACGACTTCAGCCATATCAAAGCCATCGGGTCGGTCCTGATAACGAAGGGGACGAAACGGGCCACCGGCGATCAGGCCGAGTATTTCCGAGAACGGAACACCATGATTCTGACCGGCTCCCCCACCCTCGATGACGGTAAAAGCGTCGCAAGTGGCGAGAAGGTCATCTACAACTTCCTGACCGAGGAGATGACCTTGCTCGGAGGGGCGGGAGTCAATGGTCAGCCGGGTCGAGCCACCGTCACCCTCTTCGCCGACGAGAAGAACAACATCGTTACCGGAGAAGATGTACCGATAACGACCCCGGCCCCAACACCGTCGCCGATCGTTCGGGCTCGCTACACGGTTCAGGTGGCCGCCTTCCGAGATAAAGAAGCGGCTCAAAAATATGTGCGACTTCTGACCGCCAAAGGGTATCCCGATACTCGTCTGGTCACGGATGAGAGCAAAGGTAAACCGGTGCATCGGGTTCGCACCGGACTTTTCGCCACAAAAGACGAGGCTTTGATTCTCAGCGAGCGTCTTTATTCCAAAGATGGTATCGACGGACTCACCCTCTTCTGCGAGAACGGTTGTGATTAAGACCTTAAGAGCGGAAGAGATCTCCAAGTCATACAAAGGACGCAAGGTCGTCAGCGACGTCTCCTTCGCCATGACCAATCGGGATATCGTCGGACTATTGGGCCCCAATGGCGCAGGGAAAACCACCACCTTTTATATGGTTGTCGGCCTCACTCCCAGCGATTCGGGCGGGGTCTATCTCGACGATCTCGACATCACTCATTACGCCATGTATCAGCGAGCCCGCATCGGCATCGGTTACCTCCCCCAAGAGGCGTCGATCTTTCGCAAGCTGACGGTGATGGAGAACATTCTCGCCATCCTCGAGACGATGTCGATGTCCCGTTTTGATCGGGAAGCGCGGGCGACTCAGCTACTCGACGAATTCGGCATTCTCCACCTGGCCGATCACAAATCTTCCGCCCTTTCCGGTGGCGAGCGGCGTCGGCTCGAAATCGCCCGAACCCTTTCGACCGAACCGGCGTTTGTACTGCTCGACGAACCGTTCGCCGGTATCGATCCGATAGCGGTGGCCGACATTCAAGGATTGGTGCTTGCCTTGCGAGAAAGGGGGATTGGCATCCTCATAACGGACCATAATGTCCGCGATACCCTCGGGATTTGCGACAGAGCCTATATTCTGAGTGAGGGGGCGATTATCGAAGAAGGGACTCCGCAGATGATCGCATCTTCGGAACGGGCTAGAAATATCTATCTTGGCGAGAATTTTACGTTAAAATAAGCACTGCAAGGATCGTGCGAACCATAATCTTGAAAGGATAGTACCGGCCCCATGGGTATGGAAATGAAGTTGCAAATGCGCATGTCGCAGCGTCTGGTTATGACGCCGATGTTGCAGCAGGCCATCAAGCTCCTCCCCATGACCCGCCTTGAGTTAGTGCAGGCTATTCGGCAAGAACTCGAAGAAAATCCGATGCTTGATGAACTTCTTGAGGAAGAGCAAGACGCCGAGCGGGAAGAGCGAGAAGATCGGGAAGAGCAAGAAGACGAGTTCGAATCGACCGATCCGATGGTCGATACCCTCGACCGGCAAGACGGGCTCTCCGAAACTCCCGAAACCAAGTTCGAAGAAGATTCCGGATTAAGCGAGAAAACCGAAACCGATACCAGGGACGATATCGACTGGGACGCCTACACCCAAGAAGACCTATATGAGGGGGGGACCGGCGAAGGGTACGAAGAGCGACCAAGCCTCGATAACACCCTAAAACAGGGAGAAGGGCTCGAAACCCACCTGATGTGGCAGCTTTCCTACTCGGCCGTCACCTCCGAAGAAGCCCGCTTGGGCGAAATCATCATCGGCAATCTGAACGACGAAGGGTATCTGGCCACCGATCTTGAGACCTTGGCGGTGTCTGCCAATGCGTCAGTCGAAGATATGGAAGACGCTCTCATCCTTGTCCAGACTTTCGATCCCCCCGGTATCGGCGCCCGCGACCTGAAAGAATGCCTCATCATTCAAGTTATCGCCAACGGATACAAAGGGAGTATCGTTCACGAACTGGTGCGGGATCACCTTGAGCATCTGGATGAACGTAACTTCCCTAAGCTAGCGAAACAATTGGACTATGAGATCGACGATATTGTCGATGCCATTCGCACCATCCGAGAGTTCGACCCGAAACCGGGGCTCGAATATTCGGCGGAAGCCCCTCATTACATAACCCCCGATCTCTTTGTGGTTAAAGTGGACGATGAGTATCAGGTCTTCCTGAACGACGAAGGGATGCCCCGCCTCCGGATCAACCCGGTCTACCAGACGATCCTGAAGAACAAAGACACCAAGAGCGAAACCGAGAAAGAGACCCGCGAATATCTCGACAACAAATATCGAGGGGCCCTCTGGATGATCAAATCGATCGAACAGCGGCGCCAAACCATGTTGAAAGTGGGGCGATCCCTTTGCGTCTTCCAGCGGGAGTTTCTCGACAAGGGAATTAATTACCTTAAGCCGCTGATTCTAAAAGATGTCGCTGACGATATCGGCATGCACGAGTCGACGATTTCCCGCGTGACGACCAACAAATATATCCATACCCCACAAGGGCTCTTCGAGTTGAAGTTCTTCTTTCACTCGTCGGTCGGCTCCTATCTGGGGAACGATATGTCGTCGGTTCGGGTAAAAGAGATGATTAAACAAATGGTCAAGGAGGAAGATCCAGCCAAACCTCTCACCGACGACCAAATAGTTGCGGCGCTTATGGCGAAAGATTTAAAAATCGCCCGCAGAACCGTAACGAAGTACCGGAAAGAGCTTAATATCTCTTCCACTTCCAAACGCAGGAAGCTATACTTATAGGCTTCTGATTCACAAGGGAGTTGATTATGCAGATCACCATCACCGGCCACAACATCGACGTTACTCCGGCCTTGCGCGAGTACACTGAAGAAAAGGTGGCCCGCGTCCGCCGGTTCCTGAACACCACCTTGAACGCCCACGTCATCTTGAAGGTGGAAAAACTCGATCAGATCGCCGAGGTCACCATTCACGCCAACGGCGCCGACCTCCACGGAACCCACAAGGACGAGAATATGTACGCCGCTATCGATGCGGTGATGGATAAGATCGACCGGCAGGCGAAAAAGATCAAAGGGAAAGAGGAAGCCAAGAAAAAAGGCGCCCCGTCGACCTCCGAAGCGCTTGGCGCCTGACCCGGACGGTCCGGCACCATCTCCCTGCGAATGAGAATACTCGACTTTCTTCTGCCCGAAAACGTGGTCGCCCCCTTGGTGGCCACCGATAAGGAGGGGCTCCTCCGGGAACTATGCGACGCTCTGAAAAACAGCGGCGCTCTGGAGGACCCCGATCTTGCCTTCGAAGCGGTCATGATGCGCGAACGGCTCGGCTCCACCGGCATCGGTGAGCAGGTCGCCATCCCCCACGCAAAAACCAAAGGGGCCACCAGCCTCGTTGGCGCCTTTGGGGTCACCGCCGACGATATCGATTATGGCACCGTCGATGACCAGCCGGTCCGCTTGGTCTTCATGCTGGTGGCAGGTGAAGACGCCACCGCGGCCCACCTGAAAGCGTTGGCCCGGATCTCTCGCGTTCTGAAGAACCGCTCTTTCCGCGATAAAGCGCGGGAAGCTACATCGTCCGAACAACTCTTCGACCTGATTCGGATCGAAGACGAAGCGCTTGGTTGACCGAAAGGATACGCCCATGTCTGGAGCCACTCACGACAAGCGAACCGGTTACCTGATCATCGCCCACGGGGCTTTGGCGCAAGAGTTTCTCTCTTCGCTCCGCTTCATCGCCGGAAACGTGTCGTGTAGCAACTTCAGAGCCGTCGCCATCGACCACGCCGTCGATGTCGAGCGGGCGCGAAGCATGGTCGAACAAGCGGTGCGCGAAATAAGCGGACCCGACGGAACGATTGTCCTGACCGACCTTTTCGGCGGAGCCCCCTCCAATATCGCCTTGTCGCTACCGGAAGGCGCCCATATAGAAATCGTCGCCGGTATCAACCTGCCGATGCTCCTCAACGCCACCATCATCGACGACCGCCTCTCTTTGCACGAGAAAGCGCATCGGCTCAAAGCGTACGGCCAGAACAATATCTTTCTTGCCAGTGACGTACTCGCCGGGCGGATGGGAAAAAGTGAATGACCGGGGGAGTGACGATGGCGAACGTCCGGCGTGACGTGACGGTGGTCAACCCGTGGGGGATGCACGCCCGTAGCGCCATGCGATTCGTACAGACCGCCCTCCCCTTCACCTCCGCCGTCTCCGTCGCCTCGCCTGAAGTCAACGCGGTCGACGGGAAGGACGTCATGTCGCTTCTCACGCTCGGCGCCAGTCGCGGCGCCACCCTTATCATCGAAGCCGACGGCGACGACGCCGAAGAGGCTGTCGCCACTCTGGCCCGACTGGTGGAAGAGGGGTTCGGCGAAATCGACATAAAGGGAGCGGCGAACCGATGACCTCTCCCGAAACCAACACCACCAATGTCTATCAAGGGATTCCCGCATCGTCGGGTATCGTCATCGGCAAAGCCTATGTCCTCGACCCTCACCTCATCTGCGTGCTCAAACGGGATCTCCTGAACCCGGAAGAGGTTGACGCCGAGATCGAACGGTTCCGCGAAGCGGTGGAGCGGGCGGCGGAAGATATGTCCTCCCTGACCGATCGGGCGATACAAGAATTCGGCGACGACGTCCCGAATCTGATTTTCGAGACCCATGTTCAGCTCTTGCGCGACCCGTCGCTCATCAAAGAGGTGGAGTGCCACATCGAAGAGCAGGCCCATAACGCAGAGTGGGCGTTGAAGGTCCTGATGGAGAAATATCAGGCCCGTTTCTCCCGCTTCAAAGACCCCTATTTCCGCGACCGACTCGAAGACATCGAGCAGGTCGTCACCCGCCTTCAACGTCGTCTCGGCGGCGAAGGGGACGCCACCAGTTTCGATCAACTAGCCGAGCCGGTGGTCATCGTCGCCCACGACCTGTCGCCAGCCGACACCATGCTCTTCGACCCGAACAAGGTCATCGGGTTCGCCACCGACTCTGGCGGAAAGACCTCCCATGCCGGTATTCTCGCCTCGTCGATGGACATTCCGGCGGTGGTGGGACTACAAGGCCTCTCCTTCGACATCCGGTCCGGCGATCCGATCATCGTCGACGGCAATTCGGGGGTGGTTATCCATCGCCCCACCATGGCCCAGTTCCAAAGCTTTAACCAGCGTCGTCAACGGTGGCTCTATCTCGACAAGGCGATCCATGCCGAAAAAGGAATGGAAGCGGTCACCACCGACGGCGCCTGGGTGCAGGTCATGGCCAACATCGAGTCGTCCCTCGACCTTGCCCACCTCAAAGAACATGGCGCCGAAGGGGTCGGCCTTTATCGAACCGAATATCTCTATATCAACCGACGACAGTGGCCCGACGAAGATGAGCAGTTCGAAGATTACCGACGGGTGGCCGAATCGGTGGCGCTCCACTACGCCGTCATCCGAACACTCGATATCGGCGGCGACAAGCTGCCGATATCGTCCCCCTTCCCCACCAAAGAAGCCAATCCTGCCTTGGGGTTGCGGGCCATTCGCTTCTGCCTTCAACATAAAGACATCTTCCGAACGCAGCTTCGGGCCATTCTGAGAGCGTCGGCCTTTGGAAAACTGCGGATCATGTATCCGTTAATCACGACCCTTGGCGAAGTACGCGAGGCCAACGAACTGCTCGACCAGTGCAAAGCAGAACTCGACGCCGAGGGGATCGACTACGATAAAGATATCCCGGTCGGCATCATGATCGAGACCCCCGCGTCGGTAATCCAGGCCGAAGAGCTGGCGAAGGTGTGTTCTTTTTTCTCCATTGGCACCAACGATCTGATCCAATACACCATGGCCATCGACCGGGTGAACGAACGGGTCGCCTATCTTTATCAGCCTCTCTCGCCTGCGATCATCGCCATGATCCATCAGGTGGTGATGGCGGCCAAACGCCATAAGATCGACGTCTCGGTCTGCGGCAAAATGGCGGGTGACCCGGCCTATACCATGTTGCTACTCGGCATGGGGGAGGTCCATAGCCTCTCGATGGATGTCCATTCGATTCCCCGGCTCAAGAAGTTTATCCGCAGCCTCTCGATGAGCGACTGTAAAACCGTGGCCGAAACCGCCTTGTCGATCAGCGACGACGAGAAACTCTTGGCCTACATGAAGGAAGCGATGGCGTCTCGACGCGTCGACGGCGTCACTTCCGATCTGGTGGGGAATGACGACGACGTCTGATACCCCCTCTCCCTCGCCCGAACGGTCCGCCAAGGAATCGGTCACCCGCGCCGCCGGCGTCGTCGGACTGGCGACCCTCCTCTCCCGCATTCTCGGCTACGCCCGCGACATGATCATCGCCGATCTCTTCGGCGCCAAAGCGGCCGCCGACGCTTTTTTCGTCGCGTTCCGCATACCAAGCCTGCTGCGCCGCCTCACCGCAGAGGGGGCCATGAGCGCCGCCTTCGTACCGGTCTACACCGAAACCCGCGAGACCGACGGGAAACCGGCCGCCTTTCTGCTCATCAGCAACGTCATAACCATCCTGACCGCCACGCTTATCGCCGTCACGTTGTTGGGAGAATATTTCGCCTTGGAGCTGGTGACCATCATCGCCCCCGGGTTCGCCACCAACGCCGAAACCTTTGCGTTGACCGTCACCTTGACCAAGATCACCTTACCCTTCGTCATATTCGTTTCGATGGCGGCGGTGGTCATGGGGACGCTCAACGCCCACGGACGCTTCTTCACCCCTGCGGCGGCTCCCGCCTTGTTAAACGTCGCCATCATCAGTTGCGCCTATCTCCTCGGTGACCAACTCCCCCACCCGGCCATGGCTCTTGCCATCGGCGTCCTCATCGGCGGGCTTCTTCATCTGGGGGTTCAGATGATCCCCCTTTTTCGGCTCGGCTATCGCTATCGCCCCCGGTTCGATATCAAAGACAAAGCGACGCGGAAGATCGGCCTCTTGATGCTCCCCGGCATAGCCGGGCTGGCCGTGGCGGAGGTGAACGTCATCGTCGACACCTTGCTGGCGTCACTCTTGCCGCAAGGGTCGGTCTCCTACCTTTATTACGGTAACCGGATCACCCAATTCCCTACCGGCATCTTTGGCGCCGCTATCGGCGTGGCCGCCCTCCCCTCCATGTCGGCGGAGACGCTCAAAGGGGGGGCTTGCAAACTACGTGAACTGGTCTCCCACACGGTGCGACTCTCGATGTTCGTCGCCATCCCCTCCACCGTCGGGTTGATCGTTCTGGCCGGACCGATTATCAACGTCCTTTTCGAGCGGGGGGCCTTCGGTGAAGCGGCTCGTTATGGGGCCGTCAGCGCACTGGTTTGGTACGCCGTAGGACTCTTCGCCTTCTCGGGGGTCAAAGTGTTGGTGTCGGCTTTCTACGCGCTCCAAGACACCGCCACGCCGACGAAAATATCGGGGCTGGCGATGTTGGTCAACATCGGTCTGAATCTCCTTTTAATGGGACCGATGGCGCATGGAGGGTTGGCGTTGGCCACCTCCCTTTCGTCGATCCTCAACATGGGGCTACTCGCTTTTTTGCTACGGCGCCGCATCGGCTCTATCGACGGTCGTCGCATCGCCCTCTCCATATTCCAGATGACGCTGGCGGCCCTCGTGATGGGGGGCGCCGTCTTCGGTTACGTCACTACCTATTTCGTCTATAACGATCCGTCTCTTCTGCGGGTGATTCATCTGATGGCGGCCATCGGCATCGGCGTGACGGTCTATTACTACACCGCCGTTCTCCTCGGCATGAAAGAAGCCCATGCGGTACGGGATCGGCTCCACTCGAAACTGAGGCGTAAACGATGATCGCCCTCCTGCAACGGGTCGCGCAAGCTTCGGTGGAGGTCGACCATATGGTGGTCGGCTCCATCGACGCCGGGTTGCTCATCTATCTTGGGGTCGTTGATGGGGACGGCGAAGCGGAGGTCGCTCAGTTGGTGGAAAAGATCGTCAACGTTCGGATCTTCGACGACGAAGAGGGGCGGTTCGACCGGTCGCTGCTCGACACCACCGGCGCCGTCTTGTTGGTGAGCCAGTTCACCTTGGCCGGATCGTGGCGCAAAGGACGACGCCCCGGTTTCGACCGGGCCATGGCCCCAGAACGCGCTCGACCGGTGGTGGAGCGATTTGGCGAAGCCTTGCGAGAGGCCGGATGCGAGGTGGAGACGGGGGTCTTCGGGGCGCATATGATGGTGACATCGGTCAACGACGGCCCGGTCACCTTCGTTCTCGATACCGAGAATCCTCGCTAATCGCATATAAAACGACCCGCCCCCAAAAAGAGGAGCGGGTCGATCAATAGTAGCCCGTTGGTTATTCCTCAACCTTGCTGAACTGCGACTTGCCGACGCCGCATTCGGGGCAGACCCAATCGTCGGGGATATCGTCAAAGGACGTTCCGGCAGCGATGCCACCGTCGGGATCGCCAACGGCGGGATCGTAGATCCAACCACAGATGTCGCAGATGTACTTGTCCATCAATCGTTCCTTTCGTTGTTCGTAATTCGGCCTCGCCGGGTCACCCCGACGCTTCGGCCAGTTCCCGCTCCAGTTCGCTGAGGATACGCTCCAAAACGTCCCGGTGGGATAGCTCTTGTTTGGCGAGGAAGACGAACATCTCTTTAGACGATTCATCTTCGTATCGTTCGGCCATTTCCATGTAGTATTCGTACGCTTCAAGCTCTCTGGGGATGGCGATGATAACGGCTTCGATCTTCGCCTTGAGATCTTTGATGCGGTATTTGTCAGTCATGTTTCCCACCGATCATATGAACATGCTCCCGAGGTGTCCCAGATATCCGGCGCAACCAGCGGCAGCCCAAACGGTCACCGCATAGGCGACGGCGATCCCTTCGCCCGATGCGATGGCGGCAGGATCGGAGAGTCGTAGCCCGATGGCGATGGCGGCGAGGATAAAGAAGAGAACGCCAAAAATAAGCTTATGGGTGAAGACGCGGGTGCGGCGTCCTTGGAATCGGGTTTTCCAATCGTAGCCGCCCGAAAGGTAGGTGACCGGTATGCCCAAGGTGCCGAAAACGACGCAATAGAAAGCGGCCGATTCCATTTCCTGGTCACCAGTCACAAAAAACATGGCGAGCAGTACCGACGCTACCGGGAAGAGCCCGTTGGTGAAATGGCTCCCGATATGATGCAAGTGGATAGGCAGTTTTTTTAGGTTCATAACCCTTTCGGTCGCATGCGCGTCTTTTGATTAACGCAGATCGACGGTCAACACCCCCGAGCGTTCTCCTTCGATGCCGTCGATATCGACCGCCGAGACGGCGAAATCGTCTTTATCTCCCCGCTTCATGCTTTTCAGAATGAAGAAGGTCTCTTTCACCTCTTCGAGTTTACGGAAGCCGAAGAAGCTCTTGACGTAGACGTTGTAGTGATCGATATCGATCTCCGGGCTCTTGGCCCATCTAAGGAAAACCTGACCGGAGCTGGCGTCGTAGGTGAGCCCCCCCACTTTCTCCGGTACGTTCTTGGTGGAGGCCGAAACGACGGAGGAGAATTCCGATTCGATGCCGTATTTATCGACGGCCCGCAGTTTGTACCAGAAGGTCTCGCCATCTTTGAGCCGGTCATCGAGATAATAGGGTTGGTCGGCGGCGACCTTCCCCACTTTTCTGAAGTCTCCCCCATTTTGATCGGATTTGTAGACTTCGTAATGATCAAGATCGATTTCGGGGTTCTTCCGCCACGTCAGGGGAATCTGTTTCGGTCGGTTGCTGATGGCGCGGACCTCTTCGGGCGCCAACGGAGCCGCTTTGGTAGTGGCGGAGATGGAAGCGGAGATGGCCGATTTCGAACCGGCCCAGTTGTAGGCGGCGATTTTATAGAAGTAGACGGTGAAGTCTTTTAGCGTCCCATCGCCGAAGAGACTTCCTTTTCCGTTATCGACATACTCGGTCTTCTCTCGACCTTTGATCTCGGTGATTTCTTGATAGGGCCCCGACTCATCCGAACTACGATAGAGATAATACCCCTGCACATTTTCGTCGGGATGTTCATTCCAGGTCAGCGGAATCTTGCGCGGTTGCCATCCTTTCGCTTCCAGTCCGGTCGGCGTTTTGGGCGCAGGCTTCGTGGTGGCCGTGCGAGGATCGCTCTTCGACCCTTCGTCGTTGTAGCGACTGTAGGTAGAGATGGAATAGGTATAGCTGGTCGAATCGTTCAGTTTGGGCGACGATTTGCTTCCGTCGGGGCCGTAGTCCCAGAACTCGATATCCTTTTTGCTACGGATATCTTTGAGCAGTTCCCATTTCTCGGGACCGTCGGTTCGTCGATAGATACGATAGCCGCTGACCCCTTCTTGCGGATGTTCTTGCCACGTCATTTTGACGGCCCGGATGTCTCCCTCGGCTGTGAAACCGAGGGGAACCGTCGGGGCGCTCATGGTCGCTTGCCGTACCGCATCCGATTTTTTCGAGGCGACGCCGAAGGCGTTGATCGCCTCAATGGTGTAATAGTAGGTGGTGGAGTCTTTCAGGTCGTTGTTGAACCCTTGCTCGTCAACGTAATTGACCTCGGTCGCGTTCCTTATGGCCCCAATTTTTTCGAAAGGCCCATCGGCGCTTGTGCCCCGATAGATGGTGTAGCCACTTATCTCCGGTTGCGCATCGTAGTCCCACGTAATCTCGATCCGTCGAAACATCGGCGCCGTTGCGCTCAAACCTTTTGGGGGCGCGACCCGTGTCCGAACGTAATCCCCTTTTTGGGGCGTTTCTTTTCCAACCTGAAGTTTAACGTCGGAATAATCGTCGTTAGCCGCAAGGATGACCGCCGTCCCGATATCGATCTGTTTGACGCGGATAAACGTTCCCGTTTTAGGGTTCACAATTCGTTTACCCTTCTGGATGATCGTCAGCTTATCCCCTTTGTTCAGCCCATTTTTTAAACCGATATTGATGATCCCGGTCCCCTTGTTCAGGTCGACATCGAGGAGCGTTCCTTCGTAATAGACCTCTTCCTTGTCGGTATGCCCTTCAGGGGCGGCGAACGCCGCCACAGGGGTAAGAAAAGCCAACGCCGTCACGAGCGAGGCGAGCCTAATACGTTTAAAAACCTGTTTCATAGTGCCTGCTACTATTCTTCTGTACGGTTCGCCATTGTCGCATGAATGGTACGACGCCTCAACGCCAATTCCAATAGAGAGCTGGCCCTTACGCCACAATGTTCACCAATTTTCCCGGCACCAGAATTACTTTTTTCGGCGTTTTTCCGGCCAAGGTCTCCACAATTTTCGGGTCGGCCAACGCCGCCCCCTTCACCGCTTCTTGGTCCATATCGGCGGGAACGGTCAGACGGCTTCGTAGCTTACCGTTGACCTGCACCACGATAAGCGCCTCGTCTTTGATAAGGCACGCCGGATCGGCCGTCGGCCAGGAGGCGTCCCAAAGGGGAACATCGGGCGTTATCTTGCTCCAGAGATCGGTGGTCAGATGGGGGGTGATGGGATAGAGGAGGGTCAACATCGTCTTCACCCCTTCGGCCAAAACGGCGTCGGCATGATCCCCCTCACCCTTTTGCGCTTCGTTTCCATAGAAGCCGGTGATCCCATTGAGCATCTCCATCACCCCCGCTACCGCCGTGTTGAACTGGAACCGCTCGAAATCGGCGCCAACCCGTTCGATGGTCCGGTGGGTAAGACGCCGGATATCGGCCAGCTCTTTTGACAAGTCGCCGAGGGGAGCCGGCGTGGGCGCCCCTTTGATTCGACCGAGACTCCCCGTCGCCAGGCGGCTGATCCGGTTCATGAACCGTGACGCTCCGTCGATACCGGAGTCGACCCATTCGAGGTCTCGTTCCGGCGGGGCGGCGAAGAGAATAAAGAGACGGGTGGCGTCGGCGCCATATTTTTCGGCCATCTCGTCGAGCGGTACCACGTTCCCTTTCGACTTGCTCATCTTGGCGCCGTCTTTGACGACCATCCCTTGAGTCAGCAACCGTGCGAACGGCTCTCGATTATTGGAGACGCCGATGGAATGAAGAAAATGGTTAAAGAACCGGGCGTAGAGAAGATGCAAGATGGCATGCTCGATCCCGCCGACGTATTGATCGACCGGGCTCCAGTAGTCGATATCGTTTTTATCGGCAAGAGCGGTCTCGCACCGGGCGGAGGTGTAGCGATTGAAGTACCACGACGAACACATGAACGTGTCGAGGGTATCGGTCTCCCGCCGCGCCTCGCAACCGCAGGTAGGGCAAGAGGCTTCGTAGAATGAGGGAACGGAATGAAGCGGCGATTTCCCGTCATCGGGGAAAGGTATATCGGTGGGTAATATCACCGGCAGATCGGCGTCGGGTACCCGCACCGGCCCGCAGGTGGGGCAATGGATGATCGGTATGGGGCTTCCCCAATAGCGCTGGCGGGAGACTCCCCAGTCGCGGAGCCGATAATTAACCTGCCGTTTGCCGATACCCCGGTTTTCGAGTTCGGCCACCACCCGGTCGATCCCTTCTACCCGGTTATGAAGGCCGTTGAAGGGGCCGGAGTTGACCATGACCCCGTCGCCGGAGAAGGCCTCGGTCAGATCGTCGGTCGTCTCATTCCCCTCTGGAGAAATCACGAGACGGATCGGGATGCCGTATTTGGTGGCGAAGGCGAAGTCTCGCTCGTCGTGGGCCGGGACGCTCATGATGGCGCCGGAGCCGTAGTCGATCAGGACGAAGTTGGCCAGCCATATCGGTATCAACTCGTCGTTTAACGGGTTCCGGGCGTAACGACCGGTGAAGACTCCCCGTTTCTCGGCCGACTCGCCGGTTCGCTGTTCGGCGTCTTGCCCTGCCATATCCTCAATGAAAGCTTTTACCGCACCCTCGGTTTCGAGTCCTTCAACCATTGTCGACACCATCGGATGTTCGGGCGACAGGGCCATGAAGGTGGCGCCGTAGAGGGTGTCGGGGCGGGTGGTGAAAACGGTGATCGGCTCCCCCCCCTCCACGGCGAAGGTCACTTCGGCGCCGACCGATTTGCCGATCCAGTTCCGTTGCATGGTCAGAACCCGCTCGGGCCAACCGTCGGTCAGATCGTCGAGCCCGTCGAGAAGGCCTTCGGCGAAAGCGGTGATTTTGAGGAACCATCCTTCCCGTTCCTGCAAGACGACGCTGTTGTCGCAACGCCAGCAGGCGCCGTCGACCACCTGCTCATTAGCGAGAGTGGTGCCGCAGGTTTCGCACCAGTTGACCGGCGACGATTTCCGGTAGGCGTACCCTTCGTCGAACATCCGGGCGAAGATCCATTGGGTCCACTGGTAGTAGCCGGGATGGCAGGTGGCTATCTCCCGGTCCCAGTCGTACGAGATTCCCATCATTTTGAACTGGCGCCGCATCTCGTCGATATTGCTGAAGGTCCAGGTGGCGGGATGGGATTTCCGCTGAATAGCGGCGTTTTCCGCCGGCATGCCGAAAGCGTCCCAGCCGATAGGGTGGAGAACGTTTCTTCCCTCCATCCGTTTCTTTCGGGCGATGGCGTCGCCGATGGTGTAGTTGCGCAGATGTCCGACGTGGAGCTTCCCCGACGGATAGGGAAACATCTCGAGCAGGTAATATTTCTCGCGCGTCGGATCGGTGGAGACGGCGAAAGTTTTCTCCGTTTCCCAATGATCCCGCCACTGTTTTTCGAGCGTTTTGAAATCGTAATAGTCGGCCATGATATCCGTCGCAATGAACTGAAGGTGAAGGAGGCATTATACCCGACCATCGTCACGCAAGGTGGGTGAGCTCTATGAAAAATGGCACACCCTTTGCCTTTTCATCGGGCATGAACCGATGGGAGATCAAAAGTGTGTAGATTCTGCCGGATCGTGGCGATAGCGCTGGCTATTTCTGCCGGTATGCTTATCTTCGCCCCCCGGCCGACCGAAGCCGGTTATGCGATTCCGGCCTCGCCGACGCTGGTCGATCGTAACCAAGGTTTCGTTTACTTCACCGTCTATAACGCTTGGAACCAGCCGATCAGCCGCCTTTTCGGCAAAGTCTATGGTTACGGACTCCAAGGGTTCAGGAGTCCTGCGTTGATCAACAATCCCGATCAGTCGGGGATGAAGGTGTCGCTTGGCGCCCATCTCCCCGGCACCTACGCCCTCTATCGTTTCAAAACGCCGGTGGGTTGGACCATATTTCCTCGCTATGCCCTGTCGGTAGCGGAGGAGAACATCTTTCATATGAGAGACGACCGATGAATAGATATCTGATCCCGCTCTTTGCGGTGACCCTCCTCGCTCCGGCGCTGGCCATGGCGGCGGAAGATGAAAAGAAACCGACGCCCCGCGAGAACCGGGTGATCTACGATCTTTACCGGACCAAACAGACCTATCACGATTTCCGGCTCCATTTTCCTCAGTTCACCGGGGCCGAACCGGTATCGTGGGGTCAGTTTTCCGCCCCGACGGCGACCCACGACATCTGGGCGCCCGCTCCGCCGGAAATCTATGTCCCCACCCTCCCGGCTCGCCACATGACTGCGCGTCTCGTCGCCACCGAAGCGCGTTGCGATAACGCCTCACAGGCCCTCTTCTTAAAAGACGCCGTGGGGAGAGAGCGGCTCTACGCCTATGTCTATCAGGCCTGCGATCGGTCGGGGCTACTGACCCCTAGGGGGTTGCAAACGCAATATCTCTACAAGTACGGGATGTACGACGAAAAGATTTTCGACCGGGAGATGATCCTCTATAAAAACGTCCGGGAAGGATACCGGGTGGGAGTCGCTCCGTGGCGATCCCCAGACGGCGCCGCCGGAGTATCGATCACCGTTATCGACGACGCTCTCTTTCACGAAACCGTCACTTCATGGAAAGTCTTGATTAAACGAACTTATGAACAGGCCCAAGCGATGATGTGATTCCGCTTTAAGAGTTTGGCGTATCCTTTTGTAAACGTTGACTTGACGTTTTGCGCGAAAGGTGCGTATAAAACGCCTCATGCTTTTTTATCCCGATGCCGATAGGTAAGGCAGGAAAGGATTTAAGATTATGAGCGACTACAAAATGCCTTCACTCGACACCTTCAGCCAAAGAAGCGACTTGGGTGGCCCTATCAGACTGAACGATTATCGAGCCTTAAATCGCGTGGGGCATAACAATCGAAACCAATCGCCCTCTAACCAACAGCCGGAGAAGGTGGAGATTTCGTCCGCCGCCGGTCGGCAGTCGATGCTGTCGGCTCTCAAAGCGAAATATGGTTATTCTTCCGTGAACGCCAGCCTGCTCAGTGGCCTGATTCCCCCTGCGTCGTCCGGTTTCTCGTCGGGACTTTATGCCGGTGTGGGACAGCTCTCTTCGTCGCAGGTACAGTCGCTTATCAACGGCTACGTATAGACTACATTGCGTTTCCCCCTCTCTTCATCTATTCTGAACCCCAAGACCCCCGGGGCGCCGGAGAGCTGATCTCCCGGCTGAGACGGACCCGTGGAACCTGATCCGGTTCGAACCGGCGGAGGGAGTGGTGGTCGTCTATCCCCTCTCCCGCCGACCTATGTGGAGAGATATCGTATGCCGACCCAACTTCTTGCCGCACGCCGTGGCGAAATCACCCCTGCTATGGAGATCAACGCGAGGAAAGAAGGGGTCGAACCCGAAATTTTGCGTCAGCGCATCGCCGCCGGTACGGTGGTCATCTGCAAAAACAACACCCGCTCCATCGACGGGCTGGCCGTCGGTCAAGGGCTGAAGACCAAGGTCAACGCCAACTTCGGCTCGTCGGCCGACGACGCCGATATGCAAAACGAGATCGACAAACTGAAAGTCGCTCTCCATGCCGGGGCCGATGCGGTGATGGATCTCTCGACCGGTGGCGATATCCCTGCCATTCGGAAGGCGATTCTGGCCGACTGCCCCGTCCCCCTCGGGACGGTGCCGATCTATCAGGTCTCGTCGGAGAACGTAAAAAACGGCCTTCATCTGATGGACATGACCGGCGATCAACTTCTGGCCGCCATAGAAGACCATGGGAAAGACGGGGTTGATTTTATCACCATCCATTGCGGCATCACCCGCGAATCGGTGAAACGGCATAAAGACGAAGGGCGGATTCTCGATATCGTCTCGCGCGGTGGCTCGATCCACGCCAAATGGATCGACTATCACGGGAAGGAAAACCCTCTCTACGAGCGGTTCGACGAGGTCATCGAGATCGCGCGAGCCTACGATATGACCTTGTCGCTCGGCGACGGATACCGCCCCGGTTGTTTGGCCGACGCCACCGACCGAGCGCAGGTGCAAGAGACGATCATCTTGGGCGAACTCGGCAAACGGGCCACCGACGCCGGTGTGCAGGTGATGATCGAAGGGCCGGGGCATATGCCGCTCGACCAGATCGCCACCAACATGAAGCTGCAAAAACAGCTCTGCAACAACGCCCCCTTCTACGTCCTTGGACCATTGGTCACCGACGTGGCGCCCGGCTACGACCACATCACCAACGCCATCGGCGGGACCGTCGCCGCGGCGTCGGGGGCCGATTTCCTCTGCTACGTCACCCCGGCGGAACATCTCCGCCTCCCGACGTTGCAGGATGTCCACGATGGGGTCATCGCCACCCGAATCGCCGCCCACGCCGGAGACATCGCCAAAGGGATCCCCGGAGCCCGCGATTGGGACGACCAGATGGCCCGCGCCCGGAAAAACCTCAATTGGGAAGAGCAGTATCGGCTCGCCATCGACCCGGAGAAAGCTCGCGCCCGTCGAGCCGAGACCAACCCGACCGACGATACGGTCTGCACGATGTGCGCTTCGCTCTGCTCCATCAAAACCGGCAACGACGATTACGCCGAACTTGCAACGGGAGAAAAAAAGGGGGAGTAGCTCCTTTCGCCCATGCGTCACTTTCTAATCGCCAAAGAAGTCTGCAACGAAGGTAAAGTCACCCTCGATGAGGAAGACGCTCGACATATCGCCAAGGCCCTTAGAATGCGTGTGGGAGAAGAGATCGTTTTCTCGTGCGAAGGGAAACGGTTTCGCGGTCGTCTGATATCGGTCACCCCGTCGGAAGTGACCGCCGAAGCTATTGAAGAGCTCCCCGCGCCTCCTGCGATGACGCCGCTTACCTTGGTTCAGGCGATCCCGAAAGGGAAGAAGATGGACGATATCATTCGGATGGCGACCGAAATCGGGGTCGATCGAATCGTCCCGTTAAAACTCTCCCGATGCGAGACCACCGCCACCCCGGCCAAGATCGACCGGTGGCTCGCCATCATCCGCGCCGCCGACAAACAGTCCCGCAGCTTGCGTTTCACCGAGATGACCGAACCGCAATCGCTCGACCGCGCGTGGAACCTCGCTGGTCTTAAACTTCTCTTGTGGGAGGGGGAGGCGCCCTCCCTGAAACAAGTTTTGGCCGACCACCCCGCCCCTTCGGGAGTGACCATTGTTATAGGGCCTGAAGGGGGTTTTAGCGACGACGAGTATCGGCATCTGATTGGAATGGGCTTTTTGGCTGTGTCGCTCGGCCCAAAAATATTGCGCACCGAAACCGCCGGGGTAGCCGCGTTGGCGGCGCTCCGATCACATCTCGACTAAACGATGAAACCGATATCCATTTCCAGCAAAGCGACCGATATCCACTCGTTCATAGTTATGGACGTATTGGAACGGGCGAAAGAACTGGAAAACGCCGGGGCGGACATCGTCCATTTCGAGATCGGCGAACCCGATTTCGACACGCCCGACGTAGTAAAAAAAGCCGGGATCGCCGCCATAGAGGCAGGGAAAACCAAATATACCGCCTCGCTCGGCTTAAGCGAACTTCGCAACGCTATCGCCGATCATATGCAGACGACGTATGACGTGACCATCGACCCGGAACAGGCGTTGGTGACGTCGGGGACGTCGAACGCCCTCTTCCTTGCGTTGGCGGCGATTATCGACGCCGGGGACGAGGTGATCATGTCCGACCCCGGCTACGCTTGCTATCCGAACTTCGTCAGTTTTCTCGGCGGGACACCGGTGACGATACCACTCCTTGAAAACGAGCGGTGGCAGTTCTCGCCGACCCGGATCGCCGAACGGATCACCCCCCGAACCAAGGCGATTCTGGTCAACTCTCCGGCTAACCCGACCGGCGCGTTGATGGACGAGGGGGTGATGCGAGAGATTGCGGATCTTGGCCCGTTGATTATCTCAGACGAGATCTATCACGGGATGGTCTACGAGGGACGGGCCCGGTCGATGTCGGAGTTCACCGATCATGCCATCGTCATCGACGGGTTCTCCAAACGATACGCCATGACCGGCTGGCGGCTCGGCTATGCTATCGCCCCCAAACCGTACTTGCGCCCTCTGCAAAAGATGCAGCAGAACTTTAACATCAGCGCCAACTCGTTCGTTCAATGGGGGGGCGTGGCGGCGTTGCGTGAAGGGGGAGCTTTCATCGACGAGATGCGCTCTGTCTTCGCCGAACGACGCGCCGCTATGATCGAAGGTCTGCGAGGTATCGGGTTCCCCCTCCCCCACCCGCCGCACGGGGCGTTCTATGTGATGATCGACACGAAGAGATATTGCGCCGACTCGTTGAAACTGGCCGCCGATATTTTGGAAGAGGCCCACGTTGCAGTGACTCCCGGTATCGATTTCGGTCCCGGCGCCGAGGGGTATCTGCGCCTTTCCTTCACCACGTCGGTGGAGAACATCGCTAAAGGAATCGAACGCCTGGGACGGTTCTTCGCCGCCCGGTCGAAATCTTCATGATACCATCATCGCCATGAATCAGACGAACGCCGAAACCCGTGTGATCGCCACCTGTCTGGTGATCATCACTTTCATCGCTTTGGGCTTTGCGCTGGCCTATCTTAAACCGGTACTGGCGCCTTTCACCCTATCCCTTCTCTTTGTCTTGTCGCTCAACCCTTTTGTCGACGTTTTGGAAGAGAGGGCGAAACTTTCCCACGCTCTCTCGGTGGCCGTAACCCTCGTGGTGGCGTTAGCGCTTCTCCTCGGATTCGGAGCGATGCTCTCGGTCTCGGTGGTGAACATCGCCGATAACGCCGACGTCTACAGAAACGAACTGACGAAACTACAGACTCAATTGGCCGAATGGTTTCCGAGTCTCAACCTAAAAGCCGGTTCCGGCGCCTCCGGGATGGCCGCTTCGTTGCCCAAGGCGCCGTTGGAAAGTCTGAACGGTTTTATCGGCGGATTCGTGGGGGGACTGTTTAACCTTCTCTCCAACGGATTTCTGATTCTGGTCTTCAGCATGTTCCTCCTCGTAGGACAAGCGACCAGGAGTAGCGGCGAGGGACTTTTCGGCGAATCGTTGCGGAGCGTTCAACGGTACCTGATGTTGAAAGCGGCGGTTTCGGCGGCGACGGGACTTTTGCACGGACTGATTCTCTGGAGCTTGGGGGTTAAGTTCGCCTTCATCTTTGGGGTGCTGGCGGCCCTCTTGAACTTCATCCCCACCTTCGGTCCGGTCATCGCCGTGTTGGCTCCCCTCCCCTTCCTCCCCTTGTCTCCCGACATGACGATGATTACCGGTTCGTTGGCGGTCATCTTGCCGGGGCTTCTCCATTTTACCGGTGGGAGCGCGGTGGAACCCCGTATTTTCGGCGGTTCGCTCGACCTGTCGCCGGTGATGATCCTGCTGGCGCTTATCTTTTTCGGCATGATCTGGGGGGTGGTCGGGATGTTCTTGTCGACACCGTTAACGGCGGCTCTCAAGATCGCTTTGGAGAAAAGCCCCTATACTCGTCCTGTAGCCCTCTTCATGGCAGGAAGGGTCGAAGAGGCGATGAGCGGCCATAAAAGCTGAACCACGGTACCCGTTTATTGGACCTAGGATTGCCCCTTGTCGGCCGAAAGATATACTCCCATAGTAGGGGGAGAAAGGAGCGTATCTTATGAGCAAGACGATCGAATCTACGCGAATCACCCTTCCCAAACTCCCCTACGCTCTCGACGCGCTGGCGCCTATCCTCTCCAAAGAGACCCTCGAATACCACTACGGCAAGCATCATCAGGCCTATGTCGATAAACTCAACGGCCTGTTGCCGGAGAGCCACTATGCGGAGGCGTCGCTCGATACCATCGTGCAAGAAGCGGAACCGGGAGCGATCTACAACAACGCCGCCCAGATTTGGAACCACACATTTTACTGGAACGGTCTATCTCCCGACGGCGGCGGCGCCCCCACCGGAGCGTTGGCAAAGGGGATCGACGCAACCTTCGACTCTTTCACCCTCTTCAAGGAGCGATTCGTCGAAGCCGGGACGAACCATTTTGGTTCGGGATGGATTTGGCTCTCGCAAGAGACGACCGGCGAGCTCGTCATTACGACGGGGGCGAATGCGGGTAATCCGTTGCATGCAGGGCTAAAACCGTTGCTGACGTTCGATGTATGGGAGCATGCTTTCTACATCGACTATCGGAACGGGAAAAAGAAGTATCTCGAATCGTTGTGGGAGATCGTCAATTGGCGATTCGTAGAAGCCAACTACGAGCGGTAAAAGCGGAGGGGGCGACCGATGGGCCGCCCCCCGTTTATTATTTCAGCGTCAGCTTTTTGTATTTGCTCCGCCGGTTTTCTTCTTTCCCTCCCAACTCTTTCGTTCTCACCGCTTCGTACTCCGCATAGTTCCCTTCGAACCAGCGTACTTTTCCCTCACCTTCGAAGACCATCAGGTGACTGCATACCCTATCGAGAAAGAACCGGTCGTGGCTGATGACCATGACGCATCCGGGAAATTCAAGAATGGCGTCTTCCAAGGCGCGCAACGTGGTGACGTCAAGGTCGTTGGTCGGCTCATCAAGGAGCAACGTGTTGCCGCCGGCTTTGAGAAGCTTGGCGAGGTGAACACGGTTACGTTCGCCGCCGGAAAGATCGCCGACCTTCTTCTGCTGGTCGGGTCCCTTAAAGTTGAAACGACCGACGTAGGCCCGCGCGTTCATCTGACGTCCGCCGATATCGATCAGGTCGGCGCCCCCAGAAATTTCGTCGAAAACCGATTTGTCGCCCACCAGTTCGTCCCGGTGCTGATCGACGTAGGAGAGGACCACCGTCTTGCCGATTTTAATGGAACCGGCATCCGGCTTCTCTTGGTCGACGATCATCCGAAACAGGGTCGTCTTGCCGACACCGTTGGGGCCGATGAGCCCGACGATGGCGCCGGGGGGGACGATGAACGAAAGGTCGCCAAAGAGCGACCGGTCGCCGAACCCTTTCCCCACCCCGTCGGCGATGATCACTTCATCACCCAGTTGGGGGCCGGGGGCGATCTGAATGTCGAGCGAGGTGACGTCGACCTCTTTATGGGAGGCGGCAAGCTGTTTGAACTCGTTGACGCGCGCTTTGCTCTTACTCCGCCGTGCGCCGGGGTTGCTCTTGATCCAGGCCAGTTCTTGTTCGATGTGCTTCTTATTGGAGGCAGATTGTTTTTCGGCCAACGCCATCCGGGCCGCTTTCGCCTCGAGCCACGCCGAATAGTTCCCTTCGAAAGGGATGCCGCGACCGTTGTCGAGTTCCAGAATCCATTGGGTGATATTGTCGAGGAAGTAGCGGTCGTGGGTGACGACGATGACGTTCCCCGGATAGGCGCGAAGTTGTCCTTCGAGCCACTCGACCGTTTCGGCGTCGAGATGGTTCGTCGGTTCGTCGAGGAGCAGGATGTCCGGCTTTTGCAACAAGAGCTTGCATAAAGCGACACGGCGTCGTTCGCCGCCAGAGAGGGTTGCGACGTTCTGATCGTCGGGGGGGAGAACGAGAGCGTCCATGGCGACTTCGACTTGCCGATCAAGCTCCCATCCGTCGACGGCGTCGATCCTGTCTTGGAGTTTCCCCATCTTATCCATGAGGGCGGTCATTTCGTCGTCGTCCATCGGCTCGGCCATTTTCATGGAGATGCCGTTGAACTCGTCGATCATCCCTTTGATCTCGGCGAAAGCCTCTTCGACGTTTTCCCGCACCGTCTTGTCGGGGGTCAGGCGGGGCTCCTGCGGAAGGTAGCCGATGCGTATCCCTTTTTTCGGTTCGGCCATGCCGGTGAAGTTGGTATCTTCGCCGGCCATGATTTTAAAGAGGGTCGATTTCCCCTGCCCGTTCTCGCCGACAATACCGATCTTGGCGCCATGATAGAAGGAGAGATTGATGTTCTCCAGCACGGTCTTTTGTGGGTAAGCTTTGGTGAGCTGGCTAATCGTAAAAATATATTCTCCGGCCATGTCGCCTCGTAACAAGTGTAGGTTTATACATAGTGGGGTTCCGATCATCGGAACGCCACCCGCTATTCTACTTTAGGATGGGACGCTCATCAAAACCGGGTATGAGGATTTGACAAAGAAGTTTAATGCGCCAATCTTATATGCGAGAGGATTTTTACTAAGGAGCAGATAATGCGAACGGGCCGAAAATCGGTAAAAAACATGGGGTCGTTCAAGGATCGTTTGAAAACGTTAATGGGAGATGAAAAACCGTACGCTTGGTGTCGAAAAGTGCAGATCGAAAAGGGGCTCTTTCAGTATTATTGGCAAAAGGGGAAAATCCCCAAATATGAAAATCTTTTGAAAATTCGAAACTATACCGGTTGCTCGCTTGATTGGCTTATGACCGGCGAGGGTGACCCCTACCCCGATCGGGTGGAGAGTGTCGTCGCAACGATGAGCGGACTGCTCAATGATATCGACTCACAGATAGATAAATTAGAGAGGCATCTGGATCGTTTGCGAGCGATGCGTCAGGAGATCGCAGGTCTCAAGTAGTCGTCACGCCGCCAAGATGCCGAGGGCGATCCGGGCGACCATATCCTTGAATTTTACCGCGTCGCTCGGCTTGATAATGCAGTCGTCCACCCGTGTGTCGGGGGTCAGTATCCAGTTCCGCTTTTCGACGCTCGACGTCAAAATGATAAAGTGCAGTTGAGGATAGTCTGCGCTCCCTTTCACCTCTTTCGCCAGTTCCACGCCGTTGATACCGGATAACTCGAGGTCGGAGACGACCACTTGCGGTCGATAGGTTTTGATGACCTCCAAGGCCTCTTCGGCGTGGGGAACCGACTTTATGGTGAAACCGATTCTCCCCAAGGTTTCGGTCAGCATTCCTTTCTGATAGCTCGATCCACTGACGACCAGGATCTTGATGGCGCTCGTTTTGAAACCTGGTTCGGTGAGAAGATAATGAACGAGGTTTTCTAACTTCTGCCGAAGGTCGTCGTTTCGCCCACTCTCTCCTTCAAACCATGACAGCCGGTCGGTCAGGCGGGCGTTCAGTCGCTTGAGTTCGATATTCTCCGACAAGCTTTCCCGTTTCCAGTCGCTCCGTTTGATTCCCTTTTTCAGCAACGACAGAAACTCGGTGGGATCGACCGGTTCGGTGATCACCCCAAAGGCGCCTTCGTTGAATAGGAGCGAAACGATTTCGTAAGGGAGCGGGTTTGGCGTGACGAAGATGACCCCCATGCCGGGACGTTTGGTCTGAAGCGTCTGCATCGCCTTGAGCGATACGAGGTCGTCGGCGTTAAACCGGGCGACGATGACCCCCGCTTCTCGATCCTCTAGCCGGTCGTCGAGACGGTCGTCGGCGATATCGACACCGACGGCGACGAACGATTCTTGCGCCTGTTGAAGGATCGTTTCGATCCCTCCTAATGGGTCGTTTTCGTCGCGGGCGACGATCAGGTCACTCATGCCGTTTACGATTCCCTGAGTATCTGATAGTCGGTAACGTCGTAGTGGGGGACCAGCAGATCGCTGAAAAAGGTGGTGACCCCCTCCTCGGGAAGGTGGGAGGAGAAGATGATTTTTAGCTGATTGCCGATGTTCTGGGCTTCGATCTCCTCGACCATCGGTACCGAGCCGTAGACGTTGCCGATCCGGGTGAGTCGCTTGAGGATGAGCAGGGCGACGAGGAACGGTTGCTGGTATTGCGGTTTGAAGGAGAGATAGACCTGATACACATGTTGCCCCGAATACTTTTGCGCCATCAGGTTGAATTGTTCCAGCGAACCGAGTGAAAAGGTGCGGGTGTGGATATCGACCAGCGCTTCGGTCACGGTCTCCTTCGGCTTGCGGTATTTTTCAAGCCCCTCTTTGAGGCTCGGTTTGATCACCGGTGGCCGTCCTGCTGAGATCGCTTTGCGGGCTTCTTTAACGGTGTCGGTGGTGTCGAGCAAGATATCGACGATCTCCGGGGTGATCTCCATCTCACCTCCACGGACCCGATCCATGATCGTCTCTACCTGATGGATGAAGTCTCCCAGTTCGGTGAACCCAACCATCATCAGGTTCCCTTTCATCGAGTGGAAGATCCTGAATATCCGGTTGACCAACTCTTTATCGCCGGTGTTGCTCTCCAAGGTCAGAATCTGCTCGTCCGATTCCTTTAACATTTCGTCAAGCTCCATGAGGAACTCTTCGCGATGCCCAATATCGACCGTGGCCCCACCATCAGATGAGGGGGGACTCTCTACAGCGTTACCTGCCGTGAGCGCTGTATCGACAGGAGCCGTCCAGCTTTCGGCGGACGTTTCTCCCGCCTCACCCCCGCTTTGCCGCAGTTCGGCTTCATGTTCCTCGGCCCGTTTTCGTTTCCCACGAGAGAGGAGGACCAGCTCTTGCGGATCGACGATGAGTCCCATTTTGTTCCCGGCGATCATAGTGGTGCCGGAAATGCCGATGGTATTAAAGACATTCGAAAGAGGGGTGAAGACCAGTTTCTCGGGACTGAGGAGTTCCGAAACTTCGACGGCGATCCGACCATATTTTGATTCGACGATAACAACCGTATGGTCATCCCCTTCTTCTATCGCCTCGTCCTTCAGAAGACGGTTGAGGTCGTAAAGGGTGACGATGTTTCCGAGGTAGGTGATGGAGCGGGCTTTGCCAAAGGCGGAGCTTATTTTCGACGAGGGGTAACTGAGAGTCGAAATGACGTTAAGAATAGGAATAGCGTAATGATTCTTCCCGGCCCGCACGGTGAGGCAATCGACGATATTCACCGCCGTGACCTGTGGAATCCGATAGACGAACCGGCTCCCTTTACCGGGGGTCGATTCGATGGTGACCTCCCCCCCCAACTCTTCGATGTTGCTCTTCACCACATCCATGCCGACGCCACGACCCGACATCTGGCTCGCCTGCGCTTTGGTCGAAAGCCCCGGATGGCAGATGAACGCATGAATCTGCTCCGGCTTCAGGCCGGTCAGGGCCGACTCCTCCACCAACCCCCGCTTCACCGCTTGGGCCGCCACCATAGCCAGATCGATCCCCCGTCCGTCGTCTTGTACCTCGATGAAGATATCGTTCTCTTTCTGGTACGCCTTCAAGGTGACCCGACCCACCGGATTCTTGCCGAGCCGTTGCCGCTCCAGCGGGTCTTCAATGCCATGATCGACGGCGTTACGAATCTGGTGATTTAAGGGGTCGTATAGTTTCTCGGCGATGGTTTTGTCGACGAGGGTCTCTTCCCCTTCGGCGATGAACTCGATCTGTTTTCCTCCCGCTTTGGCGAGATCGCGGATGGAGCGGCGAAAGCGTTGGAAGGTCTGTCGAATCTCGACCATCCGAATATCCATGACCAACCCATGCAGGTCGGACGATATCCGGTTACTGGCCACCTCCGACGACTTCAACATGTCGAGGCAGAGTTTGTCGATAGGCTGACTCTGGTCGTAGAATTCTTGCACCTGCCGGTTGGTGGTGTGCAGGTTGTTGGAAGTGATGATCACCTCTCCGACCAGATTGAGTAGCGTGTCGAGGTGTTCGATCCTGACCAACATCCGGTCGAGGGTTTTGTCGTTACTCATACGTGACCATCAATCGTGCGATAACCTTGTCGAGAAGGGCCGATTCTATCGGCTTAGCTACGTAATCGTCGGCGCCCATGTTTATGGCCTTGAGAAGATAGGAGGCGTCGGTGTGGGTAGAGAGAACCACCACCGGTATCCGATAGAGCGTCGGATGGCTCTTTACCTCCTGACACAATTCGAACCCGTCCATAATCGGCATGACGATGTCGGAGAAGACGATGTCGAACGTATCGGGCGAAGATTTGAGGAGTTCGAGCCCCTCTTGACCATCTCCCGCTTCAACGACACTGAACCCTTTGCGGACGAGAAGGTCCTTCATCGCAGCCCGCATGGAGTTGTAGTCGTCAACGACCAAAGCGGTTTTACCGACGTATTCCATCGCCCTCTTTTCGGTTCGATCAGATGTATGGTTGAACCCGCCCATTATACATGAGGAAACCCTCTTGACCCATCTGCCCCGCAAAGTCACCATAGGGGAATGATAAAGAGCGCGCTATTACTACTGGTCCTTGTCACCACCGGTTCGGGGGGTGTGAACCACGCGACCGAAGGGATGCTCCAAGCAAGTGTCGGCGATTACGTCGGGGCGATGAAATCGTTTCGGATGGCGCGTAGCGACCAGATGGAAAAAGAAGCCTATATGGCATGGGGATTGGCCTCATCGAAAATGGGAAAATACCGCTCCGCCGCCGCCAAATACGGTATGGCCGCAGGGCGCGACCCGAAAGACGGCGACCCGTTAGCTTTGATGGGTGAATGTTACCTTCGAGGGAATGCCCCCCGCGATGCGATCGCCGCATTTGCGCGGGTAAAAAACCGTCCCCTTTCCGATCCGGTCGGCATGAAAATCATGTGGGCTACGGCCACCAACATGGTGGGGGTATATGAGCAAGGCCTCGCCCTCTTCCGGGAGGCGGGTAAAATCGCCCCACCCGAGCGAAAGGGGGAGATCGTGCGAGGTGAAGCCGCCTCCCTCATCGGACTGCGCCGCTTTAGGGATGCGACCCAACTTCTCGACGTTCATCTGAACGAGACCCCCAATGATTCGTTAGCGTTGGCCCTTTTGGGGGAAGCCTATCTAAAAGACGGAGCGTACGACCGGGCGACTCGGTCGTTGGAGGAGGCGCTCGCCAAGGGGGCGCCGGTGGGCCCCACGGCGTATAATCTCGCTTGCGCCGAGAGTCGGCGCGAAAAATGGGAGGCCGCCTGCGAAGCCCTTAAACGATCATGCGCATCGGGATTCGAATGTCGCAAACCGATGGAAAGCGATCCCGACCTAGCCCCCCTCAAGGGGCGGGGGTGTCTTAAGTGAGTTGGGAGGCCGACAGCGGCAAGGCGGCGTAGCGAAGCAGCACTTCGGCGGCGTAGACGTCGTCCGGTCCATATCCGACTCCTCGACCGACGAGAAAGACCCCCCCTCTCACTTTTCCCTCGATGAATAGAGGGGCGACGAGCGCCTCACCTCGTTTGCCGTTATCATCCCACCCTTCGTCGCATCGATCTTCGTAAGCGACGTTATTGGTGTAATCGGCCTTCCGTTCGTCCATGGCCCAAGTCAGAAATCGAGGGATCGGCGTTTCTTGCGGGAGCGTAGCGAGGCGTTGGCCATCGCTCTCCCGGCTGGCGCCGTCGAACAGAAAATAGCCACGCTCGGAGGGGGTGATCCGCAACAGCGCGGTCATCGTCTCTTCAACGATCCGCTCTTCATCATTGGTAGAAACGATAGCCAAACCGGCGTCGATTAGCTCTTCGACGCGGCGTTCTTTGATAATCGCCTCTTCCAAGACGCCGTCGGCTTCGAGACTCTCGGCCGCTCGTTGCGCAAGCAACAGATCGACCGCCTGCGAAAGCCGTCCAACGGCGTCGTTGCGGTGAAGGCCGACCCGGACGTCATGATCGCCGGTGAGCGCCTTTTCGATCCCTTTGACGATCCGGTCGACACCTACCCCGTAGCTTCGTCGCACGACGGCGGTGGTGATGGCGACGATCACTGCGACGGTGGCCACATCGGCGAAGGATAACCCTGTTGTCATAAGCAACTAGCCGTTTTCGCTAAGGTCTTCTTTGAAAAGAGTAACCCGGTCGCGTCCATTGGCTTTGGAGGCATAAAGAGCATGGTCGGCCCGTTCGAGCAAATCCTCTATGGTGAGTCGGTCGTCCTTGGCCGGATCGTAAAGAGTGACACCGACGCTGATGGTGACCCCCACGAATCCGTCTGCGGTATTGATGGTGGTGTCGCCGACCACCTTACGGAGTCGTTCCCCCTCCTTCATGGCTTGGTCGGGGCCGACGCCGGGGGCGACCACCACAAATTCTTCGCCGCCGAACCGACCGATGAAATCGTAGGAGCGGAGTTGCTCCTTCATCCGTATGGCGGTTTCGCGCAAAACCGTATCGCCGGTCAGATGGCCGAAAGTATCGTTCACCTGTTTAAAGAAGTCGATATCAATCATCATCAGCGCCACTGACGCCTTCTCGCGTCGTGCGCGGTTCATCTCATTTTCGAGAGCATCCATCGCTTTCAGGCGATTCCAGACACCGGTAAGGGAATCGGTGGTGGCGTTTGTCTCAAGGATGTTGCGAGCATTTATCAACTCGTTTTGCAGGTCGACAATCCGCCGACCGGCGCGGATGCGAACCTTCAGCTCCATTGGGTTAAAAGGTTTCACCAGATAATCGTCGGCGCCTGCGCTCAGTCCTTCGACCACATCTTCTTTCGAATCGCGGCTGGTGAGAAGGAGGAGGTAACGATAGGCTTCGTTGTTTTGCTCGCGCACCTGTTGGCATACTTCGGGACCGTCGAGGTGGGGCATCATCCAGTCGAGGATGGCGATCTGGGCGCCGCCCGTTTGCGTCAAGAGATCAAGCGCCTCGCGCCCGTCCCTACAGGTGATGACGTCGTATCCCCATTTTTTCAGCGTCAGGGAGAGCGACACACGTGCGAGCTCGTCGTCATCGGCGATTAATATCTTCATGCAACTATTTTCATCGCTCGCGGGAAGCGCGGTTTTTACGTTATGTACCGTTCATTCTAGCCGCTTCGACCGACCGACGGTACATGAATCGCTTCTTTTTTGATACCCTTGCCTCATCACTCTAATAGGTATGAGCCGATGTCTATCGATCCCCTCGCCGGGAAACCGGCCCCCCGTTCACTTTTGGTTAACGTCCCCCAACTGGTGACCGCCTACTACACCGGTCACCCCTCCCCCGACGACCCGGAGCGATACGTCGCCTTCGGCACCTCGGGTCATCGGGGTTCGTCGTTGTCCGGGACCTTTAACGAAGAACATATCGTCGCCATCGCACAGGCCATTTGCGATTACCGTCGCTCCATCGGGGTCACCGGCCCCCTTTTCATCGGCAAAGATACCCACGCCCTCTCCGAACCGGCCTTCGTCTCGGCCATGGAGGTCTTCGCCGCGAACGGGATCGAAGTGCGCCATCAGGAAGGGGGGGGGTATACTCCGACTCCGGTCATCTCCCATGCGATCCTGACCTACAACCGAGGTCGGTCCAACGCTCTGGCCGACGGTGTCGTCATCACCCCCTCTCACAATCCCCCGGCAGACGGCGGCTTTAAATATAACGAGACTCACGGGGGGCCCGCCGACTCGGCAGTAACCGACATCATCCAGAAACGGGCCAATGGTTATATCGCGGACCGCCTTAAAGGGGTGAAACGGATTACCTTCGAAAAGGCGGTCGGCGCCGACACGACCCGTTCCTACGACTATTTGGCGCCCTATGTGGCCGATCTCGAAAACGTCGTCGATCTTCAAGCCATCGCCAACGCAGGGGTCAAGATCGGCGTCGATCCGATGGGAGGGGCCGGCATCGTCTACTGGGCGCCTATCGCGGAGCGGTACAAGCTCGACATGACGGTGGTCAACGAGACGGTCGATCCGACTTTCTCTTTCATGACCGTCGATCGGGACGGGAAGATTCGGATGGACTGCTCATCCCCGTGGGCCATGGCCGGACTGGTGGCTCTCAAAGACCGGTTCGATATCGCCTTCGGCAACGATCCCGATTTCGACCGGCACGGTATCGTCACCAAAAGCGCCGGAGTGATGAACCCGAACCACTACCTCTCGGTGGCGATCGACTATCTTTTCAGCCGACGAGACGGTTGGTCGTCGATGGCCGCTATCGGTAAGACCCTCGTCAGTAGCTCGATGATCGACCGGGTGGCGGCGGCGTTAAAGCGCCCTCTTATGGAAGTGCCGGTCGGGTTCAAGTGGTTCGTCAACGGCTTGCTCGACGGTTCCTATGGATTCGGCGGAGAAGAGTCGTCGGGAGCGTCGTTCCTGCGTAAAGACGGTACCGTTTGGTCAACCGATAAAGACGGCATCATCCTGAACCTCCTGGCGGCGGAGATAACCGCCGTCACCGGCTCCGATCCGTCGACCCTCTATACCGCCCTTACCGATCAGTTCGGCGCCCCGGTCTATCGTCGCATCGACGCTCCGGCCAACGGCGCGCGGAAGAAAGCGCTCAAAGGACTTTCGGTCGATACCATAACCGCCGACACTTTGGCGGGCGATCCGATCACCGGCAAGCTGACCCACGCACCCGGCAACGGCGCCGCCATCGGCGGTCTCAAAGTGACCACCGAACATGGATGGTTCGCCGCACGCCCTTCGGGGACCGAAGATATCTATAAAATCTACGCCGAAAGTTTTAAAGGGGAGAGCCATCTCGACGCCATATTCGACGACGCCAAAGGGATCGTCGATAACGCTTTCACCGCAGCGGGAGTGTGACGACGACCGGTCGTTCGAAAAGAACGTGGATTGATCGGTAAAGAAGTTCCCGGCGCCAACGACCAGAAGAAAGAGAAGCGCGGGAGAGCGTCAGTAATCTTTTTTCCAGTTCACGCCAACCCCACTTTGCGCGTCTTCCCCCACTTGCGTATCGAGAGTCACATGGTCGGTCACCTCCACCTCCACCGTCACTTTGGCGCCCCGTCCGGCGAGACTCTGCTCCGCCTCCACATAGGCGCCCGAACCGATATAGGCTCCGACGCCGATCCCATATTCACTGGGATTGTTGGTATCCTGAATCAGCCTGAGATCGGCAAGGTTCAGGAGCGTGCGTGACCGTTTAAGGAGTTCGGCCAGCCCTCCCCCCCCTCCACTGCTACCCGAAAGGACACGTAACGCTTGCGCCACCTGCACCCCTTGCAACGGGGTCACCCCCGACAGGGTTCTGCCGAACAGAAGCGCCGACATCACTTCGCTTTCGGGGAGGGCTGGAGACGACGTTGCGGTGATTTCGGGATGGTAAGCGGTCCCGTTCAGAAAGACGTCGATCCGTAGGTCGGCGCTTTTCGATACGGCGTGAAAATCGAGCGACGGGTTAATCGGTGTCTCACCCAGAAAAACGGCGCGCCCCCCCGAGAGGGTAAGGGGACGTCCGAAAAGATCGAACCGGCCACGGGTCAGTCGAAGCTCTCCATCGACCCGGGTCGTATCGGCGTCGCCGGTTACCGTCATCTCCCCCTCCCACCGGGAATCGATGCCGGGGCCTTCCAACCGGGCCGGGCCGGGGAGATCGAGGTCGATGTCGTAGGCAAGTTTGAACGGTTCTTTGCGCACGAGACTTGCGCGCCGTTTGGGGGCATAGTCGAGGTTCTCTTCGACCACCGTCAGCTCCGGTATGTCGGGAGCAGAAGATGGTTCCCAGGTCACTGCGACCTCCGACATCGACAACTGACCGGCGATATCCAGATGGTTCGTGTCTCCGTCGAAGGTTAACTCCCCCTTGGCTTTCGCGGTCAGGTCGGTACGGCTGATCGTTTCGGCGTCGTGGGCGATCAGGGTGAACCGATAGGGGAAATCCTCGACGGCGGAGAGGAGTATCGACCCGCTCATGCCGTAGGTTCCTGCCCCTTTGTCTTTGGCGATAAAACGGGTCAGCGTAAGGCGCCCCTCGGCCGCTTGCAGATCGGCTTCTATCCCTCGCAAGGTCGCACCGATATCGTAGAGCGCAAAGCCCCCTTGGCGGAGGGTCACCCTCCCTTCCGCTTGCGGATCGTCCATAGGGCCGGCCAGATCGACGGCTCCTTTCACCCGGCCCGACAGGCCGAACGAGAGACGGGGCGCCATACCAATCAGGTCGTCGAGATTCAGATCGAACGTAGTGGTGGAGCGTCCCTTTCCTCGTTCGTCGAGCTTCGCCACGAAGGGGAAGAGCGAAAGAATGACAGGAGCGTCGCCTTCGAAGGCGAAATCGCTGGTCCCCCCCGAAAGCTTCACGGAGGAGGTCAGCGTTCCTTTGCCGTAGGAGGCTTTGGCCACCAGCGACAAGACCGTCAGGTCGAGAGTGGTCTGGTTGATTGGCGTGATATTCGATGAGGTCAGGGAGGCTTCGACGAGAGGGGCGTCGACGGTTCCCCCGACGCCGAGTCGAAGATCCGCCTCGCCGGTAACCGCCAACAGATCGAACCGGGAGAGGAGCTGCAACGGGAGCCGGTCGCCGTGCACGGTCATGGCGACCTTCTCTCCTTTCGTTTCGCCGACGATATCGATGACCCCTTCCCCTAGGCCGATGGCGCCGGAGAGTCGGCTTCCCTCACCGTTCCATCCGCCGGTGATGGGGCGATGAAGCGATAGCGGAAGTTCCCCCATAACGCCGGAGAAGAGGTCGATGCCCCCCTCACCCTCATTCTCAAGAAACGACACTCCTCCTCCGACGTTCAGAGTAAAGGGGGCGTTGCGAAATCCTTCCAGCGTCGAGGTGAAACGCCCCACCCCTCGGTCGTCGAATCGACCGGTGATATTGGCCGACGTAAGAACCATGTCGGTGGTGGCGACGTGGGTCGCCTCGGAGGCGAAATCGCCGACCGGACGGCCTTGCCGAAAGATCAGGTCGCACGAGCCGCTAAAGGTTTTAATCGCTATATCGTCATACCAGAGATCGCTCCCTTTGGCGTTGAGGGCAAGACGTTTCTCGCGCCAGCTTCCGGTGGCTTCGAGCCCCCCGCCGACGGGTAGGTTAAGGAAGTTTCCCAAGTCGCGGATATTGCGAGATACGAAGGAGCCCTCCATCGCATCGCCATCGCCGTTGAAGCTGAAACGGCTCTCCCGAATCTTCCCTTCGCCTTGTAACGCGAAGGCGTTCTCCGGACCGCTGTGGAATGAGAAAGAGGCCGAAGCGGGAGTGACGCCACGGGTGACGGAAAGTCCCCCCTTCCCGGTGAAACGATCCTTCCCTTTCCCCGCGACGGCGAAGGATAGTTTCGTGAACGGTTCTCCGTCGATCTTCCCGGCAGGGGCGTCAAGGTTTCCACGGAAAACGATTTCATCTCCACTTTGTTTTACGGTGATCGTGGCGACTCCGGCGGTTTCTATGGCCACCGGCTCGGCGGTATCGACGTTAAAGTTAAACGTTCCTCGAGCCTTCCCCCGATCATAAGCGATGCCTCCTTCAAGGAAACTTTCGGCGATGGCGATGCGAAGCTCTCCTTTCATATCTCCGTCGGGCGTCCTTCGCCCCGAAAGGGAGACGACTCTTTCCTGATGCGTGGCGACAAACGATTCAACCGATACGGAACCGTCGCCAGCAAGGAGGATGTTCCCCTTTCCAGAAATCGGCCCCTCTCCTTGAGCGATTCCTTTAAAGTCGGGATCGTCGACGTTAAAGGAGAGGTTCAACCGAACCCCATTGGCGACCGGATTCCCTTCGCCTCTTATGCGAAGAAGGGCGAAACCTCCCCCCGGCACGCTCCCCTGCTCCCAACGCATCTCTCCTTTACCGGTCGGCGCCATCAGAGCCCCATCCAGTTTCAACGAACCGGTCAACCGCCCCGAAAGCCGCCGGTCAAGGCGACTGGCCGAATCGGTCACCAGATGGAAGGTCCCCTTCAGGTTACGGTTCTTCAGATCGACGTAACCATGGCCCCTCAGTTCCCCCTCCGGCATGGCGACGTTCAGCTCGTCGAGAGTCACCTTCGAAAAATCGGCGGCGGCTTGCAAGTGAGCCGCCATCAGCTCCACCGTCCCGGTTTCGAACCGTGGGTCGAAGGCCGCAGGATAGAGACGCGCTTCGACACCCAATCGCCGCAAACCGTCGTTTGCGAGAGTGAAGCTCCCTTCGATCCCTTTTACTTCGTCTATGGTTGCGGCATAGGATCCCTTCCATCTCCCTTTCTTGCCCGTTCCTTTCAGGGTGACGAGAATCGTTTTCGCCGTTTCCTGGGCCATACGATTATTGATCGGACCATCGCCCCCTTCTGCGTATTGCAGATCGATGGTTCCTCCGTTGCGATCGTTGTTGGCACGCCCGGTCAGAGAGAAGCGAACGGCGCCGAGCGAAATGAGCGATAGTTCGCTTACGACACGGTCACCCTCGACCGTTCGCCCTCCCGTCGCCTCAAACGAGAGATCGGTCCCGACGACCGCTTTGGGAAGATCGATCCGTTCAACCGCAAGAGCATCGATGGTGACGAGCGGTATGTCGGGAGCTTGCCATGGTTCATCGGTGGAGAGGCTTGTTGTGAGCGGCATGCGATGCATAACGGCTCTCGCCGCTTCGATCCTTTGGAAGTGGGGACGGTCGCCGGTGAGTGTTAACCAACGGGGAACGACGACGGGGCGGTCGATGGTGAGCCAGACACCGCTAGGATCGGCAAGGGTGATCTTATCCGCCTTTATCCCCTTATCCCACGATAGCGATAACCGTTCCGCCGTAATGGAATAGCCGGTGGCGGCTTCTATCATCGGGAGAACGAATTGACGCGCCAACGGTTCGGGGAAGAGGATCGCGCCGCCGACCACCACCGTCACTGTGGCGAGCAGGGAGATGAGGACGGGGGCTATTCGTTTCATCAGAACGCTTGCCCCAGTCCGACATACACCTGAAACGGCGGGTCGCTTTCGCGGCGCGATAAAGGAACGGCGATATCGACCCGAACCGGCCCGAAACCGGTGGTATAGCGAACCCCGATTCCGGCGCCGAAGAGGGGCGCCGTTTCGTAGTCGGGGGTTTCACCTTTATACGCGGCGCCACCGTCGAGAAAGAGAACCGCTCCCCATGCCGGACCGAAACGAAACCGCCCCTCCACCGATCCGGCCAAGACCGAACGTCCGCCGGTCGGTATGTCGTTCAGCTCCGGTCCGACGCTCTGGTAAGGATAACCGCGAATCGAACCGGCCCCACCGGCGTAGTAACGAAGATCGGGAGGAACGCGGTCGAAATCGGCGCCGAACAGCGCGCCCAGCTCCCCCCGCAACGCCAAGGTCGCCGACCAACCGTCGGGGGCGTAGGTAACGAATAGCTCGCCGTCGCCACGGGCTTTTAGAAACGAGATGTCCCCTTCCGATTCTCCGTAATACGGCTCGGCCCAGCCGTTCATCCGCAGTCCCCATGCCGGATCGAGCGGGACGTCGGTCTGATCGATAGTCGCGAAGGCTATACCGTAGCCGAGGAGATAGTTAAATGCTTTCCCCGTCGCTTTGGTGGTTGTTTCTCCCCGGCGACCGCCGCCACCGATGCCGACGGTCAACCAAGGAATGACCCGGACGTCGATGGAAACGGAACCGTCTTGGTAGCGACTGGTATAGGCGATGGTCGATTCGTCGGCGGCGATGCCGTTGAGGTTTAAGGAGAGCCGCTCATCGTAAAATTCCGGGAGGCGATAGTCGAAGCTCCCCTCCCTTCGTAGGGCCGATACGTCGGCCCGGAACCGCAACCGGTCGGCATGCCCGGTAAAGTTGCGATGCTCCCACCCGGCCTTCGCTCCCAGTTTATCGTCACTCCGATAATAAACACCGGCGCTGATGGTCCGGGTGGCTCTCTGCAACGTCGTCGCCGTCACCGCCAGATGTCCGGTTTCGTCGGGCGCCTCTTTGTGGCCCACTTTCACGCGGGAGAAAAGGGAGGTCGCTTCGAGCCGTTTGCGAAACTCTTCCAACGCCGAGAGTCGAACCGGTTCTCCCTGCCGCCACGGTATCCGATGGCTGAGATAGACCGGATCAATCCCTTCGATCCCGACGAAGGTCGTTTCGCCAAAGGTCGCCGACGGCCCTTGGTCGACGCGATAGATCAACACCCCGGCGCGGGAAGCGTGGTCGATGGTGACTTCGCGAGGCAACGCTTTGGCGAACGGATACCCCTTCTCGTGCAGTTCGTTTATCAACGCCTCTTCGGCGCCGATGATCTTCCCGGCGTTGACCCCTTGGCCGGGATGTACCCCCTTAAGGGAAACCCCCTGCGGAATCGGATGGGCCACGTTCCAGATAAACGTCACCTCTTCCAGTCGATAGAGGGGACCGGGGATGATGGAGAAGAAGAGCTCGATTTGGTCGGCTCCGCTCCCTTTGCCGACCCGTATCTGGACCCGGGGTCGATAGTAACCGTAGGATCGAAGTATCTTTTCGAAGAGCCCCTTGTCGTCACGAGCGCGGGCCATGACTCTGCCGATCTCTTCTTGCTTCCCCCCCCCTTCCGCCATCGACGACGACGAGGCGATGAGCGTATCGAGCAGTTCCCCTTTAGGAACGCCGTCGATCCGAACCGATACGTTAAAACCGTTCGCTTGAGCGACGCTGGCCATCGATACGAGAAGGCCGACGACCAAAGGGAGGCACAGCAACGCTCGGACCGGGAAGAGGTCAGTTAGCATATATGCCGGGGGACGATAGTTGGCGTTCCATTTCAGGCTATGATACCCCTCACCCCGCTATTACGTAAGGGATTCCTATGACCATTATCGTATTCGCCCCTTCCCGGAAAGGGGGGCTTCATACTTGGCCGCGGCGCTGGTACCGAACGGTCGGGTTGGATGAGGCGACCCCCTCCAAGATTACCGGCGCTTTGAAAGGGGCCGATCTTATCCTCATAACCGATGGCGCCATGACGAAGATCGACGAGGAGTGCTGGGGGAAACTGGGGCTCCATCACGCCCCAAAAGTCGCCCTCTACTCTGCTCCCCCGTCGACCGAAGAGTTTCCCCTTCTGGAGAAGCTCGATCTCATCGTGAGCGACGGAATTCTCGATGACGTTCCGACGCCGGTCGTCGACGCCGACCTCTCCGACGCGACGTTGACCCTCCGATTGATCGACGCTCTCGTCCCTTACGATCCTCTTCCGTGGCGGGTGTACCTCCTTCGTTGCGGCGACGGGACCTACTACACCGGCGTTTCCAACGATCCGGCGACACGTCTTCTCCGTCACATGAGAGGGGACGGCGCCCGCTACACGCGGGGTCGGGGTCCATTACGGCTCCTTGCCCTCTCCCCACCCCTCTCGCAAGGAGAAGCTCTCTCGTTCGAGGCGCACGTAAAAAAACGGCTTCTCCGTGAGGAGAAGCCGTCGGCGGTTCGAAAGGGGCCGTAACCGTCAGCCGTTTTTGGCTTGGGTCTTTTTGGCCTTTTTCCGGTCCTCTTCATTGAGGTGCCGTTTCCGAATACGAATAACATCGGGGGTGATCTCCCCTAACTCGTCATCGGCCAGATACTCCAAGGACTGCTCCAACGAAAGGAGACGCGGCGGTTGCAGCTTGATGTTGTCGTCGGAACCGGAAGCCCGCATATTGGTCAGCTTCTTCCCTTTGACGACGTTGACCACCAGATCGGTCTCTCGGTTATGCTCGCCGATGACCATTCCCTCGTAGACGTCGGTTCCCGGTTCGATCATCAAGACCCCCCGGTCTTGCAGTTTATCGAGAGCATAGCCGGTGGCGGTTCCCGTTTCTTGGCTGATAAGCGAGCCGTTCCGCCGTCCGGCGATGGGACCGGCGTAGGGGATGTAGCGATGGAACGAGTGGCTCATGACCGCCGATCCACGGGTGTCGGTCAGCAGCTCTCCGTGCAGACCGATAAGCCCACGCGCCGGAATGGTGAACTCGAGCCGGGTTCGCCCGTCGGAGGTGGTGGCCATGTTTTTCAGCTCGCCGCGACGCATACCGAATTTTTCGATTACCTTGCCGCCATGCTCTTCGTCGACGTCGATCATGACGAACTCTTCCGGCTCCATCTTCTGGCCGTCGATCTCCTGGATAATGATCTCGGGACGGGAGACGGCGAACTCGTACCCTTCGCGCCGCATGGTCTCGATAAGGATCGCCAGGTGCAATTCACCGCGACCGGAGACTTTAAACGAGTCGCGGTCTTCGGTCCGCTCGACCTGCAAAGCGAGGTTGGTCTTCAGCTCGGCTTCAAGCCGGTCTTTCAGGTGGCGACCGGTCAGTTTGTCGCCGGACCGTCCCACGAAGGGGGAGTTGTTGATCGAGAAGTTCATCGAGATAGTCGGGGCGTCGATCTCGATGGTCGGCAACGCTTCCGGGTATTCCCGGTCGGCGACGGTCTCGCCGATATCGATTTCTTTGAATCCGGCCAAGGTCACGATCTCGCCCGCTTCACCCTTTTCGATCTCGACTTTGCCGAGCCCTTCGAAACCGTAGAGTTTGGTGACCCGCGCTTCGGAAATGTTCCCCTCTTTATCGATGCGGGCGACACTCTGCCCGCTGGCGACCGAGCCGCGAACGATTTTGCCGACCGCCATCCGACCGAGATAGTCGCTGTACTCGACCGACGTGACCAACATCTGGAACGGGGCGTCCGGCTCAACTTGAGGAGGGGGGACTTTTAAGACGATGGTGTCGAGCAAGGGGCTCATTTCCCCTTCGCGAACGGAGTCGTCCATCCCGGCGAATCCGTTTTTGGCCGACGCATAGACGACGCTGAAGTCGAGTTGCTCATCGGTGGCGCCGAGGCTGGCGAAGAGATCGAAAACCTGATCGAGAACCCATGCCGGACGGGCGTCGGGTCGATCGATTTTGTTGATGACGACGATGGGGCAAAGTCCGATGTCGAGGGCGTTTTTCAGAACGTATTTGGTCTGGGGCATCGGGCCGTCGACGGCGTCGACGAGTAGCAGAGCGCCATCGACCATTTTCAAAATCCGCTGGACCTCCCCCCCAAAGTCGGAGTGACCGGGGGTGTCGACGATGTTGATCTTGATGTCTTTCCAGACGACGGCGGCGTTTTTGGAAAAAATCGTGATCCCCCGTTCGCGCTCCAGGTCGTTCCGGTCGAGCGCCCGCTCGGCCATGACCTGATTCTGACGGTAGACGCCCGCCTGTTTGAAGAGAGCGTCGACGAGGGTGGTCTTGCCGTGATCGACGTGGGCGATAACGCCGACGTTCCGAATGGTGTCCTTACTAATCATGCTTCGTTCCGCCCGGTTATGGGGCGCGATCCTTCCTTATGAATGAAGCCGTCGATTATAACGGATCGGAAGGGAAATGGGGAGGATTTCTATCGGCGGGAAAATGGATCAGAAACCGTCGGCCATACTCTCCGCCACGACCATTCGGTTGCGCCCTCCCCGTTTGGCCTGATAGAGGGCTTCGTCGGCCAGCTTAATAAAATCGGTGGGGGCCATGGGGGGGCTTTCGACCGGCAAAACAGCGGCGCCGAGACTGGCGGTCACGAACGGGGCGGCGTCGGAACTCTCATGAGGAAGCGCCCGTTTTCTGAACGAATCGGTGATGAAATCACCGACAATCCGCGCTCCTTGTTCGTCGGCTTCGGGGAGGATCAAGGCGAACTCCTCGCCCCCGTATCGAGCGGCGACGTCGCCGGGGCGTTTGGCGCTTTTGCCCAGAATGTCGCCGACCTGACAAAGGCAATCGTCGCCTGATTGATGACCGTAGCTGTCGTTAAACTTTTTGAAAAAATCGACGTCGAGCATGATCAGCGCCATCGGCTTTTTATTCCGATACGAGCGGCGAATCTCCCGCTCCAATATCTCGTCGAAGAAGCGTCGGTTGGCAAGCCCGGTCAGACCGTCTTGATTGGAAAGTTTCTTAAGCTCCTTATTCGACTTTTCCAGTTCGCCGGCCAAGACGACCAGTTTCCGCTCCCGGTTTTTTCGCTGATCCGTCTCCTGTTTGAGGCGAAGGGCCGATTTGACCCGCACCTGAAGTTCAATTTTTTCGATAGGCTTATGAATATAGTCGGTAGCTCCGACGGCGAAGGCTTGGACAAGCGATTCTTCATCGGTAACGCCCGAGACCATCACCACCGGGACGTCACGCAAGTTCGGGTTGGCTTTGATCTTTTCGACCGCTTCGATACCGTTCATGTTTTTCATAACGATATCCATCAAGATCAGGTCGATGGTTTCGTGGGTATCAGGCGCCAGTTTTCCGAGGGCCTCTTCCGCCGATTGGCAGGTCTCGACGTTATTGAATCCGCTATGGGCAAGATGGGTCGTGATAAGGGTTCGACTCATACGGGAATCGTCTACTACCAAGATCCGCATTTTTTCCAAAGGGGTCATTACTTTCTACTTCGCCGCATAGGAGACCGTTTCGGTGTATGAAATAATCGCTTCGAGTCGTTCGGAAGCGCCATGAAAGTCCCCCGCCTTGGCGACAGTTTCCAGCTCCTTGCCGAGATCGGTGAGACAAGGGAAGCCATAGGCGGCGCCGGTCCCTTTGAGACTATGACCAAATATGGCAAGATCGGTCATGTTTTGACCACTTCCCTCTTCACGCAGCTCTTCGATTTCATCGCGAATGTTCTGGAAAAATTGAGGGATAATCGCCAAAAGCTCTCCATCGACCAACACAACCTCATTTTCCGTGTTCATCTGGCCATCATAGGATAAAATTACGCATGTGGCAATTACCCTTGAACATTTTGCAATTATACGTTACATGACAGGTCCATTAAATATCGACGAGATACAAGCCTTCCAAATCGATATTCTCGACTGGTTCGCCTCCCATCGGCGCGACCTCCCGTGGCGGAAAAACATTACCCCCTACAAGGTATTCGTCTCCGAAGTGATGTTGCAGCAGACCCAGGTGAATCGGGTCGCTCAACTATTTCCTCCTTTTATCAGAGCCTTCCCAAGCTTCAAACGGTTGACCGAGGCGACTCTCGTAGAAGTCTTGCGCCACTGGTCGGGGCTTGGTTACAACCGACGTGGAAAATGGTTATGGGAAGCCGCCTCCATCATTACCCACGACAGCAGGGGACGACTTCCCCGCGACCCGGAGCTTTTGGTGAAACTTCCCGGCATCGGCAAGGCGACGGCTGCTTCTATCGCCGCGTTCGCTTATGACGAGCCGACGGTCTTTCTGGAGACCAACATCCGGGCGGTCTACATCCACCATTTCTTCGGCGATGACGACCAGATCCCCGACGAGAAGCTCCTCCCCTTCGTCGAAGCGACCCTCGACCGGGAAGCGCCAGGGCGTTGGTACTCGGCCCTCATGGATTATGGGACCGAGCTAAAACGTCGACACGGCAATCCGACCCGACGGAGCGCATCGCACAAAAAGCAGGCTCCTTTCGAAGGGAGCGACCGTCAGGTGCGCGGGGGGATTCTGAAACAACTGACCACCCATCCCGCCCCGATGAGCGTCGCCCGTTTGGCCGATTCGCTTAATGTCTCCCGTGACCGGATCGAGAAGGCTTTATGGGGGTTGACGAAAGAGGGGATGGTGATGGCGACGCCGAAAGGCTATCGGATCGATTGATCGAGTTCGAGCAGGGCCAGATAGGGAAGATGGCGATACTCTTCGGCATGGTCGAGTCCGTAGCCGACGACGAAATGGTCTTCGATGGTAAAGCCGACGTAGTCGGGAACGATGCCGGTTTCCCGTCGGGAGGGTTTGTCCAAGAGGGCGCAAAGCTTAACCGACGTCGCCGACGACGCGACGAGGCGTTCCATCAGGAGCGACGCCGTTCGCCCGGTATCGACGATATCTTCCACCACCAAGACGTCCCGTCCCTCCAGCTCGCCCACCTCCAACCGAGCGAACCGAACCTCGCCCGACGAGACGGTCCCGTGACCATAACTCGAGGCTCGTACGAACGACACCCGATGGGGAATGGCGAGGGTGCGCGATAGATCGGCGGTGAAGAAATAGGCGCCTTTAAGGCAACAGAGGAGGGTCAACGGTCGGTCGCGGTATCGCTTGCCGATATCGACTCCCAATTGGGCGATCCGTTCGCCGATGGTGGCGGCGTCGATATAGGGGGTGACGGTCGGCACGTCCTCTCTCCTGTTGTATAGTGTCAGGTGTAAGATAGTGTATCGCTCATTCACGGAGGGCGCCATGACGACTCTGACCTATCACGGACATTCTTGCTGGGAGATCGCCTCTGACGAAGGACGGCTTCTCATCGATCCTTTTCTCTCGGGCAACACTCTCTCCCCCACCGACCCGTCTTCGTTCGATGCGCTCGACGCCATCATCCTGACCCACGGTCACGGTGATCATATCGGCGACACGGAACTGGTGGCTAAGAAAAGCGGCGCTCTGGTGGTGACCAACTTCGAGATTTCCAACTACCTGGCCGCCCGTGGCCTTACGACCCATCCCCTTCATATCGGCGGCGGTCGCCAGTTTCCTTTTGGTCACGTTAAGCTGACCATCGCCCATCACGGTTCGTCGGGCCCCGAAGGGGAGTACCTCGGCGCTCCGGCAGGTGTGGTGATTACCGCCGGAGGGAAACGGATATACCACGCCGGAGATACCGGTCTCTTTTTGGATATGAAACTGATCGGCGAGATGTACGGGCCGCTTGACGTCGCGCTCCTTCCTATCGGCGATAACTTCACTATGGGAATCGACGATGCGGTGAAGGCATCCGAGTTCTTGGCGCCTCGCCTTGCCGTTCCGATGCACTACAACACCTTTCCCCCCATCGTCGCCGACCCGAACGAGTTCATCATCAAAATCGAAGCCGTCGGGATTCGGGGAAAAGTCTTCGCTTACGGCGAACGGTTCGAGCTACCCTGACCCCTATGCGCATCGCACCCTGCGTCGCTTTGGTCCTCGCGATTACTTGCGCGCCCCTCTCTGCCTTTGCCGAGACCGCCGTCATCCCGGTCGGTTTCGACTATCCCCTCCTCCGCTCTCTCCTTGTTCATCGCCATTTCACCGACCATGACGAATCGGCGGTGGTTCTCAACGAGGAGGGGGGATGTAGAAAGGTGGTTCTCTCTCATCCCCAATTAACGCCGCTCGGCTGGGCTTTGCGGACCACCGCCGACGTGACAGTACAGGTGGGGGTGGTGGTCATGGGAAAGTGTGTCTCGTCGGACGAGTGGAAGGCGGTTATCGACATCGACCAACGGATCGAGATCGCCCCCGGAAGCGTGCGGCTTCGTTTCGTAACTTTGGAGAGTTACATCCGAGGCAAACAGGGACGGTCGGCCCCGATGGGGTCGATCCTTTACGCGCTGGTTAAAGAAAAAGCCCACGAGCGTATGAACAGGTTCGCCATCGACCTGACGCCGTTGCTCGACGATCTTCGCGCCGGTCTGCTCGACTTCGTGCCGCTTGATAAGCGGGAACGGGCCCGCAAGACGTTGCGCGACGCCCTCCCCTTGCGCGCCCGGGCCGACGACGACAAGCTTCGCCTTTCGTTTGTGGTGGAAGCCCCACGCGGAAAACCGTCGCCCCCTCCCCCACCCTTGGACGACGAAGAACTGGAGCGGTTCGTGACCCTATGGGAGACCTGGGATCAATACTTGGTGATGTCGGCGCTTGCCCTATCCGAAACGACGTTAAGCGACGATGAGCGACGGTCCTTGCTGGCGATGCTGTTGGAGACCCGTTCGGTTTTCGACGAAGCGTTGACGGCCCGTACGTTGGAACGGGGTTTGGTGAGAAAGCAGTTCGAAGAGAGTTGGCGAACGCTTGGTCCGTTGATGCGGCGCGGATTGAGCGGCGAGAAAGCTCTCGCCGTTCGTGGGCCGGAAGCGATTCTTAAGATGACCCCCTTCTTTTCCGCCAGCGACGCGCTGACCGCGCTCGACCGGCTCGGCCCGTTGCTCGGCATGGAGATCAGCGTCGATGGTTTGACCCGCCTCGCCCGCATGTTGAGCGACGACGAGAAGGCGACCCTCGTCTACGACGACGCCTATCTCCCCCTCTTGCGCAAGACCTTCGGGATGGAGCCTCCTGCCACCGAATCCTCCTCGTCGCTCGAACCGCATACGAACCGCTCTCTTGATCGTCTTTGGCGCTTCGTCGTCACCCCGGCATGGGCGGAGGCGTTACGTGAAAAAGGAAAAGCGCCGATGGGCGAGATCGTTCATTGGCTGCCGGAACAAAATGATCGAAACATGTATGTGGAAAAGATCCGGGCTCTCCTCGCCGAGAAACGGGACGCCCCCAACCGAATCAATCCGGTTCCTGCCGATCTGAGACCTTGGTTCGCTCGCGTGATCGAGGCGACCGGTTGGCAGGAGAGTTGCTTCAGCCAGTTCAAGCAGACGGGGGACGACTATTCCTATCTCCGCTCCTACAACGGATCGTCGGTCGGTTTGATGCAGATTAACGAACGGGTCTGGCGGGGACTCTACGAGATTCCGTCGCTCCGCTGGGATATCGATTACAACGCCGCCACTGGGGTCGATATCCTGTCTCTTTATCTTTCTCGGTTCGCTTTACCGAAAGCCAAAAAGCTCAAGACGAAACTTTCGAACGACGACTTGGCGGGCGCCCTATACGCTATGTATAACGGCGGTCCGAATCAGTTCAATAAATATCTTGTCCGGAAGAAAAAGGGGAAGCTTTACGAGACTGACCGTCTTTTCGCGCAGAAGTTTGAGCGGGTGAAGAAGGGTGAATGGGCCAAGGTAAAGGGGTGTTACCGGCGGATGTGACGGTTAATAAACGATGGGGAGATAGCCTGCGACGAAGCGTTCGAACTCTTTGGCGGGGGCCGGTTTGCCGATGAGGTAGCCTTGCATCTCGTCGCACCCCATTTCTTTGAGCATCCGGTATTGGGCGACGGTTTCGATCCCCTCGGAGACCAAGGTGAGGTCGAGATTGTGCCCCAAGGCGACGATGGTGTTGGCGATGGCGGCGGCGCTGGGGCTGGTCTCCATATCGGCGACAAACGATTTATCAATTTTGAGCAGATGAATCGGCATCTGTCGAAGGAACGATAAACTCGAATAGCCGGTGCCGAAATCGTCCATGGCGATTTTGATTCCCAACTCCCTGAACTGCTCTAAGGTGCCGAGCGCGGCGGCGACGTCACTCATGACGGCGCTTTCGGTTATCTCCAAACAGAGGGCTTCCGGTGGCAAACCGGTCTCATCCAACACCCGAATCACCGACCGGACCAGTCCGCGATATTCGAACTGACGCGGGGAGAGGTTGACCGCCACAGTCAAATTCTTCTGCCCCGCTTGTCTGAGATGTTGCGTCTGCCGGCAGGCTTGCCGCAAGACCTGCTCGCCGATGGGAATGATAAGCGACGTCTCTTCCGCCAGAGGAATGAAGTCGGCCGGCGAAACAAGCCCACCGTCGTTTTGACGCCAACGGACCAAAGCTTCGCTCCCGACGAGGACGCCGCTTTTGAAACAGACTTTCGGCTGATACCAGATTTCGAACTCTTCGTTTTCGACCGCCCGCCGCAGATTCCCTTCGAGACTGAGCCGTTTCATGGCGATGGAATCCATCTCGGCGGTGAAGAGTTGATAGTTGTTCCGCCCTTTTTCTTTAGCCCGATACATGGCCATGTCGGCGTTACGGATCAGGATTTCGGGGGCGTCGGCGTCATCGGGGAAAAAGGATATGCCGATGGAGACCCCGGCGTAGAGTTGATGGCCCTGATACTCGAAAGGCTCGCGCATGGTACGGATAATCTTACGGGCGATCGACACGGCCGCTTCGGGGGCGGAGACGTCTTCGAGCAGGATGATGAACTCGTCGCCGCCGACCCGCCCTACGGTGTCGTCTTTACGGAGGCACGATTTTATTCGCGTGGCGACGTCTTGCAGGAATCGGTCGCCGACGGCATGGCCGAGACTGTCGTTAATCCGTTTGAAATGGTCGAGGTCGAGGAACATCACCGCGATCCGGTTTTGTTTTCGGCGAGCGTGCGCCAGCGCCACCGTAAGTCGGTCGAGCAACAACGTTCGGTTCGGCAGTTTGGTCAAGGCGTCGTGATAGGCCAGATACTTGACCTGCTCTTCAGTCCGTTTCAGTTCGGTGATGTCGTGGAAGACCGAGACGTATTGGATCGTCTTTCCTTCGTCGTCCCGGATGGCGGTGATAGTCAACCATTCGGGATAGGCTTCGCCCGATTTCTTCCGGTTCCATATCTCGCCGCGCCAATGGCCGACGGTCAAAAGCGCCCCCCACATGGCGCGATAGAAGGGATCGCTTTGCCGGTCAGAGCGAAGGATGGAGGTCTTCTGACCGATAGCCTCCGCCGGTTCGTAGCCGGTGATTTTGCTAAAGGCCGGATTGACGTAGAGGATATGGGCTTCCGGGTCGGTGACGGCGACCCCTTCGACAGCGTTTTCGAAAACGAGCGAGGCGAGTTGTAGTCGCTCTTCATCACTCTTACGATCAGAGATATCGCGGAAGGTCCCTTCAATGCCGAGAACCCCTCCCTCGGCGTCTCGATAATATTGCGCGTTGACCGAGAACCAGACGGGGGTCCCATTTTTGTGGCGCAAACGGATCTGATGATCGTGGACCCTTCCCCCCACTTGTAGCATTTCAGCGAGACTTCCTTTGTCGGTGGCGCCGACGCAAAGGTCGGCGAGGCGAACCCCCATCAGCTCTTCCGGCTCGTGACCGAGGCTTTCGGCAAGGGCTCCCGTCAGCCAAAGGAAACGCCCCTCCAGGTCGGCCCGGTAGAAGATGTCCTGCATATTCTCGAGGATCGAGCGCATCCGCCGTTCCGATTCCAATGCACGGGTGCGGGCTTCACCAGTCTGGCGCATCTGCGCTTGCAACGCTTCGTTGGTGTTTCGCAGCTCCACCGTCCGTTCGGCGATGCGTTGTTCGAGCAACGTTTGCGCTTCTTGGAGGTCGGCCAGATGGCGACGCTGCCGCAAGATGCCACCGATAGCGGCGGCGGCGGCTTTCAGGAAGATCGCTTCGCTCTCTTTATACGGGCGCCCCCGTTCCAGGAATATGGTCAAGACAGCGCTGACGTCGTCCCCTTCATTTATCGGAACGATGTAGTAGCCATGCCGCCGTTCGCCCGCATCGGCGCCCCCCACGTCCCCTTCTTCGCCAGAGTCGTGGAGGAACTTCCCTTCGGCCATTACCTTGCCGCAGAGGCATTCGCCCGATGTAACGCTACGACATTGATGCGAGAGGGTCGCCGGAACGCCGCAGGAAGCCTGCATGATCATCCGCTCTCCCGACTCGTCGACAAGGAAGATGCACCCACTGGTTTCGTCGGAAAGCCACGGAATGCGCAAGACCGTTTCAAGAGCTTGACGCAACTTCACTTCCAAACTGTCGTCGCCGAAGTGAAGGGCCAGAAGATCGTTCAAAATGGTTTGGACGACGACGGTCTCTTTTAATTCCTTTTCAATCCGTAAACGATCGGTGAGGTCGACCATCATCGCGAGGCTTTGCATGCTCGAACCGGTGGCCGGGTCGAGCCGTGTGGAGGCGGCCTCGATGAGCAGAGGAACCGCCCCACCTCCTTTGCGTCGCATCTCGACGATGAATGAAGCCCCTTGGCCCCCGCGCGATTTTTTCAGTTCCCACGCCATGACCGACGACTGTTCTTCATCGAAGAGACCGGGATCGAAGATCGATCCTCCCACCATCCGCTCGGCCTGATGCCCCAGAAGGGCCAGCGCTTTGCTGTTGACCTGGCGGGTTATCGCTTTGAACCCGAGTTGTCGATGGCGACAGGAGACCTGATCCTCCCCGGTATCCTTTTTGTCGAGCGGCTCATAATCGATGATCCACGCGCCAACAGGGCAATGTTCCACCAGACGACGGGAGTAGGTTAGCAGCTCGCTTATCCTGGCGAATTCGACCTCGTCGCTGGCGTCTCCCTTTCGGGAAGAGACCCGATCTTCGACGAAGCGCCCAATAAAATATCCTGCCTCACCTTCTTGTCGCGATCCGCCGGTCGGAATAATTTTAAGCCATCCGGCGATAGCGCCTTCGGGATGTTTCAGCGAAGTAGAAAAAGAGCCTCCCACGTACCGAAGATGCTTTTCGAGTTCACGCGCGTCGGGGGAATCGAGAAGATCGGATAGAGACCGCCCCAGAATGTCGTCCCGTTCGATACCGGTAAGGGCGGTGAAGGCTTCGTTGGCCGAGAGGAGCCCCTGATCACTGTCGAAGATAATAAGGGGGATCGGAGCCGCTTCGAAGAGGGCCGAGACAAGACTGCCGCTCTGGAAACCGGACAACGGGCCGAGCGCCGAAGCGTCACTCTCCATCGGAGCGGATCGGTTCCGTTTTGCGGTTTCGCCGGTATTCATGCTGCTCTCTAAATACGCAGTGTGACCTATAATTTACACAGGCTAAGATCGGCGTCATACCCCTCAGCGAACGCCAGCCCTTTGATTCATACTAACTTTTAAAGAGAGCTCTGACAACCGGCGGAGACATCAGCTTGGGGGAAAACGGCTTACCGCCGATTTCACTGACTCGATGTCGATTCGAGTCATGCAGTGATCCCCTGTCAGTTCGCACCCTTTCTGGTCGCACGGCATGCAATCCATCGAGCGCCGGATAGAGAATGGCGTGATGCCCCACCGGAGACCACAAGGTTGGATGAAGGGCCAGGGGCGCCTGGGCCAGGTGCTCAGCTCCGACCATGCATCGGGCCTGAGTCGTTGCAGATGATCAGGTCTACTCCGCCGATGAGGGCCATCAGCTCTACGGTAAGTCGATTGGCCGGGAGGGGCGTAGCCAGAGGTTCAGATCAGGTCGACCTCCATTTTGTCGGCGGGGCCACCGGCCAGAATCACCGCCATCAGCATGATCGACCAATGGCTGGCAACCGTCCCATATTGGCCGCCACAAAGCCATCGTTTTTCGTCGATCCGGGCGCCGGGATGAAACGGAACGATAGGGCGGTCGAAGAGGAGCCCTTTTTCTCCAGCTTCTCGCGCAACGAAGCTTTCACGACCGGTTCGACATCAACGAAATAGTCCAGATGTTCGGGGGGAGCGAATCCGGGTTTGACGATGGTCAGACTGGACCAGCCATGAGTGGTCGTCGCTACGGGATCGGCCATAGACGTTATAGGCCTTGCGGAAACGAAAAGGATGCCTTGGCGGAAACGGAGAAAGGGTCAGCGCCGCGCCGCGCAGCACGCCGGATCGACCACCATGTCGTATTTCTCCTTGTCGTTCTGGCGAAAGCGAAGATCCGCTTTTCCATTTCGGCCCCTTCGACCTGTCGCGTATGGGGAATCACCCGGTCGTCGGATTGCCGTAAAGGACGTCGACGAAAATATCGTCGACCAGCATGTCGATGGAGCGTTGGGTAACGCTGGAGCTGGGTCAGGTTGGTCCAGGGTATGTCGCCGATGGAGCGAAGCCGGCCAGAATCCACTCTGACCGATGTATGATCGATCCGCATGGAGGTTGAGGCTCCTCCCCAGCGACGAGACTGCGTTCGGTTTCGGTGACGATCTCTTCGTTGAAGTGATCGACGCCGATGCGGATATCCCATTCGGGATAGTGGCTTTTAAACCGTCCCAAGTCGGATATGTACCAGATATGGTCGCCGATGCGGTTCTGTCCGAATAGCTGCAATTCATTTTTTTCCCGCACCGTTTTCGAGAGACGGATGGCCCGATCACCGACAATTGGCGTACGCCGCCGCCCACATTGTAGACTTCTCCGGGGCGGTTGCGTTTCAAAGAAGTGCGAGAAATGCTTGGCCAGGTCCTCGGCGTGAAGGTTGTCCCTCACCTGCTTTCCCATATATCCGAATATCGTATACGGCTTCACCGGTGACGACGCAACGCATCAGGTAAGACAGAAAACCGTGCAACACGCCGCGGAGTGGACGGACCCCGTAAGACGCACCCGCCCCGAAACACCCCGTTTTCAAACCGAAGTATCGCCCATACTCCTGAACGAGAAGATCCGCGGCGGTCCTTTGGAGACACCGAACAGCGAGTGGGTCGAACCGTCTATGGACATGTCTTCATCGATTCCCCGGTCGAAAAACCGATGAGCTCGGATCGACTCTCGAGGCGTGTGTCAGATTCCACCAGAGGCAGTCGGTTGGGGGTGTCTCCATAGACCTTGTTGGTGGATGTAAAGATAAAGCCCGCATCCGGCGCGCGTATTCTGCTCTCTTCCAGCAGATTCAACGTGCCCGAAGCGTTGACGGAAAATCGGTCGCCGGGTCACGGTTGCGGCCCAATCGTGGGAGGGCTGGGCGGCGGTATGTATGATGACCAGCCCGATCTCCCCTTCGTATTCGGCGAAAAGTTTGTCGATGGCGTCGGCGTCTCTGATGTCACAGGCGTAATGGCGGTAGGCGTCGCCGGGTTCCGTTTCGAGCCGCCCTTTCATCCAACCCGGTGGAAGTTTTTTTTCCGTTTTTTTAACGACGCATGTCGTTGTCGATACCGACGACGGTGAAGCCGAGTCGCGCAAAAGCGGACCGACTCGAACCAGCCAACCCACGAGCCGGTGATGATAGCGATGGTCATGGACGGACAGTGCTCTCCAGTCAGACCGAGGCCGAGCCGAAAGACCAGATCGTTTTCTCTATTTTTCTTTGATGCGCCACTACGATGACCGGATGAGAGCCATCCCCCCACCATAGTAACGACACGACGGAAACCGGTTTTCATGGAAGCCTGCGCCCGATCATACCAGCCAAGTCCCGCTGCGAACAGGTCAACGCTTCGTGGAAGCCTGGGCCGTAGGATGAACGACCAGATTCGGAGCGGGCATTTGGTGTCGGTCACCCCGGTCGCCATGATCTCGGGTAGTTGTTCCGCCCGATGACGATAGGTATGCGCCCCCATGACAATCCGTTCGCCGTTGAGCTGGTCGATCCGACTTTTTTCGGCGGCGTCGGTCAAGATGGCCCGGATGGGATCCCTAGAAGGTGAAAGAGCATGCTCCTCCTCTTTGAAAATATCGTGAACCCCTTCGTCGATCCATCGTTGGTTCACCACCACCGCGCCGCCGGAATCAAAGGTACGGACGTTCATATCGCGTCGAGCGGGATGTTATAGACCACCTTGCGGCGACTATAAAACTCTCCGATCTCGCCGTACGACAGATACCGGTCATTGGTGGTGACAGCCAGCCCCCTTTTTCGAGATCGGCGAAGTAGCGCCTCTTCTGGCCCGTGATCGAACCGACGTAGCCGATGTCGATGTCTCTTTCGACATGGGCGTTCCATTCTTCGTCGGCGGCGAAGGAGAACCAATGGACGTTGGTTCTACCGTAGGCGTGGGCTTGGCGCATCCCGTAAGATCTGAGCGAAGAAGACCTGATCGAACGGCGCCGCGACCTCTTTGTTCCACCGAAAGTTAAGATAATTGTCGTAGAGCCAGTAGGCGGTCGGGATGTGGTGGGTTAGAGGATGTTCTTCGGCAAGAACGGCTGCCCGGTGGACGATTCGACCATCAGGAACAGGTCGGCGTCTTTGGCTTCCACCCTGCATCAGCTCGACGGCGTCGACGTAGATCGACCGAAAGCCAACCTGCCGGAGCGTCGCCGGGACTGAAGGGGACAGGTCGACCCCCATTCGTTTCATGGCCTTTGCAAGGAACTCCCCGTCCCAAGCCCGACGCGAGGTTGGTGCCGTAAAGTATCTTCATCAGCGTCGGTCTCCCGGTGCGACCGCCGGAGACCTTCTCCGCTTACATGAAGGCCCCTTTGAGGGTCAGGTAGTGGTAGGCGATGTCGATCATCATATCCGAGATCGTTTGCCGGTAAAAGATCAGGTGATAGAGCGAAGGATCGGAAGACGACAGACCGGTGAAGTCGTGGGGATGGTACTGAACGTCACTCATTTGGCCCGGACCAGATGCTCCGCTTCATCACGATCATTTCGCAAGTCGACCATCCGGTAACACGCCACTCGTATGAAGGCGGCGACTCGGTGAAGCCCGTCGAACTTTTTCGGGTCCAACGTAGGTATTCGATCTGAGAACCCCTCCCAAGATGACGCAGTTACCCTTGTCGGCGAGGTTCAGGATAATATTGCGCATCGTTCGAACTTTGGTCGTTTCAGGTAGGAGGGGACCAGCGCATCGACGAACCAGTCTTTGAACGACCAGCGGGTCTCGGCGATTTCGCGAACGTTTTCTTTATCGAACTCTTCGCTGGCCATCTCTTCGATCATCTTACGGGTAAAGAGGCTCCATTTCTGGCCGGTCTCTTTTTCGATGCGAGCCACAATGCCGGTGGCCACGTCGTAGCCGGGCATCGAACTCGCGGGAGAGGGTAACGAAATGGGTGGCCTGGGTGTTGGCGTCACGCTCTTTAAGCGGAGACCCGAGTCACGGTAGAAGCTAAGGTCAAGGGGGACGCTCTCTGGCGGAATGATGTAACGTCGGTTTGGGAACTCCTTTGTCGGTGACCCTCGGGGCGTCGGCGCACGTCGTCGTAAAGCGTTGGGAAGTAAAGATCAATTTTAGGTCACCTTGGGCTTCGTCAACGGAAAGGGAACAAAGTTTTTTCTTTTGCCCGATAACTCACAGAAGGTTGCAACGGGAAAGAGTGTGATACAATCCCCCTCTGTTTTTAGGGCGGGTGTAGCTCGGTTGGTAGAGCATCAATAACTTCCCAAGCTGAGGGTCGCGGGTTCAGGCCGTCGCCCGCTCCGACATCAGCGGCTGGCGCTGTTTTCGTCTCT
>CALOCG010000015.1:0-203209 GCA_942491805.1 Nitrospinota bacterium
CGAGACCATGTACCAGACGAGAATGACCAGAGGGAGGACAAGCGTCCCCATGGCGACGACACCGCCGATTCGCGTGTCGTCATTCATCCGCCGCTCCAACGCCGACGCCATGGCGCCGAATCCGACCAACGGGTGAAACCGGCGCGGCTCACCCGCAAGGGCGTCAACCCCATCGCGAGTACGCGCCACCAAGGGATAGGTCATCCGGTCGCGCGGGTTGAGTTGGGCGATAATGTCACCCGCTTCATCGAGCAGGTAATAGCCGTCGCGGATGGCGCCGATCCCGCCTAAAGGCACGACGACTCCCTCCCCGATGCGCAGAACATCGCCATCGACAAAGACGGCGCCTCCGGCCACCGTCTCCGCCATGGCGGCGCCCCCCCGTCCCGGCAGAGTGACGGCTATCGACGTCGCATCGGCGAAGGTTGCGAGCAACTCATCGACGGTCACCTTCGACGCCCCGACCGCATCGAGTATCTCCCCCGCCGGCGCGGCGAATTCCTTCGCCGCCGCTTCGACCGTGGCGTTGGGATGTTCGGCCATCCATCGACGGGCCAGATCTTTCCATCCGTCAAGTCCCATAGAAAGCGACACCCCGGCGGTTTCTCCTGCGCGGGTCTCGCCGGTAGCGTAGTCGTATTTATGCGCGTAACCGCGCGGCGTAATCATCAATCCCTCCCACGCGAACGTGGAGCTATTGCCGACCAGCACCGTCGTCAACATGCCGATGTCGCAGTCGCTCATGGCGTCGAGGGTGGTCAGTTGGATCACCTCCCGCTTCCGGTAGGCCGACTTGACCACCGCCACCGGCGTGTCGGACGCCCGATGGCGAAGCAATATCTTCTGCGCTTCGACGACCTGCCCGGTCCGTCGTCCGCTTTTCGGATTATAGAGGGCCACGACAAAATCGCCCCGGCCTGCGGCGTCGATCCGTTTTGCGATGACCGGCCAGGGGGTCAAAAGATCGGACAACGAGATGGAACAGAAGTCGTGGGTCAACGGCGCCCCGACCAGCGACGCGCAGGCGGTCAAGGCGGTGCAACCGGGGACGACCTCAACTTCGACCCCGTCTCCCGGTTTCCAACCCCGTTCCCGCAACGCTTCATAGAACGGTCCGGCCATGCCGTAGACCCCGATATCCCCCGACGAAACCAGCGCCACCACTTTACCGGCCAACGCCTGATCGTAAGCTTCGTAGCAGCGGTCGATCTCTTCGGTCATCCCCTTCTCGACCACCTCTTTGCCGACGAGGAGATCGGCTACCAGTTTGATATACGTTTTATAGCCGACCACCACTTCGGCTTCGGCGATGGCCTCTTTGGCCCGGAGGGTCATATGGGCTTCGGCGCCGGGACCGAACCCGACCAACATGATCTTGCCTGTCGTCATGAACTCATCCTTGCGACGGAGACGGTGGCGTTTTTGCCATCGGCCCCTTTATGTTTATGTTTCTCCACCAGCAACGCCTCGATCCCGGCGTCGGCCGCCCGTAACGCCGCCGCTTCGGCTACGGCAGGCGTACCGACATACTTCATCACCACCGCCGACGGATTCGGCACGGCGACCGTCGCCAACTCTTCGGCCCGGTAATGGATTATCGTCCACCCCCGTTGACGGGCCAGTTCGATAAAAGCGACCTCGTCGCTCTTCCGGTCGATGGTGGCGACGGCTTGAATATCGTCTGATGTCACCCCTGCCATCGCCAACGCTTCGTCGATGGCGCGCGTCACCGTCTCTATCGGCGTATCCCGGTCGCACCCGAGCCCGAGGGCCACCTTCACGCCGCCTCCTCCGGCGTTCGATAGATCACCCACCGTTCGCCCAGTCGGTCAGCCAGCGCCGGGTCGATCTCCCGCTCGGTCACCCAGAGGAGCGCCGGGTTGTCGGTAAAGTCGACCGCTTCGATCCGGTCGTACCGGACGATGTTGGTCGGCAACGGCGTCGGGCGAGTCCACCAGTCGGGCGACCCGCACTCCTGCACAAAAGCTATCGGCTCTTCGTTCACCACGCAGGCAGAGACGGTGGTGACGTTTTGTTTCGGGGCGTCGACCCTCCAGCCGAGTTCCCGTCCCAGAATATCGACCGGAATCGTTTTTCCTGCGTCCGACGCGGTGGTGACCACCGGGGTGGCGTCGATGAGCGAAGCGATACGGAGAGCGAAGGCGTTCGCCCCTCCCACATGCCCCGCCAGCGCCGGGATGACGAACCGGGCCGCATCGTCGACGACCACGATCCCGGGGTCTTCATCTTTCGATCGCAGATAGGGGGCGATCAAACGAACGACCGCGCCGAGAGAGACGAACAGCGCGATCAGGTCGAACCGTTCCATCAGCGGCGCGACGTGCGGTTTGATGGAACCTTCGTAGGTCGTAACGCGCGTCGGGTCGACGGTCACTTCATGCGCGACCTTGGCGGCGACGACGACGTGGGCCTCCGGCATCGCTTCGGCCAAACGTGACGCATGCCGCGCCCCATGCAGCGTGATGGCGACGATGGCGATTTTTTGCGGGGTCACGCGGTCTCCCCGTTCTTCTTTTTGCAACCCCGCAGCAGCTCGCCCCGCACCCGGTCGGGGTTATGGACCACCATCAAGGAGAGGTAGTTGGGTTTTTCTTCCGGCAACGCGGCGAGATCGGTGACGATCTTTTCGTCCGGCGTTCCGACCTTCTCGACGAACCAACTGGTTTCCATGAGACCGCGCCGTCGCAGAAGTTCGACGATCTCGCCGATCATCGGTTTCACCTTCAGCAAGACCAACGTGTCGAATTCGTCGAGCATCTTTTCGAGCGTCTCGACGCCATAACTTGCCGGCAGGACCGCGAGAGTATCGTCGACATCGGCCAGTGGCGTTCCGACTCGTGCGGCGGCGGCGGCGAAGGAGGTGACACCCGCGATGGTCTCGACCACCGTTTCGGGCGCCTTTTCGCGCACCGTACGGGCCAGATGGCCGAAGGTCGAATAGGTGGAGGCGTCCCCTTCAACGAGGAACAAGACGTCCCGTCCGGCGGCGAGCGTTTCGACGACGGCGGCGGAAGCCTCTTCCCAACAACGGGCCAGCTTCTCTTCGTCGTGGGTCATCGGGAAGACCAGCGCGGTGGCGTCAGGCGGCATCGGCATTTCGGATCGTTCCACGATGGCCAGCGCGAAACTATCGGCGCCTTTCGCTTTCACCGGGTAGGTCCAGAGCGCGCCGGAGCTTAAGGCGGCCCACGCGCGGCGGGTGATCAATCCCGGATCGCCGGGACCGAGCGAGACGCCGATGAGGCGTCCATAGGCGGTGTTCATGGTCGCTCCTTTACAACAGAGACGATCCAGACCGGGTTCTCGGCCTGCAATCGGTTCATCGACAATATCGGTTCAGACCGGGCCACGTTAACCTGCGTCATCGCCCACGAGAGACCGAGCTTCTTCACGGTTTCCACGGCGGCCGAAAGATTCTCGATGGTGACGAAGTTCATCACCAGTCGTCCGCCGGGACGCAATCGGTCGACGGCGATCTCGACAAGCTCGTCCAACGCTCCGCCGCTACCGCCGATAAAAATAGCGTCGGGATCGGGGAACGTGTCGATTCCTTCGGGGGCCTTGGCGTGAAGCAGAGTGTGGTTATTGACCCGCATCTCCGCCCGATTCGCCGACGCGACGGCGACGTCGGCTTCGTTTTTTTCGAGAGCGTACACATGCCCCATCGGCGCCAGACGGGCCGCCTCCAATCCGACCGAACCGGAGCCTGCGCCGATATCCCAAACGACGGCGTCGGGCGCAAGCCCCATCATCGCCAACGAAACCGCCCGGACTTCCCGTCGGGTGATCAGTCCTTTTTGGGGCGACCGTTTCGTATACGCCTCGTCGGGGAGTCCGAAGCGAGGCGGCCTCGTCTCGTCGGTCCGTTCGAGAATCACCACGTTCGGTTCGGCGAAGGTCATGGACGTCGCTTCGATCATGCCGATGGGGCCGACCAGTTTTTCGTCATCGGCATGGAGTCGTTCGGCGATGCGGATCGTATACCCCTCTCCCCATCCGGCGGCGACGACGGTGCGGGCCACGCGGGCCGGACCGTTTTCGGGACTTGTCAGCAGGCCGATCAACGGGGCGCCGAGCGCCTGTACCAGCGGGGTCATACGATGCGACGGTCGGTCGCCGGGGGTCCATTCACCCGCCTCCTCGCCGTGTACCGAGACAAGCGTCGCCCCTTGCCACGGCAGCCCGAACCGAGCGAAGGCCCACTGCATCGTCGAGACCGCCGGAACGATCTCGACCCGCCCGGCGCCGAGCGCCTTCACAAGGTAGGCGCCGATGCCGTGAAAACCGGGATCGCCGGTAGCGAGCGCCACGACCCTCTTTCCCGCCTTCAGCGCGTCATCGATCCACGCGGGAACCGAGGTCAGCTTTCCGGTCAGGTCACGTCGCTCGGCGTTGGCGATGGTCGCGGCGAAGAGGGCAAGTGTCCGGGTTCCGCCGATGACGAGGTCGGCATTTCGTATCGCGGTCAGCGAAGCGGGGGGGAGTCCAACCGGACCGTCGTCGAGGACGCCGACGATCTTCACCCGATCAACCACGGTTCCCTCCGGTGGCGCGGGCCAATATCTTCGCCCCTTCAAAGTCGCAGGCGTAAACGGTCACGGCGAAGGCCCCCGGGTAATCGGCGACGATTCTATCGACCACTCCTTTGGCCAAAGCCGCGAAGAAGACCGGCGCCAACCCTAACGGCTCCAATCGCTCCACGGCGTAACGGGCCGTTTGAGCCTGGCGGATATCGTCGGCCATCGTTTCGTCGGCCCCCGCCTGCCGGGCGAAGGTCGCCACCAGATTCATATCGACGGTAGCGCGCCCGGCGTGGGTGATCGACTCCCCCTGCGCCATCTTCACCAGCTTCCCAGCCATCCCGGCGATAACGACCTTGCCGACACCAGCCCTCTTGGCGGCGTCGAGCGCCGGGACGAGGAAGTCTCCCATCTGGACGAAACAGACCTGATCGAGTTCGGGGAGTCGCTCCATGGCGAAGGCTTCGGTTCGCCCGCCGGTGGTCAAAACGACGGTGTCATTCCCTTGGGCGCGGGCCACTTCGACCCCTTGCTCGACGCTGGCGCGGAAAGCGGCGGTGGAGTAGGGACGGACGATGCCGGTGGTGCCGAGGATAGAGATGCCGCCGATGACGCCGAGGCGGGGGTTTAAGGTTTTCATCGCTATGGTTTCGCCGTCGGGGACCGAGACCGTCACCTCCAAGCCGACACCGGAAAGCAAGGTACCGCCGACCTCGCGAACGTTCGCTTCGATGTTTGCGCGGGGGACCGGGTTGATGGCCGCCTGCCCGACCGGAAGCCCCAACCCCGGTTTGGTGACGATGCCGACACCGATGCCCCCCTTGATGCGGACCTCCCCGGGGGCGTCGGGGACGGTTTTGACATCGACGGTGATGTGCGCCTTGTCGGTCACGTCGGGATCGTCCCCGGCGTCTTTTACAATCACCGCACGGGCGGTGGTTTGGCCGTAGCGTGTGTCGATGACGGCGAACCAGACCCGGTCGCCGTTGGGGAGAAGGCTTTCCACCTTATGAGGGACGACGCCGTCGACCAGCCCGACAACGGCGGCTCGGGCGGCGGCCGCCGCGCAGGCCCCGGTGGTAAAGCCGGTTCGGGTCCCCTTTATCTTCTCTCTTTTCATGACGCGCGCCGTTTAGGCGTTTCTCTCCTTATCTTCGGCCAGCGCCAGCATCGCATGGACGGCGGCCACGACGAGGGTCGATCCTCCTTTACGCCCGTCGACGACGATCCATGGAACGTCGCCGACGGTGGCGAGCAGTTCTTTCGATTCGGCGGCGGAGACGAAACCGACCGGCATGCCGACGACCAACGCAGGGCGGACGCCCTCTTCGTTGATCATCCGAACGACTTCGATGAGGGCGGTCGGGGCGTTGCCGACGGCGATAAGAGCGCCGTCGACCAATCCTGCCCGTTGCGCCTTACGCATCGCCTGCACGGCCCGGGTGGTCTCTTCGGCTTTGGCTTGGGCGATGACGTCTTCGTCGGAGATGAAGTGATGGGTCGAGACGCCGAAATGAGCGAGACGGGGTTTCGACAACCCGACGCATATCATCTCGACGTCGGCGACGACGGGGGCGCCCTTGCCCAAGGCGTCCCGCCCGGCCAGAGCGGCGCCGGGGGAGAAGCGGGTCAGCCCGTTGAAATCGAAATCGGCGGAGGCGTGAATCATCCGTCTGACGACGCCCCACTCGTCGGCTGTGTATGAACGCGCGCCCGCTTCGGCGTCGACGATGGCGAAAGAGTCTCGCTCGATGGCGCGGCCGGCGGCGGTCAGTTGATCGGTGATACGCTCGCTCATGCGTGCGACTCCTCGTGATGGTGATCGTGATCGTGGAGATGGTGCGACGCGGCGACCGCTCGATAGGAACAGCCGTCGCACTCCATCATGTTCGGTTCGTCGTCGGCCACCGCTTCGGCCACCCGGTTGTCGAGTATGGCGAAGATTTCGTCTTCGAACCCGAGGTAACCGGCCAGCGAGAAGGCGATGGTCGGATGGGCTTCTTGTTGAGCCGCCACCTGCGCGTTAATCCGTTCGATGAGCGTGCCGGTGAAAAGATAGTAGGGAAGGATGACGATCTTCTTCGCCCCCAGTTTCACCTGCCGCTCGACCATCCGATCGAGCCGGGGGGTGGTAATGCCGGTGAAGGCGAGATCGACCATTTCGTAGGGGGTGGTCTCGTACAACCATCGGACCAGCTTGGCCACTTCGCCGTTGGCGCCCCGGTCGGACGATCCCCGTCCGAGCAGGATGACGCCGGTGGCGGCGGGGTCGGAGAGGTCGTCGGCTTCGGCGAGACGGCGCCGCACGATATCGAAGACCGGTTCGCAGGCGCCCAGATGCCGGGCGAGAACGAAACTGGCCCCCTCGTTTTCCCGGTTGGCTTCTTCGAGCTTCTCCGGCAACGCCGCAGAACCGTGGGGGGTGCGGCTTCTCGCTTTGTCGATATGGGCCGGGATCTCCATCTTCACGTGGCCCGCCGCGTTAAGGATCAACGGAACGACCACCACCCGTCCCCCATGGGCGGCGGCGATGGTCAAACCTTCGTCGAGGGTCGGCGCGGCGAACTCAATGAAACAGAGTTCGATCCGCCAGTCGGGATGACGAGCCCGCCACTGTTCGGCGAAGAGGGCCACCTCCCGGTTGCCCGCTTTGTTGCGGGAGCCATGCCCCACCAAAAGTATCGTGTCGTTCATTTCGTTCTCACTCGTTCCCCGTTCCCTTTCCGAAACCGGTGGGTGAAGGTCGGGTCATATAACTTCGATGCGGCAAGGGTCGGCCATTGGCGCGCGCCGATGGCCGGGCTGACGATGATCATCGCCTGCCCGCTTATCTTTTCGTCTTTGAGGGTGGCGGGAAGCTCATCAACGGTGGTCCGCCAGATCCGCTCTTCGCCGGGCCAGGTCGCTTTTTGAACGATGACCACCGGCGCGGCGCTCTCCCAACCGGCGTCGATAAGTTCGTCTCGAACCGTCCCCCCGAGGGTAGCGGAAAGATAGAGACAGAGGGTCGTTTTATGAGCCGCCAATTCGGCCAACGATTCGCCCGGGGGCATGGGGGTCCGCCCGGCGACCCGGGTAAGGATGACGGTCTGGGTCACCTCCGGCAGGGTGAGCGACTCCATCGCCGCGCAGGCGGATGCCATGGCGGAGCTGACGCCGGGGACCGCTTTGACCGTCACTCCCGCCTCGTCGAGCGGACGGGTCATCTCGACCAGCGCGCCGTATAACGTCGGATCGCCGGTCTGGAGACGAACGACGATTTCGTGACGACGGGCGGCGTCGATGAGCCACGCGACGATTTCATCGAGCGTCATCCCTTTCGAGTCGGCCACCGCGCACCCGTCGGGCGCCCATCGGGTGGCGGCGTCGCTGACCAACGATCCGGCGACGAGGATAGCGCCGGCGCGGGCGATCAGATCGCGCCCTCTGACGGTAATCAGGTCGGGATCGCCGGGCCCGGCCCCGACGAACCAGACCGTTCCCGGCTGATTAGGCAACGTTCATCTCCCGGACGTCGAACAGCAGGCCGACACTCTTTTTCGCTTCGTGCCGTTTCAGGAGCCGGACGGTGGCGTAGGTGAAAACGACTTCTCCGATCACCACCGGCGCGTACGATGCGGCGAAGGCGGCCCACGCGGCGAAGGGGGTGGCGACTTCCCCCGTAAAGAGCCAGAAACCGACCATGCCGGTGACGCCGCTGTAATAAAGGGTATCCATCTTCGCAATGGCGGCGAGGGTCAAAGGAGCGGCGCCGTCGCGGATGGTTCGTCCGATGGCGTAGTGTACGGTCAGCAGTGGCATGATAAGCGATAAGCTGTTGATCGACAGGTGAACGAGATCGGTCGGCTCGAAGAGAAGCCCCTGCAATAGCAACCCGACAAAAAAGCCGAAGAGGGTCGGGATAAAGCCGAGGGTCAGGTAGATCGCCATGGCGCCGACAAAGTGAAGCTCGGAAGGCCCCACCGGCATGTGGAACGCTTGCATGAAGATCGAGAAAAACCCTGCGGCCAATCCCATCCGTCCCCAAAGGGCCGGTTTCTTTATAAGGTCGATGACGTACCGTCCCCCGATACCCGCGAGGGCGACGTTGGCGGCGGCGATTTTTCCGGCGACGAGGAATCCCGGTTCGATATGCATACGTGTCTCCTTATGATGTCGTTTGCGGCGCGAAAAGCTGCGTCGTAGTGGTGACGTTAGAGGGAAAATAGAAATGGAGGTAGCTGGCGGTCAGCCGGTTGATCCGATAGACCCCCTCTCCCTTCCCGCCGGGTCTGACCGACGTAGAAAGGGCGACCGGTTCGAGGGTCGTTTCGAATTGCGAATGATGGAAGGTGTGCCCCCGCATGCTCCCTTCGGGGAGATCGACGGCGTGGAGGCCAAGGTTGACGAGCCGCTTTTGCATTCGCCCATGACCGGGTATGACCCCGGCCATCTCGGCCCGATTCCCGTCGGCGTCGGTAAGGCTTTCGAGAAGGGCGAGCATGCCGCCACATTCGGCGACCACCGGGCGCCGGGCGTCGACCGCTTCTTTCATGCCGTCGCGCCACACCCGGCTCGCTTCGATCTTCGATAGATGCAGCTCGGGATACCCCCCCGGCAGATAGTGGGCGTCGGCGTCGGGGAGGGGGTCGGCGAGCGGGGAGTAGAAGGCCAAGGTGGCGCCGAGGTCGCTGAGGAGGTCGAGGTTGGCCCGGTAGACGAAGGAGAAGGCGGCGTCGCTGGCGACGGCGATTCGTATTCCTTGCAGGGTCGCTTCGACGGGGGCCTCTTCACTGGGAGCGAAGCCAACGTCGGCGGTCGGCAGTTCGATCCCGGCGTGGTCGAGCCGATGGGCCGCTTGATCGAGACGAACGTCGAGATCGTCGATCTCGCTCGCCTGCACCAGTCCCAAATGACGGCTCGGCAACGGAGTCTCTTTCTCGCGCGGCAAGGCGCCGAGAAACGGGACGCCCACGCATCCTTCCACCAACGTGACGGTGTGTCGTTCCCCACCGGTCCGGTTGGCGATGACTCCCGTCACCGTCACGTCGTCCCGATAGCTGGCTAACCCGTGGGCGACGGCGCCGAAGGTCTGGGCCATGGCGGTGGCGTCGATGACGGCGACCACCGGCAGGCCGAATCGGGCCGCCAGATCGGCGCTCGACGGGTTCCCGTCGAAAAGCCCCATGACCCCTTCGATGATAATCAGATCGGCTTCTTGCGCAGCTTCGTGCAAGAGCTTTCGGCATTCCTCTTCCCCGACCATCCAGAGGTCGAGCTGATAGACCGGAGCGCCGCTTGCCCGTTCCAACATCATCGGGTCGAGGAAGTCGGGGCCGACTTTGAAACAGCGGACCTTCTTCCCCCGGTTCCGCTCGCGTCGAGCGAGGGCGGCCGTCACCGTCGTCTTGCCGTGGCCGGAGCCGGGAGCGGCGACCATGATGGCTTGGCAGACGCGCGGCTCGTTCACCACTCGACCCCTTTTTGGGCTTTCACGCCCGCTTCGTAGGCGTGTTTGACGGAACGGACCTCGCTGACGGTGTCGGCGGCGTCGATCAGTTCGTCGGGGGCGGAACGGCCGGTGATGACCACATGCTGATGACGGGGACGGGCGGCCAACGCTTCGACCACTTCGGCGACGGCGAGATGCTTGTAACGAAGGGAGAGGTTCAGTTCGTCGAGGATCACCAGATCGACGCTCGGATCGGCGAGGAGTTTTCGGGTCACTTCCCACGCGGCGCGTGCGGCGACGACGTCTTTTTCCCTATCTTGGGTATCCCACGTAAACCCGGCGCCCATGACGTGGAAACTGACTTCGGGGAACCGACCGAAAAAGGCCTGTTCGCCGGTGGCGACTTTCCCCTTGATGTATTGGACGACGCCGACTTTCATGCCGTGGCCCAAAGCGCGAGCCGCCATGCCGAAGGCGGAGCTACTTTTCCCTTTGCCGGGGCCGGTCAGGATGACGACGATCCCCCGGTCTTCGGCGGCTTGGGCGATGTGGCGGTCGACGACCGTTTTCTTGCGGGCCATCCGTTCCCGGTGCCGCTGGTCGTCGGAAGGTTTCGTCTCGTCGGTCATGGCTCCCCTTTGCGCCCACCCGCGCAAACGAATAGCGCCCGGTCGACGACAAGGAGGGCTTTGAAAAGGGCCGCATGATGGCGCCGGTACGACCGGCCAAAACCACCGGGCCGCCCCCCTCCGGGACGTCTTCCTGGCAAAAGCGTCAGGCCGGTCTACGGGCTTGCGAGCGGGCAGGCGTGGAAAAACTATCTGCGTCGGTTCCGGGGTGTCGAAACCGAACTCGATAACGTTTTTCCGCAACCTGCGAGCCGGAAAGGGCGCCTTCCCATGTCCCTCTTGGACACAGTGGCCTGGTGCCGTTTCTTTACTCGCCTACCGTTGCGGGGGCAGCGCGGGATTTGTCGGCGACGCCGACGGACCCGCTTCCCGTTTCATTCCACCGGATTGAACTATCCGGGGAACACCTGAAGCGTAAGCGCCATTTGTACCGCCATGAGGCTCCCGGTGTCAACCGCAATATTCTCGTCCTACAATAGACGAGAACGGACACCACAAGGGGAGACGACATGAGCGACCGTGAACGATATCGGCAGGAACTTGATGAGTTGGAAGGGGGAAACGCGGGGCGATCCAACGTGGTGGTCCCCTTCGATCGGGAGGATCGGGCGGAAGCTTTCGCCCGCTACCTGAAAGAGACCCTCGGCATCGAAACGACGCCTCGCTACGTCTCCAACACCAGCGTCAACACCGCCACCTCGTCGAGCCAATGGGATATGGACATTCCGGGCGCCCAGCTCTTCCGGGTGAAGCTTCTCTACACCCTGTTTCAAAAGGGAATCCGCCTCGACGCGATCCCGTCAAAACCGATGGCGACCAAGCAGGGATATCTGATCGACCGGCTGATCGGCGCCGCGATTCTTCGCGGTTCGTGGAGCGACCACCTCTGCACGCGCGCCGACATGGAATGGTATTGCGACGTGGCCACGATCGACCGGAAAGATATCCCGGCCATGGTGGCCAAAGCGAAAGCCGACTTTCTGGCCATGCGAGCGTCCGAGAAAAAATATTCGGTCGTCATCGGGGTGGGGCTGATGGTCGTCGGCATCGGCCTGCTCGCCACCGGTAACGGGATGGTCGGATGGGGGCTTCTGGCGACGGGCGCCGTTTTCGTCGCCTTTTCCTTTACCCGCTAAAGGGCCGTTTGGCGCCGTTGGCCATGACGGTTTCCTACCGCAATCGGGAATCGTTCCGGCCACTGACTCATCAAAGGGGTTCCGGAAAGAGGGCTTGCGGTCGATGTAAGTCGGCGGCATCGCGCTTTGCGCATTTTTTTTTTGCGAGGGGCCTTATGGCAGATTTTGGCGTACATCCTTTTACGGTGGATGGTCATCCCTATACGTTCACCACGAAAGCGAACTCGGCAGGAGAGCCGCAGGTGACCGGGTTTATCACCAACGACCAAGGGGAGACGATCCTGACGGTTCATTACGAAGTCTCCGACGAACTGATGCGGTCATGGAAGTTTGGGCTGGTGGAGGCGTTACGCTATCTCGACCGCTACGCCTTCGTCCACACCCGCGTCCATATGGCCAAAGGGGATCAGCACGACGAAGAGGATTATCTGCTGGGCCCGGAACTGGCGTCGATGTCGCCGGAACGGTACATGATGGAGGTCGAAAAGGAGTGGGCCCTTCTCCCCCACGAATAAAACGATCATTCCACGATAAATCGCCCGGCAGGATATCCTGTCGGACGGTTTTCGTTTAACCCCGATTACCGGTTGTCGCTGGCGATAGGAAGCGTCGTTCATGATCGTCAACATCGCCTGACCGGTGGCGGTGTTGTTGATCTTAGCGCTGACTGCGGCGGCGAACTCTTTGATATTCCGACACTCAACCGCGCCGCCACGCGTAGCGGCGGGTCGGAATAGGTGGATAGGCGCAGGGTCACTTACCCGGTCGAAGATGGCGCGACAGCGGAGCGCCGGAGAGACGACGGCAGGCCCATCGCACGGGCCGCGCCCGTGGGCGGATTCATGCGATACGTTCAGAGCCGCCTTACCCGGTCGAAGATGGCGCGACAGCGGAGCGCCGGAGAGACGACGGCAGGCCCATCGCACAGGCCGCGCCCGTGGGCGGATTCATGCGATACGTTCAGAGCCGCCTTAACCCGTCGAAGATGGCGCGACAGCGGAGCGCCGGAGAGACGACGGCAGGCCCATCGCACGGGCCGCGCCCGTGGGCGGATTCATGCGATACGTTCAGAGCCGCCTTACCCGGTCGAAGATGGCGCGACAGCGGAGCGCCGGAGAGACGACGGCAGGCCCATCGCACGGGCCGCGCCCGTGGTCGGGGCGAGAGGATTCGAACCTCCGATCTCCTGGTCCCAAACCAGGCGCGATACCAGGCTTCGCTACGCCCCGTAAAGAACGGTAATTCTACTACAGTCCGCCCGAATGAAAAGGAGAGAAAATCACCAAACCGATAAAAGTCCGGATCGCCCCCCAGACCTTTCGGCGAATCGGCTCCACCTCCCGCAACAACTCATGCCGCCCCGGCAGCTCCAGCGCCCGGCACGACATCGAACTGTCACACACACCCCGCACCACATCGGTCACCACCACCCGATCATCACTCGCCAAGATCATCAACATCGGCTTCGGGACGCCGAAACCGCGAAGCAGAATCGCATCCCCCATCAGATCCATCTGGCGGACCCACCCGACCGTCGGCCCCCCCAACCGTAGTTCCGGGCGAAGTTCATAGAGTTGGTTCATCGCCTCAAGCCGCTCCCGGTCCGACGTCAGCCGATTACCCTCAAAGGGGATCGGCGCCCACGGCCCCGTCGAAGGAGCGTAATGCGCCGACAACCCGAGCAGATCCATCCCCCACGCCAACCCCCGCGCCAGCCACGGCGGGAAAGGATCGGTGACGAACCGGACCATCGGCGAAATCATAATCGCCCCCTCCACCGGAAAATCGTGCGCCCCCACACCGGCCAGCAGAACACCGGCGCCCATCGAGACCCCCATAGCCACCACCGGCCCCTTCACCGCCGGGCGGACCACCGACGCGATAAAAACGCGGGCGTCATCCACATACGAACGCCAGTCGGCCACATGCCCCTTCTCCCGATCAGGAAGAGACCGGTCCGAATCCCCCTGCCCCCTTCCTTCGAAAACGAAAAACGAGACCGGCATATCGCGCAGTTCATAGAGCGTCTCGGCGTACTTCTCCACCGGCTCCGTCCGTCCGGTGAAGATCACCACCGCGCCACGAGGCTCCGGCGTCTCGAAGTGAACATAACGGAGAGCGAGACCGTCGGTCGTGGTGAACGTCGAAATCTCGATATTCTCCGCCCACCAGAGATCGGCCTCCACCAGCGACGCGTCGGCAGGAGCCGCGAGCGTCAGCAGAATCGTCGCAGTGACGAAAAAACTTCTCACGAGACGAGCCACGCTTTCAGTTGCGCCATCGCCTTGGCCCGATGAGAGATTTCGTTTTTCGTCTCCAAAGGAAGTTCCGCCATCGTCACCCCCCGTTCCGGCAGGAAGAAAATCGGGTCAAAACCGAACCCCCCCTCCCCTGCCGGCATGTCGTTGATTCTCCCTTCGCATATCCCGGTGAAAAGTTTTTCCTCCCCCGCCGGATCGACCCATGCCAACGCCGCCACATAACGGGCGCCCCGTCCCGCCGGAAGAACGTCTTCGATGCGAGTCAGGATCTCCTTATTCACCACCGACGCCGGCCGCCCCTCGCCATAGCGGGCCGTTTTCACCCCCAGCTCCCCCGGCAGAGCGTCGATCTCGATCCCCGAATCGTCGGCCACAGCGACACCCCCCACCGCAGCCGCCACCGCACGGGCCTTGATCCGCGCGTTCTCTTCGTAGGTCGCCCCATGTTCTTCGATGTCGCCGGTATAGCCGACATCGTCGAGCGTCAGAAAAAGAATCCCGCTGTCGGAAAAAGCCCGCTCGAACTCGACCCGTTTCCCTTCATTTCGCGTGGCCAACACCACCCGCCGTATCGTTTCGGTTTTCATCCCTCACCTTGCCTTTAAGTCATAAAGTATAGTATATACATAATCCGTCGCCACTATCGGCGACGCCCGACGGGAGGACGGCGCCACGAAAACCTCGATGCTCGATCAGGTCACCATTCACCAGCTCGACCTCTTTCTGGTGGCGGCGAAACTGAAAAACTTCTCGCGGGCGGCCGACCAGATGTCGATCTCGCAACCGGCCTTCTCGGCCCAGATCATCAAGCTCGAAAAAATCCTCGGCGCCCCCCTGTTCGAACGGATCGGTCGCCGCATCGAGCTGACCGAAGCCGGCGCCGTCTTCGCCGGGTACGCCCAAAAGACCCTCGGCGCCCTGCGCGAAGGGAAACAGGCCATCGACGACATGAGCCGCAAAGTCATCGGCGCGTTGCGGATCGGCGCCTCCACCACCGTGGCCAACTATATTCTTCCCGAATATCTGGGGCGTTACAAATCGCTCTATCCCCACGGCAAAGTCGAGATGATGGTCGACAACACCAACCAGATCGAACAAGCGCTGTTGCGCAACGAAATCGACATGGGGATCGTCGAAGGGCCGGTGCGGAATAAATCGGTCGATTCCTATCTGTTCCGCACCGACGAGCTGGTCATCATCTACTCTCCCAAACATCCGTGGAAGAACCGAACCAAGGTCAGCCTGGCCGAGTTTCAGAAAGAGCCGTTGATCATCCGGGAGAAAGGTTCCGGCACCCGAAAAGTCTTCATGGACATCATCGGCTCCCCCGAGAAGGTGGCGCTCAACATCATCATGGAGTTGGGCGACACCGAAGCGATCAAGAAAAGCGCCCAAGCCAATCTTGGTATCGCCGTGGTCAGCCGGTCGGCGGTGGAGCACGAGTTAAAAGAAAAAGCGCTCAAGATGGCGGTCATCGACGGCTATACCTTCGCCCGTCGCCTCTCGGTCGTGATACTGAAAAACCGGTATCTCTCGAATCCCCTCAAAGCCTTCATCCAGACCTTGTCCCCCGAAGAGCCGTTCCGGGAGGGTTGATTTAAGTACTGCGCTCAGCCATTCCCCACGCTAAACACGGTCGCTCCGGCGGTGTCGATCCGCCATACGCTCATCCCCAGCGGGACCAGACGCCCATCTTCGGGGACGTCGATCTCCCCTACCACCGTCGGCGGGCGTTCCCCTTCGAGACGCAAGATCACCCCGCGCGTCCCCTCTTTGACCGTCATCAGCTTATCGCCGGTAATCGTCCAGGGGAACGACCCCATGTCGCTGGCGAAATCGAGGGCGTAGAGAGGTTTTAGTTTGCCGTCGGCCTCCCATCCATAACGTAACGTCAACCCTTCGAGACCGGGGATCGTCATGCCGGTGACGAAACCGTCGTCGATCCGCAAGAGATGCCCCGGCAACGGCTCTTTGACCACCTGCGCCAATCGGGGGGCCTCGCCGGGGAGGCCGACCAGTAACGACAAGGTATCGGCGCATTCGACGGCGAGCCGACCGGGGAACAGCGCCTGTGGCGCGGCGCACAAGTTGGCGTTGTCGAGGGGAAGTTTTATTTCGCGCACGTCTTCCGGGCTGTCGGCGCCGCTCGACACGTTGAGGGGGGCGTAGGCGAGCATCCCCCCTTGTTGCCAATAGACCCAATCGCCGAAAAGAACGAACCGGCTGGTCGATTGGGCGAAGGAACGGGCCGGCGCCGGATCGGTGGGGCTTTTCATCCGCCACACCCCTTGGTCGGTGACGCAAAGTTCGTCGCGGCAGACGAGCCGATACGCCCCTTTCCACGGCGCCACTTCGCCGACCAGCTCACCATGGGCCACGGCGTGGACCCCGTTCGCCCCGGAGGTGAGGTAATGCGTTTCGCCACGATGTCCGAGATACCGAACGCCGCTTGCCCGGAACCGGTCGGGGAGAGTCAGATCGCCGATCACCTTCGGCGAAGCCGGGTCGGCCAGGTCGAGGAGGAGAAGCCGAAGGCCACCGATCAACGCCCCATGGCCATCGTCGGTGACGGTCAGGTCGGCGCCGGGGAGATGATCGAACCGCTCCCCTTGGGTGATGATCAGCGGCGAATGGGGCAAATCGGCGAGACGAATCGCCTGGCCGAACCGGCGGAAGATCGTGGCCGGCGTCTCGACGGGGTTTCCCGGCGACAGAAACCAGCCGACGGTTCCCACCGCCGCCAGCACGACGAACACTATGAGCTTCCGCATGGCTCCCCCTTTCGAGCCAGCATAGCATGGCTCGATTCCCCCTTCCTCGCCCGGCAGTTGCGGTATACTTTTCCCATGGAACTCGATTACGCCTATGTCTGGATGATCGCCGGGGGGGTTCTCCTCGGGGTGGAGACCTTTTTGCTCCCGGGTGTCGGGGTGATTTTCGCCGGTCTCGGGGCGATCACCGTCGGCGCCGCTTTACTTGTCGGCCTGCCCCAGACGGCGGTGGCCCAGTTCACCCTCTTCTTCGCCGCCACCACCCTTTGGGGAGTTCTCCTCTGGAAACCGATGCGCCGCCTCATGACCGGGTCGTCGACCGGCTATGACGACATGGTGGGGCAAGCGGCCACGGTCCGGGCCGGAGGGCTTTCCAAAACCGCCAACGGTAGCGTCAGTTGGTCGGGGAGTTTCATCACCGCCCGGCTTGACGGCGGCGCCACCGTCGACCGTTTGGAAGAGGGGGCGCCGGTGGTCATCACCCGGATGGAACAGGGGGTCGCTCTGGTCGTCGGGGCGAACGAGAAACCGCACACGTCGTAAACCGTCTGACAGGGAGCTTTTCTCATGGACGTCTTGTTACTGGTCGTCGCCTTTGTTCTCGTGGTCACCATCTGGCAAGGGGCGAAGATCGTCCCGCAACAGTCGGCGTGGGTCACCGAACGGCTCGGAAAATTCCATGCGGTTTTGGAGCCGGGACTCAACTTCCTGATCCCCTTCATCGACCGGGTCGCCTATCGTCACTCGCTCAAAGAGGTGGCGGTCGACGTGCCGAGCCAGACCGCCATCACGCAAGACAACGTCTCGCTGATCATCGACGGGGTCCTCTACCTCAAAATCACCGATCCGAAACAGGCCTCCTACGGCGTCACCGAACCGCTCTACGCCATCAGCCAGTTGGCCCAGACCGCCATGCGCTCCGAGATCGGCAAGATCCAGCTCGACAAGACTTTCGAGGAACGGGACACCTTAAACTCCAATATCGTCCAGTCGATCAATCAGGCGTCGGTGGTCTGGGGCATCCAATGTTTGCGCTACGAGATAAAAGACATCACCCCGCCGGAGAACGTGAAGCGGGCCATGGAACTGCAAGTGGCCGCCGAACGGCAGAAACGGGCCTCGGTCCTCGAGTCGGAGGGAAAACGGCAATCTCAGATCAACGTGGCCGAAGGGGAAAAGCAGCAGGTGGTCCTCTCCTCCGAAGCGGCCTACACCGATCAGGTGAACCGGGCCAAGGGCGAAGCGCAGGCGATTCTGGCCGTGGCCGAAGCGACGGCGCGGGGAATCGAAAAGGTGGCCGAAGCGATCCAGCGTAAAGGGGGTCACGACGCGGTCGCCCTTCGTATCGCGGAGCAATATGTCGATGCGTTCTCCAACCTCGCCAAGGAGGGGAACACGATTCTCCTCCCCGCCAACACCGGCGACGTGGCCAGCATGGTGGCGACGGCGCTGGCGGCTTACAAAGGGATCAGCGAAGGGGACGGGGTTGACGGGGTGAATCTGGGAAATCTGTGATTCCCCCTTTCATTCCTCTCTTCGGTGGTGAAGTCGCCCCTCATCGGTGTATGATGGTCGTTCCCTAAAGCAGTCCCGAACGGAGCGACCGAGCATGATCCCGCATGAAACCCCATCCCCAGCCGACGGCGAGCGGGCAAGGTCTGCGGAGGCCGACCTTGCGTCGCGCGCCGAAAAACTCGACGCCGAACGGCGATTCCCCTTCGCCTGCCACCGGGAGCTTGCCTGCTGGAATAGCTGCTGCGTCAACGAGAGTCTCTTTCTCACTCCCTACGACCTATTACGGCTCAAGAACCGGCTCGGCATAACCTCCGGGCGCCTCCTTGATGAGCGGGTCGCCACCGGGTTCGATCCGGCCTTCGGCGCTCCGCTGGTTCGCTTGCAAATGACCCCCGAGAGCGGGCGATGCCCTTTCGCCGGGCCGGAAGGGTGCGCCGTCTATGAAGACCGCCCCACCGCCTGCCGCGTCTTCCCCCTCGGGCACGGGGTCGCCGGCGGGGGGGACGACAACGCCGAAGGGTTCTACTACCTGCTCGACGACACCGAACGGTGCCACGGTCTGGCGGCGTCGAAGGTCCGGACGTTGACCCAATGGAAGCTGGATCAAGCCCTCGACCGGTACGGCCACTACAACGACCTGACCGACCGACTGGTCTACCCCACCCGTCTCGGTGTCCCGACGGCGGAAGAGGCGGCCTTTGTGGGGGGGCTTTTCATGACCCTGTTCGATCTTGACCGCTTCCGGGCCATGGTCTTCGACGGGCCGTTGCTCGACGATCTGTCGGCCACGCCGGAAGAGCTGCTGGCGGCGCGAACCGACGACGAGACGTTGCTTACCCTAGCCCTTCGCCGGGTGGCCCGTCTCTTGGGGCGGGAAGCCTCCGTCACGCCGGGCGCCCCGATTCTCCCCTACGCCGACCCCGCACAAAGGTGAACGATGCCGACCAAAAGTGAGGCGTTCGACGCCGTCGCCGCAAACTACACCGACCATTACGACATCGTGTCGGCGGTCATGTTCAAACATGTGCCGGTGGTCACCGGTATCATCGGCATGATTCTGGTGCTGACCGCCGGGTTGGCTTGGGACTGGTGGTACAAACGGTCGCTGAGAGGACGAACGGATCTCTCGGTCCCGGCGCCGCTGGACGATCATCCCGACGTCATCAACGCAAGAAAAGAGGCCGAGGTCGAAGCGGAGGTCGAAGCGGCGCTGGCCGCTTTCGCTGAACGACTCGACGAGGCGGGGACCGACGTCGATCGGCTGGTGTCGCTCGCCGACGGGATCGACTCCCTCCCCTATCGTGACGTGCGGGCGCGGGGGGCTTTTCTGCTGGCCCAACGGCTCGACCGAGCCGACGCCCCCGACAAGGCGGAGCGATTCTACCTTATGACCATCGAACTCGGCAAACGGGAGGCGCAGGAGGTGGCCGCCCAATCGGCTCGATGGTTGGCCGACTATTACGCTGGGGCCGATCAGAAAGGTGAAGCCCTCACCTTCGCTCGCAAGGCTCTTCTCCTCTTCGAAGGCGCCGGTCTTGACGACGGCGTGGAAGAGGCGACCAGCTTTATCCGAACCCTTCGCGCCTAACAAGGAGTCTCCATGCGTCTCGACCATATCAATTTAGCCAACCTCTCCGGCATGGAAAAACTGGCCATGCTGATCGGAGTGGTCGGCCTTATCTACGGCGGCTATCTGATCATCAACAAGGCGATGAAAGACCTTTAGGGGCGAGGGGCTACTCAAAAAGAGTCGCAGTCTTCGCCCCGGTGATTCGGCCTGATCGCCGTTCCGGGGGTACATCGCCCGCTCGGTTTCGACGTGTTACGGCGGCGCCAGGCGCTTCGCCGGCTCGATCTCGACCTAGCATGACCAGCCCTATCCCACCTCCCGTCCCGGCAGGCCCCTCTCCCGCCGATACAGACGGAAACAATTCGACACCCGGTCGAAAAGACTTCTCCCCCTTCCCCCCGCTATCCTCGTCTCAGGTAACAAGGCAAAGCGTTTAACGGAGGCAAGGACCATGAAACGGAAAACGGTAATCGGCGGGCTGGCGGCCCTAGCGGCGATGGTCATCGTCGGTGGGGTCGGCGCCACCGCCATGGCCAAAGGGGGCCACTACTACCACGGCTACCGCGACGGCGGCGCTCCCGGCGTCATGGTCGAATGGCTGGCCGAAAAACTCGATCTGACCGACGAGCAGAAAGCGAAACTGGAGCCGCTCAAGAAAAAGGCGATCGAACGGCGCAAAGAGATGCGCGCTTCCCACGAAGCGATCCACAAAGAGATCATGACCCAGTTAGCCGCCGACACGGTCGATAAAGCCCGTCTTGCCGAACTGGCCAAAATGAAAGAGGCCGAGTTCGCCAAAACCGCCAACATGGCGGTGGACGGATTCGCCGAGTTTCATGCGCTCCTGACGCCGGAACAGCGAAAGAGCCTCGTGGCGAAAATGGAAGATAAGCGGAAGTGCCGCGACGGTTTCATGAAACGCCACGGCCACCGGGACGACACGGGTGACGACGCCTAAGGCGTAACCCCCTCCTCTCTCCCCCTTCTTACGGCTCCCCCGTCCCCCCGGGGGAGCCATCTATTTTTCGGCGCCTTGATATACAATATGTGCATGAATCCACGCATTCTTATCATCGACGACGATGAAAAGCTGACGCGGCTCCTGACCGATTATCTCGGCGGGTTCGGTTTCACCGTCGCGTCGTCGCCGCATCCCGAAAAGGGGCTCGAAAAACTGCGAGCCGACGGCGCCGACCTGCTGATCCTCGATGTCATGCTTCCCGGCATGAACGGGTTCGACGTCTGCCGCGAGGTCCGCAAAGAAAACTATATCCCGATCATCATGTTGACCGCCAAAGGAGAGCTGACCGACCGGGTTATCGGGCTCGAACTGGGCGCCGACGACTATCTGCCGAAACCGTTCGAGCCGCGCGAGTTGGTGGCCCGTATCCAGTCGGTGCTCCGCCGAACCGGCCGGGAGAAAACGCCGTCGGGGGAGCGGATGGTCTTCGGCGAACTGGTCATCGACACGAACCGACGGACCGCCACGCTGAAAGGAAACGAACTCGACCTGACCAGCACCGAGTTCGAACTGCTGGCGCTTCTGGCCCAGCGACGGGGGACGGTTCTCGACCGGGAAGCGATCATGGAGGGGTTGCGGGGGATCGAGTGGGACGCCTTTAACCGCTCCATCGACATCGCCATCTCCCGGCTTCGCCAGAAGATGGACGATCACCCGAAACATCCGACTTGGATCAAGACGGTCTGGGGCGCCGGGTATGTCTTCATCGGCGAAGAGACGCCCACCCCATGATCGCTGCGGTTCGCCGATTACTCTCGTCGGTATTCGTCCGGCTTATGGGGGTCATGGGGCTGACGGCGCTCCTCATCAACGGGCTGGCTTTGGCCGCTTTCGCCTACGCCTTTCATATGGCCGACCGATCGACCCTCCACCGGAACGTGGCCCAATACATCATCTACCTCATCGACGATATCGGCTCCCCCCCCGACCCGCGCAAAGCGACCCTCATCGCCGCCCGCACCCGACTGGTCGTCAGTTTCGAAGGGCAAGGGGTTCGGTTCACCACCGCCCCGTTGGAAGAGCACGACAACGAAGACGAAGAAGACATTCGCGAACGGAGCCGGGTCTTGTGGCGCGGGGTGGTCAAGGGGTTACGTTTCGGCCAATTGCAAGGGCATGGGGTGGTGCAGGCCAAGCGGGGCGACTTCACCTACCTCTACCAGTTCGACTCCGACTTCGACGACATCGAGAGTCGTTGGTGGATCACCGGCGTCCTCATCGGGGGCCTCTCCCTTTTGCTGGTCTTCTCCTACTTCGCCATGCGACGGATATTACGCCCGTTGGAGCGACTCAATCAGGGGGTCACCGAAGTGGCCCAAGGGGATATGGCCTACCGGATCGAACCGGAAGGGGGGAAAGAGTTCGTCGAACTGGCCGACGCCTTCAACCGAATGACCGGCTCCGTCTCGTCGGTCCTCCACGCCAAAGAGCGGCTCCTGCTCGACGTCAGCCACGAGTTGCGCTCCCCTCTTACGCGCATGAAGGTTGGGCTCGAATTCCTTCCCGACTCTTCGGCCAAAGAAAGCCTCGCAGGAGACGTGGTCGAGATGGAACGGATGGTCACCTCCCTGTTGGAAGAGGCCCGTTTGAGCAAAGCCGAACAGCCGGTCCATGCCGAGAGATTCCCTTTGCGCCCCTTGCTGGCCGAGGTCATCGTCCCTTGGCAGGGACAGGCGCCCGGCATTGATATCACCAGCCTTTCCGACGAGGCGCTCCTCTTCGCCGACCGGGAGAAGGTCCGCACCCTGTTGGGAAACCTTATCGCCAACAGCCACAAATATAGCCGCCCCGATTCGGGTCCCATCGCGATCACCGCGACCACGACCGACGACGGGACGACGGTGACGGTGACCGACGAGGGGGAAGGGATTCCGGCGGTCGATCTCCCCTTTATCTTCGAGCCGTTCTATCGGGTCGACCGTTCCCGCTCGAAGGAGACCGGCGGCTATGGGTTAGGGCTCTCGCTGTGCAAGTCGATCATGGAGGCCCACGGTGGAACCATCGACGTGACCAGCGTCGACGGAAAAGGGAGCGCCATCACCCTTCGGTTTCCTCCCGCTCCCGATGGTGATAATATGGCCGCTTCAAAGTAACAACCCCTCGGGATGAGTCGTATCCATGGTCGCCTTGCCGAAGCAGCCCATCAACTTGGCGCCGTCGATAAAAGATAAATATATCCTTATCGTCGACGACCAGCAGGTCATTCGGAAGATGATCAAAAACTTCCTCGTCCAGCTCGGCGTCCCCCATCGCCAGATCCTCGACGCCGACGACGGCGATACCGCTCTTAAGATCGTCGAGGAACGAAAAGGGGCCATCGGTTTTATCCTGCTCGACTGGAATATGCCCCGCGTACCGGGGATCATGGTCCTCTCACGGGTCAAGGCCGACCCGGTCACCGCGCGGATACCGGTGCTGATGGTCACCGCCGAGACCGACGAGACTCAGATCCTCTACGCCGCAGAGGCGGGGGTCAACGGCTACCTGATGAAACCCTTCGCCGCCAACGACCTCGGCGAGAAGATGCTCAACATTCTCACCCCCCCCGCCTACATCAAACGGATGACCGAAGCGGAGAATCTGATCGAAGACGGCCGATGCGACGAAGCGCTCAAAATACTCGGCGAAATCTTGATCCTCAAACCCGACAGCGCCGGGGTGCGGATGCTGATGGGGATGGCTCATAAAGGCAAAGGGGATCGGGAAGAGGCGAAGAAGCTCTATCGCCTGGCGGTGGAGAGCAATCCCCGCTACCTGAAAGCGATGATGTCGCTGGCTCATTTTCTGGTCGAAGATAACGATCTCGACGAGGCGCTCGATATTCTCGACCGGGCCGATAAGATCAGCCCCGACATGCCGGGACGTAAAATCGTCATGGGGAAGGTCCACCTGAAACGGGGCGACGCGGAGCAGGCGGAAGCGTCGTTCCACAAAGCGACGGCCTTAAACCCCGACCTCTCGTCGGAGATCGCCGCCTACTGCCTGGAAAACGAAAACGCCACGCTGGCCACCGAGTTCCTGAACCAATCGGTGGCGGCCCGGAAACGATACGGCGCCATGACCCCGGCGGAGATTGACGAGTTTATCGGCCGCTACAACAAAGCCGGCATCCAGTTTCGGAAAAGCGGCCAGTGGCGTCGTTCCATCTCCGCCTATAAAAACGCGCTGGAAGTCGATCCGACCAACGTGGCGCTCCATTTCAATATCGGCAAAGCCTACCTGCAGGGGGGGGATCCCCGCGAAGGGCGCGACTGGTTGGAGCGATGCCTCGCCCTCAACCGGGAAGCCGCCGAACCGGACGAGAGGGTCGCGCAGGCGATCGACCAGCTCCTCAAAGGGGGCTAACGCCCGGCTCTCCGTCGCCCCGTTTCGGATCGGCCAGCAACCGAAACTCGCCGCTGGCTTCGTCGAACTCCATCATCTCCCCTTCGCTCAAGTCGAAGTACCACCCGTGCAGCGTAAGGGTTCCGGCGTCGACCTTCTCCTTCACATAGGGGAAGGTCATCAGGTTGTCGAGCGACAAGAGTATCGACGCCTGCTCAAGGGCGCGACGTCGCACTTCGGCGCTCTCGTCGGGGAGCCGGGCGATGATCTCTTCCAAGGCCGGCATGGCGATGGCCATCCATCGGGCGACGAAACCGCCGGTGAGGGGACAGAGCCCTTCCATCAACGCCTTGATGCCGCCGCATTGGGAGTGCCCCAGCAGGATGATGTGGGAGACTTCCAAAATAGTGACGCCGAACTCGACGGCGGCGCTGACGCCGTGATTGCCCGCCTGCTCTTCGTAAGGGGGAACGAGGTTGGCGACGTTCCGTATGGTAAAGATGTCGCCGGGGGCGGAACCGGTCAGTAACGCCGGATCGACGCGAGAGTCGGAGCAGCCGATGACCATGGTCGACGGATATTGCCCCTGCTTTAAGGTCTCGAAGGCTTCGTTGTCGGGATGGTAATGGGTCTTTTGAAAGGCGCGAAAGCCTTTGATGAACCGTTCGAGATCGCTCACCGGATTTTCCCCGTAAGAAAGCAAAGACCTTGTGTAAAGCTCCCGGCGGTTATGAGAGGAGCCAGAGCAGGACCGCTTTTTGGGCGTGGAGCCGGTTCTCGGCTTCGTCCCAGATCACCGAGCGGGGGTCTTCCATGATCGCAGCGGATATCTCCTGCCCCCGATGGGCCGGGAGGCAATGCATCACCACGGCGTCTTCTCTGGCGCAGGCCAGGAGGTCGTGGTTGATCTGGTACCCCGCAAAGGCGCGCAATCGCTCTTTAGCCTCTTCGTCTTGCCCCATGCTGACCCAGACGTCGGTGTAGAGGACGTGGGCGCCGTCGGCCGCTTCTTTCGGGTCGCTCACCACGCTGATGGTAGCGCCGCTGGCGTGGGCGATGGCTTTCGTTTCGTCGGAGACCTCCGTTTCGGGGCGGTACCCCACCGGGGCGGCGACGGTCAGGTCGATCCCCATGACGGCGGCGCCCAACATCCACGAGTGGGCCATGTTGTTCCCGTCGCCGATGTAGGCGACCTTGATCCCGTCGAGCGTGCCGAAGGTCTCTTTGATGGTCAGCATGTCGGCCAGAATCTGGCACGGATGGTACCGGTCGGTCAGGGCGTTGATCACCGGAATGTCGGCGTGGGCGGCCAGCTCTTCCACGACACTATGGTCGTAGGCCCGAACGGTAAGAACGTCGAGATAGCGCGAAAGGACCCGGGCGGTATCGGCGATGGTCTCTCCCCGTCCGATCTGGGTGGAGCCGGGATCGAGGTAGAGGCTGTGCCCGCCGAGTTGGTACATCCCGACTTCGAACGAAACCCGGGTACGGGTCGACGACTTATAGAAAAGGAGGCCGAGGGTTTTCCCGGTCAACGGTCGGGCGACGCCCCCCCCTCTTTCCGTTCCCGCTTCAGACGGGCGGCTTCCACCAGAAGCCAGTCGATTTCGTCGCGGGTCAGGTCGGAAAGCTTTAACAGCGAGCGGGCCATACGGTCTCGATTCGATCAAGAGACGCCGAGGACTTTGCCGAGAATGGCAAGGGCCTTGTCGACTTCGTCCCGGGTGACGTTCAAAGGAGGAAGAAGCCGGATGACCTTCTCGCCCGCGCAGTTGAGCAAAAGCCCTTTTTGGGCGCATTCGTTGACCACGTTGGCGCACGGCCCCCCCAGCTCGACGCCGATCATCAGGCCGAGACCCCGCACTTCTTTGATGAAGGGGGCGCTGGTTTTATAGCCGTTGAGCTTCAGGAGCATGTAGCGCCCCAGCCCCCGGACGTGGTCGAGCGGCTCTTCTTCGGTGAGGGCTTTAAGGGCCTCGATGGCGCCAGCGGCCACCACCGGGTTGCCGCCGAAGGTGGAGGCGTGGGTTCCGGGGACCAGATGTTTGGCGATTTCTTCCCGCGCCCACATGGCGCCCATGGGGAGACCGTTGGCGATCCCTTTGGCCATGGTGACGATGTCGGGCTTCATTTTGAAATGTTCGTAGGAGAAGAGTTTTCCGGTTCGGGAGAAGCCGGTCTGGACTTCGTCGACGATAAGCAGGGCGCCGTTTTTCCGACAGAGGCTCGATATGCCGTTCAGGAACCCGGCTTTCGGGACGATGACCCCGCCTTCGCCCTGAATCGTTTCGACAATGACAGCGGCGGTTTTGGGACCGATCGCTTTTTCGAGGGCGGCCAAGTCGCCAAAGGGGACGAACTTGATCCCCGACAACATTGGCCCGACCCCGGCGTGATATTTCTTCTGCCCGGTCATGGAGAGGGCGCCCATGGTCCGCCCATGAAACGAGTTGTCGAAGGCGATGATTTCGGTCCGTTTTTTATCCTCCTTCGCCGTCAGCCGGGCCAGTTTCAGGGCCGCTTCGTTGGCTTCGGCGCCGGAGTTACAAAAGAAGAACCGTCCCTTCTGGGGCATATGGGCCGATAGATTCTGGGCCAGCTCCAGTTGAGGCTCGGTGTAGAAGACATTGCTGACGTGGGTCAGCTTCCCCATTTGTTTCTGAACCGCCTTGTTGACCGGCAGATAGCCGTGGCCCAGATTGGCCACCGCAAGGCCCGAGAAAAAGTCGAGATACTTCTTGCCGTCGGCGTCCCACACGGAGGCCTTTTTTCCCCTGACCAGCGCGATGGGACGCCGAGCGTAGTTGGGAGTAAGGCATTTATCCGCCGCTGCGATGATCTCTTTGTTGTTCATGCTCAGCCCTCGTTGAGAACAATAGGGACGCCTCGGCAGGGCGACCAAGCCGCCGGACTGCGTCGTATGCGCTAAAAGGGTGAGATTTTACAACGACTACGGCAGGAAATCAAGCATGTTTCCAGCTCGACACGAAAAAAGGGTGAAAAGGGAACCAGCCCCCCTTGATAAAAGTCTGTTAGCAGAGGAACATTCCGAGCGCCCCCGGCCCCACATGAGCCCCGATCACCGGCGAAGCCAGACCGGTCTGAATGTCGTCGATCCCCAACGCGCTCGTCAGCCGGGTGACCAGCCGTCGGGCCACCTCTTCGGCCCCCACATGGATCACCGCCACCTTCCCTTCGAAATCGGGACGGGCCGCCCTCTCCTGGGCCAACCGAACAAGTTGCGTCACCATGCCATTTCGCCCGAACCCTTTGGCCACCGGAACCACCTCTCCCTCTTCGAGGGTCATGATCGGTTTTAATGAGAGGGCCTGCCCGATCAACCGTTTCGCCTGCCCGATCCGTCCCGACCGGGCCAGATGTTCAAGGGTGTCGACGGTCAAGTAGGTCTTCATCTTTTTGCGCATCGTCTCCAGCCGGGTGATGATCGCCTCCAGCTCGGCGCCGTCGGCCGCCATCCGGGCCGCTTCGGTCACCATCATCCCGAGCCCCAAGGAGGTGGTGCACGAATCGAACGCCGTCACCTCGCCGAACTCTTCCCCCCACTTCTTCCCCGCCTGCCATGTCCCCGAGAGAGACGAGGCCAGATAGACCCCTAGGATCGACTCTCCCCCCTCGGCCGCCTCTTTATAGGCGTTCATAAACTCTTTTCCCGGCGGCAAGCTGGTGCGGGGGACGCCGTTAAAGAGCTCCATCCGCCGGTAGAACTCGTCGGTGGAAAGCTCGACCCCGTCAAGAAAACTTTCGTCCCCCAAGGTCAAGGTGAGCGAGGCCATGGAGACCCTTAAGCTCTCCCGCGTCGGCAGATCGAGATCGCAGGTCGAGTCGGTGACGATGCGAACCTTTTGACGAGCCACCGATTTGGTCCGGGCCTTGTTCTGAGCGATCATATCTTCGGCTTTGGTCTTGACCATCTCGCCCAATCCGGCCATCCGTTCCCAGACCTTCTCCGGCTCGTTGGAGTGAATGTGAACCTTCACCAACGCCGCGTCGCCGGTGACGATGAGAGAATCGCCCAACGGAACCAGGTCGGCCCGCAACGCCGCCAGATCGACCGGCGCCGAGGGGCGAACCAGCCCTTCGGTGCAGAAACGATAGGTGATGCTCCCGCTTCGTTCCTGCTTGAAGACCCGTTTCACCGGTTTCAGGTCGACATGGCTATACTCCCCTTTCAGCCACGCCAGCCCCCCTTCCCAGAAGAGGATAAAGCCGTAGGCCCCCGAGTCGACCACGCCGTTTTCTTTCAGCAACGGCATCTCTTCGGGCGTATGTTCCAACGCCTCTTTTCCGGTCGCCACAGCCCCGGCCAGCAGATGGGAGATCGACCCGGTCTCCATATCGCGCAACCGGTCGTCCATCTTTCGAATGACCGTCAGGATCGTCCCCTCCTCCGGTTGGGCCAGCGCCGCATAGGCCGCCTGACGCGCGGCGGAGAAGGCTTCGACAAAAGGGGCGCCCGAGATGACGGTCTCCTCCTTGAGCCGACCGAAGAGGGCGTGAAAGAATTCCGACAGGATGATGCCGGAATTCCCCCGGGCCTCCATCCTAAGCGCCGTATCGAGCTCCCCCAAGAGATGGGGCAAGGCGGCGTCGGCGTGAAGGTCGCCGTCGAGAATGACGGCGGCGTTGGTCATGGTGTCGGCCATGTTGGAGCCGGTGTCGCCGTCGGGAACCGGGAAGACGTTGATCGAATTAAGATACTCCCGCCCTTCGTCGAGTCGCCTTGCGCCGGCGATGAAGAAGCTACGAAACGACCGGGCGTCGAGGATGCTCTGCGACATGCGCCTTACTCGAAAGGGGAATCGGGTTCCCTATTCTACCCCTCTTCACGCTCCTCGTCAGCCGCATGCGAAATCTGGCCGAGCGAGAGGTTTTCGTTCAGCAGGAAAAAGACCCCCGGCAGGGAGTTGGTGAGAAACATGGTGGCGTGCATCACCAACGCCATAGAGAGGGCCAACTCGGCGTCGACCCCATAGAACGAAAGGGCGGCGATCGTAGCGGCGTGATACGGCCCGACGAACCCCGGCGACGGCGCCATCACGCCGATGACTTGCGCTATCAGGATCAAATAGGTGGCGATAAACGGAAGGTCGAGCCCGAAGGCCATAAAGAAACAGATATTCAGCCCCCCCGACACCCCCCAGAAGACGGCGCTCCAAAAGATAATGCCGACGATGTGGCGGGAATGTTCGAGAAAGTCAAAGCCCGAAAGGAAGGTCTCGATGAGTCCTTTGACCCTGCCCCGGAACCGTTCCGGCAAAAGCCCGATGGTGAAGTCCATCGTACGGACCACCCAGCCGACCCGCTTTTGCAACATCACCGCCCCGACCGACATGCCGACGAAGGCGAAGGTAAACAGGAACCCGGTGGCCCGCATCGTCTCCCAATAGGCCTGTTTCTCTTCCGGCACGTCGACCATCAGGAGGGTCAAGAAGATGACCATCACCACCGTCAACCCGTCGACCACCCGTTCGATAACGACCGTCCCCATCACCGCCGTGGCCGGAACCTTTACTTTGCGGGCCAGCACCCACGCCCGGATAAACTCCCCTGCGCGGGCCGGAAGGATCATGTTGCCGGTGAAGCCGATGTAACACCCCATGCTCGAATCGTAGAGAGAGACTTTTTTGATCGGCTCCAGAAACGAACGCCACCGAACGGCGCGGATGAAAATCACCCCCACTTCGATGATCGCCGCCGGCAAGACCCACCAGTAGTTGGCCTCCTTTAGCGCCTCCCACACCCGCGTAAAGTCGTAGGAGGCCAAAGCCCACCCAACCAGCCCGACGGTCAGCGCAATGCCGATCCAGAATCCGGCCCGTCCTTTTGCGGAAGAGAGAGGCATGAGTGACGACCTTCCCCGATCGGGTTATGTGAAAAGGGAGGATTGTAGCATGTGCCATTCTACGCGTCGTCGTAGTCGACCTTTGCGGTGGAGACGCAGAGCCGCTTCACCTCGTCCAATACCTTCACGTGGTCGGGATGGACCGCATAGGTCTCCACGTCCTCCATCGAATCGAAAACCGAGTCGAGAACCAACTCGAACGAGTTCCCCTTCTTGCCGATATCGAACGCCACCGTCAACTCCCGCACCTGCGGAACCTGCTCCTTTAATCGACGCAGCCGATCGGCGAAAGCCTCCCGCTCGGCTTGCGCGGCATCGGGGCGGAAGGTGAAAAAGACGATATGACGAATCATCGGACAAGGCTCCAGACAAAAAAGGAGAAGTAGCGTATCGTTCGATGCTATTCTAGCAAGAACATCATCGGCGAACTTTTTTCTATCCGGCCCCATGAGCGACAAGGCGATCGACCCACAGAGACTGATAAACGCTCTCGACTCGATGAGCGCGTTCTCTCCCGCCGCGCTCAAAATCATCGACATCGCCAACCGGATCGACACCGAAGCGGTCGAACTGGTTGAAGCGGTGCAAAAAGACCCGATGCTCATGGCCCGGGTCCTCAAGCTGGTCAACTCGGCCTATTTCGGCATGCGCACGCCGGTCTCATCGTTGTCGCGTGCGGTCATTCTGCTCGGTTTTAACACCATCAAAAACATCGCCCTTTCCGCAGCCCTCTCCTCCGGCATGAAAGTGGCCGACTCGTTCCGCTGGTTCGACAACGAAGCCTTCTGGGCCCATTGCCTCGCCTGCGGCCTCGCCAGCAGAGATCTGGCCCATGCGCGCGGGGTCTCGATGCGGGAGTCGGACGAATATTTCGTCGGCGGTCTCTTGCACGACATCGGCAAAGTGGTCGTACTCAAAGAGTATGCCGCCGACTGCGAAGAGCTGTACGATCCCGACTACAAACCCGACACCCCCAAGTACCTGCTGGAGAAAGAGGCGTTCGGTCTCGACCACGCCGAGCTTGGCGGGAAGATGGCCACCAGCTGGAAATTCCCCCCGTCGTTGGCCGGGGCCATCGCCTGGCATCACGAACCGATGCAGGCGCCCGAAGAGGCGAGAAAGCTCGCCCTGACGGTCTATCTGGCCAACCAGGTGGTCCATGAACGAAAAATTGGTATTCAAGCAGATACGAATCTTGGTACTATCCCCGATGAGATATTAGCGGCGTCCGCACTGGACAAAGAAGCGGTCGCATCGGCCGTTAAAGGTCTGGAAGAAAAAGTGGACGACGCCAAAGCCTTTCTTGCGGTCGAGAAATAACGGAGCGGTATGGACATTCAATTCTGGGGCGTTCGCGGGTCGATTCCTTCGCCCGGACCCGACACCGCACAGTTCGGCGGCAACACCCCCTGCGTCTCCGTCAGCGTGCCGGGGCAACCCCTCATCGTGCTCGACGCCGGAACCGGCATCCGCAAACTCGGCATGAGCCTGATGAAAGATCAGGGTCAAAACCAGATCTACCTTTTCCTCTCTCACACCCATTGGGATCACATCCAGGGGCTCCCCTTTTTTATTCCCCTCTTCTCCCCCAAGTTCTCCATCAAAATGCATGGACCGGCCCACTACTCCAAGAACCTGCACGAGATCCTCTCCCAGCAGATGGAGTACACCTACTTCCCGGTGCGGGTCGAAGAACTGGCCGCCAACATCTCGTTTCACGACATCACCGAAACCGAGATGGAAGTGGGCGAAGGGATCGCCGTGAAAACCAAGTTCGTCAACCATCCGGTGGTCTGTCTCGCCTACCGGATCGAGTATCAGGGAAAATCGTTCGCCTACGTCACCGACCACGAACCGTACCGAAACCTCTTCGCCGACGCCGACGAAGCCAACCGGGAAGAGGGGGCGATGGTGGCGCAGGAACAAAACGCCGCGCTGATCGACTTCATCCACGGGGTCGATCTCCTCTGCATCGACGCCCAGTATACCCCCGACGAATATCGGAACCGGATCGGCTGGGGCCATTCGTCGGTCGACGACAGCTACTCCCTCTCGCGGGAGGCCCACGTCAAAGAGATGGTCATTTTCCATCACGATCCCGACCGGAGCGACGCCGACCTTCAGCGAATCCTCTCCGGCCTGCAAGACCGGTCGTGGTCTCCCTTTAGCGAAGCCGTGCCGGTGCGGCTGGCCCGCGAGGGACAGGCGATCACTCTCTAACGACCGGAAAAGCGCTCCGCGTTGACGGCGCGGTGTCGAAGTCGAAAGCGCAATGCTCATGTACTCACGCGCCGCCTCCTCCCCTCGCCCCCTCTTATCGGCTGAGATCGCCCACCCTCTCGACGAGCCGCGCACGATCGGTTTCGTCGGCGCCGACGATCAACGCCGTCACCCCCGCGCCGCCGATGCCGTACGGTAAGACCCCTCGTAGACGAGCCGGATCGAGGAGATCGTCGCCGAGGAGCGACATCCACTCTCTCACCGTCGCGACCCTGCCGGGGAAACGTACCACCGAAGCAAGACCGGTCGGCGCCATGGTCAACGGGTCGCCGGTAAGAAGCCGGTTGGCGAACCAAGCGCCGTGGGTGGAGGTGTTGTGACGGGCGTTGAATTCGATGGGATGGAGGGCGCCTTTCGTATCGACGATAAAATCGATCCCCAACACCCCGCGCCACCCGAGCAACGCCGCTTCGGCCGCCAAGATTTTGGCTTGCCGGAAGATTTCGTTCCGCAACGGGACGTCGGGGAGATCGAAAAGATTTCCGCTATGGCTCACCCGGTCGGCGCCGAACTGTTGGATGGAGCAGGAGAAGAGGGTCGCCTGCCGGTCGTCGACGTAGAGCTGCGCGTTCGGCGACAGGGTCGTCTCGACCAACGGTTGCAAGAGCCACATGATCCCTTTCGGCGACCGATAGAGCTCCTTTTGCACCGCACGTTTCTCGTCGCCGGTTCGCCCGACAAGGACTCTGCTCCCCCCCACCGAGGCGGCGGCCCGGACGATGACCGGCCCTTCGTAGCGGGGGACGCGGGTCGCGACAGAATCGACGTTGCCGACGAAAAAGGGGATGGTGGCAAGGCCGGTGTCTTCCAGAATCCGATGGAAGAATATTTTGTCGTTCAACAGATCGGCCACCTCCCACGGCGTCGCGGCCAGGGAGCGACCGACCGCGGCCGACAATCGCTCTTCGGCGGGAGACGGGAGGTAGAGCTCGATGGGCCCTTCCCATGCGGCCAATCGTTCCACCAACGCCGGATCGACGGCGACGTCGTCGGCAAGGCTCGCGTTATCGTTGGCGGTCGGGACCAAGACCTTCCCTCCGGCGCCGCAGGCGGCAAGGAGAGCGTGGTAAGCCGGATCGACCGGGGCGTCGACGATGATCGGATCGACGACCCCCGCCATCAGCAACGAACGGCGGGAGAGCCGTTTGAAGGTTCGGTTCAACGTCGCTCGGTCGGCGTCGGGCCAGAGCCGGTCGGTCTGTCGGTGGTAATGGACCGAGCCGAGATGAAAGGTCGGGCCGGTGGCGACAGCGGAGGCGGTGGGGGCCGGTCGCAGTGCGATAGACGTTTCGGTCACGACGGTTTCCGAAAGGTGGTCGGGTCGAGCCCGACGGCGGCCATCCGGGCGTAGAGGGTCTTCCGGTCGAGTTCGGCGATTCGGGCCGCTTTGGCTAAGTTGCCGCCGACATCGGTGAGGAGCCGGGTAAAGTAGCGGCGGTCGGCGGCGGCCATGACCCGTTCGGCCATGAGACGATAGGGGATCGTCGCCTCACCGGGCGTCGGTTCATGGCTGGTCGCGCGCGGCTCCCCCATGGCCAGATGGTTCGTATCGACCTCTCCCTTCCCGGCCAGCAAGACCCCCCGCTCGATCCGCTTGGCCAGCTCCCGAACGTTTCCTTCCCATCGCTGTTCCATCAACCAGTCGATCCCTCGGGGGGTAATTCCGGTGACGGGACGGTCGTGACGAAGAGCGGCGTCGGTGAAGAACCGGTTGGCCAACGCCGGTATGTCGTCGGGCCTTTCGCGCAACGGAGGGATCGAGAGGGGAAAGGTATTGATCCGATAGAAAAGATCGGCTCTGAAACTCCCCTCTTTGACCATGGCCGCCAGGTCACGGTGGGTGGCGAAGATAAGGCGGAGATCGACGGTGACCGGTTCGTTGGCGCCGAGCCGGACCACCTGTCCGGCTTCGACGACCCTGAGCAATCGTTGCTGCACCCGCGGCGAAATCTCGCCGATCTCGTCGAGGAAGACGGTCCCCTGGTCGGCGTATTCGAACTTGCCGGTCCGTCGGCGCATCGCCCCGGTGAAGGCGCCCTTTTCGTGGCCGAAGAGCTCGGCCTCCAGCAACTCTTCCGGCAACGCGGCGCAGTCGATGGTGACGAACCGACGGAACCGGCGGCGCGAGAGCCGATGAATGGCCGATGCGGCCCGCTCTTTACCGACGCCGGTTTCGCCGGTCAGCAAGACGGTGGCGTCGGTGTCGGCCACCTGCGCGATCCCGTCGTAGACCGCCCGCATGGCAGGCGACGCGCCGGTCATCCCTTCGAAGTCGGCCTCGTCGTCGGGGAGGTCGGCCGAAAGAAGGGTGAGCGCCCGCTCCACCCGTTGGCCGTCGAACGGTTTCGCCAAGGTGATCGGATAGCCGTTACGCCCCCACGCTTCTTCGGCGGCCCGGTCGGGGCGGTCGAGCAGCAGGGCGATGCGGGGACGCGGGCATTTGCGCCGAAGATAGTCGAGCGGATCTTGCCCGTCGATGGGGGGGAAACGGGGGTCGACAAAGAGCGACGGCGACCCGGCCAAGTCGGCTCGCGCCGCTTCCCCTTCGTCGTAGGCGGCCCGAACGGTCATCCCCCCCTGCTCCAGCAAGGTTCGTAAGGTCTCGGTGGCGTGACGGTCTTGCGCCAGAATCAGGGCCGACGGTCGGTCAGTCAAGGGACTCCTCGAAACGGATACCGTTGGTTTCAAGACTCTCCCCCACCGCCCGGTGATAAGCGGCCAGAAGCGTTCGGTAGGAAGCGAGCGCGGCCAGCTCCTGGCTCCGTTGCAATGTAAGATCGCGCTGATATTCGAGGACCGAAAAGGACGGCGCCGCGCCGACTTCAAAGCGGGTCATCTCCGCTTCCAACCGGGCGGCGGCCAGCTCGCGGGCGGCTTTGGCCGCTTCGACCCGGATGAGACCGCTCTTTAGATCGCGCACCGCCTCTTTGGCCTCCATGGTCACGTCGCGTCGCAACCGGGCAAGCTCGGTGGCGCGGGCTTCGGCTGCCAGTTCGGCCTTTAACGCGGCGGCTCGGGGCGCCCGGTTGCCGAGGGGGACGCTCAGCTTCACCCCGGCCTGCCATTCGTAATAGTCCCCTCTGCCTGCGTCTCCAGCGGCGTCGCTCATGCTGCCGCCAAAAGGAGATCGGCTGGTTTCGCCGGTCAGGAAATCTACCACTTCGCGCGCGTCCCCCCGAACGCCGGTGGTGGTGACGGCGCCGACGAGCGACAGGTCGGGCAAGGTTTGGTTGTCGTAAAAGTCGCGGTCGGCTTCGGCCCGCAACGCCAACATCTCGGCCTGTTTCAGGTCGGGGCGTCGTTCCAAAGCGAGGTCCACGCTCTTCTCGGCGTCGAGCGCCACCGGGGCGGCGACCGGATCGTCGGCGGGGACGACCCCTTCCCAGAGAGGGGATTCGGTCGGCGGATTGACCAGCTTTAATAAGGCGTCTTCGGCCTTATCCCGCGCGGTAACCGCTTCGATGAGGAGTCGTTCCGATTCGGCGACAGTCGCTTTGGCGGCGATGCTCTGGATCGGCGCCAAAGAACCGACCTCCACTTGGACTTCGACCCGTTCGAGGAAATCGCCGGCTCTGGCGAGGGCTTCCCGCTGAGCGGCCAAGGCGCCGTCCCGATAGGCCAGATCCCAATAGGCGGCGTGGACGGCGGTGACGATAGCGGCGACGCCGTTTTCCAACCCGAACCGGGCCGCTTCGGAGAGCCGCTCGGCGGTGACGATTCGCCAACCGGCGGGGGTGTTCCAAGCGTTTTTGAGCAACGGTTGCGCGACCGACAACGAATAGGCGACGTCGTATTGCGGGTCGAGCGCGGTCAGGGTCGAGTCGCTCTCGCTCCGGGTGGCGGTGGCGGCCACGGTATATTCGGCGCCGGTGATCGCCTGCCCCCCGAGCGACAGTTCGCCGGTGGTCGCTTTGGTGGTGTTGATGGTCTGCCTGGAAAGAGCGCTGGTGTTGGGGCTTCGCCGTTCGGTAGCGTTGGCGCCGAGGGCGAGGGTCGGATCGTATCCGGCGTGGGCGATGGCGGCGTCGGCGTCGGCGGTGGCCCGTTCGATCCGGGCCAGACGCAGGTCGAAGTTTCGCTCCACGGCGACCGCTACGGCGTCGGCGAGGGTTAACGGCGTGCGCTCTTCGGCCCGAACGACGCTACCGAACAACATGAGGGCCGCCGCGAGGGCGACGGCCCGTTTGGATATCGCAAACATCATCGTCCGGCCCGCTCCCCAGTGATGGCCATACGAGTGTTGGCGTCGTTGAGCCGGTTGATGAGCGACTCGATGATCTTGAAAGCGATGTCGGGATAGTTCTCGATGGTCTGTTTCAGCTTGTCGCCGGGAAAGACTTTAACCACCGATTTCCCTTTCGACTTGATCGACGCGGTCCGGGGTTGTTTGAGCAACGCCGACATCTCGCCGAAGTATTCCCCCGGTTGCGAAATCTCACCGACGATCCGACCGGCTTTGGTGATGACCAGCGATCCTTGAATGAGCTGATAGAAGTTCTTGTCGGTGTTCCCTTCTTTGATGATCAGGTCGCCATCTTCGAAGGTCAGCTCGTCGGGGTTGAGGAGATAGGCGGGCAACGCTTCTTTGATGAGAACCGTTTTGGTCATCGCCTCTTCGAGGGTGGTGACCCCGGCGTTGACCTTGAAGAGACAGTCGTCGCGCAAGGTTTTATAGCCGTCTTTGATGGCGATTTTGCGCAGTTGCGCTTCGGGGACTTGGGCGGTGATGGCGTCTTTGATCGGCTGGCTGGCTTCCATCAGCTCGAAGGCGCCGACCCGTCCTTTGTAGCCGGTGCCGGAACAGACCTGACACCCTTTCCCTTTGAAGACACGGTACTCGGGAATCTCCTCTTTGGGAACCCCGGCTTCGAGCAGCAACGCCGGGTCGACTTTGATCTCTTCTTTACAGTTGGCGCAGATTTTTTTCAAAAGCCGCTGGGCCAGGACGAGGGTCAGGGCCGAGGAGATCATGTAGCCGGGGATGCCGATGTCCAGCAGACGCCCGATGGTAGAAGGGCAGTCGTTGGTGTGCAAGGTCGAGAAGACCATGTGGCCGGTCATTGCGGCCTTGAGGGCGATCTCGGCGGTTTCGATATCTCGAATCTCGCCGACGAGGATGACCTCGGGATCTTGCCGAAGGAACGCCTTCAGCGCGGCGGCGAAGGTGAGCCCCACTTCCGGTTTGACGTGGACCTGGTTGATACCGGCGAAGTTGAACTCGACCGGATCTTCGGCGGTCAGGATTTTGACCTCCGGTTTGTTCAGGATGTTGATGCCCGAATAGAGGGTGTTGGTTTTACCCGACCCGGTGGGGCCGGTGACCAGCACCAATCCTTGGGGATGTTCGATAAGATCGAGGAACCGCTCCAACATCCGGGGGGTGAAGCCGAGTTTGGTCAGGTCGATCTGGAGTTTACTTTGATCGAGGAGACGCAAGACGATCGATTCGCCGAAGAGGGTCGGCAAGATCGAAACACGAAAGTCGATGGCTTTTCCCTTGCCGAGTTTGAGTTTGATACGACCATCCTGCGGGCGCCGTTTCTCGGCGATGTTCAGGTTGCTCATGATCTTGAAGCGGGAGATCAATGCGGCCCGGATGGTGGTGGGAAGGTTCATGGCCCGCATCAGGGTGCCGTCGATGCGGTAGCGGACCTGGAACGATTTCTCGAACGGTTCGATATGAATATCGGAAGCCCCCTGGCTGATGGCTTTCAGCAGGATACCGTTGACCAGCTTGATGATGGCGGCGTCGGCGGAATTGTAGAGCCCTTCCCCCTCGTCTTCGTTGGTGGTGTCTTCGATTTCGAGGTCGTCGGTCGCCTCGGAAATGATGCCGCCGATGTCGTCGAAACTATCCATGTTGATATCTTCTTGGACTTCTTCTTCGGTGGCGGAACCGGCCACGGCCATGGCCTCCAACTCTTCGGCGGGGGCGTTGTAATATTTCTTGAAGGCGGTAAGCAGCTCTTTTTCCATCAACACCGACGCTTTGACGGTCTGCTTGGTGTGATTGTTGAGCGCTTCCAGATCGTTCATGTTCGTTGGATCGAGCATGGCGACCCGCAGAGTCTTCCCGTCGCTGTGGAGGGGGAAGCAGAACCGCTCTTTGGCCATCTCGTAGGGGATGACCTTCAGAAGCGCGGCGTCGGGCTTTTCCTCTTCGATATTGACGATCGGAATCTGGATCTGGCGTGAGATGAACTTGACGATGGTCTCTTCGTCGAGATAACCAAGCTTGATGAGGACCTTGCCGATGGTGACCCGGGTCTTGATCTTTTTCTGGATCTCCTCGGCTTCTTTGAGCTGAGATCGGGTAATCTGCCCGTCTTTGGCCAGCAGTTTCCCGAGGACCTCGGTATCGTCCTCTTTGACCGACTTTTTGAAACTGGTCCGTTTTTCGGCTATCTCTGCCATGGGGGCATGTCCTCGTCTGGGGCCTATCCTTTTATTCTATCGCAGGTTGCGCTCATGCGCTACCATCACCCACCGACGGCTTCACCGGCGCCAGGGTGATCCGGTTCCGCCCCCCCCGTTTGGAGGTATAAAGAGCGTCGTCGGCCACCTGCACCACCTCCTTCCGGTCGGCATCCGGCTCCACCCGAACAGAGGCGACCCCGACACTGGCGGTGACCACTTTGGCCGTCCGAGAGCGTTCGTGGGGGATGGCCAAATCCTCCACCGCCCGGCGGAGCGACTCGGCCAACGCCCGGGCGCCTTCCGGGTCGGTACGGGGGAGGAGGACCATGAACTCTTCCCCCCCCACCCGGGCGAGCAGATCGCCGGCCCGGTGGAGGTTATCGGTCATCCCGGCGGCGAGGCGCCGAAGACATTCGTCGCCCGCCTGATGGCCGTAGGTGTCGTTGTATTCCTTGAAATGATCGATATCGACGGCCAAAAGTCCCAGCCACTCGCTGTTCCTGAGCGCGCGGCGCCACTCTTCGTCGAAGCTTTCGTTGAACGCCCGCCGGTTGGGGACACCGGTCAGTTCGTCGAGCAACGAGTGGCGCAGAAGGCTCTGATTCGCTTCGGTCAGCCGTGCGGTGGAACGCATCAGCTGCCGTTCCCGCTCTTTCCGCTGGTCGATCTCCCGCTTGAGCCGCAACGTCGACGAAACCCGCGCCTGCAACTCGGTCTCGTGGAACGGTTTCGTCACGTAATCGATGGCGCCCACGGCGAACGCCCGCGAGAGGCTCTCCACCTCGTCGACGGCGGTCACCATGATCACCGGCACGTCGGACCAGCGAGGGTCTTTTTTCAATCGGTCGCACGCTTCGATGCCGTCCACATCTTCCATCAGGATATCCATCAGGACCAGATCGATCCCCTGTTGGTTTTCAAGGAGCGTGAAGGCCTCCGTCGCCGAACGGGCGAAGAAGAGATTGAGATACCCCAGTTTCGAAAGTGCGATCTCGATAGTCTTCAGGGTCATCAAGGTGTCGTCAACCACCAGAATCTTCGCGTCGGAGAAGGGTTGGTCGCCGAGCATATTGTCACCTTTCGTTGTATTGAGCCGCATGCGCCAGTATAGGTGAATTACATCCTTCTCTCAACGGGGGTCGCCCGTCAACACGAAAGCGCCCCAGTAGGCTGGGTGGGGAAACCGGAGTCGTACCAGACGTTGGGCCTCCCGCAAGGCGGCGGCTTTATGCATGGTGGCCAGATTCCGATAGAAGTGCTTGACCAACAACGCGCTGGCCATATCGTCGACCCGCCAGAGGGTCGAGACGACGCTGGTCGCCCCGGCGTAGAGAAACGCACGGGTCAGACCGGTCACCTCTTCCCCCCGACTCACCTTTCCGACCCCCGTTTGGCAGGCCGACAGGGTCACCAGATCGGCGCGGAGCGGAAGGGAAAAGACCTCCGCCGCCGTCAGCTTTCCGTCGTTGTCCGCGTCGGGGGCGAGCATGAGAGCCGACGCCATCGGCGCCGCCGGATCGTAGACCCCGTGGGAAGCCACATGGACCGCCCGATAGTTCGCGGCGGCGCGGCGAAGGAGGGTCTCGGTGGCGTCGCCCCCGGTCGCCACGTCGGCGCTGACGAAACTCCAACCGACCGACGCCGCTTCCAAGGCGGCCATCGGCAGGGAGAACCGGTCGTCGCCGATGTCGGGATTACCGAGCGCCAGCCCCGAAGCGAGAAGGCGATCCGCCCCCTCCCCTTCGCTGAGCGCCGAGGCGGTGGGGGTCATAAAGAGAACCGCACGCTCCAACAACGGCGCGCCGTCGCTTGCGACTACCGCGAAAGGAAGGTAGTGCAACGGCCCGTGGGGGGCGATGGCCCAGAGGGGGCGCCCCGCCAGTCGGCTCGCCACCGGGTCGATGAGCCAGCCTCCCAAGGTCGTCGGCAGGTCGCCGACCGGAGCGCCGGTTTCGATTCTCTCCCGTAGATCGGCCACGGCGGTCGAGAGAGCTTCTCGCGCCACCGGAATCCGTTTGGCCGTCACGGCGCCGTCGGCCAACACGAAGATCACCAGTTCATGAGGGGTCGACAGATATTCGATCAGCGCGGTATCGGGTTTTATCCGCCCCAAGATCGACGCGGCGTCGAACCGGGGGACCGCCACCAATGGCAAGAGATCGGGGCGATCCCGTTCGATCCGGGCGATGGTTTCGGCTAAAGCGGCCTCGGCCTTTTTGACGCCGACGTTTTCGGCCCCGCCACTCCGGGTAAGGGTGGCGATCTGGCGACGAAGCGCGGCCACCCGGTCGGCCAACGCTCTGCTGGTCTCGTCTTTCAGCTTTAACCGCACTCCTCCCAACTGATCGACAAACGCCCTCCCCCGCGCCCGCTCGGCGTAGGCGAAAGCCTCTTCCTCCCTTCCTTCGTCGAGAAGAAGCAGAACCAGCTCTTCGTAGAGGTCTTGTTTGTTCTCCAAGAAGCCGCCGGTCATCTCCTCCCCTTTCAGGCTGGCTCGCATCGACTCGACCACCGCCACCCCTTGGCGATAGAGATCGACATCCCCGTTGAGTTTACCGAGCCCCCGTAACGCCCGCCACGTCACCTCCGGCAGGCCGACGGCGCGGCTCCGTTCGACCGCTTCCCGAAAAAGGATGAGGGCATCTTCTGATCGCCCCATCTCCTGCAAGACGACGGCTTTTTGCAAGACCGCCTTGGCGCCGTTGACCCGGTCGCCGATGGTGGCGGTAAGAGTGACCGCCCGATCGGCTTCGGCGAGAGCATTCTCCCTGTTCCCCATCATCAGATAGGTGATCGAGAGGTTCCGGGCGGCATAGGCTTCTCCCCATTGCGAGCCGATCCGTCGGTCGATAGCTTCGGCCCGGCGAAATTGGTCGAGGGCTTCGTCGAGTTCCCCGCGGCTTCTCGCCACCAGCCCCAGATTGTTGTGGGCCGACGCTTCGTCCAAGGGCGCAGACGCTTCCCGCGCAAGGGCGAGCGACCGCTTCAACCATCGGTCGGCAGCGGCGTAGTCGTTGACGCTCCATCCCACTAGGCCGAGAGTGTTCGCGGACCGCGCCCGTCCCCCTTCATCCCCTTTTCCCTTGTAGAGCCGCATCGCCGCCAACGCTTTGTCGCGCGACGCCTGATAATCGGCGGCGTACCAGGCGATATCGGCGAGCCGGAGAAGCGCCTCTCCCTGCAACGATGCGAAGCCCGACGAGACCGCGTCGGCCAGCCCCTGTTCGTAGATCGTTCGGGCCATGGAGAGATCCCCCCGGTCGGCCTCCACCAATCCTCGGTCGAGCCGCGCCGCAAGGGCGCCTTCCGCGTTCCCCGCCTTTTCGTAAAGGGCGATGGCTTGATCGTAGGCTTTGGCCGCTCTGTCGTAATCGTTGGTCCGCAACAACGCAAGACGCCCGATACGGGTAAGGGCCTGCGCTTCGGCGCCGCTTTTACCGCGACGACCGGCGAGAGAGGCGGCTTCGGTGAACGATCCCAACGCCGGGTCGTAGCGAGCGCCGTTTTCTTGCGCCAACCCCAGTTGCGACAATGCGTCGGCCACTTCGTCGATACTCCCTGCGACCCGCGCCAGATCGACCGCCGTCGAGAGGGCTTCGATAGCTTCGTCGTGGCGCCCCAGCTTCGACAAAATTTGCCCGGCAAGAGCCAACGAGCGGACCACACCGGCGGTCTCCCCTTTGGCGGCGCGCAGATCGGTCACCTCTTGTTGCGCCGATAGCGACCCGGCGAGATCGCCCCCCCGGAACCGAACCTCGGCCAGCGACGAAAGGATGGTGTCGTCATATCGGTCGATCCGGGCCTCTGCGGCGAACCGGCGGGCGTCGGCCAGAAGGGTCGCCGCTTCGGCGTACGCCTCTTTCGCCGCAGCGTCCATCCCTTGCCGCGCTCGGAGGGTGAAGTTTTCTCCGGCCCATGCCCGCCGTTCCTCCGCAGTGAAACCGACGACGCCGACGAGCCGACCGGCGGCGGGGTCCCCTTCCATCCGGGCGATGGCGACGCTTTCGCCGACGGAGGTGTCGCGGGCGGTGGCCAACACCGACGTCGCCAACGTTTCTTCGGCGGTGGCGTCGATCACCCACGACGGATAACCGGCCAATATCGTCGCCGCCACCAGCGCCGCTTCGGAACCGGTTTCGTTCACCTTTCCGGTGACCATGGCGGCGCCCCCACGCCCGGCGCCGACCAGCTCGGCCACGGTCAACGAAGTCGCCGGCTCCCCCTCCCCCGCCAACGGGAACGTCAGGTCAAGCGGCGCCCGCCCCTCGTGCGGCGGCAGGGTGAACCAAACCACCCCGGCGCCGAGAGCCGGATCGGTAAGGAGCCGTTCCCCGTCCGGGCCGGAAGCGGCGTTGATCTCGCCGAACCCGAGAAGGGCGATCCGTTCTTTCTCCACCGGACCGGCCACGAAGAGGCGATAGTCATCGGGAGTGGCGATCCGTCGCGCCGCCGCAAGGAAAGCCAATCCCGGCGAGAGGGTCGTCACCCGATCCGCCGGTCGATCCCCCACCGGGTCGGTGAAAGGGCGAGGCGTCAGGAGAATCAGGTTGGGGGCGTCGTCGCGCCCGACCGATAAACGGACGACCTCTCCGTCGGCGCCGGTCACTTCTCGTATCGCCTGTTCATCGCGGCGCAACGCGGCGCCCAGAGCCCCTTCGTCGAACCGACGGGGATCGGCGATCTGGGCGAGGAAAGGATCGCGGGTGGCCAGTTCGTCCACGAAAGCCCGATATTCCTCCCCGGCGACGCTCCGCTCTTCATCCCCCCCCGTACCGGCGCCGAGAGCGACTCCTGCCCGCCAATATTCGACCAGATCGCCGAAGCGAACCATGTCGGGGGTGGTCCCGGCCATAACCAGCGGCGCCAGCGAAAGTTTCGCTTCGGTCAAGGCCTCCCGCTCGGCTTCGAGGAGCGTCTTATCCTTCTCTCCGGCGTCGAGCCACCGGTTCATCCGTTGTCGAAAAAGAAACCGGGTCAACGCCAGATCGGCTTCGAGTCGGTCGCCGCCGACGGTCCCGAAAGGGGCGGCCATGAGCCGTTCGACCGCTTGATCGACCAACGCGTCGGGTTCGTCGGCGACCAGCGCCATGAGGGCAAGGGCGCGCCAGACCGGTTCGTCGAGACCGAGGGCGGTTCCCTCTTCCACCACCTGTCGGCGCAGGGTGGTCGCCTCCTCCCCCTCCCCGGCGATCTCGGCCAGATCGGCCCGGTTCAGTTTGGCGGCAAGGCGCATTCGGGGGGCGTCGGGACCGCCGATGTCGGCGAGGAGTCGAATCGCTTCGCCATACCATCGGTCGGCCGCGGCGAGATCGCTTCCGGCCATCCGCCACCGTTTCGCTTCGGCCACCGGATCCTTCCCTTCGACCGTAGCGAGAGAGAGGGTCAGCCGCCGTTGAGCCAGCTCCCCCATCCGCAGGTAGACCTTCGCTAACGCTTGGGGATCGTCGGCCAAAGCTTTGGTCATCACCGGCGCCCCCGCAACGCTTAAGGCGATGCCGTCATCGAGCCACGCGGGGCGACCTTTGGCCATCATCGCCATCATCCCCAATGCGTCGATATTGGCGGCGAGACAGGGGCCGTTTAAGAGATCGAGACAGACCCGCATCGAGGTGGCGATCCATCGGGCGCCCTCGTCGATCTTCCCCGACCGGGCCAGCATGACGCCGAGCTGATTGGCGGTGATCCCCTTCTCGGTCAAGACCGGCCCGTTCTCCACAAGGCTGAGGAGCGCCGGGATAAGGGCCATCTTCTTTTCGTAATAACCGGCGGCCAGGTCGAGCCGTCCCAGCTCTTCGTAGATCCGGGCCAAGTGGTGATAGATCAGTTTGCGTTCGTCGTCGACCGAGAAGCCTTTCCCCACTTTCGGCGCGGCGGCGCCGGCCCGGAGGGTGACGTTAAAAAAGCCCCCCCCTTCTTCTTTGCCGACCACCGGGCGATAATCGGCGAGGGAGGTTTCGGCCTCCAGAAACCAGCGCAAAGAGACCCGCATCGCTTCGCGTCGTTGGCCGGTTCCTTTGCGGAAACGTTCGGCGGCGAGATAGCGATTGTTGGCGATGTTTCGCAACGCGGGGGTGTGGCTCTCTTTCGGGAAGAGCGTTCTGCGAAGGGCGAGCCCCTCTTCGTAGCTCCGGGCCGCCTCGTCGTACGAACCGGCCGATTGTTGGGCCAGCCCCTTGCGCTCCCACAACTCCAACGACGCCCCGTCGTCCCCTTCGCTTAAGGCCAACCCCCGGTCGAACCGGGCGACGGCGCTTTTGTCGTCCCCCAAGCGATAGCCACACTCCCCCCATCGTCGCCAGAAGAGGGCCTCCACTTTGCGGTCGACGAAAGGATGAGGGGAGGCGTCGCGGCGTCGCCACGCTTCATCGGCTCCGCCGCAGTCGCCCAGCCGATAGGAGACGTTGCCGACGTTCATCCAGAGATCGGCGGCCCGGGCGACCGGCGCGTCGTCGGGCAGAAGAGCGAGCGCGAAGTGATATTCCTGTAACGCCCGCTCGAACCAGACCGGGTCGCCGTCCCCTTTCTGTTCGTATATCCACCCTAACGTCTGGCTCATCCAAGGGGATCGCTCTTCCAAGGCGACCCCTTCGCGGATGAGGGTGGCGGCCCGGTCGAAGGGGGGAGGGGTCCGATAGGTCAACGCCAACCCCAAGGCGTAGCGAACGACGGGGTCGCGGGGATGTTGGCGCACGAGGGCTTCGTATTCGTCGATCGCCTTTTCGGTCTCCCCCATCCCGACCAACGACTGGACCACCCCCCGATGAGCTTCGACCGTGGTCGGGGCGTAGGCGGCGATCTCCCGATAGGTTTTGAGGGCCAGCGTCGGTTCGCCGTGGGATTTTTCGTAGTCGGCCTTGGCCAACCCTTGACGGATATAACCGGCCCGCGCCGCTTTGAGGCTGGCGGCCCGTCCGGCGGTGGTCGGCAGAAGCCGTCGATAGACCCCCAAGGCGTCGGCGTATTTCTCCTCGGCCACATAACTTTCGGCGATGCCGAAAAGAGCCGCATCGACCACCCGTGGCTGATCGGGAAATCGTTCCACCGTCTCTTGCCAGCTCTGGCGAGCTTGCAAAAACCGACCGGCTTCGTAGAACCGAAGGGCTAATCGGTTGAGCGCCCCCCCGGCCACTTGCCCCAGGTCGGGGTAACGCTCGGCCATGGTCGATAACCGCCGCTCGGCTTCGTCGCTCCCCGGCTCTCCTTCAGCCAGATCGACCATCAGCCGTTCGGCTTCGGCGCTCCAGTGGGGAACGGAAGGAAAACGACGAAGAATATCGGCGAGCGCATCGATGCGGGTGTCGGACCGTCCGGTGAAGGCCAAAGCGGCGTCGCGCGTCACTCCCGCTTCGACGGCGAGGTTCGGCAGGTCCGCATTGTCGCTCATGACGCTTCCCAACAGGGCGGCGCCTTCGTCGGGGCGACCGGCTTGGGTCAACGCTTTACCGGTTTCGATCATGCCGCGAGCGGTCACCCGTCGGTCGCTAAACGTTTTGGCGACGGCTGGCAAGGTGGCGGCGACGTCGGCGGGCGACACGGCGGAAAGCCGGGCCAGGGCGATGGCGGCGTAACCGTTCCACGAGGCTTCGTCGGGATAGGCCTCGATCATGCGACGCAGCTCCCGTTTCGCCAAAACGGGGTCGCCGGTCGCTTCGTCGAGGAGGGCCGTTTCGTACCCGGCTCGGGCCGCCAGATCGGGACGGTCGTCGGCGGCATGGGCCGCCCCGGCCACCCGCCACCCCAACGCCCGGTAGGGGATATTGTCGGGATAGTAACGATCGATCCGCTCGGCTTGGGCCACCGATGCGGCCCGGTTTCGCCCGACCGGCGCCATCCCTTCGGGATCAAGCAGAAAAAGATCGACCCCCGCCCCCGCTTCGGTATAGACGATCCCCCGCGCTCCCCCGTCGGCGGGGAAAAGGGCCTGCCGGTCGTGGGGGGTCAGCGGAACGGGGTCGATATCGGGCCGGGCGAGGTCGATCAGATACAGGGCCGGGTGGTCGTCGACCGACAAACGACCGTCGCCGTTAGTATCGACATGGTAACGGACGAAGACGATCTTGTCGGGAGCGACGAAGGTGGGCCAAGTGTCGAGCGGCCCCGGGGTAAGACGGGTCGGCGACCCTTCGTCCTGATTGAGGAGCCATACTTCCGACACGCCGGGGGAGGGGCGACGGGTATAGACGATCCGCCGGTCGTCGGGGGCGAGGGAGGGGGTGGCGCCGTCGGCGGTGAGCCGGATGGTTTCGCCGCTTTGCAGATCGTAGCGCCACAATCCTTGGCCCCCGGCCGGTTTGCGCGACGAGACATAAATGATGGCCTGCCCGTTATGGCTAAAGACCGGTTCTCGGTCGGCGGTGTCGGCGCCGGTCAGACGGATGACCGGCCCGGCCACCCCGTCGGCCATACGCTCTATGGACGGAAGGGTCATAAGGGCGATATCCCCTTCGGCGTCGGCGTCGTAGGTGGTGTAGACGAGGCGCTTGCCGTCGGGGGAGAAGGAGGGGTTCTTCTCGGCGGCGGCGCCGTCGGTCAAACGACGAGGGGTCGGGATCTCGGCGGTGGAGAAGGTCTTCACCCAGAGGTTGGGCGCTCCGTCCCGGTCGGAAACGAAGACAAGGAGCCCTCCGCCGGGGGAGACGGCAGGCATGTAGTCTTGACCCGGATGGCTGGTGAGCCGGACCGGGTGCGATAGAGGGTCCGCCGCCTCCCCCCGCACGTCGGCGGCAGAGAGGAGGAACGCCGTCGAGAGAACCGCAAGAAGACGGCTCATGGCGACGGTTTCTTTTTCCACTGGCCGCCTTTCCCTTGCACCAGCGCGCCCGGGGGGGCTTCGTCGGCGTTAACCCCGGCCATGATGGCGGCTACTTTATCGAGATCGTCGGTGGTGAACCCTTCGCCGGTGGCGGCGATCCGACCATAGAGGACTTTCCGGTCTTCGTTCTCTTGCGTCACCATAAGCTGCGCGAAGGCCCGTTCTTTTTCGTCGGCGACGACGTCGGGAAAGAGAACGACGTAGCCGTTGTTGGCTTCGCCGACGGCGCCGATTTCTTTGAGCCGGTCGAGGTCGTCTTTATTGAACCGGGAACGACGCATGGCGGCCAGCGCCTCTTTTTTCTCGCGGGACAAGGGGGGCGCCCCTCTCACCGTTCCGTCGGCCCCCACCGAACGGACCGAGGCGAGCGTCATCGTCTCCCCCTCCAAGGTCCGGTAGGCGCCGAGGGCCTGATTTTCCAACGCGGTTCGTTGATCGACCACATCGACCTTCACCTGCACCAGATTGGCGCACCCGGCAAGGGCCGTGGCGATCAGGACCACTGCTACCTGTCGTTTCATCGGCGGAACCTCCGACGCCTGTATGACGGACGAGCGTCGCTCTCTTCGTTCATCGGTCATAAAGAGCCCTCGAATAGCGACGGACGATCCGAAGCAGATCGAAAAAAGCGCCCAGAAAGGCGGCGGGTCCCACTTTCGATCCGGCCACATCGCCCCATCGGTGGAGCGGAACTTCGACGATCAGCCGAGCCGGGTTCCCCTCCCCCCGCTGGCGGGAGTCGACGAGGAAGCGGGCGATCATCTCGACGTCGAATATCCAGTTGACCCCGAAAGGGGTGGCGAAGGCGCTTTGTACCGATTTGTCGGCCAGATCGAAGAGTTTGGCGCCGCACTGGGTATCGTAGACCGGGAGATTGAGGGCGAGTGAGGCGCAGGTGGCGAAGACGCGTCCCAGATAATGACGGCTGGCGCGCCGTTCGATCTCCCGTCCCAATAGTTTCACCCGTGACCCGAGGGCCATTCGGGCGCCGTCGAGAAGGGGGGCTTTGAGACCGGGGATTTCTCCCAAGGGGGTGGCCAGGTCGGCGTCCCAGTAGCCTCCATACCGATAGTCGGCTTTGATGATGTCGGCCATCCCTTGCCGGACCGCTTCGGCTTTCCCCCGGTTTTTCGACAGACGACGGAGACGAACCCGCTCGGGCGCCTGTGCGGCGAGTTGTTGCAACAGGGCGAAGGTCCCGTCTTCGCTCCCGTCATCGACAAAAAGCAGATCGACGCCGAAGGTGGCCGCGTCGCTTATGAAGCGTTGGCCGTCGAGACGGACGGCTTCGTTATAGCAGGGGACCACAAGGCAGATATCGTTGGTTTCCATCGGCTCCTCTTGTCCCGGTTATCATACGCCATCGGGCCGCCTTTTGACGCGTGTGGCAATCTGTTATCATCTTCCGGCGCGGGCCTGCCGCCCGTGCGGAAAAAAGTGGTGGAATAGCGAACGATGTTAAGAATCCTCGTGGCCGACGACGAACGGAGCATGGTCGAGTTCCTCGAAATCATGCTGACGCGGGAGAAGTATGGGGTGACCACCGCCTCGTCCGCCGAAGAGGCGATGACCCTGCTTGACGAAATCGACGCCGATCTGGTGATTACCGACCTTTCCATGCCGAAAGCGGGGGGGATGGCGGTTCTGGAACGGGCCAAGACGATCGACCCGGAGCTGCCGGTAATTATGATCACCGCCTTCGCTTCGGCCGAAACGGCGGTGGAGGCGATGAAAAAGGGCGCCTACGACTACATCACGAAGCCGTTCAAGGTGGACGAGATCAAGCTGAAGGTGACCAAAGCGCTGGAGCGACGGAGCCTCAAAAAACAGGTCATCTCGCTTAAACGTCAGGTCGAAAACGGGGTCGATACCGACCGGTTGGAAAAGCTCCTGGGGCGGTCGATGCCGATGCGGGCGCTCTTTAAGATGATCCGCAAGGTGGCCGACTCCCGTTCGACGGCCCTCATCTGCGGCGAGTCGGGGACCGGCAAGGAGCTGGTGGCGCAGGCGATACACTCCCTCTCCGACCGGTCGGACGGGGCTTTCCACGCCATCAACTGCGGGGCTTTGCCGGAGCAGCTCCTCGAATCGGAACTGTTCGGCCATCAGAAGGGGGCTTTTACCGGCGCCCATGCGGACAAAAAAGGGTTGCTGGAACTGGCCGACGGAGGGACGCTGTTTCTCGACGAGGTGGGAGAGGCGCCCCTCTCGGTACAGGTAAAGCTTCTGCGTGCGTTGCAGGAGCGGGAATTCAAACGGGTCGGTGGGGCGAAGGACATCAAGGTCGATGTCCGTATCATCGCCGCCACCAATCAAGCCTTGGAGGAGATGATCAAAGAAGGGCTCTTTCGGGAGGACTTCTACTATCGGCTCAATATCATCACCCTCGATATCCCGCCGTTACGAAAACGAAAAGAGGATATCCCCCTCTTGGTCAATTCCTTTATTGCGACCTACGCCAAGGAGAACCATCGGGACATCGAAGCGGTCTCGCCGGAGACGATGCGAGCGCTCGAAAGACATCCTTGGCGCGGGAACGTCCGTGAATTGCAAAACGTCATCGAACGGGCGGTGGTGCTGACCCCCGGCCCGATCATCGAACCGGACAGCCTCCCCGACGAGGTCCGGCTCGGTCCGGCGCGGGGAGGGGAGGCCGGCCTTCCCGACGAAGGGGTCGATATGGAGACGATGGTCTCGGAGATGGAAAAAGACCTCCTGCTCAAAGCCCTCGACAGGGCTCACGGGGTCAAAAAGGAAGCGGCCCGCCTCCTAAACCTTTCGTTCAGATCGTTCCGCTATAAAATCTCGAAATATGGCCTCGGCGGCGGCGACGGCAAAGGGGAAGACGATGACGTTTAGTCGCCGGGTCGCGCCGTCGATGATGGTGGCGCTGTCGCTTATCATTTCCGCCTGCGCCGGCGGACCGTCGCCGCGCAAGGGACCGACCCTCCCGGTATCGACCGGGGAGGAACGCCCGTTCGTCCGCGACCCGTTGGCGCCCCCCACCGAAGTCTCCCCCCTCTTCGATGCGGCCCGAAAAGCTTTCCGCGAAGGGAAATTCGACGTGGCCGCCCAACGTTTCGCCGCCTACCGCAAAGAGGCCCCGCCGGGCGATCCGTTGACCGATAACGCCCTCTTCGGCGAGGGGTTGGCCCATTTCGATCAGGGGCGCTACGACGAAGCGGGGAAACGGTTCGCGGCGCTGGTCGCCCAATGGCCCGACGCCGAGACCGCCCCTGCGGCGATGATCAACCTTGCGATCTGTCGCTACTGGACCGGGGCGTGGAAAGAGGCGAACGATCTTCTCAAAAAATCGGCCAAACTGACCACACGACCGGCCCAGATGGCCTACATCGCTTATTACCGGGCGGCGTTGTCGGAACGGAACGGCGACTTTTTCGAAGCGGCCCTGCGGGCCATCGACGCGGAACGGTTGGCGGAGGATCGAGAGCTGGTGACGCTGGCGAGAGAGAAGGTGGAGCGGCTCTTTCATACGTTCCTGAGCGACGCCGAGCTGGAGGGATTCACCCAGTCGTTCGCCGGAAGATGGCCGGCCAAAGGGGCCTGGGAAGAGTTGCTGGTTCGCTATCGCCGTACCGGGCAGGAGGAAAAACTGGAGAGGGCCAAACGGGCGCTGGTCTCCGATTTCGCCGACGAAGGGGCCGTGGCCGGAAAACTGCTCGCCGACGAGAACGCCGTCATCTCCCATCCCCGGATCGTGGTGGCGTTACCGGTGGCGGGCGCCGGTTCGGATGTGGGGCGGCGAATGTTCCAAGGGGCCCAACTTGCCGCCAACGATTATCACGAGCTGATTCGTCAGCTCGACGTCGATATGACGATGAAGGATATGGGGCAAACGCTCGAATCGGCCCGACTGGGGGTGCAAGAGAGCGCCCTCGACCGGTCGACCATCGCTCTGCTGGGACCGGTCGGTTCGGCGCGTTCGATGCGGTCGCCACCACCGCCCACGACTATGGAGCGCCGATGATCTCCCCGGCGGCTGACCAAGAGGGGCTGGCGTCGGCTTCGTCCCGCCTTTTCAGGACGGTCTATCTCACCAGTTTCGAGGCGGAAAATCTGGCCGAACTGGCCGTCACCCAGATGGGATTGCGCCGCTTCGCGGTTCTCTACGAAGAGGGGGAACGGGGGCGACAGATGACCGCCTATTTCCGCGAGGCGGTGACGAATCGTGGGGGGACGCTGGTCGGCGTGGAGGCCTTCGCGCCCGACGAGACCGATTTTTCGGGCCAGATCAAGGCCGTCGGCGGCAGGTCGGACGAAGCGATGCGAAAAGAGATCCTCGCCCTGGCGGAAGAGAACGAGGAGATGACGGTAGAGGAGATCAACGAGAGACTCGCCCTCCGTTACGCCGACAAACCTTCGGCGCCGTTCATCGAAAGCTATGAGGAACTGCCGTTGACCATGCGCAATTTCCGACCGTCGGTCCGATTCCAATACGACGGAGTGGTGATGATCGGTCACGCGCAAAAGACGGGACTCCTGATGGGGCAACTGGTCTTCTACAACATCCGCGATCTCCCCCGGTTCGTTTCGAGCGAGGCGAACAACCCGCTCTTCCTTCGCAACGCGGAACGGTTCGCCGAAGGGGTGATGATGGTCGACGGGTTTTTCGCCGATTCGGCCCGACCGGCGGTGAAAGATTTCGTCCGCCATTACCGGATCGCCTTCCGCGAACAGCCCGACCGAATCGCGGCCCAGTCGTACGATGCGACGCGGCTCCTGCTGGCGGGGCTGGCCCGCGGCGTCCGCACCCGGTGGGAGATGACCAATTACCTGTGGGGGGTCACCCAGTTCCCCGGCATCACCGGGGCGTTGACCATGACGCCGTCGGGCGATGTGGCCCGCACCCCGTTTTACCTGACGGTGAAAGAGGGGGCGTTGGTCGAATTCGATCCCCGCTCCCTTCCGCAAGAGGAGCCGCTCCCATGAAACCGGTAACCGGCATCCGCCTCGCCCGCGCGGATCATCATTTCGCCTCGGCCCATTTTCTGGTGGACATGGGAAAGTGCGCCCGCATCCACGGCCATAACTACGGGGTGGAAGTGGAGTTGTCGGGGTCGGTGGGGCCCGACATGACGGTGATCGACTTCAACACCGTCAACCCGCTGATCAAAAAGATTTGCGATAACCTCGACCACCGGTTCCTCCTGGCCGAAAACGATCCGCGCCAGACGATCACGAAATCGGACGCCGAGATCGAAGTCCGGTTCGACGAAAAACGATACGTCTTTCCGATGGAGGAGTGTGTGCTCCTTCCGATCGAGGCGACGACGGTGGAACGGATCGCCGCGTGGCTGGCCGGTGTCATCGCCGACGAACTGGCGCCCCGCCTCCCGCACGCGGAATGGATCGAGGTGGGGGTCCGCGAAGGGGGGGCGCAAACGGCCTACTATCGACGGAACCTGCGAGAATAAGCGAGGATGTCTTTCCTGCTCAAAGGAAGGCGTATCCCATCGTAGCCTCGCACGCCCCTTGACGGTACTCTCGTTTCCTTGAGTGAGGTCATGAACATTCTTGAACGACGGTTTCGGCTCGCCGAGAAGGGGACCACCCCGCGACGCGAAATCGTCGCCGGCTCCACCACCTTCCTGACCATGTCGTACATCATCTTCGTCCAGCCGGCCGTCATGAACGCGGCGGGCATCCCCTTTGACGCCGCGCTGGCCGCCACCTGCATCGCGTCGGCCGTCGGCTGCCTCCTGATGGCTTTCCTCGCCAACTATCCGATCGCCTTGGCGCCCGCCATGGGGCACAACTTCTTCTTCGCCTACACCGTCTGCGGCGCCGTCGCGGCGGGGGGGATGGGGTTCACGTGGCAAGAGGGGCTCGCCGCCGTCTTCGTCAGCGGCGCGCTCTTTCTGACGCTCTCCCTTATCGGCTTTCGAGAGAAGATTATCGGCGCCGTCCCGGCGTCGCTCCGTCACGCCATCGCCGTCGGCATCGGATTGCTCATCGCCCTCCTCGGCCTTGAATGGGGTGGAATCGTCGTCGCCGCCCCCGGCGTGCTGGTCGGGCTGGGCGACCTATCGCAACCGGCGCCGTTACTCACCATCGGCGGAACGTTACTCATTGTCGCCCTCACGGCGCGCAACGTCCCCGGCGCCTTGCTCGTCGGCATGCTCATTACCGCCGGCATCGCCCTCATCGCCGATATGGCCGAGTTTCACGGGGTCGTCTCGGCGCCTCCGTCGTTGGGACCGACGCTCTTCGCCCTCGACTTTGTGGGGCTCGTCACCCATCCCGGCTTCTGGGTAGCGGTCATCGTCTTTTTCTTCCTCGACCTGTTCGACACCATCGGCACCCTCATCGGCGTCGCCACCACCGCCAACCTGCTCGACAACGAGGGGCGCCTCCCCCACGCCGAACGGGCTTTGGCCGCCGACGCCGGCGCCACCGTCGTCGGCGCGGTCATGGGGACCAGCACCGTCACCGCCTACATCGAAAGCGGGACGGGGGTCGCCGCAGGGGGGCGGACCGGCATGACCGCGCTTGTCACCGGCGGACTTTTCATCGTCGCTCTCTTCTTTACGCCGCTGGTCAAAACCGTCGGCGGGGGCTACGTCGTCGACAACGCCACCCTCTATCCGGTCATCGCCCCGGCGTTGATCGTCGTCGGCGCTCTGATGTTCGCCCTTTGCCGGTCGATCCCGTGGGACGACCCCGCCGAAGCTTTCCCGGCCTACTTGACCATCGTCATCATCCCCCTCTCCTTTTCCATCACCGAAGGGATCGCCGCAGGCTTCATCAGCTATTCGCTCCTTTCCATCGTCGGCGGTCGGGCGAAGGAGGTGGGGGGGCTTGTCCACCTGATCGCCGTCGCCTTTATCCTTCGCTATCTCTTCTTGTAGTAAAATCTTTCCATGACCGCCCCCGACAAAATCCGAGAGCTTGTCGCCCTCTTTGCCGAAAACAGGGACACCTACACCGCAAGCTCGTATAACGAGACCACCACCCGGCGTGTTTTCATCGACCCCTTCTTCACCGCCCTCGGTTGGGATGTCGACAACACCCAAGGGCACGCCGAAGCCTATAAACAGGTGGTCCACGAAGACGCCATCAAAATCGGCGGCGCCACCAAAGCCCCCGACTACGCCTTTCGGGTCGGCGGCGTGCGGCTCTTTTTTGTGGAGGCGAAAAAACCGTCGGTCCATATCAAAGAAGATATCGCCCCCGCCTATCAGGTTCGTCGCTACGCGTGGTCGGCGAAGATGCCGATCGCCATCCTCACCGACTTCGAAGAGTTCGCCGTCTACGACACCCGGGTAAAACCGAACAAGAACGACAAAGCCAGCGTCGCCCGGGTGATGTATCTGACCTACGACCAGTACGAAGAGAAATGGGACGAGCTATACGACCGGTTCTCCCACGAGTCGGTATTAAAAGGGCGGTTCGACAAATACGCCGACGCCAAACGGGCCAAACGGGGGACCGCCGAAGTCGACGAAGCGTTTCTGCAAGAGATCGAGACATGGCGCGAGCTGTTGGCCAAGAACATCGCCCTTCGCAACGGGACCCTTTCGCAGGCCGATCTTAACTTCGCCGTTCAGCGGATCGTCGACCGGATCATCTTCCTTCGCATCTGCGAAGACCGGGGGATCGAACCGGTGGAGCGATTGCGCGGCCTGCAAAACGGCGCCGACGTTTATAGCCGACTGCTCGACCTCTTCCGTAACGCCGACGACCGGTACAATTCCGGCCTGTTTCATTTCAAACGGGAGAAAGGGCGTCACGAACCGCACGACGAACTGACCCTCGGCCTGACGCTGGACGACAAACCGTTAAAAGAAATCTTCGGCAGGCTCTACTATCCCGAAAGCCCCTACGAGTTCTCCGTCATCCCGGCCGATATTCTGGGGCAGGTCTACGAACGGTTTTTGGGGAAAGTCATTCGGCTTACCGCCGGGCATCAGGCCAAGGTCGAAGAAAAACCGGAGGTCAGGAAAGCCGGCGGCGTCTATTACACCCCGACCTATATCGTCGATTACATCGTCAAACACACCGTCGGCGCCCTGCTTGCGGGAAAGACGCCGAAACAGGCGGGCCGGATCACCATCGTCGATCCGGCCTGCGGATCCGGCTCGTTTTTGTTGGGGGCGTATCAATACCTGCTCGACTGGTATGCGGCCCGGTATCGAGAGAGCGATACCGCCCGCGACAAGAAACGGATATACCAGACCCGGAACGGCGAATGGCGCCTGACCACCGACGAGCGGAAACGGATATTGTTGGCCCACCTCTACGGCGTCGATATCGATCCGCAAGCGGTGGAGACGACCAAGCTATCGTTACTATTGAAGACGCTCGAAGGCGAGAGCGACGAGACGATCAAGTCGCAGCTCAAACTTCTCCACGAACGAGCCTTGCCCGACCTTGGCGACAACATCAAATGCGGCAACAGCCTCATCGGCCCCGATTTTTATCGTCAGCCCCAGTTGCCCACGTTGGACGAAGACGAAGAGCGGCGCCTGAACGTCTTCGATTGGGAGACGTCGTTCGCATCGGTGTTTAAGGCCGGTGGGTTCGACGTGGTGATAGGGAACCCGCCGTATGTGCGCCAAGAGGGGCTTGGCCTCTTCAAGGAGTATTTCTCCCAGACCTACGCCGTGGCCCACGGAACCGCCGATCTCTACGCCTACTTCATCGAGCGGGGGTATCGGCTGTTATCCGAGGGGGGGCGGTTCGGCTATATCGTCGCCAACAAATGGATGCGGGCCAACTATGGCGCCCCGTTGCGTCGATGGATGAAAGAAGTGCGGATTGAGGAGATCGTCGATTTCGGCGATCTGCCGGTCTTTCAGCAGGCGACGACGTACCCGTGCATACTCCGACTGACCAAAGGAAAACCGGCGAAAAGTTTCCCCGTCACGCAGATAGAGAGCCTCGACCACCCCGACCTGACCGACCATGTGGAAGCGAACCGGTACGACGTGGCGCAAAGGCATCTCGACGACGGCGGCTGGAGCCTGACCGACGAAGCGAGCCGGAAGTTGCTGGCGAAACTGAAAGAGGCGGGCGTCCCGCTGGGGGAGTATGTGAGGGAGAAAGTCTATCGCGGCATTCTCACCGGCCTCAACGAGGCCTTCGTCATCGACGGGGCGACCCGCGCCCGGCTGATCGCCGCGGACAGGAAGAGCGCCGAGTTGATAAAGCCGTTCCTCGCCGGGCGGGATATTAAGAGATACGCCCCCCTCCCGACGGATCGATATCTGGTGTTGATACCGAAAGGGTGGACCCGCCAACATATGGAGGGAACGAAGAATCCATGGCGCTGGCTGGAGAAGAGCTATCCTGCCATCGCCGCCCACCTTGCCCCTCATGCGAAGAAAGGGGAGAAACGATACGACCAAGGGGAATATTGGTGGGAGCTTCGGGCGTGCGACTACTACGAAGAATTCGAGAAGCCGAAGATTATCATCCCGGCTATCGTTAAGCGGGGTTCATACGCTTACGATACCAGAGGATTCTATTCAAACGACAAAACGAGCATTCTTCCGACCAATGATCGATATTTACTTGCCCTTCTCAACTCTCGTCTCCTCGATCACTATCTCCATGCCATCGCCTCCACCAAGCAAGGGGGCTATTACGAATACAAGCCAATGTACCTCGTCCAGATCCCCATTGCAGACGCGCCCAAAAAGAAGCGGGAGCAGATCGGCGCGTTGGCCGACAAGATGATGGAGCTTCACGCCACGCTCGACGCGGCCCATACCCCCCACGAAAAAACGGCGACCCAACGGCGGATCGATGCGACCGACGCCGCTATCGACCAACGGGTCTACCAACTCTACGGCCTGACCGACGACGAGATCGCCCTCGTCGAAAAGTCTTCGGCCCGCCCGTAGCCGATGTTCTTTCTCATCGCATCCACCGTTTGGGCCTGTATCGTCGGTTATCTTGCCATACGCCTTATCCCCGGTTCCGGCCTCCCTCAACGGGCGAAACGGCTGGCATGGACGGCGGCTTCCGTCGCTCTTCTCTCTCTCCCGCTCGGTTTCACGCTCCATATCGGCGGCTACCTCCACCAAGGGGTTCTTCTCTGGGGCGTCTTCGTCATCGCCGGATTCGCCATGACCCTCTTCCCGCTGATGGTGGCCCGGGACGTTCTCTTCCTCCCGATGAACATCCACGAACGGTTGACCCGGCCCGATGACGACGACGGCTACGATCCGCGACGTCGCCGTTTTCTCGCTCGTAGCGCGAACCTGACGCTGGTCGGTCTATCGGGCGGCCTCACCGGTATGGGGGCGATGACGGCCCGCACCGGACCGTCGCCGAAGGTGGTGGAGATACCGCTTCCGACTCTCCCGAAGGCGCTCGACGGTTTCTCCATCGTCCAAATCACCGACACCCATTTCGGCCCGTCGGTCCGAACCGATTACACCCGCCGTATCGTCGATATCGCCATGAACTTCTCCCCCGACATGATCGTCCATACGGGCGATTTCGCCGACGGCATGCCCGAGGAGTTGGCCGACGTGGTGGCGCCGCTGGCCGAGCTTCACGCCCCCTACGGCAAATGGTTTGTCACCGGCAACCACGAATATTACTGGAACCTGTTCGGCTGGCTGACCGCCATCGAAGGCCTCGGTTTCACCCCGCTCCTCAATCGCCACACCACCATCCCCACCCCCGACGGGTCGATGGTGGTGGCGGGGGTCACCGATTTTACGGCTCATCAGAACTTCCCCCCCCACGCTTCCGACGCCGCCTTGGCCCTGGCTGGCGCCCCACTCGACCGGGCGTTCACCCTCTTCCTCGCCCATCAACCCCGTTCCGGCCCGGCTTTGGTCGCCCACGGGGCCGATCTGGCTCTCTTTGGCCATACCCACGGGGGGCAGTTCTTCCCATGGACCCTTATGGTTCCGTCGATGCACCCTATCGGGCCGGGGTATTCCATTTACAACGATATGGCGGCATACGTCTCCGCCGGAACGGCTTTTTGGGGGCCGCCGTTGCGAACCCTCAACCCGCCGGAGGTGACGAAACTGATCCTCCGGGCGCAACGTTCGAACTAAGAAAAAAGTTGCCCTACCGCTCCGGTTGAGGGATGCTATAATTTGACGCTGTAAACACCCCGGAAGGCGAAACCCGGATGACGACGTCGTTCGTCCCTTCCCTTTCGGACCCCAACGTGCGACCGACGGCTGTCTCGCCAGTCCGGACGCAGGATTCACCCACGGCGCCGGTCCTGTTCGGGACGGGCGTCCGAGCCAAGGAAACCATGAGACACGGTAAGTATCACCAGCAGTTCACCATACTATCCAAGCGGGAACTGGCGCCGAACACGTACCATTTCCGCGTGAACGCCCCCCTTGTCGCCCAAAAGATTCAGGCCGGACAGTTCATCATCGTCCGTCCCAACGACAAATCGGAGCGGATGCCCCTCTCTATCGCCGGGTGGGATCGGGAAGAGGGTTACCTCGAAATCATCATCATGGCCGCCGGGTTCACCTCCACCGAGGCGACCAACCTGAACGTCGGCGACGCTTTCACCGACGTGGTCGGCCCTCTGGGACAACGGTCCCACGTCAAAAAACACGACGGCGCCTGCGTCCTCATGGGGGGCGGCTACGGGGTCGGCGCCATCATCCCGACGGCCCGCGATCTCAAAGCGCTCGGCAACCGGGTCATCGGCGTGGTCGGCGCCCGGACCGAAAGCCTGCTCCTTATGGTCCCGGAACTGCGCGAAGTCTGTGACGAGGTGTTGCTGACCACCAACGACGGTTCCGTCGGCATCGAAGGGTTCGTCACCCACGCCCTCGACGCGGTGATGGAAAAAGAGCCGGTCTCGATGACCTTGTCGGTGGGGCCGGTGCCGATGATGAAGGCGGTGGCCGATAAACTAAAAGACTCCCCGATCGAAGCGTGGGTGTCGCTGAACGCCATTATGGTGGACGGCACCGGGATGTGCGGGGCGTGCCGGGTCAGCGTCGGCGGGGCGACCAAGTTCGCCTGTTTCGACGGACCCGATTTCGACGGCAGAAAGGTCGACTTCGCCCAGCTGATGACCCGTCAGCGGATGTTTTACGACAAAGAGAAAATCGCCCTCGCGGCGTTGAACAAATAGAGGAACGGAGAAGCATGGCCGACAGGACCGGACCTTCCGCCAAGGAGCGGATGGCGAAACCGTACAACATCATGCCGCTCGCCGACGCCGAAGAGCGGATTCAGACCTGGGACGAGGTTCCTTTGGGCTATACCCTCGAACAGGCGATGGACGAGTCGCTCCGCTGTATCCAATGCAAAAAGCCGGACTGCGTCGACGCATGCCCGGTCGGCATCGATATCCCCGGCTTCATCAAACTGCTCGAAGAGGGAGACCCGGCGGGCGCGGTCAAAAAGATCCGGGAGACCAACTTCCTCCCCGCCGCTTGCGGGCGGGTCTGCCCCCAAGACAAACAGTGCCAAGCGGTCTGTGTGGTCGGCAAGAAAAACGATCCGGTCGGCATCGGCAACCTCGAACGATTCGTCGCCGACTACGAACGAGAACATGGCCTCGACCGTATGCCCGAAATCGCCCCCGACAGCGGCAAGCATGTGGCGGTCATCGGCTCCGGCCCGGCCGGGCTGACCGCCGCCTATGAGCTGCGCCGCCGCGGACACGCGGTCACCGTCTTCGAAGCGTTTCATCGCGGCGGAGGCGTTATGGTCTACGGCATCCCCCGCTTCCGCCTGCCGCTCGAAATCATCGACGAAGACCTCGAGTTTCTAAAACAAATGGGGGTCGAGTTCGTCTTCGATATGATCATCGGCAAGGTGCTGACCATCGACGACCTGCTGGGCGACGAAGGGTTCGACGCCGTCTTCATCTCCACCGGCGCCGGGCTTCCCCGGATGCTCGGCATTCCGGGCGAGAACCTCAACGGGGTCTACAGCGCCAACGAATATCTGACCCGCATCTATCTGATGAACGCCAACAAGTTCCCCGACTATCCGACACCGATTTTTCAGGGAAACAAAATGGCGGTCATCGGCGCCGGGAACACCGCCATGGACGTCATGCGGACCGGCAAACGATTGGGCGCCGACGTCACCTGCTACTACCGCCGCTCCCACGACGAGGCCCCGGCCCGCTCCGAAGAGCTGGAACACGCCGAACAGGAGTTCATCCACTTCAAATGGCTTTCGAACCCGGTCGAGTTCATCGGCGACGAAAACGGTTTCGTCAAAGCGATCCGGTGCGAAAAGATGACCCTCTCGGAGCCGGACGAGTCGGGCCGCAGAAAACCGGTCGGGACCGGCGAGTATTTCGAAGAAGAATGCGACACCGCCGTCTTCTCCCTGGGCTGCGACGTCAACCCGATCATCCCCGACGCCGACGGCGAGATTCGGATCAATAACTGGGGGATCATCTTGGTCGACAAGGAGACCTTGCATACCAGCAAGAAGGGGGTCTTCGCCGGAGGCGACGCCATCACCGGCGGCTCGACGGTCATCCTCGCCATGGGGCAGGCCAAAAAAGCGGCCCTCTCGATCCACGACTATCTGACCGGAAACTTTAACCGGGAGTTGGACGTCCCTACCGATCCGGCATCCCCCGGCATGCAGTGGGAGTTCGCCCGCGCCGGACAGCCGAAGAAAAAATAGATCCGCCGGTTTCGACAACGCCGCTTCCGGCAGGAGGCGGCGTTGTCTATTCGACCGGCGCGATCGGCGCCACCGGGGTCTTGCCGCCGACCGGCAGCTTGATGATAAAGGCGGTCCCCTCTCCTACCTGCGACTGGACGCTGATCTCCCCGCCGTGCTGGGTGATGATCTCGTAGCAGATATACAGCCCCAGCCCGGTACCGACGCCGACCGCTTTGGTGGTGAAGAAGGGATCGAAAATGCTCTTTAACTTCTCGTCGGGGATGCCGTGCCCGTTGTCGAAAAAAGTAAGGATCAGATAGTCGGGGGAGCTGGTTCCGTCGGCTTCGTCCTCGCCGTCGATGACCGTGGCGGCGACGTCGATGACCCCCTGATACTCTTTGTCGCCGGCGCGGCGCCGTGCGGCGACTTCGTCGTTGATGGCGTCGGCGGCGTTGACCAACAAGTTGACGAAAACCTGTTCGAGCTTGGAAAAATGCCCTTTGATCTCTTTGATGTTCAGATAATTTTCGGTGATGACAATGTTCTTTTGCAGGCGGCTGCGGACGAGGTTGACCGATTGGGTGATCACCTCGCGGATATCGACCGCCTGATTGAAATCGTCTTCTCCCATGTGGGCGTAATGTTTGATTCCGGCGACGATTTTTTGAATCCGGTCGGTCCCTTTTAACGCCTCTTCGATCATCGCCGGGAACTCGTTTAACACGATGTTCTTTACCGCCTCCTGTTGGGCAGGGGCGTCGAGACTCGCCATCCGAGGCTCCATCCGTTTGATGTACTCCCGCATCAGTTGGAGGTTGCTTCGAATGAAGGTGGTCGGGTTGTTGATCTCGTGGGCGACGCCGGTGGCCAGCAATCCGAGGGAAGCCATCTTTTCCGACTGAACGAGCTGTTTGGTACGGGCGGCCAGACTCTGAGTCAGGTTCACCCGCTCCAACGACCGACGGACCGCATGCAGGAAGGTTTCCCGGTCGATCGGCTTCATGATCAGGTCGCTGGCTCCGGCCCGGATGGCGTCGATGAAAATCTCCGCCGTGCCGTAACCGGTCATCATGATGATCTCCAGTTTCGCGTCCATCCGGCGGGCTTCGCTGATGACTTCGAGTCCCCCGAGCTTGGGCATTTTAAGGTCGGTGATGAGCAGATCGACCCCCCCGTGCCGAAGTCGGTCGAGCCCCTCTTGCGGATGACTGAAAAGGAGCGGGGCGTACCCCTCGTGTTCGAGCATCTTCCCCAACAGATGCAAGATCGCCTCTTCGTCGTCGAGGATCATCACCGTCCGAACGTCCGTGTGGCGTTCGTCTTTCACACCGTGCACTTCGTAGGTCGACATCGCTTTCTCTCTTTACCGGGGCGAGGCGAGAACCCCCCGCCGCCGTATCATTTCTTCCACCACCGCCAACTGCTCCGCCACCTTCGCTCGATCGGGGACGAGTTCCACCACGCCGCGTAACGCTTCGGCCGCCGGGAGCAAAAGCCCTGCGCTGTAGTATATCGTCGCCACCTTCAGTAATGCATCCACATGTGTGGGCGCCAGCCGCAAAACCCGACGGTAGAGATGAAACGCGTCGAGCAGGTTCCCCCGCTTCTCGTGCTCCTCCCCCTTCTCGTAGAGGGTCGTCACCAGCAGTTCCTTGGCCTCCCCTTGCGGGAGTTCGGTGTCGATCGTCCGGCGAAGATGATCACGCTCCCTCGTGAGGGTAGCCAGCCGATCCTTCATCTCCTCAACACGGGTCGTCCGCTCACGCTCCGCTCGTTCGAGCTGTTCGCGCGCTTCGTCCCGTTCGGCGAGAAGCGCCTGCTCCCTTTGCGCTATGGCAGCCTGTCGCTTCGCCGACGCGTCGACCAAAGCCGCCTGCTCCGCCTCGACCCCCCGCACCCGCTCGAGAGCCGCATCCCGCGCCGCCTCGACCATCGCCAAATGGGCGAGGCTCTCTGAGGAGGGGGCGATACTGGTCGTCATCGGCGGATCGTCGCGGGTATTGCGGATCAACGCCCCCAAACCTCGTCCTGCGATCTTTACACGGGGCATGTCACATCACCCGTATGTCGTCGGCGAGGATGGTGTAGTCGTAGGCGCCGTTGCTCTTGGGGGCCGCAAGCTGAATGGGACGCCCTTTGGCCGGAGCGTCGGCGAGCCGGGCGTCGAGCCGTATCGACGGACGAACCAGATTCCGTCCGAACTCCCCTTCGAGATCGCGTATCAGCTCGGCGCTGATCTTCATCCGCCGGTCAACCATCGTCGGGATAAGACCGGTGACCGAAAGCTGGGCGCCGAAGGTCTCGTTCATCTGTCGGATGACATCGACGAACTGACGGGCCGCTAGCACCGAAAAGTAGTGGGTCTGGGCCGGGATCATCGTTTCGGAACAGGCGAGCAATCCGTTGAGGGTCAGGATGCCAAGGGACGAAGGAGCGTCGACGATGACGAACCGATACCGCTCCACCAGCGGCGCCAGCAGTTCGGTCAGGAGCCGTTCCCGTCCCGGCGTATTCGCAAGCTCCACCTCGGCCCCGGCTAACCGGGGGGCCGACGGTATCAGATGAAGTTTATCGAGACCGGTCTGCGCGATCCCCTGTTCCGGATCGTCGGCCATGCCGAGGAGAAGTTCGTACAGGGTAACGGTCGCGTCGGTGACCGCGACCCCCAGATGGGCGGTGGCGTTGGCTTGCGGATCGAGATCGACCAGCAAGACTTTCTCGCCCCGTAGCGCCAACCCGGCGGCCAGATTGACGGCGGTTGTGGTCTTCCCGGCGCCCCCTTTCAAGGTGGCCAGCGCGATGGTGCGGGTCGGCGTGGGGGACGACATCATCACTGGTGCAACGAGACGCCGTGGACGTCGTGAACCGCTTCGAGCATCCCTTCGGCGAAAGCCGGATGGGCGAAGAGCATGTCGCCAAGCTGCGTGGCGGTGACCCGCGCGGCCATGGCGACCGAGGCGACGTGAATCAGATCGGTGGCCCGCGCCCCAACCATATGGACACCGAGTAGGGTGTCGTCGGTCGGGTGGGCGAGCACTTTGACGAACCCGGCCAGCTCGCCGGTGGTGTGGGCTCGGGCGAGGCCGCGCAACATGAACCGCCCCACCTTGGCGCCGACGGGGGCTTCGGTTTCGGTGAGGCCGACCGAGCCGACTTCCGGGATGGTGAATACCGCGTTGGGAACCGGCGTGTCGGCGAGATCGTCGCTCCGCTTACCGGCGATCCGGTCGGCCACATAGGCGCCTTCACGATACGCGGTGTAGGCGAGCGCCCCCCGACCGGCCACGTCGCCGACGGCGTAGATAGCGGAAGTCGATGTGGTCATGGCGTCGTCGATGGCGACGAATCCCCGGTCGCTCACGGCGACCCCTGCGGCGGCCAGACCGAGACCGTCGGTGACGGGGCGACGTCCGACGCTGACAAGGGCGCCTGCGGCGGTGACGGTCTCGCCATTTTCCAATGTGGCGACGACTCCCTCCCCGCCGGGGGTCAGGCTGGCGATTTTGACGCCGACCTTCATGCCGATCTTCTGTTTCTTAAACTCGCGGCTCATGGTGGCGGAGACGTCGTCGTCGGCCATCGGCAAGATTCGGGGCAACGCTTCAAGCAACGTGGTCTTGACGCCGAACCGGCTCAACGCTCCGGCGAACTCGCAACCGATATAGCCTGCTCCGATAACTAACATCGACGGTGGCAAGCTTTCTTTGCCGAAGATGGTATCGCTGTCCCACAAAAGCTCACCGGGCAGATCGAAGAGACGCACCGGCGTGGTCCCGGTGGCGATGACGGCGTGAGCGAAGGTAACGTTCGGGCCTCCACTGATGGCGATCTGCGTGGGGCTCGTGAACCGGGCGGCCCCGTTGACGACCCGCACCCCTCGTTTTTCGAGGAGCTTCCCCAACGAGCCGACGAACTGCTCGACGACCTTCCGCTGTTTGGCTGCGACTTTGGCGAAGTCGAGTTCGTACGAGATGGGCTCGCGGGCGAAGCCGTTCATATGAGGAAGGTGATCGACGGTTTCGGCGGCCCCGACCCAGGCTTTGGTCGGGACGCACCCACGGTTCAGGCACGCCCCGCCGACGGGGCCTCGTTCGACAAGGACGACCGACTGGCCGTTAGCGGCGCCCCGCAACGCGGTGGCGTATCCGCCGGGGCCTGCGCCGATGATGGCGATATCGCAATGAATGATCTCTGACATACTCTTCCTCCCCCCGAAGATTATAGCCAGCGTGGGGTCGCTTTGCATGTGTTATATAGAGATACGCCCCTCTATTGGCAAACGTTACGGGGCGAACATTCCACTTCTGAAGGATATGCGATGCTGAAACCGTTTAAAGGGGTCGCGCCGACGGTCGATCCTACGGCGTTTATCGAGGAGTCGGCTCAGATTGTCGGAGAGGTGACGATCGGCGCGGAGTCGAGTGTCTGGCACGGGGCGGTGGTCCGGGGGGATGTGGCGCCGATTTCTATCGGAGCGCGGACGAATATTCAGGACAATTCGGTGGTCCATGTGACGAAGACGCCACGGACACCGACGGTGTTGGGGAACGACATAACGGTGGGACATTCGGTGACGTTGCACGGTTGCGTCATCGACGGTCCGGCGCTCATCGGCATGGGGGCGATCGTCATGGACCGCGCCCATCTGGCGCCGAACGTCATCGTTGCGGCGGGAGCGCTCGTGCCGGAGGGGATGGAGGTACCGGCCGGGTCGCTGGTAATGGGGATGCCGGCGAAGGTGAAACGACCGCTTACTGGGGAAGAGATCGCGTTTCTCACGCGGTCGGCCCGAAATTATGTGGGATACCGCCTCGAATATATGGCGCCATGACGCTTCCTTTTTAAGGGCGCGTCGGCTATACTACGCCCTTCGCTCGAACGGAGAGGTGACCGAGCGGTTGAAGGTGCACGCCTGGAACGCGTGTGTGCGGCAACGTACCGTGGGTTCGAATCCCACCCTCTCCGCCACATGGTTATTTATTATGCTTATTGTTCAATAAGTTTCTTTGCGTGCCGCGCACACACACCCCAATTAGCCCCCATTTCCCTGCGCATGTCTACTTTGTCTGAATGGGTCTCATAACGCCTCATGACTTCCATGTTCTAACAGGCTCTCATCCTCAATCTGTGCCTTCGGCCACTCTAGCTTACGCACCGCTGATAGAAAGCGAATGGCCTCCATTGTCATTCGCCAATGAAGACCATTCTACTACTTCATTGCCCCCCTTTTTGCCTCCGTATCGCTTGACAGCCGATTTCCCCCGTTTTATCTCCTAATCGAAGAGAGCGAACGACGGCTCGGGGGCGACGAGAGCCGATGAACTTGAAGAACGTCCCCCTCCCCCGGGGGGAAGATTTCTCAGTTGGAGGTCACCATGGCTATCATCAGAAAAGTGAATCAGGGACTGGCCCGGCCTGCCGATTTCGATCCGTTCGGCGCCCTTTCGCTTCTCGACGAGTTCTGGCCGACGGCCAGAATGAGCGAGGATATGGCGTTCCATCCGAGCATGGAGGTGAAAGAATCGGACGAGGCTTATACCGTCCGGCTCGAAACCCCCGGCGTGGCGAAGGAAGACGTGAAGGTCGAGTTCGAGAACGGCATCCTCACCGTCAGCGGCGAGAAGAAGGAGTCGTCGGAAGAGAAGACCGAGCGGGTCTATCGCTCCGAGATTCGGTACGGGGCGTTCACCCGGTCGCTTCGGTTCAAGGAGGTCGACGGCGACAAGATCAGCGCAAAACACGAGAACGGCCTGCTGGTCGTCACCATTCCGAAAAGCGAGAAGGTTCAGCCCCGCGCGATCGAGATCGCCTGAAGGATAAAGAACGAAGCCTCTCTGCGGGATGCCTGAAGACCGTTATCGGGGCATGCGCCGGCAGGAGACAGGCGAACGCCTGTCTCCTGCGTGGGGTGTCGGGAGACATCCGTGGTCTTCGCCCACTCCCCAAGGGAGTGATGTGAGCGTTCCGAACCAGGTTTCGACACCCCGGCGGCGACGCAGATAGGTTTTCCCCCTACCACGTCAGCCGCGTCCGCCATGTCGTGTTCCCTTCCCCCCGATAGTAGAGATAGAGCCGGTCGCCGTCGAGCAACAGCTCCGGGCCGTCGTAGCCGAAACCGACCACCGGATTCCGAAGCAGCGGGTTCCCCGCCCACCGTTTCCATCCCCGATCGAGATAAGCGGAACGGAGGAGCGACGTCCCCCACCAGCTTGTGTCGAATTTTTGGTCAGCGAACGGCCCGCTACGCTCGGCAGATATCGGTAATGAAGTCGCCCACTCATAGGCCATGTAGTACCAGTTCCCCAGCTTCACCACCGACGACCGGGCGCCGACGGTTCCGGTCTCAAACGGTTCGGCCAGATCGAGAAACGGCGTCGTCTGACAGGTCAGCGCATCGAGACTCGCCCCGCTGGCGTATCCCATCCGCACGCTCCACGGCTCTCGTTTCGTCATGTGGTACCAGACGTGCCAGAGGCCCCCGTCGTGATAGAGAGTCGGCGTTCCGACGTCGACGTCGGCGTAGTCTGCGCCGGGGGTGGCGACGTTGGGCATAAGGAGCCGCGCCGGGAGATCGTCGGGACGAACGACCGGCCCCCGCTTCGCCCAGCTCACCCCGTCGGACGAGGTGGCCCAGCAGACGGAGTTGATGTCTTCGACGTTGGCTTTCCCTTCGTAGAGCATGTGCCACGTCCCGTCGACGTAGATCACGGCAGGAAAGCTGGCCTGCTCTCGGTCGTACCACTCGCTCTTCCGCAGAACCTTCCCGCCGTAAGTGAAGTTCACGCCGTCGGGGGAGGTCACGGCGCCGACGTCGTTTTGCGAACCGCCGCTATGATCGATGAACCAGCCACGGATGGTCGCTCCGTCCCAAGCGAAGTGGGGGAAGTGGAAGCCTTCGACCGTCGCGCCGACCTGCGCTGCGGAGCCGGTGGCGATGGCATGGTCGAAGGGGGCGTCGGGGTTAAAGAAGGCTCCCCCGCTCCCGCCGCATCGGGGGAGCAAGGCAGCTCCGGCCAAAAAGGCGGCGCCTTTTAAAACGTCGCGCCGGTTCATTTCACGGCGACGACGGCGTAGTCCTGATGGGCGAAGAGATGGTTGTTCAAGATGGCGGCGGTCCGATTGTACTCTTCCACCACCGGTTTCATCCACCCCGGCATGCCGCTGTCGTGAACGAGCCGCCCCAAGCGAATGTTGTCGGGGAAGGGGTTGAGCCACTCGATGCGGACCTCCTTGAAGCCACATCGTTGCAGAAGGAACTGGGCCGCCATCGGATGGACCGGTTTGTCGTGGGTGATGTCGAGATAAAAGGGGCCGGAGAGGGTGGCAAGACTGGTCGGGTTGATGGTCTCGCAAGCGATGGTCCCGCCGTCGGCCAGTTTGTCGTAGGCTTTCTGAAAGAAGCCGACCATCACGTCGGTCGGAAGATGTTCGATCACCTGTATGGCGCTGATCCCGCCGAGGGCGGCGTCGGCCTGCCGGTCGAGCCAACTCATCAGGTCGGCGGTCTCGGCGGCGAGCCCCCGCTGTTTACACTCGGCCACCATCTCGTCGTTCAGATCGATACCCGATGCGGCGATCCCGGCTTCGCCGTACAGTTCCAACAGCTCGCCCCGCCCACACCCGACATCGACCACCGGGCCGGGGGCGTTTTTCATCCAGTCGGGATAGACGGCAAGTTTGCCCCGGATGTCGTCCCGCAGACCCCGATGCCGGTTCTCGAACAAGAGATAATCGAGCGACTCGAACTTTTCGGCCTCGTCCGCCGCCTGAAGAGCGGCGGGCTCGGGGGCTTCCTGCAACTTCTTCAGCAGGTCGACCACCCGGCGACGCATGAAGATCAGCTCCCGGTCGGCCGCTTCCATAACGGACGCCAGCGTAGCGACCTGACCATCCAATGCGTCGGCGCGTCGTTCCTGCCTCAACATCCGATCCTCGAGCCGTTCGGAGCGGAGATTGGCGCCGCTGATTCGGGCGGTCAGGTTGTTGAACTGACGCTCGGCTTCGTCGAAAGCGGCTTGCGAATGTTGCAGCGCCCGCAAGGCTTGGATGTTGAACTCCGCCTGACGGGCGAGCTGGATGTTCAAGGTCGGTTGCACGAATTTCCGGAACAGCTTTTTATAAAGCGAGATGACTTTGCCGACGGGGCCGCTGCGGGGACTGTCGGTATCGACCGGGCGGGTGACGTCCCACATCTGGTCGAGCAGGGCGTAGGCTCGGTTCCGCTCGTCGATCTTGTCGAACAGCAGGGTGAAGTCGCGCTGGCTTTCGGTGACAGAGAGGGTGAGGTCGCGCAGGTAGGCGACCTCTTGGTCGTCGTACAAGCCACGGGCCATTTTCTCGTCGATCCGCGCCCGGATACGTTCCGACAAAGCGACGGCGTCGATCTCGCCGGTGGCGGTGACGAAGGGGATATCTGCGTTAGCGTCTTTGGTCACGATGCTTCCTCTGCTATCAGGGCCACGATCTCGTCGGGTATCCGTCGGGGGCGCATGGTCTCGTTCAGGCAAGCCATATCGGTCCGCCCGGTGACTAACCGTTCGCCGTCTCGGGGCCGAACGATGAGGTAACGAAACGAGAGCCGCGTCCCACGGATCACGCTCACGGTGGTCTCGACTTCGATCAGGTCGCCATAAACCGCCGGCCGCCGATAGTCGGCTTCGGCGTGGGTGACAGCGAAGGTGACCCCCTTTTTCACCCACTCCGCCGGATCGACACGGCGACTTTTCAGTAGCTGCGTTCGCGCCCGCTCGAAGTATTTCAGGTAATTAGCGTAGTATACCACCTGCCCGGTGTCGGTGTCTTCGTAATAGATTTCGACGGGGGTGACATGGGGTCGATCACTCATTCTCTTTGGCCTCGTTCCACAGGGCGTCCATCTCTTCGAGGGTGGCGTCGGCCAGATCGCCTCCTTCCGCTTCGATACGGGCCTCCACATGGGCGAACCGGCGGATGAACTTGCCGATGGTTTTGCGCAACGCCTCTTCGGGATTCACTTCCATATAGCGGGCGACGTTGACGAGGGAGAAGAGGAGGTCGCCCAGTTCGTCTTCCATATGCTTCGGGTCGCGTTCGGCGAAGGCGGCCCGGAACTCCGCCAACTCTTCATCGACCTTCTCGAAAGCCCCATCGACGTTGGACCAGTCGAATCCCGCCCGGCTCGCTTTCTTGCCGATCTTGTACGCGCGCGCCAGACTCGGCATGGCGTTCGGAACCCCGTCGAGGGCGGAGGTTCGGTCTTGATGCCCCGCTTCGGTCTTCTTGATCTTCTCCCACTGGGTGACCACTTTGTCGGGAGTGGCGGCGGACGATTGGGCGAAGACGTGGGGATGGCGTCGGATCAGTTTGTCGCTGATAGCATGACAGACGTCGTCGGCGGTGAAGTCGCCCCGTTCGTCGGCAAGCTGGGCGTGGAAGATCACCTGCAACAAGAGATCGCCTAACTCGTCGCGCAAGGTCGGCACGGAACCGCCGTCGATGGCTTCGAGAACTTCGTAGGTCTCTTCGAGGAGATACGGTTTCAAGCTCTCGTGGGTCTGCTCGGCGTCCCAGGGACAGCCGTCGGGCGCACGGAGCCGCGCCATCACCCCGACGAGCCGGTCGAACGCTTCTGACATGGATAAACCCTTCTTCTCCTTTGAAAAGGAAAGACCCTTCGCTTCGTTTCCTCAACGAAAAACAAGGGAACTATAGCATGCCGAATGCGAAGGGGGGGAAAGCGCTCCGGTCCGCCTTTGCAGATTAACGCACAGAGTAAAGACTGTTCGAATCGCTTGGGCAGGAACGGCATCTTAACTGACATTGCATCATGCAATTTTTGAAGCGCCTTGGCCATAGGGGCGGCCATGGCGGAAATAGTTTCCACCACATCAAGCATAGGAGTTTTATGCGATCAATATTCGCCGTCTTCGTCCTCGCTTTGACAACCTTTACGCTGTCGGCTTGCGGCAGTTCATCCAGCGACGCTCCGCCCCGAACGGCGGCCCAGCTCGACGACGGGACCTACTACACCGGGATGCTTCTCTATTCCAAGGAGGTTTCCCAGCTTTCCGACGGAACCATCATCGGCTATCGCCTGAGCGACAGCGACGGGACCACCATCGTGGAACGGATCGGCGTCCTGACGGTCAACACCATCGACGCGAGCGGCGCCAACGTCACCTGGCACACCTACGACACCGACAAGACCTCCGGTCGCTCCACCGGTTCGGCGGTCCTCTCGACCGACGGCGACGGGATCGACCTCGACAATGACGGGGAGGCCGACCTCCACTACGTCTCCTCCCCCGCCCCCCGCGACGGGTTGACCGACGAGCGGTACCTCAAGTTCGCCCTCTTCCATCGGGGAACGTCGGCCAAGCGGCTCAGCTTCCGGATCGTCGACAATGGCGAGACCGCGCCGGTCGTCGCCGCCCGCCCGATCCTCCAGTTCGACCATGACGGAACGATGCTCGTCAGCGACCGGAAACTTCCCCTCGTGACCGACTTCGCCAATGACCGGATCGAGTATGGCGACGCTCCTGCCATCGACCTTCTGCGGAAGAACGACTACCTCCTGATCGACCTCAGGATCAGCTTTGCCCAGGCCCAAGCGAAGACGACGGCGGCGAACGCCTCCTTCAGCGGCCCGAAGGCCTTCGCCAAAGGGAACGCTCCCAGCGTTTCCTCCAAATGGCCGAGCTGGAGCGACCTGGAACCGACCCATTGGGGAAGCGATATCAAGAAGGTCTACCACAAGACCAAGAGCTTGGGCGAGACCGCCATACACGATGTGAAGAACACCGTCGACACCTTCGCCGACGACGTGAACGACGAGTTGGGCAAGATCCTTCCGTTCTGGTCGAAGATCATGGCCATCAGCTACACCGGCACCCCCCTCACCGTCTCCGGCATTCCGTTCCGCCAGGACGACGCCATGCGGGTCAAGTCCGACGGGGTTTTCGGCGCCGGCTTCGACGACGGCCACATCAACATCTCGGGGAGCGCCGACCTGGCGGTCGAGTACACGATCTCGATCTCGCTCAATCCGATCTCCTTCGCGGAAGGGGCGTTGACCGGGCATCCGGGGTTCAGCCTCTTTAGCATCTCCTCCAAATGGTTTCCGACCATCCTGCCGACGGTGACGTTCAACAACATGACCGAACCGTACAGCAAGGAGATCCACATCCCCCTCTCCTCCTCCATCGAGCTGGGAGACACCCCCTTCTCCCTCACCCCCGCCCTGCTCGGCCTCAAGGTGGAATGCGATCCGGGGAACGCGCCCCTCAACGGGAACGTGAACTTCATGGCGACCGGCGACCTGAACCTCGCGTATGACCAGGGAAGCCCCTCCGGCTCCGGGACAGGGAGCGTCACCCTCCTCTCGCAGAACGCTTTCACGGCGACCAACGGCGCCTCCTGCACTGTCGGCGTAGGGCCGGCGTCCGAACTGAGCGCGGCGGAACTAGTCCATCTGCCGGTCACCAACTGGTTCGAGTTGGTGTTCATGGAGCAAGGGATTTACCCCGGACTGAGCTTGACCGCCGGACTGTCGGTCGGCTTTCAAGGGATCACCATCTGGGACATCGGAGAAGCGACTCTCTGGAGCCAAGACCTCGGCATGATCGCCTACTGACGACGAAGCGTCTCGTCACCACAGCCGGAGCGGCTCGCCGCTCCGGCTGTTTTTGTCGTCACCCCGTCGCGATATCAGATTCGGGGAAGGAGCCCGGCCCGGCGAGCCGTGTCGACGAAGACCTCCCATCGCTGGGCGCCGACGATCCGCTCACCGCCGGGGAAGATCATCGTGGGGATAGCGTTGACCCCTGCGGCGTGGGCCTCTTTGCGCATGGCGTCGACCCGGTCCAGATAGGTGGCGTCGGTCCGGGCGGTTAATCCTTCGGCGACGTCGAGGTCTGCGGCGGCGAGGGCGTCGGCAACGGTCGCCTCCTCCTCCACGTCCCTGCCGTCGCGCCAGAAAAGGGCCATCATCGCCCCCTTGAAAGGAAAGAGACGCCTCTTGGCTCGGGCGTATTCGGCGACGGCCAGCGCGGTTCGGGTGTGGGGGGCCCGTTCGCCGAAGACCATCGCCCCTACCCCCTGATCTTCGGCCAGTCGGCTGATCGACTGATGGAACATCTCGATCTGCGCCGGGGGGAACATGTCGGCGAGGAGCGCTCCTCCCGGCGGGATTTCAGGATGGAGCTCGAAGCCCCGCCAATCGATGACGACGTCGTATTCCCTTGCGAGCCTCGCAAGGTTACCGCGCTCGGCGATATAACAAAACGGTCAGACGAAATCGGAATAGAGCCGTACCGTGCGGTTCACTGTTCCTCCCTTCCTCTTCATGACGACGAGGTGCAACTGACGCCGCCGTAGCGAACGCGGACGGTCAGGCGATAGGTATCGGCGGGAGCGGCGTTCTCCTCCCATGGGCGAACGTATTCGAGCCGAATGGTCGTCACCCCCAACCCGTTCCCCCGGAACAGCCACGTCTCAATTCCCCCGGCGCCGACGGCGTCGCTTCCGCTCTCCGTATACTCGCTGCCGATAAGGGTGACGATCTTGTCGTCAAGCGGCTCGGCGAGGCGCCACGCATATCCGGTGGAACCGTTCGACGGGAGATCGACCCCGAACCGTTGCCACTGGCGGACTTCGACGTTGGTGACGGTGCGGTCGTAGTAGATGACGTCGGCGCTTCGGATGGTGGTTCCGCAAGCGACGACAAGGAGGGCCACCATAAGCCATCCGATACGGCGCATCTTCATAACGACATACCTCCCACTACCAGTCTACTCCCGAATCGGGGAGGGGGCCTCGCTTCACGATTTGTCGAGCAGCAGACGGGCCTTCTTGTCGGTACCGGCAACGGCGTAGACCGCTTTGTGGCAATAAACCCGTTTGCTCGCCAGAAAGTCTTCGATCAGCAGGACGATCGGGTGATTTTTATAGCGGGCCGCTTTCGGCGACAACGTGCGGGCGACTTCCGCCATGGTGACGATCTCCACGAAATCGCGCCACCGCCCCTGTGGTACGGTCTCGCTCAACTCTTGCCAGGTCATCGCCTCTGCGGCCAAAAGCGCGTCGCTCTTCTTTCTCTTCGCCACCGGCCCCCCTCCCTTTGCGCTGCCTCTTCATATACAATATCGGTTCTTTATTCGTCTTATCAAGCGAGGCACTGTTCATGCGAAGCGACCGCGTCAAAAAGGGGATCGAGAAGGCCCCCTCCCGTTCTCTCCTCTACGCCACCGGCGTCACCGAAACCGGCATGAAGAATCCCTTCGTCGCCGTCATCTCCTCCTTCACCGACATCATTCCGGGGCACATCGGTTTCCGCGATCTGGAACGGGCCATCGAGAAGGGTATCCATACCGGCGGAGGTCAGGCGTTTATGTCGTCGGTCCCCGGTGTCTGCGACGGCATCGCCATGGGGCATATCGGGATGCACTACTCCCTCCCCACCCGCGACCTGATCGCCGACATGATCGAATGTGTCGTCACCGCCCACGCGTTCGACGGAATGGTGATGCTGACCAACTGCGACAAGATCACCCCCGGCATGCTGATGGCGGCGGCGCGGGTGAACATCCCGACGGTGGTCGTCACCGCCGGGCCGATGATGGCCGGAGTCCATCGCCAGCAACGCCGGTCGCTGGTGCGCGACACGTTCGAGGCTATCGGCCAAGTACAGGCGGGAACCATGAGCGTGCAAGAGATGGTGGCGCTGGAGAAAGAGGCCTGCCCCGGACCGGGGTCGTGCTCCGGTATGTATACGGCTAACACCATGGCCTGCGTCACCGAGTCGATCGGCATGTCGATCACCGGCTGCGCGACCGCGTTGGCCGTGTCGGGGAAAAAGCGCCGCATGGCGTTCGACTCGGGCGTGATGGTCATGGATCTGATCAAACGGGACATCAAACCGCGCGACATCATGACAAAACCGGCGTTCGAAAACGCCATCCGGCTCGATCTGGCGCTCGGCGGCTCCACCAACACGGCGCTCCATATCCCGGCGGTGGCGCACGAGGCGGGGATCAACGTCGGCATGGCCGATTTCGACCGGCTCGGCAAATCGACGCCGCAGCTCTGTTCGATCCGCCCCGGCGGCGAAGATTTCATCGAAGACATCGAATACGCCGGTGGTCTGCCGGCCGTCATGAAGGAACTCAAAACGGTCCTGAACGACGAGCCGACGATCAACGGGACGTCGATCCACCAGATCTGCAACGCCGCCCGGAACGATAACCGGGAGGTGATTCGCCCGATGAAGAACCCCTACAAACCGGAGGGGGGAATCGCTTGCCTGAAAGGCAATCTGGCGCCGGACGGATGTGTGGTCAAACAATCGGCGGTGGCGCCGGAGATGATGAAGTTCACCGGCAAGGCGATCTGTTTCGACAGCGAAGAGAAGGCCTACGAAGCGGCGTTGGCCGGGAAGGTGAAACCGGGTCACGCGGTCATCGTTCGCTACGAAGGGCCCAAAGGGGGGCCGGGTATGCGGGAGATGTTGGCGACGACGGCGGCGATCACCGGCATGGGCTTGTCGAAATCGGTGGCGCTGATCACCGACGGGCGTTTCTCCGGCGGCACCCGTGGTCCGTGCATCGGCCATGTCTCGCCGGAGGCGATGGCAGGCGGGCCGTTGGCTTTTGTGAAAAACGGCGACCTGATCGAGATCGATATCCCGAAACGGAAGATCAACCTGAAGGTATCCGCATCCGAGATGGCGAAACGGAAGGCGAAGTGGAAAGCGCCGAAACCGAAAATCACCAGCGGGTTCCTGGTCCGCTACGCCGATTCGGTGACGAGCGCGGCGACGGGGGGGGTTCATCTTCCGCAAGCGGCGTTGACGAAACAGAAAAAAAAGAAATAATAGACGGGGTCGGGGCGTTCACGCGCCTCGGCTTTGAGGGGAAAGCCCGACCGGTTCGCCGGTCGGGCTTTTTTGAACGGCGCCTGGTTATCAAGAAGAGCCGTCGTCTTCGCCCATTGGCTCCTCACGTCGGAGGAATTGCGCTACCATAGAACGAATCTCCCCCACGAAGCGATTGAGATGAACGACAACCTCTACGCCGCCGTACCGACCACGGTCGAGATCCCCGACCTCCCCGCCACATCATTGCTCGGCGAAGCGGTGGCCCGGTTTCCCGACCGGGCGGCGATCTCCTTTTTCGACGTCACCCTCACCTACGCCGAACTCGACCAAGCGGTCGACCGGACGGTGAACGTCATGCGGGAACGGGGACATCGACCGGGCGATCCGGTGGCGATGCTGACGCCCAACAGTCCTCACGGGGTCATTCTCTATCAGGCGATCCTCCGGGCCGGGGGGATCGTGGTGAACCTGAACCCACTCCTCGTAGAGCGGGAACTCGAAACGATCCTCGCCGATTGCGGGGCGAAGATCGCCTTCGTCTCGAATATCTTTCTCGCCAAAATCGACGCGGTCATCGACCGCACCGCCATCGAGTCGATTGTCGTCCTCTCCCTCACCGACTACATGCCGTGGCTGACGGGGCTTCTTTTCCGCCTCAAGATGCGTATCGAGAAGCGCCCTCTTCTCGATCGGGACGACGCCACCCATACCCCGTGGAGACGGGCCATGGCCGTCGTCGCCGACACCGGCGAACGGCTCGCGCTCGCTCCCGCCGACACCGCGATCTACCTTTACACCAGCGGCACCACCGGCGCCGCCAAAGCGGTGGAACTGACCCACGGCGCCATCATGGCCAACGCCTGCCAATGTCGCGCCTGGTTCGTCGACGCCGTGCCGGGCGAAGAAGTATTCTTGCTGGCCTTGCCCCTCTTCCACGCTTTCGGCATGACCGTCGGCATGAACATGGGACTACGACTCGGCGCCACGCTGGTATTGACGCCGAAGTTCGACGCCGGCGACGTGATGAGACTGATCGTCAAACATAAGGTGACCATGTTTCCCGGCGTCCCGGCCATGTACCACGCCATCAACCATCACCCCAAAGCCCCCCGGCTCGACCTCTCTTCGATCAAACATTGCATCTCCGGCGCCGCCACCTTGCCCCGCGAGACCAAAGAGACCTTCGAACGGCTGACCGGCGGCACGTTGGTGGAAGGATACGGCTTATCAGAGGCGGCGCCGTGCACACATTGCAATCCGCTCAAGGCGCCCAACAAAGAGGGTTCCATAGGGTTACCGTTGCCCAACACCGAATACGCCGTCGTCGCCGGTCCCGACGGGGAAGAGGTTCCGGTCGGCGAAATCGGCGAGCTGGCGGTACGGGGTCCTCAGGTGATGAAGGGGTATCACGGACGGCCAGCCGACACCGACCTTGCCATCAAGAACGGCTGGCTCTTTACCGGCGACATGGGCTACCGGGACGAGGACGGCTTCGTCTTTCTGATGGACCGGAAAAAAGAGCTGGTCATCACCGGGGGGTGCAACGTCTATCCACGAGAAGTCGAAGAGGCGTTGTACCGGATCGACGGGATAATCGAGACCGCCGTTGTCGGCATGCCCGACTCCTATCTCGGCGAGAAAGTCGTCGCCGCCGTCGTCGCCCGTCCCGACGCCGGGTTAACGGAAGAGTCGATCATCGCCATCCTGAAAGGCGACCTGGCAGGCTACAAAGTTCCGAAGTCGATCCGGTTCCTCGACGCCTTGCCGAAAACGGTCATCGGCAAAGTGCTGAAGCGGCAACTACGGGAAGATTTGCTGAAGGGGTGATGAGCGCCCCCAACATCGTTGCCGTTGTTTAGACTTGAATCTGGCATATAGGCTCCCTTCCCTCACTCTCAATCAACGTCCCCCCTCGATGTAACGTTCTGTTCAGGCACGTGCGATGAAAGCTCCGGCGCCGTCAGCGCGCGCGGCGTCGTTTTGATAGATTGCACGGAAGGAACCTCTGCACCCGGCGCGGCTCCCAAGTCTTTGAATCGACGCGCGGCAGGCAGGACCCGCGCCTCCATCGACCCCACAGCGTTGTTGTAGGACGTATTGGCCTTTTCAAGCCCCTTGCCGATGTCGCCGATGTGCTCGGCGAGGTTTCTCATACGCTCGTAGAGTTGCCTGCCGAGGTCGCTGATCTCTTGGGCGTTCTTCGCCACTTGCTCCTGCCGCCAACCGTAGGCCACAGCGCGCAGTAGAGCAATCAGAGTGGTCGGCGTCGCCAAGACCACGCTCTTTTCGAGCCCGTCTTCTATCAGGTTACGGTCCGCGTCCACCGCCGCGCCGAAGAAGGACTCGCCGGGAATGAACATGACGACGAACTCCGGGGCGTTGGTGAACTGCGCCCAATATTGCTTCTGAGCAAGAGCGTTCATGTGACTGCGGACCTGCGCCGCGTGCCGCGCCATGGCCTCCTTGCGCGCGTCCTCCGAATCCGCTGCGGTCGCGTCGAGGTAGGCATCCAGAGAGACCTTCGCATCCACGACGATCTCGCGTTCGGCGGGCAGTCGCACGATGAGATCGGGCCGGAACCTGCCTTCTTCGGTAAGGGCGGTGACCTGCTCGGAGAAGTCGCAGTGGTCTGACATCCCGGCCAACTCCACCACGCGGCGCAGTGTCATCTCTCCCCAGCGGCCCCGGACCTGCGGCTTGCGTAAGGCCGTCACCAAGCTGGCGGTCTCCTTCTGCAGTTGCTGCTGGCTTGTTGACAAGCCCTTCAGGTGCTCCGTCAGCCCCGAGTACGCCTCCTGCCGATTCTTCTCAATCGTACGGACATGCTCATCGAACTTCGTGATGGATTCCGACAGGGGTTTGACCATGCCCTGGATGGCCTCCTGACGCTTGCCGAGGTCGCCTTTCGCGTCCGTGAGAACCTTATCGAGTGTTTCTTTGGCAAGTTTCAGGAACGCCGTTGTGTTGTTGTTGAGCGTGTCGCCAGCGAGTGCTTTGAAGGTATCCGTGAGCTTGGCTTTCGCGTCGTCCAACAATTTTTTCTCTTCTTCCAAGCGACGGACGGTCTCCGCCAGCCGAGTCTCGGCTTTAACCCGCGCGCTGCTCTCGCTGGCCCACTGTTCCCGAAGCCTCGTAAAGTCATCGGATGCCTTTTGACTCTGCCCGCGCAGTTCTTCAATGGTCCCTTCCAATCCGGAAGCCCGACCTTCAGCCGTGTTCGCCCGACGCTCGGATTCCTCCATCTTGGTCGTCAGGGATTTCGTGACACGCATGGACGCGATCAGCCACGCAAGACTTCCGATGATCACCAGACCGGCCAACGCGCAGAGGGCGTCGGTCATTTTTCATCCCTCTCGTCCCACTTCTTCATTTCTTCTCCTCCGGTCGGCGGCAGACGGTTATTTCCCTAATCCAATGGTGACGTCGCGCTGTGATATGACGACGGTTCGAAATATAGCATGGGGGGCAACCGTATAGTCACATATACCGAGCGATTACCTATCGTTTCCTCCCCCCTTCCCCCTCCCTGCATTCCTGTTAAAATGGCTGGAATGAGTACAAAAGAGAAAAAGGTGATTCTCGCTACCACCGCAGGGTTCTGCTGGGGGGTGAAGCGGGCGATGGATATCACCATCGACATCGCAAAAAACGCCGAGGCGCCGGTCTATACCCACGGGCCGTTGATCCATAACCCGCAGGTCATCGAGACGCTGGAGGGGTCGAAAGTCTTCGCCGTCAACGACGCCACAGGGCTTTCCGACGGCTCCACCATCATCATACGGACACACGGGGTCACCCCCGACGTTCGTCACGATTTAAAAGCCCAAGGCTTATCCGTGGCCGATGCGACCTGTCCTCTCGTCGCGAAGGTGCAGGGGATCATCCGCAAATACGCCCGGAAGGGGTACACGACGATCATCATCGGCGACGCCGGGCACGCGGAGGTGGTCGGCCTCGCCGGCTACACCGAGGGGAGATGCCACGTCATCAGCAACGTGGACGATGTGGCGACCCTCCCGCCGATGGACAACGTCTCGGTCGTGGCCCAGACGACCTGCGACACGACAAAATACGAAAGCATCGTCGAGGCGCTCCGCATCCGGTTCCCCGACCTTATCGAGAACAACACCATCTGCGACGCCACGGAAGAGCGACAAAGCGAAGTGATTCGGCTGGCCAACGAGGTCGACGCGCTGGTGGTCGTCGGCGGACGGAACTCGGCCAACACGAAACGGCTGGCGGTGATCGCCGAAGAAGCGGGGGCGGCGACGTTCCTGATCGAAACGGAAGAGGATCTCGACGACGCGGCGATCGCCCAATTCGACACGGTGGGGGTGACGGCGGGGGCTTCGACACCGAACTGGATGATCGAGCGGGTGGTGACGAAAATCGAACGGCTCCAGAACGAAAACGGTTCGTCCCTGCTGCGCGATATGGTCCGTGGCGCGGTGACGAGCAACGTGGTGTTGGCGGCGGGGGCGGCTTCGCTGACGTTGGTCTCGGCGGCGGTGGGGGAGTTCTCTTTCTCGCCGGGGCGGCCTACGTGGCGGCGGCCTATATCTTCGCCATGTATGTTCTCAATCAGCTTAACGACGTCACGACGTTTAAACATAACGAACCGGAGAAAATCCGTTTCTACCTGAAGCACAAAACCTCGCTTACCTTCTCGGCGATTTTCGGGGCGATGTCGGCTTTGGGGGTGGCGATGGGCCTCTCGTCGATGGCGGCGGGGGCGTTGCTCGTGGCGCTTCTTTTGGGGCTTGGCTACACGGTCAAATGGTTCCCCAGCATCGACCAGCTCCCGATCCACCGCCTCAAAGATATCCCGGCGTCGAAAGATGTTTTCGTCGGAGCGGCGTGGCTGATGGTGGCGCTGGTCATTCCGGCGCTGGTGGCCGACGCTCCCCTTAAAGGGCCGTCGATGACGGTGGCGGCTCTCTTCGTTTTCGGGCTGGTCTACATCCGGTCGGTCCTCTCCGACATCCGCGACCTCGACGGCGACCGCCGGGTCGGTCGTGAGACGATCCCGATCCTCTTGGGAGTCCCGGCCACCATGCGGCTCCTTTGGGGTCTGACCGTCGGCCTGGGAGCCCTCCTGCTCGTCTCGTGGGAGGTGGGATTCACCGACTCGTCGTCACTTCCCCCCCTCGGCGCCGTGGTTTATACCGGGCTTTATCTAGCCCTCTATCAACGGCGGCTCATCAGCCGTGGTGTCCGATTCGATCTGTTGGTCGACGGCGTTTTCCTGGTGGCGGGGCTTCTGACGCTCCTTTGGCTCGGCGGCTTCCCCCAATAGGCCGGTTGTCGTAGAATCGTTTCATCATCACCAATGGAATACACGACATGGACTGGAAGATTCTCGGCTCGGTTTACCTTATGATTTTCCTCGCCGAACTAGGCGACAAGACACAACTGGCCACGTTTTGCGCCGCATCGGCCTGTGACTCCCGTTGGGGCGTATTTCTCGGTTCAGCGCTTGCTCTCATCACCACATCGGCCATCGCCACCCTCTTGGGCGCCGGGATAGCTCAGGCGGTACCACCCTATGTAATCAACAAGATGGCCGGCTTCGCTTTCCTCGGCTTTGGTGTCTACTACCTTGTGAAATAAAACGTACCCTTTATTGACCTTTGCTTTCTGCAGTGGCGAGACGTACATTCCAGAGAATGTAACGTTTTTTACTACCCATCGCAGGCGACCTTCATGCACCAAAAGGGAATTGGCTCTTATCGGGCGTTCCTCTGGGTTCTCGTCGTACCGGGGGTGATCATCGTTCTGACCACCCTCTACTCCTTCCGTATTAGCGAAGCGATCTCCGCCGAATATACTCCGCTGGTCAACGCTTCCATGGCGTTGGAGATCGAAGTATCCCACGCCCACCTCAGCTTCGAAGAGGCGCTCTATGGCGACGACGGGTCGACCATGGAGGAGGTGGCGGCTCGCCTGGAGGAGGCGAATCGTCATGTCTCCGCCATGCTGGTGGGGGGGAGAGGCCCCCTGGACGACGCCATTATCCCGCTGACCGATCCGTTCCTTCGAAGCCGTATCGCCGAGATCAGAACGGAGCTGTCGATACTCCGTCGGATGATGAAGGAGCGGATCGCCCAATCGACACAACCGGGCGACCATCTTCCTCTCGACGCCCGGTTCGATCAGCTCATCGAAAGCGTCATGATCGAGACCGATGGGGTGAAAAGCCAGATGCAACAACGGCTGAACCGAGAGCGAAGCTGGCAGAAGCTGACCCAGATGCTCACCTTGTCGCTAACGATTCTTCTTCTCACCGCCATGATCATCGCTTTCAGGCGGTTCGAAAACCGGGAACGGGAGATTCGCCAAGAGTTGGAGACATTGGCCACCCGCGACTCGTTGACCGGGGTGTTGAACCGGCGCAGTTTCGATCTCCTGATCGAAGACGAGTGGCAACACGCCACCCGGGCTCGGACTCCTTTGTCCCTCATCTTGTGCGATGTCGACCAGTTCAAACGGTATAACGACTCGTTGGGCCATCAGGAGGGGGATTCGTGCCTTAAAGGGGTGGCGGAGATTCTCCAGTCGGGGCTTCTTCGCCCCATCGACCGGCTGGCTCGCTACGGGGGGGAGGAGTTCGCCATCGTCCTTCCCTTCTGCGATCGGGAGGGGGCGTCGCAAGTGATGGATCGGATTCACCACCTTCTCGAAGAGGAGGCGTTCCCCCACCCGGCCTCGGAGGTGGCCGACCGGGTGACGGTCAGCGCCGGTATCGCCACGTTGCCCCCCAACGGTCGTTGCGTATCGGTGGCGGAGATGGTTCGTGTGGCCGACCGGGAGCTTTATCGGGCGAAGCAGGACGGGCGCAACCAAACCTACGCCGCCGACGTCCTCGTATAGCCCCTACGCGGGGGACGAGGCCCATCACGTCGCTCAGTAAAAAACCGGTGTCTCTACCGCTTCTTTTTCGACCGGAGCGATTTCTGAATTTCCCAGGTAAGGTTCCGCGAGGCGCCGTTACCGAAGCGGGCCGCCCACTCGGCGAACCGGATCACGTCGCAATGATCGGTGACGATTCCCCCTTCCGTGCAGTTGAAGAAATGACACGGTTGGGGCCGTTTGAGATTCAGGAAGGCCCACTCCATCCACTGTTTCGTCACGAAGAGATTTTTGCGGGTCTCTACTTTGCGACCGAAAATATCTTTCTCGACAAGGGGGGCGTCGTCACCGCCGGGAAGTTGCGCGACGTCGTAGTCGGCGTAGATGGTGTGGTTCGAGTAGGCTTTCCGCCCCGGTGGGTAGGAAAGATCCTGTCCGATGAAGGCGATCGGTTCGCACCCGAGGCGAAAGGCGAGATCCATGCCGACGGTCAAGACCGAGCCGCCCGGGATGAGGAGACCGACGTTCGGCTCGGTCCGGGCGATGGCGGTGAGGGTCGGGATGTCGGGGGCGTATTTGTGGTAGAAAATGACGTCGCCTCCCCATGCGTCGAGCGCGACGGGGCTGACGATGGAGGGCGCCACGAGGTACCGTTTCTGCGTCGAAACTCCGTCGTAAAACCGGGCGATGTCGGGTTGGGGGTCGAGCGTGATGGCGATGTCGGGATCGACGCCGTAACGCCGTAGCCCGGCGTAGATCGTATCGACGGCGATGATCAAGACCTTCCCCGCCAACGTCGTCAGTATCGGCAAGGTCTTGTCGAGGCTCGGTCCGGCGGCCACGATCACCGCCGGGAGACCACGGAACCGGTCGAAAAGCTGCGCCACGGAGCCGCCGCGACGGATGCGATCCCGATTCGCTTCGTAGTTGGCGATCCAGAGATCACCCATCCGGGTGATCGTCGCCTGTTTTACTTCGTGGATGGCGCCGTCGGTCATTCGGCCAGCTCCACCCGGTTTCTCCCGTTCTCTTTGGCTTTATACAGGGCGGCGTCGGCCCGTTTCAGCAGCGTGGCGCCGGTGTCGGTGTCGGTCACTTGCCCCACCCCCAACGAGACCGACACATGGATGGTTTTCCCTTTCAGGCCGAACTCGTGGACGTGGATGTTGGCCCGCACCTGCTCGGCCACTTTGGCCGCCTGCTCCCGGTCGGTATCGTAGAGGAGGATGACGAATTCCTCGCCGCCGTAACGACAGAGGGTGTCCGACTCCCGCACCGACTCTTTGGCGATCCGGGCGACGATCTGCAACACCTTGTCTCCCACCTGATGGCCGAAGGTGTCGTTGAACTTTTTAAAATGGTCGATATCGAAAATGATCAGCGACGTGGGTCGTTTATCCCGCCGATATTTGGCCAACGCTTCGGCCAGTCGTTCGTCGAAATAACCCCGGTTAAAAAGCTGGGTGAGAGCGTCGATGGCTTTGGCCTGCCGAGCTTGGTCGAGTTCTTTTTCCAACTCCGCGATTCGGGCGGCGGCTTGAATCATCTTCTGCTCCGACTCGGACAATCGTTGGCGCACCGACTGGTTGGCCTTTTGCACTTCCATGCTCTCGGCCAGAATCGCTTTTTGAATTTCGTGAATCTCGATCAACGTTTTGGCCGCTTCCACTTTGGAAGCGTAGTCGCGAACCCGGTCGCCGAACTGATCGGATGAAACCGCCAAGTTTTGGATATGCTTCGTGAGAGAACCGATGACCTGCTTGAGCTCTTCCCGCTCACGGCTGACGACTTTCCCCTCGTTGCTTTTGTGGATCAGGAAATTGTAGACCTGCCGACCGAGATCGATCGACTCCGGCTCGGTCAGTTCTCTGAACTTTTCGAGCCGCTTGGCGTTAAGCGGTTCGGCCCACGGCTCTTCCTTCTCTTGCAGGGTCAGGGTCCCTTTGGCGAAAGAATCGAGCAACGTGGCGTAGGGGACCAACGCCTCGTAAGCGGCATCGATCAGCGGGAACGCCCCCGGCTTGTTCCCCTCTTCTTGCTCCCCCTTCTTCTTGCCGAACAGCCCGCCGAAGCCGGAGAGCAACCCTCCCCCCGGGTCGGGGGCCTGTTCCACGGTGAACGCCGCTTGCATTTCTTTTCGCAGAGCGAGAAACTCTTTTTGGATATTTTTTATTTGGAAGGTATCTTTGGCCCCTTTCGCCCGCTCGACCAGTTGGGTGACTTGCGCCTCGGTGTCGGTCGCTCCCCGTCCTTGCAACAGGACCAACTGGGTTCCGAGCGCCGTGACCATGGCGCCACGCCACGTTTCGATGATCCCTTCGGCCTTTTTCAGTTCCGCCCGATATTTGTCGAGAACCTCGCTCATCTTCCGCTCCTTATCCGGTCACCACTTGTCCGGCGGCGGCGCCGGTCGTTTCGCCCCCCTCAACCGCCACCACCCCGTTCACGAGGGTGGCGATCATCCCATCGGGATAGGCGTGGGGATCGGCGTAGCTGGCCCGGTCGGTAAAGGTCGCCGGGTCGAAGACCGCCACGTCCCCCTTGGCCCCTTCGGCCAACGTCCCCCGACCCGACAGGCCGAAGAACGACGCCGGGAGGGTCGCCATTTTATGTATCGCCTCCACCGGAGTGAAGATATTTCGTTCCCGTACATATTCCCGCCAAAACCGGGGGTAAGAACCGAAGGTGCGAGGATGGGGACGGCCGATGGCCAACGGCCCGTCGATGTTGCGCGCCCCCGAATCGGAGCCGACCATCACCCACGGTTTGGCGAAGATCCGGTCCATGTTTTCCTGGCTCATGACGAAATAGATCGCCTCGACGTTCCCCTTTTCTTCCAGCAACAGGTCGAAGACGAAGTTGAAAGGATCGGCCCCGCGCCGTTTGGCCCCTTCGGCCACGGTCAACCCTTCCAGATCGCGGTTCTTCTCGGTCACCACCTGCGAGATCATCACGTCGCCCCAATACTCCGGTTCCGGGTGACGGCCGAGAATATCGCCCCGGAAAGCGCGTCGCGTATCGGGATCGGCCAGACGGGCAAGCAGTGTATCCCGCCCCCCGTCGAAGGCTTGGTCGGGGAGAACCACCGACAGCCCGGTGTTGGAGGCGAGATAAGGATACCGGTCGGCTTTCAGGTCGACGCCGTCGGCCATGGCGCCTTCGAGAATCGCAAAGGCTCGGTCGAGTTTGTCCCAGTTGGCTTTCCCGGCGGTTTTAAGATGCGACACCTGCAACTTGCATCCGGCGCTTTTGGCGATAGCGGTCACTTCGGCCAACGCTTCCAACAACCCCGGCCCTTCGGAGCGGATATGCGACGTGAATATTTTGCCCCGCGTAGCGACCTCTCGAAAGGCCTCTACGAACTCGTCGGTCTTGGCGAAACAGGCCGGGGGGTAGACCACCCCCACCGACATGCCGACCGCCCCCTGGTCGAGAGCGTCGCCGACCATGGCCCGGATACGTTTCATCTCGGCGTCGTCGGGGGCCCTATCGGCGTGCCCCATGACCGACCCTCGCACCGTGTTGTACCCGGCCAGCAGGCCGAAGTTAATGGCCGGTCGTTTGGCTTCCAGCGCGGCGAAGTAGTCGGCCACGCTCGTCCAGCAGACGTCGAGCCCGAACTGCTCCCGGTAATCTTTGGCCCGGACTTCTCTCGTCTCTCCGGCGTGGGGGGCGGCTGCGTATCCGCAGTTGCCGCCGATTTCGGTGGTCACCCCTTGCAAGAGTCGCGAGTGGGCGCGGGGGTCCATGGCCAGATAGTAGTCGGAGTGGGAATGAACGTCCACGAAACCGGGGGTGACGTAGGCGCCGGTGGCGTCAATGCTCTTGGCGGCGCGACCGGCGTCGATGGCCGGCGCCACGGCGGCGACCTTCCCGTTTTCTATCGCCACGTCGGCGGCGTAGGGGGCGTCGGCGATCCCGTCGATGACGGTCCCCCCTTTGATAACCAGATCGAACATCTATGGGTCCTCTCTCACGACCGCCGGTGGGGCGGCCCGGTGGAGCGCCCGGTAGTAGGCCCGGTTGCGCAGTATCTTTTTAACATAGCCACGGGTCTCCCGGTACGGGATCATTTCGGCGAACTCTTCGTCGGTCAACGGGCCGAACCGCTCCCGCCACCGATCAACCGCCGCCTCCCCGGCGTTGTAGGCGGCCAACGCGTGGGTCACCCGTCCGTCGTACCGCTTCAGCAACCCGGCGAAGTAGGCGACCCCCAACCGAATATTGATGGCCGGGTCGTAGAGAGTGTCGGGGTGAAACCGTTCCTTCCGTTCTTTGGTCAGACCCGATTCGCCCCAGACCCGCTCGCCGGTGGAGGGGATCATTTGCATCAGACCACGGGCGTTGGCCGACGATCGGGCCGTCGGATCGAAGGCCGACTCTTGCCGGATGATCGAGAGGATCAGAAAGGGGTCGACCGTATGCCGCTCGGCTTCGGCGCCGACCTTCTCCCACTCTTCCCGGGGATAGTAGAGCGACCAAAAGGGCGCCGTCAGGTCTTGTTTATCTTTCCGCCCTTCGAAATAGGAGGCTTGCAAGGTCATCGCCTTCAGCGGCGCTCCGGCCCGTTTGTATTGCACGCCGGTCCAGAGGGCGTCTTCGGCGGTGGCCCGGTTGTGAAAATGTTTATAGAGCCGCGCAAGCTCGACGCGTGCGCGCGGTTTCATCTCGACGGCCAGCAACGCTTCGAACCGTTCGAGATGGCGCATCCCGACTTTGGAGAGGCGTTCTCCCGGATCGTAATCGGCCATGAACCGTTCGAGTCCTCCCCCCTCGGTCGGCGTAACGCTCTTCTCCTCTTCCCGCCGGAACCGGACGGTGGCGCCGTAGTAGGTTTCGGGCGACTCCTGCTCCAATTGGTCGCGCAAACGTGCGGCCTCTTCGTGACGCCCTCCCCGGTCGGCGATCTTCGCTTGCCAGAAGAGAAACCGTCCGTCCCGCAGCCGCTTCGGCGTTTTTTGTTGGGCCTCTTTGAGCCTTAAGGTCGCTTCGGCGTCGGCGCCCATCCGATAGAGTAACCATGCCGACCGCCACCTGAGATCGCGGCGGAAGGTCTCCGATCCCCCTTTGCGCAAGGCGCTCCGGTAGTAGGTGAGGGCGTCTTGAAACCGCCCCTCCTCTTCGGCGATGCGCCCCAGTATAAGAAGGCTCGACCGGACCAACGCGACCGAGCGGGAGCTTTTGGCCACCATCGCCAACGAAGCGACCGCATCGCCGTTCCGGTCGCGGTTCCAATCGACCAACCCGATCCGATAACGGGCCTCCCACACCTCGTCCCCTTTCGGGAACCGCTCCAGATACTCTTCGAACGACCGCTTCGCCCCTTCCCGTTCCCGTCCCCGATAGCGGGCCATGCCGGTTTCGTAAAGGATGGTCGCCTTTTTCCGGTCGTTGTAGCGAAGGGTCGCCATCCGGAGGAGTTCCTGCTCGGCCCGCTTGTACTCCCAGGCTTTCATCAGCCGTTTTACCCGCCCCATCCGTTGCTCGTACGTGGGCCACGGGAACCGGTTCCGCTTCTCCACCACCCGGCGCAGGATCACCGTCTCTTGCCGCGCTTTCTCGGCGAAGGGGGAGAGGGGGTGGTGGTAGTAGAGCTTCTGATAGGTCCTATAGGCGTCGACGGTCCGTCCCCGGGTCCGCATCCAGGCCGCCTCGTGAAAGAGACGTTCGGCTTTACCGTCGGTGGTAAGGCGACTGGTGGCGATCTGTTTCAGCCGGTCGCCGCAGGCTTTCGACGCCGGATCGAAACAGGCGAGACGAATGCGCCAAAGCTGCGCCGACGGGAGAACCGGGCTCTCGCGGAACCGGGTGGGTATGGTGTCGAAGAGGGCCAACGCTTCGTCCCGGAGCTCGCGGCGGGCCAACTCCACCGCCAGATCGTAGGTGGCGTAGTCGGCGAGAATGAAATCCCCTTTGGCCAAAGCCTTCAGAGCGTCGATCCCTTGGTCACCTTGATCCCGCTGGTCGAGCGCGGCGGCGTAGGAGGCGATCCGGTCGTCGGAGGCGGAGAAAACGATGGCGGGGAAGGCGACGATCAAGAGGGTCGCCAAAACGACGGCGCGGCGATCAACCATAGCGGCGTCCCTCGACGAAGGGGCGAAGGTCGGTTTCGGCGAGTATCCGGTCGGCCAGGTGTGGAGGGGTGTCGTCGGCGCCGGTGGGAATCGGGAAGGCGTCGGCCATCCGGGCGAACCAGGTGACCTGCCGTTTGGCGAACGCCTTTGTCTCGCGCACGATGGTCGACACAGACTCCTCTTGGGGGATGGCGCCGATTCGTTCGGCGTAGAGGGTTCGGTACCCGAGCGAACGCATCGGCTTGACGTCGTCATTATACCCCGACGCGACCAGGCGTCCCACCTCCTCTCGCCACCCCTTCTCCATCATCGCGACGGTCCGCCGCTCAATGCGTCGGCGCAGGAGCGGTCGCGGCGGGGCGAGCCACAGGAGCGTCGACTCCCATGCCCGCCCGGTTGAACCGGTTTCGGCCAAAACGGCGCTCATCGGTTTTCCGGCGGTCAGCGACACTCCGACGATCCGCCGGAGCCGATACCGGTCGTTGGGATGGACGACGGCCGCCCTTTCGGGGTCGAGACGACGGGCCTCTTCGGCGAGCCCGACAAGGCCGTGGGTCGCTTCGATGGCGTCGATGGTCGCTTCGGCTTCGGGGCTCACGGTCACACCGCCGGTATACCCTTCGATGAGGCTGGTCAGATACAACCCGGTCCCGCCGACCACCAGCGGAACTTTCCCCCGAGCGACAATGTCGTCGATGGTCGCCGTCGCGTCGGCCACGAACCGGGCGAGGGTGTACTCCTCTTCAGGGTCGACCATGTCGATCAGGTGATGGGGGACACGGCTGGTCAGTTCCGGCCCCGGTTTGGCGGAGCCGATGTCGAACCGGCGATAGACCTGCACCGAATCGGCCGAGACGATCTCGGCGTCGATCCGCAGGGCGATCTCGACGGCCGTCTCCGATTTCCCCGACGCCGTCGGTCCGGCCAGCGCCAAGAGACGCGGTTTATTCCCCATAGGTCGCCTCCGACAAAAATATCCGCCCCGACGGTTTGTAGCCGGCTTCGACGAAACCGTGCCGGTGAAGCGACGCCTCGTATTCGGCCCTACGCGCACCGGTCATGGTGAGAGCCAGCCGTCCGCCGGGACGTAACGTAGCGGCGGCGCCGGCGACGAGCCGGTCGAGAGTCATGCGGACTTCACGACGGGCCATGTCCCGTTTCGGATCGGGTGAAGGGCGGGAGGCGTCGAGCCGATAGTAAGGGGGATTGGCGACGATCAGATCGAAAGGGCGACCGGGGAAGAGGGTCGCCAGCTCCATGGCGTCGGCGACGACCATACGGAACCGACGCCCTACCCCGCTGGCGATGGCGTTGGCCATGGCGCTTCTGGCCGTTATCGGGTCGAGTTCGACGGCGACCGCTTGGAGGCGCTTCCGTTCGGCGAGAAGGGCCAGCGACAAGGCGCCGACTCCGGCGCCGACGTCGAGGAGCCGGGTAACGCCGCTCGTATCGACAAAGCGGGCCAAGGCGAACGGGTCGCCGTTGAGCCGGTAGCCGCCGGGGGGCTGATCGAGTACGAGGGGGGAACGCATGGGGCTATTGTACCGGGTAGCGGAGCCGGTCTCATACGGAAAACGCCCGATCCCCCGAAGGGATCGGGCGTCTCTGCGCGTAACCGGTGGAGACCGGTTTATGTGCGGCTATCCGGTGACGTTGACCACTTGGCCCGACTGGCCCTGAGCGGCTTGGGCGGCGATGGCCGCTTCCCTAAAGGTACCGTTCCTCGCTTCGCTCTGTGTCTCGGCGCCACTGTCGCCGTTATCGGGGGTGTTCCCGGTTTCCCCCTGCTCCCGCACGGCGCCGGAGGTCTCGATGCGGGTCGCTCCGTCGCGGAAGCTATTGGCCCCTTCCTGCGCGTTGGCGGTGGCGGCGCTACGGTTGGCGCCATTCTCCTGCCCCTCGGTGGTCCGGGCCTGTGCGGCGTATTGGGTCTCCGACGCGGCCGATTTGGTCTGGCTTCCGATCGACTGCTCGGGGGCCGGAGCCGCTTTGGCGCTCCGCTCACCCAACAAGGCCGGTCGTTCGGTCTCGCTCTGACCGTCGCCCAACACCGGCGGCGGGGCTTGCCCCTCCTGGGCCGGGTTGGCGGGGGGTGCGCTCTTGACCTCCGGAGCGGTCTGCTCTTGGGTCGCTTTGGCGATAGCCTCCCGAATCCGTTGCTGCTCCTCGTCGGGAATCTGGCGAACCACTTGATCGTTGTCCTGATCGATGATCCTCACCACCAGATCGCCCCCTTCGTTGACCGTATAGTCGGCCCGAAGGTTAGGGTTCAAGGCGGGTAACGGTTGACCGGAAGGGGTGGTCGGCCGATTCCGCGATACTTCGGCGCCGTTCCCCTGCGGGGCGGTCGTCTGGGTTTCTTTAGGAGCGCCGTTTCCGGAGAGGGTAACGGTGTCCCCGCTGGGTTGTGATGCGACGCTGGTCGATCCCTTCGGGTCGGCCCCCTGGCCGTTGGCACCGACAGGGGGCGTCGAAGGAGGCGACTCGCGTCGGGTCGCCGCCTGTGCGGCAAAATCTCGTGTTCCTACATTCCCGACGTCCATGATAAGTCCTCCCTTGGCGCGCCGGTCTTCCGGCGCTCGCTCAAAATGCGCTTCGTCTCTCGATCTCCCATCGGGGCGTTTCGACGGTGGGCGTACACCGTCGCCGATTGGACATCCCGGGCCTCACAGTATGTGATCCCTAATAGACCTATCGACCCCTTCCGCTTGAACTTTAGCCGGGGGGCCGATTTTTCTTGCGACGGGAGCGCTTTTTTTCTTGCGATTGGCTTAAGAGATTGTTTTTACGGCATTGGCCTCCATTCTCCGCAGATTTTCTATTTTGTCTTTTCCGCTTCGGGATTATGATGAGTGGTAGAGAGAGCGCCACCTTAGGCGCCGAGAGGAGTAAGTATGTACCTTCGATATGCGGGACGTTTGGCGACGACGCTGGTGGTGATCGCCCTCATGAGCGGATGCGGCCTGACCGACAATGAAAAGACCGACGGGGCCAAACCGGCCGACGCTTCCTTCGTGGGGAGCGCTCGCTAATCCATCGCCAGAGCGACGAAGAAAGGGGATCGTTTGCACGACCCCCGCTCCTTTAGCGGGGAACAGAACGTGGCTTCGGAGAGATTGCGGCGGCGCCCCCCGCGTAGGGGTCACGCTGTCGGGCGTGGCTTCGAAGCGATAACGGTGGCGCCCGTCGCCACCCGCGTAGGGATTACGCTGTCGAGCGTGGCTTCGAAAAGATAACGGCGGCGCCCGTCGCCACCCGCGTAGGGATTACGCTGTCGAGCGTGGCTTCGAAAAGATAACGGCGGCGCCCGTCGCCCCCCGCGTAGGGATTACGCTGTCGAGCGTGGCTTCGAAGCGATAACGGTGGCGCCCGTCGCCCCCCGCGTAGGGGTCAGTCGCCCGACATCAGGCGGGGCAAGGCCTCGTCCCACGGTTTGCGCACCACCGCGTGGTCAGTCTCGATGAGCGTCGTCTGATTGACCCCCACGAGGATCTCTCCCCCGGTAACACTGCCGACGGCCACCGCCGGAACCCCCATCCCCTTGGCCCGCTCCAGAATCGCCGCTTCGTTTTCGCTGGAGCACGAGACCACCACCCGCGACTGGCTCTCGGAGAAGAGAAAGTGGTCAGGTCGCAAGGTCGTCTCGAACGAGACGGTATAGCCAAGTCGAGCCGCCGATCGGGTGTCGAAGAGACATTCGGTCAGCCCCACCGCCAGCCCGCCGTCGGCCAGATCGTGCATCGAATGGGCCAGACCTTCGTCGGCGAGGGTAACGAGCAGTTTCTGTAACGTCGCCTCTTTTACCAGATCGACTTTCGGCGGGGCGCCGACCTCCTGGCCGTGGATTACCGACAGATATTCCGACCCGCCGATCTCGGCGTAAGTCTCGCCCAACAGGACGACCCGGTCCCCTTCGTTCCGGAAGTATTGGGCCACCCGCTGTTCGGCGTCGGCCATCATCCCGACGGCGCCGACGGTGGGAGTCGGGTTGACGGCGACGTCGCCGGTCTGGTTGTAGAACGAGACGTTCCCCGACACCACCGGTGACTCCAAAGCGGTGCAGGCTTCGCTCATCCCCCGAATCGCTTCGACGAACTGATACATCACCTCGGGCCGTTCGGGGCTGCCGAAGTTGAGACAGTCGGTGATAGCCAGCGGTTTGGCGCCGGAGCAGGCGACGTTCCTCGTCGCTTCGGCCACCGCCTGTTTTCCCCCTTCGTAAGGGTCGAGGTAGACATAGCGGCTGTTGCAGTCGGCGCTCATGGCGACCCCTTTTTTCGTTCCCTTCACCCGGATGACCCCCGCGTCGGAGCCGGGAAGGATCAACGTGTCGGTCCGCACCATATGGTCGTACTGACGCCAGATCCATTCGCGGGAACAAAGATTGGGCGACCCCACAAGGGTGGCGAGCGTGGCGTTATAATCGGTCGGTTCGGGAATCGTATTCGGATCGAAGTTACGAAGCTTCGCCATGGTCGCCGCCTCGGCGTAGGGGCGGTCGTAGATCGGCGCTTCTTCCGAGAGAGGCGCCGCCGGGACGCAGGCGACTTCGGCCCCTTGGTCGAAAAGCCGCACCATCCCGTCGCCGGTCACTTTGCCGACCACTTCCGCCGAGAGCCCCCATTTGTGGAAGATCTCCCGGACGTTTTCTTCAACCCCTTGGTGGCAGACGAGCAACATCCGCTCTTGCGATTCGGAGAGCATGACCTCGTACGGAACCATGCCGGTTTCGCGCCGGGGGACTTTGGTCAGGTCGATTTCGACCCCGGCGCCGGTCCGACCCGCCATCTCGAACGACGAGCTGGTCATCCCGGCGGCGCCCATGTCCTGGATGCCGACGACGTAGTCGGTTTTAAAAAGTTCGAGGCAGGCTTCGAGCAGGAGCTTTTCGGTGAAAGGATCCCCGACCTGCACGGTGGGGCGTTTGGCTTCCGACCCCTCGTCGAACTCGGCGCTGGCCATGGTGGCGCCATGGATGCCGTCCCGCCCGGTTTTCGAGCCGACGTACATCACCGGGTTCCCCTCCCCTTCGGCCCGACCGAGGAATATCTTGTCGGTCTGAACGATGCCGAGGTTAAAGGCGTTGACGAGACAGTTGCCGTTGTAGCTTTTATGGAAGGTGGTCGAACCGCCGATGGTCGGAACGCCGATGCAGTTGCCGTATCCGGCGATGCCGCCGACGACGCCATCGACAAGATAGCGGGTCCGACCGTTCTCGACCGCGCCGAAGCTTAAGCTGTTCAGATTCGCCACCGGCCGGGCGCCCATGGTGAAGACGTCGCGCAGGATGCCCCCCACGCCGGTGGCGGCGCCTTGGTACGGCTCGATGAACGACGGGTGGTTGTGGCTCTCCATCTTGAAGACCACCGCATAGCCGTCGCCGATGTCGACGACCCCCGCGTTCTCCCCCGGCCCTTGGATGACCTGCGGCCCCTTGGTGGGGAAGGTTCCCAAATGTTTGCGGGAACTTTTGTAGGAGCAGTGTTCCGAGAACATGGCCGAGAAGAGGCCGAGTTCGACAAAATTCGGTTCACGGCCAAGAATCCGCACCGCCTTGGCGTACTCGTCGGCGGTCAGATGTTGTTCGATTATTTCGGGAGTTATGTTCACATCGCTCATCGGGCCATTATAATCAAGAAGGCCCGATAAAGAGCCAGAATCGTCACCAAAAAAGAAAGTCCGCCTGTGGAGCCAACCGACCGCACCGCCACCCTGATCCTCCCCGACAACGACTACGGCGTGGGGGGGGCGTATCAGTCGTGGCTGACGACCCACGGCTGGAGCGTTCGGCGAAAAGACCTGACCGGATTCGACCCGAGCGATCCGCTGACCATCGCCGACTTTCGGATCGCCCAACAGGCGCCGGAACGGTTCCTGGCCGCCCCGGCGGCCCGGGTCGCCATCGACTATCATTTCGACCCGGCCCATCGAACCGACCCGATGGGGGCGCCGTTTCATCTGTTCGACAACGCCACCGTCATCGTCCACGACGCCGAAGGACGCCATTTTATTCGACGTGAGATCAAGGCGATCAACGCCCGCACGATCCTTTTCCCCTACCCGATGGGGATGGCCGCTCCGGTCGATATCACCGATGGCGCCCGGTCGATTTTCGTACCGCAGGCGATGGCCGAACATCCGTGGCTCGAAGGATTGCCGGTGACGCCGACGGGGCCCGACTTCCCGACGTCGGTCGGCGCCGGGTCGTTCATGGCCCTCCCGTCGTATCACCCGACGGTCTGGGAGGCGATCCGATGGGCCGCTTCCGTCGGCATGCCGGTGGTGGCGCCGGGGCTGACCTCGTTTATGGAGCGGCTCTTCGCCGGGGGACTCCTCTTCGACCCTGACGATCACCGCGACTTCCGCCGCAAGGTGACGATGCTCTCTCGTCCGGCGGCCCGTCCCGTGGGGGAGAAACTAAAGGTGGCGGTGGTGGTTCCCCACTACAAAAGAGACGCCGCCGGTGGGGCGGAGATGCACGCCGGAGGTTTGGCGAAAGCTTTCAACGACGCGGGGCATGAGGCGCTCCTTTTGACGACGAAGACCGATTCGATGCTTTCGTGGAACAACGCCCTTGCCGACGCCGAAGAGGTGAACGGCGTGTCGGTGCGACGATTCCCGGTCGATGTGACCGACGCGACGGAACATCACGCCGTCGGCCACAGCGTCGTCATGCGCGAAGAGATGACATGGCCCCAGATGACCCGGTGGATGGCGACGTCGATCCGCTCCACCCCGTTGGAAGACCATCTGGCCGAAGAGCCTTCCTACGACGCGATCTTTTTCATCCCCTACCTCTACGGTACCACCTTCTGGGGAAGCCAATCGGCGCCGGAGAAGAGTTACCTCGTCCCTTGTTACCACGACGAACCGCACGGCTATTCGAAGATCTTGCGGGCTAACGCGGCGTGGGTCAACGGGATCTTCTTCAACACCTACGCCGAAAAGCGGCTCGCCGAATCGACGCTGAAGATGCGCAACCCCCTCTCGCCGGTGGTGGGTGAAGGGATCGAGACCGGACCCGGCGACGCCGACCGGTTCCGCCAGCGATTCAACGTCGAGGGGCCGTTTGTCCTCTACGTGGGACGGTTGCAACGGGAGAAGAACGTCCCGGAACTTTTAGCGTTTCACGCAACGATGAATCGGGGCCGCGCGAAGCCAATACCGCTGCTACTGGCGGGCAAAGGAGACATCGCCATCGAAGGGGCCGACGTCCGAGCGCTGGGGTTCGTCACCGAAGAAGAGAAACAAGACGCCTTCGCCGCCTGCTCGGCGTTCGTGCTGCCCTCGACCAAAGAGAGTTTCTCCATCGTGATGATGGAGGCGTGGGGGCAAGAGAAACCGGTGTTGGCGCATGCCGGATGCAACGTCAGCCGGGAGCATCTCTTCACCTGTGGCGGGGGGTTGCTCTACGACGACCCGAAAGGATACGCCGACGCCGTATCGCGGCTCGTCGATGGGGACGAAGGCGCCGATATGGGCCGACGCGGCCGCGACTATGTGCGAGAACGGTTCAGTTGGCCGACGGTCATCGAACGGATCGAAACGGCGTTGCGTGGCCGCGCGGCGGAACCGTTGGCGACGCGACTCGGACGGGAACTACAGACCGCACTCGCCGCATCGCCGACCCCCGACACCGAAGGGTTCGCCGAATGGCTCGACCGACAACCGGCGGAAGCCGCCGGGATCGGAGCGCTCGACGATCAGCCGTTGTCGCAGTTGCTGGAGCGATTGGAAGAGGTGACCGACCTGAAGATCGATTACCGCGAATTTTCGACGAGACCGTTTTTCGGCAGGTGGCTCTCGAAAATTCGTGGCGTCATGACGAACCATCTGCGGATGAATTATCTCGCTGACTTGGAGCGCATCCAAAGCGACGTGAACCGGAAGGTGGCGAGGATTGTAAAGCGAATCGCTCATTTGCGGATCTCGTAAAACGAGCTGGGAGCCCATCACCGATCTGGATGAAAATGCGCTCGCTCCATCTTCGTCCGAACCGATAAACCCGCTAAATGTCGGGAAAGATTTCCGTGGCGAACTCAAGCGGCGTAACGCAGTGGAAGGGTTCACAGAACGGCTCTTCCCTCTCGCCGCTCACCCTCCCCTGCCGGTTTTCTTTCTTCACACGCGTGAAGCGAACGGGACTCTTTTTGAGTAATCCGAGGGGTGGAGGACCCGTAAGGGTCAAAAGTTGGAGATGAAGAGGAGCGTGAAGGCGCCGTCCGAGGTATAGTCGCCCGACCGTTGGGAAAGATACGAGGTGTACCACGAAGCGAGGCTCGTCTGGTCGGAGATCGAGAGACGCGCCCCAATGGTCGCCAACCGCTCATCATCGGTGTCGCCCGTCGTACGAACCCCTTCAGGCGTCGGCATCGACCGATAGGCCGCCGTCAAGCTCAACCCCTTCGTCAGGCCCACCTCCGCAGACGCATAGAGACCATCGACCTTCTGTCCGTTATTGAGCGACGAACCCTCGGCGTGATCGGACTCCCGGCTCGTCATATACATACCGGTCAGATCGAAGGTATAGTCGGCGATCTGTCCGCTCACCCGCGCATCGATACCGACCGTTCGAGCGAACCCGTTCCCCTGTTCCCGATCGATAATCGACCGGGAAGCCGATTCCCCGAAGAGCCCCACCGCCAGTCCCAACGAGCCGAACCGGGGGGAGTAACCGAGCCGATACCAGAGCTTGGGATCGGAGAAGGACGATACCAGATTTTGCCCCTCGCCATCGCCGAAGAAGCCGACCGACGCGTCGAAGTTCTCGTATTTCACCTGACCCGACATACCCGACAGGCCGATGAGATTATTCGGTTCGGGGGCGATAAGACGCAACCGCTCTTGCGGCGCCGAGCGACCCAAGGCGGACGCCCCATCGTTGATCGTGGTATGGAGCGAAAGAGTCGCCGAGACCGGTAACTGTTTCGTCACCGGCAAGAGATCGACCGTCGCCACCGCAGGAGCCGTTTCGCTCTCGAGAGACTTCAGCAGATTGCGTTGATCGAGCTGGCTTTGCCCCGAGACATGGCACGAGCCACAGGGGGTTCCTTGGCCACGAGCGAAGCTTGGGAGGGCGTGGGCCGGAGAAACGACAAAAGGCGCCACGAGCAGAGCAAGGGCCAGGACCCCTCCCTTGCCAACGTGTCGAGCCGTCATTTCAATCCTTTCGCCCACAAGGCTTATAGAAATAGCAACGCTCCCATTGTGCTGGTTTATCAGGCGAGTGTCAAGAAGGAGAGAAGGGGAATACGGGGAAATATTGGAATGAGGCTAAGGGAAATGGGGGCGATCGCTCGTTTCATGGTGGTCGGAACCCTCTCTCAAGTTGGACGGGAGAGGTGTGCGTTCGTCACGTCGACGGCCATAAAAAATCCCCAGCCCTTTCGGGCTGGGGAGTGGTATGCCGATAGTCGGGTTCGATGTGAACCCAAGTGGCTTAGAAGCCGCCGAACAGCATCACGGTGATCGCGGTGTCGTTCGAGCGCCCGTCACCCGACCAAGCGGTGTACTCGACACGCAGGTTCTGGTTCTGGGTGATGTTGATGATCGGGGCGACCGTGAAGGCGGACCGGTCGACGTCGGTCCCGGAGGACTTGTCGGTGGCGGTCATGTAGGCCACGGCCAGGTTGATCATCGGGGAGAAGGACATCTCGGCGCCGAGCGAGATCGAGTTGCCCTCTGCGTAGATGTTGCCATCGACATCGCCAACGTTGGCGTAGCCGAAGACGATCTCGGTGTCCATACCGGCGATCTGGCCCTGAGCCTGGGCGTCAACACCCATCCACTCGGTTTTGAACTCCTGCAGGGACTCGTCAGCGTTCGGTCCGATCTCGGCGCACTCGACGCATTTGGTCGAGCCGGCGGAACCGATGATACCGACCATGGTGTCCCAACCGGCGAGGGTCGGGGTCACGGCCAAGCGATAGCCGAGGGAAAGGTCGAACCCGCCGTCGGCGTGCTCGAAGACCGGGGCCCAAAGAGCCACGTTCGCGAAGAACATGCCGGAACCGTAGAAGACGTTCACGCCCTGAGCGGCGCCACCAACCACACCGGCGGCGTGGAAAGCGTTGGTCTCTTTGCGGTTCTCAAACATCCGGTTGGCGCGGAGAACGCCGGTGTTGAAGATCTCCATGCCGTTGGTCCAGCCGAGAGCGTCGGTCGAGAAGACCGCCGCGCCGAGGCGCCCGCCGCCGACGGGGAACGACCAGATGATTTTGCCGCCGAGGTAGGGTCCGCCCCACTCGATAGCGTAGCCGAGGTTCTCGCCGCCGCGTCCACCCATCCAGATGGCCGCTTCGTCGGGAATCTGCCACTCGCCGCGATCAGTGCCTTTTTCCTCGCCGTGGGATTCCTTGGCGGTCGACATCTGATAGCGGAACTTGTAGACGAAACCGAGGGGCATGGTGGCCGGAATCGAGATGTTGTCATCTTCGATCAGGTCGGTAGCCGTATCGGTGTAGGCGCCAAGTTTGAACGCACGACCGAAAGCGTTCAGCTTCGGGACGTTCTGGAAGTGGCAGGAAAAGCAGGGAAGGTTCATCTGCCGGGCGAAGGTCGGAAGGGCCTCCGAAGCGCTCGGCGAGACGATGACGCCCATCATGGCCACGGCCATGACCGACATCGCTGCGAAAATCTTTTTCATGTATCTCTCCTCGAAATTAGGTAACCAAGGCGTTTTTCTTTTTATATCCCTTCACCGTACCCGTCCGGTTTGTCGGCATACCAAGCGCAAACCGGAGCGAGAAAAGAGAGGGACGCAAAAGAAGTTCTGAGCATTATTAACGGGGAGAGAGTTTCGGTCAAGAGAAATCAACAAATATCTCGTTCTTTTTCAATAACATAGAACGCCATTCGTGGAATGACGTTCGCTTTACGGAGGTGGGGTTCGTCGATGGGCCGCATACATAAGCGACCGGGCCGAAAGGAGAGCCTCAAACCCGTGCCGCTCTCGGGCGAGGGTCGCCGCGTCGGCCACCGCTTCCTTTTTGAGAGTGGCGACCGCTTCGAAGAGGGGTATCTGTGGTGTCCGTTCGGTCAAGAGCGACACCGACACCCCCACCAGCCGGACTCCCGTTCGGCGGGAAGGGGCGAGCCCTTTCAAGAGAACACGGGCCACGGCGAAGAGACGGGCCGCCTCCCCCGACGGTCCGCTCAATACCCGCGACCGGGTGGCGGTGTTAAAGTCGGCGAACCGAATCTTGACCGTCACGCGTCGAAAAAGAAACCCGGCCTGGCGAAGTCGATAGGCCACCCGTTCGGAGAGATAGGAAAGGGTCGCCTCCAGATAGGCCGGGTCGTCGGTATCGACCGCGTAGGTCACCTCTTTCCCCATCGACTTGACCGGCCCTCTTGGGGGGAGAGGGGCCGACTCCCCTTTGGCGCGGCGGGCGGCGGCGGCGCCGTGTCGGCCGAAGAGGGTCGTGAGGGTTCCGGCGTCGTAGCGGGCCAGGTCGCCGATCCGGGTGATCCCCATTCGCCGGAACGACTCTTCCGCCGTTGGCCCGACCCCCGGCATCTTTCCCACCGGCAACGGCGCCATGAAGGAGGCGTCGTACCCGGGGAAGAGGGCCAGCATGCCGGAAGGCTTGGCCATGTCGGAGGCGATCTTGGCCGCCACTCGGCTTCCGGCCAGGCCGATGGAGCAGGAGAGTCCGGTCTCTTCTTTTACGGCGTCTCGTATTCGGTGGGCGATGGTGATCGGATCGGCCTTGTGGAGTCGGATGACGCCGGTGATGTCGAGATAGGCCTCATCGACACTGACCGGGGCGACATCGGGGGTGAATCGTTCGAAGATCGCCATCACCTTGGCCGAGTAGTCGCCATATAGAGAATGGTTCCCGTCGAGACGGATGACGTGGGGGCATCGTTTGAGAGCCGCTGCCATCGGCATGGCCGAGTGGATGCCGTATTTCCTCGCTTCGTAGGAGGCTGCGGCCACCACTCCTCTCGTTGACGGGGATCCACCGACCACCACCGCTTTGCCGACGAGCCGGGGGTTGATCAGCTCTTCGACCGATACGAAGAAGGCGTCCATATCGACATGGAGGATATCGTGATGGTGGAGCATGGTATATTCGCTTTATTTTCGCTAAAGCTAGTATAGCCGTGATGCGGAGTCTGGGCAAGCGAGAGGTGGGGGCGAAGATATCATAAAAAAGGACGGCGCCGAAGCGCCGTCCTTTTTCACGTTCAGGCTAAGATTACGGCCCGTCGTTGGTCAACTGACCAGTGGTCGAGTTGTACGTGTAGGTCCGCACGGTGGTCCCGTCCGCGTTGAGGCAGGAGGGGTGCTGGGCGGTAGCCGAGAACATCTGGGCGGTAGCGGCCGTCGGGGTGATGGTGACGTTGGTGGTCGCTTTGAAGCCAGGCGCCTGAGCCGGGTCAGTCGAGTTCAGATAGGTCTGGTTATCGACGTAGTAGGCTTCTTGCGCTTTCGCCCAGTTCGACAGGTCAGCCTGAACCGACGAGCAGAAAGCACGGGCGCGATAGACCGACATCTGCGGAATCGCAATGGCGGCCAAGATGCCGATGATCGCGACGACGATCAGCAGCTCGACGAGGGTAAAGCCCTCTTTCTTCTGGATAGCACGGAACATGATGTTTCCTCCCAAGGTTAAGTAACGATGACTGAACGCTTATTTACGCTCAACTCACCCACATGACAAAGCATGGCGCGTGCCAAAAAGCTTCCGGCAGGTGGAGCATGCATGCAACACATTGAAATAGCGACGACAATGCTGTATTTACTCGTCCGTCATGTTCAAAGTGATAGCAAGCGAAAAGGGGCGTCTGACAAATATTGTCAAGATCAGGGAATGGACATTGGGCTGTCGCCGAGCGGGCCGCTTCCTATCCATCGGATAAATAATGCCTTGCATACAGCGATCCCTCTGGGCTCCGATGACGATAATTGTCAGTCGGAATTGCAGTGTGCATTTTTGTGAACGAATATATAGAAGTGACTGTAAATACAATGGATTAACGGGGTGTCTCTGGTGAAAGGGAGCGGGAGCGGGAAAAAGAAAAGGGACGACGCCGAAGCGCCGTCCCTGTCTATACTATATTAGGGATGTTTACTGGAGCCCACCCTGTGTCGAATCGAAGGTAAGGATCACCGGATTGGAGAGTCCGTCAAGGCATAACGGGTGGGAGACCGTGGCGCCGTATCCTCCTGCGGTGGCGAAGGTAGGGGTAATGGTCACCCCTGTCGTCGGTTTGAAGCCGGGGGGGTTATCGAGTGCGGCGGCGTTGAGGTAGGTTTGATTGTCGACGTAGTATGATTCTTGCGCGATCGTCCAGTTGGCCAGATCGGAATTCATGGCGGCGCAGTAAGCCTTCGCCCGATAGATGGTCATCTGGGGGATGGCGATGGCGGCAAGGATGCCGATGATCGCTACGACGATGAGAAGTTCCACCAGTGTGAAACCTTCTTTGTACTTGCATAATGTACGCATGGTCTTTTCCCCAGATGGTGATAGATCATCAAAGCGCCCGTCGCCCTTTTTTGCGTGGTCATGTCAGTTTAAAGCATGCGCTGTGCCAAAACATTGGGTTTTTACGGGTAATGACGTAACACCATAGGCTTACAAGGTGTTGAATCCATCACGGTCGATGCCGGGAGAGTGGTGGCCTAGAGGTTGAATGACAAATATCGTCACCTCGCCGAAACCGGCGTATCGGGCGGGGCAAGGGTAATGGGTGCAACTACAGTCGCTTGTCACGGAACGGCCTTGATGGGGGGGATGACGCTGATTGTCAGTCCGAATAACGGGTGTCGTCGGTTATTTGCTTTGACAGCCCCATCGAATGTTTTACTATAGGTACCTCATTTGATCGATGTAGGCGCCACACACCTTATATAGAATAGGGTCACGATGATCGACCTTCATATGCATACCTTCTTCTCCGACGGGGAGCTGATCCCCTCCGAGTTGGTTCGTCGCGCCGAAGCGGTAGGGTATAAGGCGTTGGCGATTACCGACCATGCGGACGAGTCGAACTACGACTTCGTGGCCGAACGGATGAGCCGATTCGCCGCCACCATGGCCGGAGGAGAGGTGACCGTTCTGCCGGGGGGTGAACTGACCCATGTCCCCCCTGCGCGGATCGGCGATCTGGCGATTCGTTGCCGCGCCGCCGGGATGAAGATCGTGGTGGTTCATGGCGAGACGATTGTCGAACCGGTGCCGCCGGGAACCAACCGGGCCGCCGTCGAAGCGGGGGTCGATATCCTCGCCCACCCGGGGTTGATCACCGCGGAAGAGACGGCGCTGGCAGCCAAGAACGGGGTGGCGTTGGAGATTTCGGGCCGAGGGGGGCATAGCTTCACCAATGGCCACGTACTCTCCATGGCCCGAGCCCACGGCGCTACGTTAGTGTTCAATACCGATACCCACGCCCCGCGCGATCTTATGAACGAGACAATGGCCGCCCGCGTGGCCAAAGGATGCGGCATGACCGACGACGAAGTCGCGGCCATGTTCGCCGCATCCGCCGCCTTGGTCGCACGGGCGACGATGTAACCAACAACCAGTAAGGACAACATGGCCGCACAGTACGACCGGATAAAGAAAAAGCACAATGCGGGGGCTTTGGCCGCCGACGCCCCCTTGCAGGAGGTTCTCCACAACCGTTGGCCCGCGTTGGCCGCCGTCGCCGGGGGGGTGATCCTCGTGGTCGCTCTCGTCTACGGCGTCGTCTACTACCTCGGCGCCCGGCAGAGCGAAGCGCAGCTTGGGCTCTATAAGGCGCAAGCGGTGGTCCCGGCGACCGGCGCCACCCAGCAACAGGCCGAAGCCGGCGTCGAAGCCTTAAACGCCGTCATCAATCGTGGCGGACCGGCCGAGGTTATGGCCCAAGCCCACATCGACCTGGCGGCTCTTCATTGGCGGGCCGGTCGGTCGCAAGAAACCTTCGACGAATACGCTATGGCCGTCGCCACCGCCCCCGAAGGGTCGATTCTCGCCGACGTCGCCTCGGTGGGAAAAGCCAACGCGCTCGTCCGAATGGGGCGCTACGACGACGCGTCGATAGCCTATGAAGTCCTCGCCAACAAAGACGGCGCCTATCCGCCGGGTCCGGTCCTCTACGCCTTGGTCCTTGCGCGCGCCGTGGACGGCAAGAAAGACGAAGCGATGAAAGCCCTCAACCGGCTGAAAGCCGAAGCTCCCGATTTTCTGCCGGCGGCGGTGGTCGATGATCTGCATCGCCGGATCGACGCCGACGAGTTCGTATCGCTGGTTGCCATGATCGGCGACGCCACCGACGCCGCAGAGGAGGCCGTCGCGACCCCTCTCGGTGTTCACACCGGCGGGCAGTGATAGAAAGCGGGAGACGACCGGCGTGTCGGTAATTCACTGGTTCGACATCTTCGTCGTCTGTTTTCTGGTCGCCTCCATGGCGTGGTCCTATTTTCGGGGGTTGGCCAAAGAGATATTCTCCATCGCCTCGCTGGTGGTCGGCTACTTCGTCGCCAGCCGGTTTTATCTCGACGGCGCCAAGAAGCTGGCCGGTCTCCTCCCCGACAAGACGTTGCAGGAGGTCGTCGCCTTCGTCCTCCTCTTCTTTCTCACCGTGATGCTGGTGGTGGTGGGAGGAATCCTCGTACGGCGTCTCTTGCACATTTCCGAAGCGGTCTCCGCCGCCGACAAAGTGGCCGGCGCCGGGATGGGACTCCTTAAAGGACTGTTGCTCTTGGCCATCGCCATGTACCCGGTCGCCCTGTTCCCCGAAGTGCGGGGCGACCTTGTCGATCACGCCTACACCGCCCCCCCTCTGATCAACGTCAGCGGGGCGCTTTTCACGTGGCTGGCGCCCGGATTGGCCGAAACCTTGGAGAAAGCGGAGAAAGAGGCGGAGAAGAAAAGCGGCGACCTCAAAAAAGCGGAGCGGGCCGGGAAGGCGTTGCGCAAAATCGGCGAAACCGTGGGTGTTGGCGCGAGCGCCATCAAAGAACTGACCGGCGTAGCGGCGCCCAAAAGCCCCTCCGAGAAGAAGCCGGTCGAACGGGAAAAAGATATGGACGCCGAAGGGCTCGATCAGCTCATCGAACAAGTAGACAAATAAGACGGAAGGAAACGTGGTGATACGAACGATTGAATGGCTGGGGCATGCCGTACGGCTCATCGACCAGCGGGCCCTCCCCGCGCGCGAAGTCTATCTCGATTACACCACCCCCGAGGAAGTCGCCTTCGCCATTAAAGACATGGTGGTGCGAGGGGCGCCCGCCATCGGCGTCACCGCCGCCTTCGGCGCGGCGTTGGGCGCCAAACGGATTGAGGCGACAAGCCGCAAAGCCTTCATGACCGCATGGCAGAAAGACCTCGACATCCTCGCCGCCTCCCGTCCCACGGCGGTCAATCTTTTCTGGGCCGTCGCCCGGATGAAAAAAGTGGCCGAAGCGTTCGTCGGTGACGACCTGTCGCTTCTCGTCGCCCGGTTAGAAGACGAGAGCGTGAAGATTTATGAAGAGGATCTGACCATCAACCGAAAGATGGGAGAGAACGGCGCCACGTTGCTGGTCGACGGCGACACCGCCTTGACCCACTGCAACGCCGGAGCGCTCGCCACCGCGGGCGACTACGGCACCGCCCTCGGGGTGTTTAAGGCGGCTCACCTAGCGGGTAAAAAGATCGCCGTCATCGCCGACGAAACGAGACCATGGCTCCAAGGCGCCCGGCTCACCGCGTGGGAGATGATGAAAGAGGGAATTCCCGTCCACCTCATCTCCGACAACATGGCAGGGGCGCTGATGGCCAAGGGGATGGTCGACAAGATCGTCGTCGGGTCGGACCGGATCGCCGCCAACGGCGATGTCGCCAACAAGATCGGCACCTACACCGTCGCCGTGCTGGCCCAACGCCACGGAATTCCGTTTTACGTCGCCGCCCCGATGTCGACCGTCGATTTCGCCTGCCCCGACGGGTCGCAGATTCCCATCGAAGAGCGAAAGCCCGAAGAGGTGACCACCGTCATGGGGGAATACCGGATCGCCCCCGAAGGGGTCGCCGTCTACAACCCGGCCTTTGACGTCACCCCGGCGGAACTGGTGAGCGCCATCGTCACCGAAGAGGGGATCGCCTATCCCCCGTTCACCGAATCGCTGGCCGCCATGCGGACGAAATCATAACCGTTGTCATATACCCGACCATTATGGTAGGCTATTCTGGAGCGTCGGGAGGTCGGCGCCAAAGCAAGCTACCATCCGGCGAGAGCCGGGAAGAGAAAACGAATATATATCGAGGTGTGACGATGGTAACGGTTACCGAAGCGGCGGCGAAACAGATCAAAAAAGTGGCTGAAGAGAGCAACGCCGCCGACAAGGCTTTGCGTGTCGCCGTGGTTGGCGGGGGTTGCTCCGGCTACCAGTATCAACTCGGCTTCGACTCCGAGTACGACGGGGATCAGAAATTCGACAGCAACGGCGTGTCGATTCTCGTTGACGGTCGCTCCGCCCCGATGCTCGACGGCGTCATCGTCGACTACGAAGAGACCCTGCAAGGTTCGTCGTTCACCTTCAAAAACCCGAATTCCGAAGGGGGCTGCGGCTGCGGCAAATCCTTTAGCTGCTGACCAGCGTTTCGCACGACACACCGGCTCCTCGCGCGAGGGGCCGGTTTTTTGTTGTGTGCCATACCCACATTCGCCACCGGTTTGGCGATAGGATAAGAACATCCTCTAACCAAGGCTCAAAACGACCGGGAACGTCGTCCCCTTCGTCGGGGGCGGCTTTTTTTTCGCCCCCCTCTCAAGTTATCGCCGTATGCGCCGATAGCGTGGCGAGGCCTTATGCCATGAAAAACGATACGAACGCCGCCACGCGGTCCGACCTGCCGGAAACTGTTCCCGGCGCCGAGACGGAGGGGATCCGTCTCCATCCGGCGTGGCTCCGTCTTTTTGAATATGTCCGGGGAATGGGGGAGGGAGCTATCGACCGGCTGGTCATCCAAGACCGGACGCCGGTCTTCATGGAGCGAACTTGGGATGATGTCGACCTGACCGGCGAAAATCTGCCGAAGTTCATGGACGTCGCCACTTCGCCATCGGCCTTGCGCCACGGCCCGGAGTGGACCAACCTCATCGCCATCGCCGGACGGCTCGCCTATTGCGAGTTTCATCGGATCACGGTCGAAAACGGGGCGCCGGTGATGATCGGCGCGGTGGTCAACAAAGAGAAGTTGGCCTGACCCGTCCGGTGGTATCCTGTGACGGTAGGAACCATCCTCCATCACGGGAGCCGTCGCCATGAGATTCGCCGTCACCTTCGCTTTACTTCTCACTCTCACAGCCTGCGGCGGTTCCGGCGGCTCGTCGACTCCTGCTCCCGCCACCGGCGGCCTCATCTACAACGAAGTCTTCGGCACGTGGGACGTCAACACACTGGGGGACGTCGACGTGACCGGTCGCGGCATACTCCTGACCGTCGAACAGGCCAACTGGCAGGCCACCTACGCCGGGATCGTCACCCTCTGGATGCGGGATGGTACCGGGTGTAGCGAGGTCTACTACATCAACAGCGACATCGACATCACTCAAGGAGGCGCCACCGGGACCATCTCCGGCCAGTGGGTCAGCGGTGGTCCTTGCACCTTGCCGACCAGCCGCTCCGCCGCCGAGACCACCACCGTATTGGGAACCATGAGCGTCGCCGTCTCCGGCGTCACCCTCACCCTGGAGACCCCCTTCGTCCGCACCGTCGTCGCCACCAAAAGTGTCGGCGACTATCTGATCATGCGGGTCGTTTCGGATACCGCCCCCGCCACCGCCTCGTTGTACGAGTCGTACTTCATATCGGGAACGCCGGTCTCCTATTTCGAGTGGCCCACCTTGCCCTGGTCGACGATCTTTTCCATCGGATCGGGCGACAGCGTGAGTAAAGACAGCTACTACGTCGGCGTTTCTTCGGCAGGCGACCACCCGGCGAACAGCTATACCGCCGCCGGAACCTTAAACGGCCTCTGCATCGGATTCGAAACCGGCGCCACCCCCAGCTTTAGCTATACCGCGCCGTAACGAACGGAGGTGACGCGACATCGGCGAGCGTGGTATTCTTACCGCTCCAACTTTAATGGGGCAGAGAATGCTTTTTCAGGACGTTATCTTAAACCTTCAACGCTTCTGGGCCGAGAAGGGCGCCACTCTCGTTCAGCCGACCGATCTCGAAGTCGGCGCCGGGACTTTCAACCGCCACACCTTTTTGCGCGCCCTCGGGCCGGAGCCGTGGTTTGCGGCCTACGTCGAGCCGAGCCGACGTCCCACTGACGGGCGGTATGGCGAGAACCCGAACCGGTTGCAACACTACTATCAGTTTCAGGTGGTCATCAAGCCGAACCCGGAAGATACGCAAGCCCTCTATCTCGAATCGCTGAAGTCGCTCGGCGTCGATCCGATGGCGCACGACATTCGCTTCGTCGAAGACGATTGGGAATCGCCGACCTTGGGCGCATGGGGTCTCGGATGGGAGGTCTGGCTCGACGGGATGGAGATCACCCAGTTCACCTATTTCCAGCAGTGCGGGGGGGTCGACCTGAACCCGATCACCGCCGAGCTGACCTACGGCCTCGAACGAATCACCATGTATCTGCAAAACGTCGACAACGTCTACGACCTCGAATGGTCCCCCGGCGTGAAGTACGGCGACGTTCATCATCGGGACGAGGTCGAGTTCTCCGACTTCAACTTCAACCACGCCAACGTCACCCTCCACGCCCGTTGGTTCGACGAGTTGGAAGCCGAAGCCGAACGACTCATCGACGCCGGGCTGACGTTGCCCGCCTACGACTACTGCCTCAAGCTATCGCACACCTTCAACATGCTCGACGCCCGTGGCGCCATTTCGGTCACCGAACGGACCCGCTACATCGCCCGTGTCCGCGGCATCGCGAGGAAATGCGCGCACGCCTACGTCGCCCTGCGCGAGGAGATGGGGCATCCGATGTTGAAGGGGACGACGGCCACCGTCTGATCGTGACAAGCCATCTTCGCCCCGCCGCGCCCCGCGACGCGGCGGCTATCGGGCGATTGCTGGTGGCCTCCGGCGGCGGGTTGGTCGAATACGTCACGCGTCGCACCTCCCCTGATGTCGACCCGGCGGCTCTCATCGGATCGGAAGCAGCCACCGAACTGTCGCCCTACTCGTATCGAAACTGTCTCGTCACCGTCGATGGCGACGAGGTCACCGCCGCCGTCAACGCTTATCCGGCGGAAGCTTTTCGCCAACCCCCCGAAGTGACCGCACGTCTCTCCCCCGCCGACCGGGAACGTCTGGCCCCTCTCTATGCGACGCGTGTCGATGGGAGTCTGTACCTCTCCGGCATGGCGGTCGCTCCGGGACGTCGGGGCGAAGGGCTGGGACGCGATCTGATCGGTGGGGTCTTCGCCATGGCCCGACGGTTAGGGAGACGGGAGGTGAGCCTTATGGTATGGGCCGACAACGTCAACGCCGTCCGGTTTTACGCCATGGCCGGGTTCTTGCGCCGCGCGAAGATCGCCCTCGATCTATCGCCGGAACTGCCGCACAAAGGGGGGATGCTCCTGATGGTGGCGCCGACGCCGGATGCCCCTGCGCGCCCTTCCGATAGAGACGAGGGGATCGTAGCCTAGCGGTAATAAGGACTCCCCCCTTTCACCTGTCGGAGCGTGCGCGCCGTAGAGCGCCCGGAGCGATACCGTTGGGAAGGAAACAGGCCTACGCCTGTTTCGCCTTCTTCTTTTTCGCCCGTTCTTTTTTTCGGGCCTCTCTTACCATGTAGGCGTCGAGATCTTCCGGCGTGACGAACACCGTGTCCCAGATCGGGTGGTAATGCTCGCAACTGGGGGGCATATGATCGCGGCAGACCTGCGGTCGGCTTTCGTAGATGGCGCAAAAATGATTTTCGTCGAGGTAGCAACAAGGGGAGACGATATGCCGATACCAGCGACGGCTTCGTATGAAAAACTGGATGTGCAGAAAATGAAGTTGCCACCGGACGTCGGCGACTTCTTGTTTGGTGCGCGGTTTTTTGACCAGCTCTTCGATCCCGCGACAACAGGCGCCGGGGCACCCTTCGCAGAGATCGACGGTCATTTTCTTTTCGGCCATGGTCATTCCATCTTAACCTGAAACGTCGCTATGGAAAACGTAATCGAGGCAGAGGACGGCGCCCGCGCCCGCCGCCAGGAACTACGATAGGGGGTCGGCTTGGTCGTAGAGGACTTGGTACCGGATCGGGCGGGTATCGACCATCGAGAAATTCGGCACCAGCAACTGGTTGCGGACCCGCAACCAGGAGACGTCGGCTTTCAATTCGCGCAAGCGACCGTCGATGGGGGGTTTGCTATGTTCGTTGAAAGCATAGACCACCTGAAAGACCACCACACCGCCCCCGTTGGCGTTTTCGTGGATCAAGAACTTGCGGCGGAAATCGGGATCGCCGTTGGGGTGCCCTTCGATATGGGCGATGGCGTCTTTGTCCAACGGGAGGAGCGCGTATTTGCTCACCCCCTTCTCCGACAAACGGGTCAACGTGCGCGACTCCGAACTGGAGACGAAGACCGCGCCGTAGTGAGGCCCTTGACGCAGGAGTTGCATCGCCAGCATGGCCGCCGTGCGTCGTCCCGAAACCGAGTGATGGAACGAGTAATACTCGAACAGTTTCTCCACCATCAGTTGGGCGTATTCGTCCCCTTTTTCGTAGAGGTCTTTGGAGATGTAGCGCATCTCTTTCCCCAGAGCCTCGGCGGCAGCGTCCAACAGCCAGTCGATCCGCACATGGTAGTGGGAGAGGCTGTAGCGATTCTTGTTCTTCACCGAGAGATCGCGCTGGATCAAAAGAGCGTAGTCGATTTTCAGGAGCGAGCGCAGCAGCACGTAGAACTGGCTTGTCTCGAGATACTTCTGCTGTTTATGGAACCGGTCGGCCACATTTAGGCCGGTCAGTTTCAGTTCCGCCAGATTTTCTTTGGTGACTTTATTACTGTCGAAATGGCGAATATTCTTCTTCATCTCCTGGGGCAGGGCGTCCTCGGCGAAGACGACGATGAAGCTGTTGATGAGGGGGTTTTCTTTCTCCACTACCTTGGCGCGCGGTTTTAATTCCCGCTTCTCGACGAACGCATACGGTTCCTCGTTGGCCATGTAGTTGTTGAAAGAATCGACGAGAGCGAACTCGATGAGATGGCGAGTCAGGTCTTCCCGAAGCGAGTCGTAGAGAGAGCGGAGCCGCTTCTCCTCATACGTCAGTTCGTTTCGATGGAGCCACATGGTACGCCTTCGACCCCGCAACGCCGCCGGGGCGTCGCAGTGTAAAGTAAATGATTATCGACACTTGCCCTTCCCGCGATACTAGCACGACATCATGGCCGGATCAAGCCTAATTGTCGATAATAATTGAGGTTTTGCGCAAATTCGAGAGAAAGGGTACAATGCGCCATGAACAAAACGTATCGCACTGGTCGCCCGTGACCACCGAAGAACTCTATCAGCGGCTTCGCTCCCTCCTCACCTCCCCCTTGACCATGCGGGAGATCGACCTCGGCCTCAAAGTCGGCGTCGCCGAACGGACGACCGTGCAAAAGGGGATACGCGAGCTGACCCGTGACGGACGGATCGTCAAAATACGGGGAGGGCGGATCGGTCTGGCCGACGAGATGAATCTCGTTACCGGCGTCGTCCAAGGGCATCCCGACCGGTTTGGCTTTCTGATCATCGACGACCCCGAAGAGGCCGACGTCTATCTTGGTCCCCGCAACTTCGAAGAAGCGATGCACGGCGACAAAGTCGTCGTTCGGCTGGAAAAAACACGTTCCGACGGGCGACGCGAAGGGAACGTCATCCGCATTCTGGAGCGGGCCAACGACACGTTAACCGGTACCTTCCGACCTTTCCGTGGCGGCGGCTTCGTCGACCCGTTCGACCGGAAGATCGTCCACGACATTTTCGTAGCCGACGGCGACACCGGCGGCGCCAAAGAGGGAGACGCCGTCGTCGTCAAGATGCTCGACTATCCCGGCAAGACCAGCCGAGCCGTCGGGGTCGTCGACCGGGTGTTGGGAAAAGCCGACGACCCGACCGTCGAGATCGAGATCGTCGTCGCCAAACATCGGTTGCGGAACAAGTTTCCCGCCGCCGCCGTCGCCCAAGCCAAAGCCTGCCTCCCCCCGTCGGAAGCCGATCTTAAAGGACGGCTCGACTTCCGCGACCGCCCCATCGTCACCATCGACGGCGAAACCGCCAAAGACTTTGACGACGCCGTCGAAGTGACTCGGACCAAAGAAGGGGGGTACGAACTCGGCGTTCATATCGCCGACGTCTCCCACTACGTCACCGAAGACTCCCCCTTGGATAAGGAGGCCGTCCTTCGCGCTACGTCGGTCTACTTCCCCGGTAGCGTCATCCCGATGCTCCCCTTTGAGTTGAGTAACGACCTCTGCTCGCTCAACCCGAAAGTCGATCGGCTGACCATGAGTTGCGTCATGACCTACGACGCCGAAGGAAATCAGATCGGCTATCGCCTAAGCGAGTCGGTCATACGGTCGCACGAACGGATGACCTACACCGACGTCGCCGCCATCATCGGGCGAACCGACGACGACGCCGTCAAGCGGTACGCCCCGATGGTCGAACGGTTCGACCTGATGGCCGAACTGGCCGCGCTCTTGAAGAAGCGACGCTCCGAAGCCGGCGCCATCGACTTCGACCTTCCCGAGCCGGAGATCGTCCTCGACGTCACCGGGAAGCCGGAAGATATCGTCGTGGTCCAACGGAACGTCGCCCATAAACTGATCGAAGAGTTTATGCTGGCCGCCAACCGGTCGGTGGCGTTGCACTTCCTGCGGAGCCGCCACCCGGCGATCTATCGCATTCACGACGAACCGGACCCTCTCAAGATCGACGCCTTCCGCGAGTTCATCGAAGCCTTCGGCTATCGCTTCCCCAAGACGACCAAACTGAATCCGAAGATGATGGCCAAGGTCATCAGCGACTTCGCCGGGCGGACCGAAGAGCGGCTCGTCACCACCGTGCTCCTCCGCTCCATGAAACAGGCCCGCTACGCCGTCGACAACATTGGCCACTTCGGCCTCGCTTTCGATCACTACACCCACTTCACCAGCCCCATTCGGCGTTATCCCGACCTGATCGTCCACCGGTTGATCAAAGACCTCCTCCAGAAAAAACGGCGGGTCGAACAATGGGCCGAGCGACTCCCCGAGATCGCGGGGCATTGCTCCGGCGCCGAGCGGGTGGCCGACGACGCCGAGCGGGAGGTGATCAAACTCCGCCAGACCCAATATCTGGCCGAGCGGGTGGGTGAGACCTTCGACGGAGTCATCTCCGGCGTCACCGCTTTCGGTTTCTTCGTCGAGCTACTCCACGCCCCGGTCGAGGGGCTTATCCGCCTGACAAGCCTCACCGACGACTATTACCAGTACGATCAAATCGGTCATGCGCTGGTGGGGCGACGGCGCAACCGTCGGTTCCGTTTGGGCGACCCGGTGCGGATCGTAGTGGAACATGTGTCGGTGGAACGACGACAGGTCGACTTCGTCCTCGTCGGCGAAGGGGGGACGACAAAGTCCAAAGAACCCCGCCCGGCGCGAAAGAGCTCGATTAAAGCCAAGAACGCCCGAGCCAAAAAGGGGCGGCAAGATCGGACCGCCAACAAGGCGGCGAAGAAAGCGGCCAACCCGACGAAGAAACGGCGTCGCCCCCGTTAGCGGGCGACTGCGCGGCGCGGCGACGATTTTCACCGCAGGGTCGGCATCCTCTATCAAGGCGAAACGTGGCGCTTGAACCGATCGGTTCGGCATATGATGCATGGTGTTTCATGCCATATGAGCCGTCTTGAGGGGGATGAGTGAATCTGTTTTTTGCGACGATGGCGCTCGGTCCGGTCGCCGCGGCGGGAGGCGAATAATCATCAATCGCCCCCTATGACAAGACCGTTCGGGTCGACCAGGTACCCGTCTCCCCTGATGGCGCCCATCTCGCCTTTTTTGCATGGCACGAAGAGCGGCTCAATCTTTTCGTCGCCGATATCGACGGTTGCGCCGGATCTGAGGAGGCGTCATGAACGTTTTCGAGCCACGTACGTTGGGACGGACCGGGCGGGTCGTCGGTCCGTTGGGGGTCGGGTCGAGCTACGGGGTGAGCGACCGGGCGGTGGAGGAGGCCTTCGAGCGGGGGGTCCGCTATTTCTACTGGGCCTGGTCGCGGCGCAAAGGGATGGAGCAAGGGCTTACCCGTCTGATTCCGACCCATCGGGAGGAGCTTTTTATTACGGTGACCAGTCTCGTGCCGACGGCGCCGATGATCCGCTACAGTGTGGAGCGGGCGTTGCGTAAGCTCAAAACCGACTATCTCGACGGGTTGCAGTTCTATCTCTACTCCGACGCCAAGGGGATCGGGGCGGGGCAACTGGAGACGGCGCTAAAACTTCGCGAGGAAGGGAAAATTCGGTTCCTCTCGGGAACCGGGCATCAACGACTCCGGTTCGAAACGTTCGCCGACGCCCCCTTCGCCGATATCTTTCACGTTCGCTACAACGCCATCCATCGGGGGGCGGAAACGGACGTATTCAATCCGCTCGGCGCTCGACCGACCGATGGGCGACCGGGGTTGGTCTGTTTCACGGCGACGTCGTGGGCTCAGCTGATCAAGGCCGATCCGAAACGGATCGCCCCCGATCCGGTCCCGACGGCGGGCGATTGCTACCGGTTCGCTCTCTCCCACCCGGCGGTCGACCTCTGCCTGACCGGCCCTTCGACCGACGAGCAGATGCGTCACGCGCTCGATGCGACGGAGAAGGGACCGATGAGCGGCGAGGAGTTGGCCTGGATGAGAAGAGTGGGTGATCGGCTGAAGAAATGAGCGCGGATAGCGGTTGACCCCTTGTGACGGAGGGTCTACACTTTTAGCTTCATTTCCCCTATTAGTAGCTGGTATCAGATGCAAAAACGAATCGTTCTCCCGCTCGCCCTCCTCCTCGTCGGAGGGTCCGCCTGCGCCTCTTTGCCCGACAAGTTGATATGGAAAAACGAAGAAGGCAAAGGGGGGAAAGCCCAAGTGGTGGAGAAAGAGGCGGAGATCGCTCCCGCCGGACTGACGACCACGAAGGTGAATCCGATTACCCCGGAAGAGGCGCAGAAAACCGCGCTGGCCCGCCCGAAAGTGGTGAAGGTGGTCGATCTGCGCGGGGTGGATGCGGCCAAAGGGAATAAATATTTCGACGAGGTCGATCAACGAACCTCCGAGTCGCTGGCGCCGGTGATCGACCAAGCGGCCCGCCCGGTTCGCGTGATTACCTACGACAATAATTCGATCGCGAAAGATTTCAATCTCCCCTTCGGGTCGGCTTGGGAACGGGGGATGGAGGCGCTACTCGAAATTCCCCTCAATACCGTCGACCGTTCGAGCGGTATCGTTACGACCGATTGGATCTACGACGAAAACGCGAATGATTCGTTGCTCGATTTCCTGCCGATGGGGGGAGGGAAGAAAATCCGCTATAAATACACCATCCGCATGATGGACACGGGGGACGGAACGCAGATTAAAGTAGTTCCGTTCGCCCATGCTCTGACCAACGGAGGATGGCGCCCGGCGATGTCGAGCTTGCTGATTACGGAACGGATGTTCGAACGGATCGAACGGGAACTGATCCTCCCGGTCTCCTCCGAACGGTAGGCCACGGGGGCGGCGTACGAGGGGGCGCTCGGTCGTCAAAACGACCGCTCGACGCCGTAGCGTCGTTCATGAAAAGGCCGTCCCTATCGGGGAGGGCGGATCGGGACAGGCTCAGCCCCTTTTGCGGTCGCTCCCCCGGTTCGGTCCCGGCTATTTTGCCCTAAACGCCATAGACCGCCGCGCCGACGCATCCGCTACAATCGCCGCTCACGAGGGCCTCGGGCGGTGGCGCGGTCCCGCACCCGAAATGCGGACGGTCGACGGGACAAGACGCCATGCGGACGTTTTCACAGCTCCCCCCATAGGAACGTTTTTGGTGGTCGTCCATCATGCCGACTCTTCATGTTTGGCATCATTTTTCCTTGCCCGTCGGTAAGCCGGTCGGTGGGCGCAAAAAAACCCGGCGACACCATCGCCGCCGGGTTTGAGGAGAGAGGAAAAAAACTTTCGGTCGCGCTATCGCATGAAACGTTTCACCGCTATTCGAATTAGGGGAGAAAGAGGCTCTGCATAATCAGCCCGCCGGTGATGGCCAACGCCCCGAAAACCAATCCGCCGAATGCGCGAAGGGCCATGATCGTTCCCGCCCGTTCTGTCGCGTGTTCCATCGCGTGTTCCTTTATCGTTCGTTTCGCTTACGCCAAACGAAAATGCATCAGACGCGCCACGGGCGGAGCTGTTGTTTTAATGAGCATTAGAGAACCGGACACAGATCAGAAATGTCTGAAAACAGGACAGGCGTCGTAAAAAAGGGCAGATGTCCTTTTACCCGGCCAGGCGGGCGCGAAGGGTCTTGGCCGCTTCAATCACCTCGGTAGAGGCTTTGCCGGAGGCGACCAGATGGTCGAGATGAGGCAACGCTTCGCCCCCCCTCCCCCGTTCGACGAGCCGAAGGGCCAGTCCGAGCCGGGCTTCCACTTCGTCGGGTATCCTGGCGACCACCCCTTCCAACACCCGCAAGGCGCCGTCGGCGTCGCCGAGCTCTTCGAGAATCTCGACCATGATCAGATAAGCGTCGGCCCGGTCGGGCATGGCTTCCACCGCGTCGGCGCACCGCTTCACCGCCAACGCCGGGTCGGCGGCGCGCGTCTCTTCGATGACGTCGATGCGACAGGCGGCGTCGTACTCTTTCCGCTCGACGAAAAAGCAGCCATGCTCCCACCCGTTGGCGAAGGTGGTGACGTAGACCTGGGGCCGATAAGGGGCAAGATCGTCTTTCGTCCAGAAAGCGGCGTGGTCTTCGTGGACGTTCTCGTGGCCGATCTCCCGGAGCCACTCTTCACCCAACGGGACGTTAAGCAACACTCCCATCCGCGCCCGGTCGAGCGCGTCGTGCAACAGCGTTACGCCGTCCTCTTTCGGCATATGCTCGATCATGTCTCCCATAATCACCATGTCGTATTCACCCAAGGTCGGAACGACTTCTCGCGCGTCGCCGATGTGGATGGCGTCGTAAAGGTGACGGTGGTGGGGCTGGACGTACGGTTCGTAGACCTCGATCCCTTCGAGGCGCAACCGCCACTCCTCTTTTCGATAGCGCCCCGGAAAGACGTCGAGCATCTCGCGGCAGAGAAACCCCCATCGCCCGAACCCCATGCCGACGTCGAGAACCGACTGAGGGTTATGGAGGACGATCTGCCTGACGGCGTGGGTGATATGTCCGGCGGAAGAGGTGGCCATGGAACGCTCTCTCGAAAGTTTTATCGAGTATAGCGTAAGAGCCGCGCCCGGTCAGGGCAGAGGGTGGAGTATTCGGCGGTCTCCTTGATGACGTCGGGCGCGTCTCCCCGGTCGATGATGCGCCAGCCCCGTCGAGTGAAGAACTCAGCGGCGGCGGTAGTCAAGAGATAGAGGGAGTCGATCCCCTCACCTATCGCCTCTTCGACAAGCCGGTCGTGGATGGCCCCGCCGATCCCTTCGCTCCGCCGGTCGGGAGCCACCGCCAGCGAGCGGACGAGGACGGTACGCTCATCAAGCCATTGCAACCCGCCGCAACCCACTACGCATGGCGCGAGAGGCGCCCCCTCGCTCTCCTCCATCGCCACGATCCATCGGATGGCGGGGCCGCCGATGTCGTCGGTCGGCAGACCGGCTTCGCCCAACAGGGGTTCGATCAGATGCAGAGGGGACCAGATAACGATGCGCATGGGGGTATTGTCGCACATCGACTCGGCTCCCGACGACACACGGGGATAAGAGCGAAGCGACCGCCTTAATCGGTCGAGCGGGAGTCGGCGCAGGCGCAAGCCTGAACGACGACGGCTCTTCTTCGACGCACGCTCGCTAAAAAACCGGGAGCCCTGTGAGGGACTCCCGGTCGTAAAAAGCTAAAGACTGATCGGTTACATGCCGGAGAAGTCGGGGCCGGAGCCGTAGGCGGCGGCGCGGACGCGAATGTTCTTCGACGGGCAGACGATCTCGCAGGTGGTGCATTGGACGCAGTTCTCGAACGCCATTTTGTGGGTCCGTTTCCCTTCGATCTCCATCACCTCGTGGACCTCCGCCGTGCAGTCGCCGACGCAGGGGGGTTTCTTCCCGGCGCCTTCGTAGCGGCTAATACAGCTATGACAGACGGCGGCGTCGGTTTCGTCGATATGCTCCACGCCCTCTTCGTAGTGGGTGTGGGCGTAGTAGACGATGTCGGCGGTGGAGAAGACGGTCTTCCGGTCGAAATCGGTCGCTTTGGCGACGTCACCGTTTTTGTAAGCCGGGTTCGGATAGGTCCGGTCTTCTTTGTAGGTGACGGGACCACGGTCGGAGGGGTTCTCCATCATGCCGCGCGCTCCCATCAGCTTGAGCGCCCGGAAGGGATTCGACAGGCCGAAGGCCAACGCTCCGCCGAAAAGCCCCCGCCCCGCATCGACGCCCTTGGCGAACGCCGGGAAAGCGTCGTTGAGGATCTCGGGATACTGATGGAAGGTCTCTTTGAAATAGCGGGCTTCGTACAGCTCTTTGCCGATGAAGCTGTCCATGACCTTTGCCTTGTAGGGCGCCAACGCCGCTTCGGACGTATCGCCCTTCGCCAATGCGTCGGCGATCACTTCGGCGGCGATCCAACCCGACTCCATCGCTTTGTCGACGCCGGAGAAGCGTTTGATGTCCAGCGTGCCGAGGGCGTCCCCCACCATCATGGCGCCGGATACGGCGAATTTCTCGGGAAGGGAGTAGTAGCCCCCTTCGGGGAGAACGGCGGCGCCGTAGCGCATCAGTTTGCCCCCCTTGAGCATCTTCTGGACCCACGGGTTCTTTTTGAGATCCTGCAGGAGCTGCGGCGGCTCGATGTTCGGGTTGTCGTTGTCGAGAGCGCAGACGAAACCGACGATCAGTTTGTTGTTCTTGCAGCCGTAGATGAACCCGCCGCCGTAGAGGCCGGGATGGGCCGGGTAGCCTGCGGTGTGCCAGACTTTCCCTTCGTACGACTCTTCGGTCTCCCATATTTCCTTGACGCCGACGCCCCAGGTCTGGGGATTTTTCCGCAGGCCGTATTTCTCGCACAGGTCGCGCGACACGAAACCTTTGTCGCCGAAGACGGTGACTTTGGCGTGAAGGACGTCTTTGCTCTCGTCGCCGGTGTCGTCGACTTTCACGCCGACGACGGTGTCGCCGTCATAGACGATCTCCCGGGCCGGGAAGGTGGGGTAGATATCGACGACGACTCCCTCTTTCTCGGCCGCTTTCTCGGCCAACCGGTCGGCCATCCAGACGGCCAGATCGGAGACGGAGAGAATGGCGTACCCTTCTTTTTTGAAGTGGGGGGGAACGGCGAACCGGGGGGCGTCTTCGACCTTCTCGGCGCCCATGAAGGTGACGTACGACTCGGTGCAGATACCTTCAACGGGGAAGGTCTCGTCTTCTTTCCAGTTGGGGAAGACCTTGTCCAGCACCCGGGGGTTGCTGACCGCGCCGGAGAGAAGATGGGCGCCGACCGCCTTTCCCTTCTCCAGAATGGCGATGCGGATGGGTCCTTTGGCCAGTTCCACCAACCGGTGGGCCAGCGTCAGGTTGGACGGGCTGGCGCCGACCAGGGCCACGTCATAAGCGATTTTCTGACTCACGTTTCGTTTCCTCCTCGCCTCGTTGTCTCGGGCGGTGTTTCGTTCTGGTTAGGCGGAAGCCCCGGCCATCTGGGCCTGGAACTGGGCTTTGAGCAGCGGTGCGACCTCGTACAGGTCGCCCACGATTCCGTAGTTGGCGAACTGGAAGATCGGGGCGCCCTCGTCTTTGTTGACGGCGATGATGATGTCGGAGTTGGTGATCCCCACCCGGTGCTGGATAGCGCCGGAAATCCCCAAGGCGATGTAAATCTTCGGGCGAACGGTTTTGCCGGTCTGCCCCACCTGATGGGAGTAGGAAATCCACCCGGCGTCGACCGCCCGACGGGAAGCGCCGACGGCGCCCCCTTCGAAGATCGAGGCGAGGTCTTCGACAATCTTGAAGCCTTCAGCGGAGCCGAGCCCGGCGCCGCCGGAGACGATCACTTTCGCGCCGGTCAGATCGACCTCGGACGAGACGTCGCGGACGGTCTCGATGACTTTCAGCCGGAAATCGCCGGGATCGAACGTGCAGTCGACCGGAGTGATTTTCCCGGTGCGGGAGGCGTCCCGCTCGGAGGGGACCATGGCGCCGGTTCGGGCGGTGGCCATCTGCGGGTTCTTCCACGGGCCGATGATCCGGGCTTTCAACGATTCGCCGAACGACGGGCGGATGGCGTAGAGAACGTCGTTGAAAGTACCGGTTTTGGTCGGATCGGCTTTTCCTTTGTGGATGTACTCTCCGATGTCGAGCTCGGTGCAATCGGCGGTGAGGCCGACTTCGAGATAGGCGGCGATCCGAGGGGCGAGGTCACGCCCGACGGTGGTGGCGCCGGAGAGGATGATGTGAGGCGGTTGCGGAAGCGATTCCAGCACCGCGATCATCGCCCGCCGATACGGCAGGTTGGCGTATTCTTTCAGTTCCGGCTTGTCGACGACGAAAACTTCGTCGGCGCCGTATTCGATGAGAATCTGCGGGAGCGTGTCGATCTCATGACCGGCGACGACCGCCTGGACTTTGACTCCCAGTTTCCCGGCCAGCTCACGGGCGGCGCCCAGAAGCTCGAATGTGATCGGCTGCAGGTCGCCCTGAAGCTGATCGGCGAAAACCATGACGTCTTGATACTTACTCACCCAAGCACCTCCTCAAGGATGCCGCCGTGGTTGGCGGCGATATCTCCCACCAGCTCGGCCACTTCGTCCTTGGCGGCGCCTCCTTCGAACATGGTGCACGCGCCGCCGATCTCGCCCATCTTCCACGTTTTGCCGACGACCGTCGGAGACCCTTTCAGGCCGGCCCGGTCGGGGTTGGCGCCGATGACGTCGAGATCGAGTATGGTCACTTTGCTGTCGTATTTGGCTTTGTCGCGGATCAGCTCTTTCACGGCGAAGACGTCGGCGAACCGTTTCGGCTCCAGCCGCGCCGCCGAGTTGGCCACGGTGATCAGGCAGGGGAGCGGACATTCCATGGTTTGATGTCCCCCTTCCACGACCCGCTGCATGGTGGCCACGCCGTCTTTGACTTCGAGCGTCTCGAGGTAGGTCACCTGCGGCATGTCGAGCCGTTCGGCGATCTGCGGCCCGGTCTGGGCGGTGTCGCCGTCGGTGGTCTGCAAGCCGGTGAAGACCATATCGACCTTGCCGACATGCTTGACGACCATGTGCAGAGCGTAGGCGGTGGCCAACGTGTCGGAAGCCGCCAGCCGTTTGTCGGAGAGGAGAATACCCTTGTCGGCGCCGTATTCGAGCGCTTCGACGACGATCTCCAGCGCCGGGGGGGGGCCCATCGAGGCCACGGTGATCTCGCCGCCGTGAGCCTTTTTGACTTCCAGCGCTTTTTGCAAGGCGTACTTGTCGAACGGATTCATCATCCGCTTCGCGCGGGCCCGGTCGACGGTGCCGTCCGGGTTCACGCCAGCCTTAGAGCTGGTGTCGGGCACCTGCTTCATCAGGACGACCATCTTATAACCGTCACTCATTCTCTCAACCTGCTCCCTCTTTGAAGAAAGGTGATGCCATAGCTCGCTCTGAACCAAGCGGGCGGGGGGACAATTCATCGGGAAATAAGGTGTATATCACGCCCACCATCGATTGTAAAATCAAACTCCTCCTCAGCGGAGTTCTTCGCCATGACTCTTTGATTCATAACCATTTAAAAATGCAGTCATAACCTATTGGTTATACATAGCCCCATTGCCGACTTTGACCGGGAAAGTTACAATACCCTCATGAAAACGGTTCGCGCCCATCTCTATATATCCGGCCTCGTCCAAGGGGTCTTCTTCCGGGCGACGACTGTCGAGACGGCCCACCGGATCGGCGGGCTGACCGGCTACGCCAAAAACCTGGCCGACGGACGGGTGGAGGTGGTGGCCGAAGGACGACCGGAAAAGATCGACAAGCTGGTCGAATGGCTCCACCACGGCCCACCGTCCGCTCGGGTGACCGCTATCGAGATATCCCGCTCCGACGCGACCGGCGCGTACGCCGATTTTTCTATCGCCCACTAAGGGCGTCTTGCGGTTAAGAGTCAGGAAGCCCGGAGGCCGGATGGCCCGGGCGAGGGGGTACCCGCCGAACCCGACGGAGGAAAGGAGGGCCGCGATGAGGGGGGGGCGGTCCACCGAGCGTCGGAACAGGCGATCGCCGACCTCCCGAGCGCTGTCAGCGCCGACGTCCCTATTGGCCCACCTCTCGCCGCTTGCTCTTGACGGGTGAAGCCTGCGCGGGTCAGGTTTTCGCCTGAACACTTCCCACGCGATACAGCCACAACGCCCCACCCGCCCCGGCGACGAGCGATGCGGCGACGATCCCCATCTTGGCGAAGTCGAGAAGAACCCCCTCCCCGACATAGGCCAGGTCGGCGACGAAGACCGACATGGTAAAGCCGATCCCCCCCAAAAGCGATGCGCCGAAGATGTGCGACAGGGTCACGCCGACCGGCAGACCGATCCAGCCGATCCGGACGGCTAGCGCCACCCCGCCCAAAATCCCGACCACCTTTCCGACCAGCAGGCCGAAGAAGACGCCGAGGGTCACCGGGTGGGTGAGGGCATCGACGAGTCGTCCCGCGTCGAGGGGGATACCGGCGTTCATCAGGGCGAACAGAGGCATGACCAGAAAGGCGACCGGCAGATGCAACCCCCGTTCGAGCTGTTGCAAGGGGGTCAGCGCTCCGGCGCTGGTGGCGTAAAACTCTTGGGCGATTTCGGCCTGCCGGTCGTTGACCAGAATGTCGTCGGCGTCGCTTTGGTATCGGTCGAACTCGTCGGCCAGCTCCCGCACTTTCCGGCTGAACCGGGCCGGATTGAACCGGGGGCGCACCGGAATGGTGAAGGCGAGAATAACGCCGCCGATGGTGGCGTGAACGCCCGATTCGAGAAGGGCGAACCAGAGCAGCCCCCCCACGATGCCGAAGGGAATCAGTTTCCGAATTCCCATCAGGTTCAGGGCGATCAGCGTCAGGGTAATCGCTCCGGCGCCGAGAAGCCAGCCGAGCTTGAGAGAGGCGGTGTAAAAGAGGGCGATGACCAATACCGCGCCGATATCGTCGACGATCGCGAGCGAAACGAGGAAGACGAAGAGGTTGCGAGGTATCCGATGTCCCAAAAGGGTCAAGACCCCCAAAGCGAAGGCGATATCGGTGGCCATCGGGATTCCCCAGCCATCGGCCATCTCCCCGGTGGGGTTGAACGCGTAAAAGATGACGGCCGGAATCACCATGCCGCCGATGGCGCCGATGATCGGGGCGAGGGCTTTCCGAAACGACGAGAGTTCGCCGACCAGAAGCTCCCGTTTGATTTCGAGCCCCATAAGGAGAAAGAAGAGGGTCATCAAGCCGTCGTTGACCCAATGATGAAAACTCATATGGACCGAGACCGGCGCCCCGGTGACCGCCAGCTCGGCGTGCAGAAGATGGGCGAAGGCATCGGCTAACGGGCTGTTGACCAACGCAAACGACATGATGGCGCTGGCGGCCAGCGTCAACCCTTCATTGACCCGGTAGTGAATGAATTCTTCGATCGGTGTTGCGATCTTGTCGAAGGCGCGCTCGAAGGGAGCTTCGAACCGGGAATCCTCTTCAAGGTCGTTCTCCCGGTGAAGATGATCGTCATTCATCGTTTCACGATCCCATCGTTCGTCATCATCACTACTTTTACCTGCGTAAGATATCCGCTATAGTACCAGCAGAATCACATCGAAACGAGACATCCATGAGCCTTGCGAACATCGCCCTCTTCCTGACCCTCACGGTCGCCGCCCCCACCGGACCCGACGGGGCGATGATCGACGCCCTCATGGCGGGCGACGTCACGCGGGCCGAAACCGCCCTCGAAGAAGGGGCCTCGGTCGACGCTCGTTCGAAGGGGGGAATCCCGGCGATCGTCATCGCGCTTGATTACCGACAACTCGGTTTCGCCCGGCTCCTGATTGAGCGAGGCGCCGATGTCGCCGCGACCGGTCCCGACGGTTTCACCGCTTTGATGAGCGCCGCGTACCTCGATCAGGCCGAGATGGCGGAGCTACTCCTCGCCAAAGGGGCCGACCCGAGCGCCGCCACCCGGTTCGGCATGACCCCCCTCATGAAAGCGGCCTACGCAGGGCATGAAAAGATGATCGACCTATTGCTGGCGGCCGGGGCCGATCCGAAAGCCAGAACCAGAAAAGGATGGTCGGCGGCGAACTGGGCCCGGAACGGTCGCCATTTCAAACTCGCCGAAAAGCTTCATGCGGCCGTCCCGGCGATTCGACAACACCGGTCGCCCGGAGACAACCGTTAATCACCCTTCGAGCCGCTCTTTCAATTCTCTATACTTCGCCCGCCCCACCGGTAGCGGCTCGTCGATCCCTTCGACGACGGCGTCGTATTTTCCCCCCGCTTCGACTTTCAACTCCCGCACCAGCGACACCCGCGCGATGGCGCTCCGGTGTATCCGCATGAAGTCGTCGGGGAGCCGCTGTTCGAGAAACTCCATCCGCTTGGCCGAGAGGCGGCGTCCCCCGTCGTCGAGGAGAAGCTCGGTATAATCGCCGGCGCTACGGACGGCGACGAGCCGGGTAACCGGGATCGACTCGTACCCCTCCCGCCCTTTGACGACGATCGTGGTCATGGCGGGGCTGACGGTAGCGTCGGGGCGGGGGATACGTGCCATGGCTTGGGTCAGCCGGTCGAGCGAGAAAGGTTTCACCAGATAATCGCGGACCCCCAACGCGAAGGCTTCGACCGCCCGTTCGGGATAGGCGGTGGTGACGATGGTCTCGAACGGTTCGCCGACGAACCGACGCAACAGATCGAACCCGTCTTCCCCGGCGAGATTGAGGTCGAGAAAGAGAAGATCGACCCCCTCTTTCAGCGCCGACTCCCCTTCTTGCAATGTGGAGCAACGGGTGAGACCGTCGACCCCGTCGGGGCCGAGGACTTTTTCGAGCATCCGCGATAGCTGTCGGGCGGCGACCGGTTCGTCTTCGACGATGACGATGTTCATAGTTTCTCCCACGGAATTTCGATGACCGCCTGATACCCTCCCCCCGCTTCGGGGCCATGATCGAAAGCGTAGTCGACTCCATAGGCCAACTCGAGACGGGCGGCGATGTACCCTCCACCGGCGCCTCCCCCGGTCTCGTGGACCGGCTCGCCTGCGCCGTCGTCGCTCAACCGAAGCCGAAGCCGCTCCCCCTTCTCGACCCGCGGCTGTCACGACCCCTTCCCCCCTGCCGGAGAATCCGTGCTTGAAGGAGTTCTCGACGAGGGTGAAGAGGATGAGGGGGGGAATATGGATCTCGCATGCGGGGAGGTTTTCGGTCTCGAGCCGAAAGTCGGCTTCGTAACGCCGGTTCATGACGGCGAAGTAGTCGCGTATGGTGGCCAGCTCTTCGTCGAGGGTGACGGAATCGAGACTGGAGTGGTGTATGACACGGCGTAACAACGACGTGAGCGACAGAAGCATCTCTTCGGCGACGGCGGGGGTCTCGTCGAGATAGGCCCGGATGGCGTTGAGACTGTTTAACAGAAAATGGGGTTGTATCAGGTTTTTCATCACCTGCGTTTCGAGTGTCAACGCGCGACGTCGCTCGCTGGCGACATCGTTGACCGCGCCGACGAGCCGCTCGAAAAAGACGATTCCCCCGGCGAATAAGAACGTCCGCGACAAAGCGACCCCCAACGCATAAGGGGCCACCCGGCTCGACGGGAGCCCGGGGCCGACGAAGAGGGTCAGCTCGGCCATCCGTTGCGGGGCGTCAACCAGAAGGGCGACGGGGGTCCAGAGCAACAGGAAGTGGCTGACCAACGGCCAGCGGCTGCGGCTCTCCCCCCACCATCGGGAGGAGCTGGCGAAACGGGTGAGGCCGTAGGTGACGACGCCGACCATGAGGGCGCCAAGTATCGTCCGGGCGGCGGGGAGGATCAACGGGTCGGCGCCGGGAACCATGACGTATTGCAAAACGTGGGGCGCCAACCCTGCGCCGCTGACGACGAGGGGGAGGACGACGAGATAAAATTCCCGGTCGCGCCGGATCGGGGGCTTTTGCGCCCATCGCTCAAGAAAGGTTCCGCTTTTGGCCATGGGTTATTGTAGCCGGGTTTCGCCTCGTGGTATCCTGCGTGCTTCCGAAAAAGGGCGGTTAGCTCAGCTGGGAGAGCGCTTGCTTTACACGCAAGATGTCGGGGGTTCGATCCCCTCACCGCCTACCACAGCCTTGCGGCTGGCTCTCTCCGTTTAGCAGGGTGTGAAAAAACGTTTTCGAGCGCCCCGGTAGGTGATTCGGTTTCCGTTCCGGGGGCGTTCCGCAGGCTCCGGCAGGGGAAACGAGCGAGAAAGCGGAGCGTACGTGAGTACTTCGAGCGACGTTTCGACACCCCGGAACCAACGCAGATAAGTTTTTCCACAGCCCGCTAGTTCATAGAGCGCTTGGGATCAGGTCTTGTATCTCGATATTTCCCCCGACAGGCACAAATCGCCCAAAATCCGAGAAGACGAAAGGCACGTCGGCGCCGACTCTTTGCGGAATGGATGGACAACCTGAAGATGTCGCGGAGTAGGCGGCGAAGACGTCGGCTCTTTATCCAAACCGACCGCATAATAAAATACCCGCGTCTGGTGGGCGCCAGACGCGGGTTCGTCGCGCTCCGAAAAGCTCGACGGTGGCGGCAAAGTACCAGACCCACGAAGGGCCCAGGATCAGCTCGTCGGCCACTCCCTCGATGCGGCCCACGCTCTTGCCATCAGGGAGAGCATGAACCGGGCCAAAACGCTCCGACTTTAGCGCGTTACTATTCAGATACATACAGGCATCCCCGCTAAGACGCACCTGTTCCTCTTGGCACACCGGAAGAGGACAAAATGAGCGCACTTTCTTTTTCAACGCCTTGCACCGGTGTGCTAATTTTCACACTGTGCGGATTAGCACACCGGCGCCGGTCTGAGAATACGAGCGACAAACGGACTCTGCGCGTTTCGACACCGAAGCGCCGACAAAGAGCGCCGTGCGGTCTGTGACGGGGGGGGGATCAGTCGGCGTCGGAGCGCTTATTCAGCCGTTTGTTCAGCGCGGTCCGGGAGAGGCCGAGAAGACGGGCGGCGACGGTCTGGTTCCCGTCGGCGCGGCGCATCGCTTCGTCGATCAGCCCCTGCTCGGCCTCTTTGAGGGTCGGCAAAGTTTGGGTTTCGGCGAGGGTGAAGAGGGGTCTCACCCGCTCCCGCCCCAGCGAGCGGAGTCCTTCCGGCAATTCGTTACGGGCCCGGTCGAGGATCGCTTCGTAGGTGGCGAGGGAGATGCGGGCGCCGGTTCGTTGGCTTTCGGCGTCGAAGATGATCCCTTCGAGCTCGCGAATGTTCCCCGGAAAGGGATACGACGAGAGAAGCGCCAACAACTCGCCGTTGGCCACCACTTGATTTTTCCCCAACGTCTCGGCGGCGGTGTCGAGAAAATGCTGGACCAACGGGGCCAAGTCTTCGGGCCGCTCCCGCAACGGGGGGAGAGCGATGTGGTGGGTCTTCAGCCGAAAATAGAGGTCTTGCCTGAAGCTTCGATCCCCCACCCGTTCGCCGAGATCGACATGGGTCGCTACCACGATCCGTGCGTCGGAGCGAGAAGGGGTGTCGGCGCCGAGGGGGAAATATTCTCCCTCCTGCAGGAGGCGGAGTAGTTTTACCTGCGAGGTCGGATTCAGGTCGCCGACCTCGTCGAGAAAAAGGGTTCCGCCGGACGCCTTTTCGATGAGCCCCGACCGTTCGCCGTCGGCCCCGGTGTAGGCGCCCCGTCGATGGCCGAAGAGGGTGTCGGAGAAGAGGGTGTCGTCGAGCCCGCCGGCGTTGACCGCCACAAACGCTCCCGGGATGCCGGAGACATCGTGAATGGCCCGTGCGATCAGCTCTTTTCCGGCGCCCGATTCGCCGGTGATGAGGGTCGCCCTGCCGGTGGGGGCCACCGCTTCGATGTATTGGAAGATCGACCGCATCTTCCGCGACACGGTGACGATCCGGTCGAAGGCTTCCGGTCGATCGACGCCGCCGGTGAGGAGATGACGGGCCAGCGCGTCCCGTTCGCGGGTCAGGCCGACCCGTTCCAACGCCGTTTGGATGGCCGAGAGGAACCGTTTCGGCTCCACCGGCTTGGTCAGGAAATCGACGGCGCCTCGTTTCATCAGATCGACGGCGGTGTCGATGTCATAAAGACCGGTCAGCATCAACACCGCCACCTGCGGGCGCTCGGCCTGCAATTGATCGAGGAGGGTGTCGCCCCCGACCCCCGGCATGTTGATGTCGAGCACCACCACCTGCGGGTCGATCCGTTCGATCATCGCCACCGCTTCCCGGCTGTTTGGACAGACGTGCACCCCTTCGTATCCGGCGTATTCCAACGTCATTCGACAGCTTTCCAGCAGTTGAATTTCATCATCGACGATAAGAATGGTCGCGTCGCGCATCGGTTCGTTCCTTAGCGGGGGGTGTCGGCCACCGGAAACCGGGCGGTCACCCGGGTTCCGACGCCGGGGGTCGATTCGAAAATCAGGCGCCCCCCATGTTCTTCCACGATGGTGTGAGAGATGGAGAGCCCCAACCCGGAACCTCCTTCGTTTCGTTTGGTAGTGTAGAAAGGATCGAATAGTTTCTCCAGCTCTTCCTCGGGTATCCCCGTTCCGTTATCCTCCACGATAATGGCCACCGTCCCTTTATCGGCCTCACCCACGGTTTTCACGGTCACCTCTCCCCCTTCTTCCGGGAGGGCTTGCAATGCGTTGGCCACCAGGTTGACGACCACCTGTCCGATCTCGGCGGCCCGTCCCCGAATCGGCAAGACCCTGCCGACCGCCCGGACCGAGACCACCCCTTTTCTGCGGGTGATTAACGGGGCCAACAGGGCCACCCCTTCTTCGGCCGCTTTGGAAGGATCGACCAGCTCCATCTCTCCCGGCGTCGCCCCCCCCACGAATGAGCGGAGCTTTTCGACGATCTCCTGAATCCGCCGGGCGCCGGAGAGAATATTTTCGACAAACGAGAGGACATCGCCCCGCACCCGTTTATACGGCATCCCGGCCAGCGTAAAGCTCCCCTTCTCGGCCTCCCGCTCGTCGAGCAGCCGCATGGCGTCTTTCCAAGCCCGCTCGATAAGGGGGGCGTTGAACATGACGAAGCTGTTGGGATTATTGATCTCGTGGGCGACCCCGGCCACTAACGTCCCCAACGAGCGAAGCCGGTCGGTCTGGGCCAACAACCGACGTTGGGATTCGACGTTTTCTTCCGCCCGCACTTCGCCGGTGACGTCCCGGATGGCGCTCATCCGTACGATTCTCCCGCGGCTCGGGGCGGAGCGGGAGGTGATATCGACCACCACCGTCCGACCGGTCATCGAACGGAGGTGGAACCGTTCGGGCCGATCCCGCTCGCTCTCCAGCCGGGCGGCGAGAAGCGCAATGTCTTCCGGTTGGGCCAGATCGAGCAGATTCTTGCCGACCAGTTCTTCTTCCCCCCCCTCCATGAGGCGGCAGAAGGCGTTGTTCACATCGACGATGACCCCTCCGTCGTGAATCACGATCCCCTCGGTGGCCGCCATCGAAAGCCCACGATAGCGAAGCTCGCTCTCGGCCAGCTCGGCTTGGGTCTTGGCCAGCTCGGTCAGGTCTTGCACATAGCCGACCACCTCCCCTTTTCGGTCGGCCGACGGCGCGAGACTCCCGCGCAGGGAGCGGACCGTCCCATCCTCCAGAAGCGTCCGAAAGGTCATGTCTCCCGGTCGAGGCCAAGCGACCCGTTCCCCCACTTCCCGTCGGTCGGCCGGATGGACCCGCTCCATAAAACGGTCGTAGGTGATCGCCGCTTCCTTCGATCCGAAACCGAGGATCCGCTGCGCCTCTTCCGACAACCGAAACGTACGGTGGGCTGGCCGCCACTCCCACAATCCCAAACGGGCGATGCGGGAGATCTCGGCCAGTCGTTCGGTCATGTCCGAACGACGAACCTCCCCCTCCCCCAAGGTGCGCCGAAACTGGACGACGGCCATCACCAAGCCGACAAGGAGAAGAAGGGCCGCCACCCACAAACCGATCAGGCCGCGGTCGGTCGATAGTTTAAGGGGACGTATCCCCACCATCCAGACACCGCCGGGGCTCATCGGCCCGGGCAGGGGAGAGGAGGCCACCTCCACCCGACCGCCGCTCCCCTCGTAAAGAGCGTAGAGAGGGAGGGCGCCCTCGGGAGTCAAGACCATCTCCAGCGTGGTGACCACCCTTTCCTGCTCGACGCCGAGGGGGCCGAGGGGGATCAGGTTTCCCAGTCGTTCCCAACGGACGCTCCACCCTTCCCGTCGCTGCCGCTCTTCCCACTGACGCCGATCGACCGACGCCTTGGCCCCCAACATCAGGATGTGGAAGCCCCTTTCCTCCACCCCGCCTGCCGCGAGATATTTGAGGGGTCGTTGCAGGATCACCCCCCCGCCGCCGGGCTCTTCGGCCATGATCGCCACCGCAAGGGTCAGCCCCCCGTCTTTGGCCAGATGGATCTGACGTCCTCCTTTCTTTTTCAGGAAAGGGGGAATGTCGGAAGGAGCCGACGAACGGGGAAGACGAACCAACGGCGCTCCGTCGGCGTCGATGAAGGTGACCGAAGGGGGGCGTAAGCGAGACGAGAAACGGGCGAGCAACGGTTCGCCGGCTTCGCGCAGCAGATCGACGTCACCGGCGGTCAGGGCTGCGGCGACGTCGGGATCGGTCAGAAGGATGCGTCCATACTCTTCGAGAAGGTCCCCTCCCCCTTCCATGAGCCGGACGATATGGAGCCCCACTTCCGCGGCGGCCCCGAGGGCTTCTTGTCGGGGTTGATCGTTGGCAAGGCGCCACTTTTGGAAAAGTATGGCCGAGAGCAGGAGAAAGCCGACGAGGATGATCCCCCACGGGAGCATCCGCAGTACGGGGGGCATGACGGGGAGAGGCTCTTTCATGATCCTCCGGTTCAGCCGGGGGAGACCCGGTTGCGGCCCCCCTTTTTGCTTTCGTACAACGCTTCGTCGGCCCGTTTGATGAGATCTTTTACCGACTCGTTTCCGTCCCAGACGCCGTAGCCGCCGGAGCTGGTGACCTTCAAGATTTCTCCTTCCGATACGACTTCCATCGCCTCGATCGCCGTTCGAATCCGTTCGGCGAGTTGGGCGATCCCCTCCATGTCGGTCTCGGGGGAGAGGACGGCGAATTCTTCTCCCCCGTACCGGGCGACCACGTCGTAGGCGCGGCACACCCCGAGGATGGTATCGGCCACCGCCTTGATCACGTTGTCGCCGACCAGATGGCCGTAGGTGTCATTAAACTTTTTGAAGTGGTCGATATCGCACATCAGAAACGCCAACGGGGAACCATCCCGCTTGGCCCGTTCGGTCTCGGCGAGGAAGAGTTCGTAAAAATGCCGGTGGTTATAGAGCCCCGAAAGACCGTCGGTAGTGGAGAGCCGTTCGAGCTTATTCTTCAACGCCCGCAGCTCGCCAAAGGCGGTGGCCAGATCGTCGTAGAGCCGTTTATTGTTCAGATGAACCCGCATACGGGCCAAGAGGATCTCTTCGTTGAACGGTTTCGTAATGAAATCGGAGGCCCCGATCTGGAGGGCGCGCAGATAGCTTTCGGTCTTCTGGTCGGAGGTGACCATGATGATCCGGATGTTGGAGAAACGTTTCTCCGCCCGGATCATGCCGGTCAGCTCGAACCCGTCGATTTCCGGCATCTGGGCGTCCATCAAGATGAGATCGGGCATAAAATCGCCGATGGCCGACATGGCCACCGTCGGTTCGGCGACGATCTGATAGTCGAACCGATGCCGCTCCATGATCTCTCGATAGACCCGGTTGACGATGGGGCTGTCTTCCACCACCATAATCCGGTCCTTCCGCTCGGCCTCCGGCAGTTCGTGCCGTTCCGCCGAGTTTCTCAACGTCCCGAGCAGGTCCTCGTCGTCGAGCGGTTTGTAGACGAAATCGAATATCCCGGCGTTGAACCCCTCTTGGCGTTCCCGTTCGTCGTAGGCGTCGGCGACCACCACCAGCGGGGTCAGGCGGGTCGCTTCGGCGCTCCTGAGGATGCGGGAGAACTCGACCACCGACATACCTTCCGGTTGCGGCTCGACGAAGACCAGGTCGGCGCCGACCCAGCGGACGTGGCGATACCCCTCTTTCAGATTGTCGAAAGCGAATACCTGACATCCGGCGTCGTTAAACGTTTTGACGGCGTGCGAGCGAACCGCCTCGTCACCATTGATAAATACCACCGTGCGCTGGTCGCGGAGCGTTCCTCTCCCGTTAAACGTAGCGGCGCCTTTTTCAGCCATCGAATCCCCCTCTGCATGAAGTGGGAATTGTACCATTCCGAAACGGATCGGGCGAGGCGCATGTTCCTTGCGCCGATGAAGGGCGAGGCATAGAATGGGGGACGTTTATTCCCACATTACACGCAGGAGGGCTGTCCGGATGTCGAACCAGACTCGTTTCGAACTTTCACCCAAAGAGTTCCCGACCCAGTGGTACAACGTGGTGGCCGACATGCCCAATCGCCCCCAACCGCCGCTGCATCCCGGTACCGGCCAACCGGTAGGACCCGACGACCTGGCGCCCCTCTTCCCCATGGCTCTTATCGAGCAGGAGGTCTCCGACCAACGGTGGATCGACATCCCCGACCCGGTGCGCGACATCCTCGCCCTCTGGCGCCCATCGCCTCTCTTCCGGGCCAAACGGCTAGAGGCGGCTCTCGGGACCCCGGCCAAGATTTTTTATAAATACGAGGGAACCAGCCCCGCCGGGTCGCACAAACCGAACACCGCCGTGGCTCAGGCCTATTTCAACAAAGAAGCGGGGATCAAAAAAATCGCCACCGAAACCGGCGCCGGACAGTGGGGTTCGGCCATGAGCTACGCCGGGAAGATGTTCGGGCTTGAAATCCTCGTCTACATGGTGAAGGTGAGCTATCACCAGAAGCCCTACCGCCGCTCGATGATCCAGCTTTGGGACGGCAAAGTGATCGCGTCGCCGTCTTCCACCACCAACGCCGGTCGAGCGATGCTGGCCAAAGACCCCGACTCGACCGGGAGCCTCGGCATGGCGATCTCGGAAGCGGTGGAGATCGCCGCCACCAGCGCCGACACCAACTACTGCTTGGGATCGGTGCTCAACCATGTGTTGCTCCACCAAACTGTCATCGGACTGGAAGCCCAAAAACAGATGGCCATGGCCGGCGCCTCGCCCGACGTGGTCATCGGCTGCGCCGGCGGGGGGAGCAACTTCGGCGGCCTGGCCCACCCTTATGTGGCCGAGAAGGTGAACGGAAAAGATATCCGGATCGTGGCGGTGGAACCGGCCTCATGCCCGACGTTGACCAAAGGGATATTCGCCTACGACTTCGGCGACACGGCCCAGATGACCCCCCTGATCCCGGCCCATACCTTGGGACACGATTTCGTCCCCCCCGGCATCCACGCAGGGGGCCTTCGCTATCACGCCATGGCGCCGTTGGTCAGCCAGCTGTTGGTCGACGGACTTATCGAAGCGGCCGCCTATCCGCAGATCCCCTGCTTCGAAGCGGCGGTTCAGTTCGCCCGGACCGAAGGGTTCATTCCGGCGCCGGAGAGCAGCCACGCCATCCGCCATGCCATCAACGAAGCGGTTCTGGCCAAGGAAGAGGGGAAAGAGAAAACGATCCTCTTTAACCTCTCGGGGCACGGTCATTTCGACATGGCCGCCTACGACAGCTACTTCGCCGGAGAGCTGATCGACGACGCCATGGACGAGGCCGGTATCCAACGGGCCTTGACCGCTATCGCCGAGCTCCCCAAACCGGTCGGCTACACCGGCTAGCCACTATGCGCCATGGCGCTTGACGCCGTAGCGTATTCGACCAATCCGACGTCATGGCTTTCGCCGACGCCGCGTCGGTCCTGAACGGTCAAGGAGACTTCGACAAAGAGAGGTCGGAAGGGTTTTCCCTTCCGGCCTCTTTATATTTGCGACAAGGGACGTATAATGGCCCAAAGCGAGCAAGCGAAGATTTCATGAGTGTGACGCGATGACCGGCGCCATCGTAAAAAAAACGATCTCAGGTTTAGCGAGCCTCGTTCTCTTGGCCGGGTGCTCCTCCTTCGCCCAATTGCAACAAGAGCTCACCGAAACCCGGAAGCTCTTCCATACCGTAAGCGGCGTCATCACCGCCCCCCATCTCCCGTCCGATCCGGTGGTCATCGCCTTCATCGACGCCCCCCCCTCCCAACGGGTGCGAGGGGTCTGGGTGCTCGACTCCCCCGCCGCCTTCGATCTGGTGGTCGAACATTCCCCCTTTCGAATTGTCGCCTTCTCCGACCGGAACTACGATTTCCGCTATCAACCCGACGAGCCGTTCGGCTGGTATGGCGGGGGAAAGACGATCACCCCCGAGACCGATCCGACCAATCGATTAAGCATCGTCCTGCACACCCCCGAGCCGGCCGACGAACGAGCTCCCCTCTTCCTTGCGTCGTTCGAGGAGCGAGACGTCAACACCATCGGCGGCATATCGTTTCATCACGGCTCGGTCACCCCCTTGTCGAGCCCCTTCTTCGACCGCACCCTTTCGGAAAAGGGGCAATGGGAACCTCTTTCCTATCTGCGCCAGGGGGGGGTCGGCGTTCATTTTCTGCAACCCTACGATCCCGACAAAATCCCGGTCATTTTCGTCCACGGAGTCAACGGCACCCCGCGCGACTTCAGCTACCTCATCGAGCGGCTCGACCGGAACCGTTATCAGCCGTGGGTCTTCAATTACCCTTCCAGCTTCTCCCTCAAAGGGATTGGCGACGCGCTGCTGGAATCGTTATCGTTGATCCACCACTCCCGCCAATTCGAAAAGCTCTACCTCGTCGCCCATAGCGTCGGCGGTCTCGTCTCCCGCTATACCCTCAACGACTGCGTCGAACGGGGAGGATGCGACTATATCGACGGCTTCATCACCCTCTCGACCCCGTGGGGGGGGCATACCTCCGCCGGCATCGCCACCCGTTGGTCGCCGGTATTGGCGCCGGTCTGGACCGACATCACCCCCGGCAGCCCCTTTCTCACCACGCTTCTGGCCCAACCGCTACCGATCCCCCATGCGTTGCTCTTTAGCTACCATCGGCAACGGGTGATCGGCGCGGTGAACAGCGACGGGGTGGTCAGCCTGCAAAGCGAACTGGTCCCGTCGGTACAGGAACAGGCGGTCATGGTGCGAGGGATCAACGAGACACACACCGGGATTCTTCGGAGCGAAGAGACCAGCGCCATTCTGAACCGACTGCTGGAGAAGGGGTTTGGGCCGCTACGGCGCCCATGACGGGTCGGCGTCGATCCTGTCGAAGGCGAACCAGCGGGGATCGTCGGGCGCCAAGAGATAGCGTCTGACCCCTGCGGCGGCGATCATAGCGGCGTTGTCGCCACACAACGACAGAGGGGGGATCGCCACCGGCAAACCCTTCTCGGCGGCAAGGCGGGCGATCCCTTCCCGGACGGCCCCGTTGGCCGCCACCCCGCCGACCAGCGCCAACGACTTCGGCCCGTTACGCTCGATAGCGACGCCGGTTTTCTTCACCAACGCCGCCACCACCCCCTGCTGGAACGAGGCGCAGAGATCCTCCACACTCCCCTCTCCTTTGTCGACCAACTGACGGATCACCGTCTTCGGCCCGGAGAAGGAGAATTCGTAATCGCTGTTGGCCAACGCCACCGGTACCGGATAGCGAGGGTTCCCCTCACGCGCCCGTTTTTCGACCAACGGCCCGCCGGGATAACCGAGGCCCACCATCCGGGCGACTTTGTCGAACGCCTCTCCGGCGGCGTCGTCGCGGGTTCCTCCCAGTCGCGTCAGGTCGCCGAAGGAGCGCATCAGGTAAAGCTCGGTGTGCCCCCCGGAGACGAGGAGAAACAGCGCAGGCGTCGGCAGGTCGGGTTCGGCCAGCAACGCCGCGGCCATATGCCCCTCCAGATGGTTCACCGGGACGAGCGGCAGCCGTCGGCCCCAGGCGATTCCTTTGGCGTACGACAACCCGACGAGCAACGCCCCAACGAGCCCGGGCCCGGCGGTGGCGGCGATAAGACCGATATCGTCTAGGGTGACCCCGGCTTCTCGCAGCGCCTCGCAGGTGGCGGGGCGGATCACTTCGGCATGACGGCGGCAGGCGACTTCGGGGACGACGCCGCCGTATTTGGCGTGGAGTTCCGCTTGGGTCGAGACGACCGACGAACGGACGATCCGCTCCCCCTCCAGCACCGCCACGGCGGTTTCGTCGCAGGAGCTTTCGAAAGCGAGGGTCAGTAAGGGGCTACGCATCGTTTCATCATACACGCTCTCCCCCTTTATCGGGCGCCGGTCGTCCGGCCGATGCTACAATGGGGGGCTGACGTAATGCTTGTTTGCGCGACCATGGACAAGGAAGAGACCGAACGACTGGCCCACACCATCGACGAATCGCTCGTCCTCCCGAAGGATGAGGGATACGTCACCCTTGCGTCGGGCGACCGTCTGGCCGACCGGTATGTGGTCGACAAACTCTTGGGCGAAGGGGGGATGGGGCTCGTCTACAAGGGGATCGATTCCCAACTGAACCAGCCGATCGCCATCAAGCTGCTCAAAAAGGGGTTGTCGCAAAACGACGTGGCGGTGGAGCGGCTCAAGCAAGAAGCGCAGGTGGCGATGATGCTGACCCATCCTTCGGTGATGCGGCTGATCAACTTCGAGAAAAACGGCGACTACGCCTTCTTGCTGATGGAATACGTCGAAGGGCGCCCCATGGACGATATGCTCAAAGGGGGGCGGAAGATCGCCGAGAAGATCGTCGCCCAACTCGCCTTTCGGATCAGCGAAGCCCTCGATTACGCCCACGAAAAGGGGATTGTCCATCGAGACATCAAACCGGCCAACATCATGGTCTCCCCCGACGGCAAACAGGTGAAGCTGATGGATTTCGGCATCGCCCGGACCCTGACCGCAGGAGACGGCGCCCGCCCCAATATCGCCGGGACCATCGCCTATATCGCGCCGGAGATTTTCGAAGGGGCCGCTCCCGACGCCCGGGTCGATCTCTACGCCCTCGGCATGACCATGTACGAACTGCTGGCCGGAAAACATCCGTTCCGGGGGGCGCCGGTCAAAGAAATCATTCGGCGCCATATGGAAGAGGAGCCCCCTCCTTTAGACGGGGTCGATCGGGGGCTGGCCCATATCGTCTTCCAACTGATAGAGAAAAAACCGAACGCCCGGTTCCGCTCGGCCAAAGAGCTGATGAGCGCTCTGGCTCGCTATCTCGATATCGACGAAGAGGCGCGGGTGAGGCGGATGAAAAAAATGGTGGAGTACGAGCAGGCCCGCCTGAAGTCGGAGATGAAACGACTGGAACGGGAGAAAGAAGCGCTCGAAACCCGGCGGCAGGAAGCGACCCGACAACAAGAAAGCTCCGGCTCGTCGACGACCCCGGCCTACGGCCTCCCCCTCAATCCAGAGGACAGGGGGTCTTCGACGCCGAAGCCATGCGCCCTTTCCTCCTCGGCTTGGGCGCCGGGATCATAGGAGTCTTCGCCGGCGCCGCGTATCAGGGGACCGCGTTCGCCCAGTCGTCGGCAGGGGCCACCGCCGAAGCGTCGGCCGCCATGCTGACCGTGGCCCTTACCACCGGCGGCCCCGCCTATTTTCTTTTCAACCAGAAACTGGGCGCCGTCGGCGCCTTGGCGGGGGCGCTGTCGGGATGGATCGCCTACGGGATGGGACGGGGGCTCTTCAACTTCTTCTACTCTCACGAAATGTGGTGGGCCATGGAGATGGCGGCCGATCTCGCTTTGGCCGTACCGGTCGCCATGCTTGCAGGGATATTCGCGCCGCTGGCTACGACTGGGACCATCCCCGCGAACGGATCGGCGCGTCGTTGGTCGTCAGCGGTCTGATGGCGGCGCTGGTGGTCGGCGGGGGGCTTAATTTCCTCTTCGGGGAAGAGGCCGACATCCTCCGCTATCCGTTGGTGGCGCTGGTGGCGAGCGCCGGATGGGGGATGGCCGGACTCGCCCCGACGCTACGCGATCTTCTGGCGCGGAAATAACCGGGTGGGCGCGATCCTCGCCTCTTTCGAACGGGGGCTCGAACGGCTCCTGACGGCGAACGTCTCCCCGGCGCCTGCCGCCGGCCAAACGACCCTCTTTCTTCTGACCACGATGCTGGTCACCGGCGTCTCTCTCTTCTTCTTCTACAGTGTCGATTGGCCGGGCGCCTACACCTCGGTGGCGACCCTGGGAGAGCGCAACGTCTTCGGCGCTCTGTTACGCGGGATCCATCGCCACGGCGCCGACCTGCTCCTCCTCGTCGCTTTCTGGCATCTGCTCCGGTCGATCGTCACATCGCGGGGGGAAAAAGGGTATACGATCGCCTGGCTCACCGGCGCGGGGCTTCTCCTTTTCTTCGCCGCCCAAGGGGTCACCGGCTATCTTCTCCCCCTCGACCTCCGGGGGGAGGCGATACTGAGACGACTGCTCAACGTCTTCCCTTTCCCCGAATCGTTCGTGGCCGACTTCGCCGCATCGGACACGGTCAGCGGATCGGCGCTGGTGTATGTGGTGGCGTTGCATCTGATCCCCCCCGTCGTCGGCGCCATGCTCCTCGGCGCCCATCTGGCCCGGCAAGGGCAGCGCCCTCGGCTCTGGCCGTCGAAATGGCTGATGCTCTCGTTTATCGTCGGCCTCATCGTCGCCGCCCTCATGGCGCCCGCCTCCAGCTTGCCGCAAGCCCTCTTCGACCGTTTCCCCGCCGAACTGACCGGCGACCCGTTGCTCCTCTGGCCGGTGGCGCTGATGGAGAACCCGGCGACCTTTTGGGGGACGCTCGTCGGGATCGTCGCCGTGGCCGGGATCGCCCCGTTTCTCCTCCGCCGCCCGGTTAAACCGGTGGTGACCGTTGACGCTCACCGTTGCGTCGGCTGCCGTCTCTGCTATGAAGATTGCCCGAAAATCGCCATCACCATGGCGCCCCGCTCGCCGGAAGAGCGCCACCCGTGGATCGCGATGATCGACCCGACGATCTGCCAAGGGTGCGCCACCTGCGTCGGTTCCTGCGGGTTCGACGCCCTCTCGCTATCGAGCCATCCGACCGACGCCATCCACGCCGACCGAGCCGATGTGGCCGGGAAGACGATCCTCTACGGCTGCGTCACCGCTTGTGGCGGCCTGAACCCGTTGGCCGACGAGCCATCGGTCGCCTTCATCCCGCTCGCCTGCGCCGGTCAACTTTCGCCGTCGTGGGTCACCGACGACTTCGCCCGCGGCGCCGAGCGGATCATCGTGGCCCGTTGCTCGACGTTGCGTTGCCGTGGGCGGGACGGCGCCCTCTTCGTGGAAGAACGGCTGACCCATCGGCGTCGCCCGTGGCCACCGAGACGGCGCCCCATGGGTCGGCTGACGCTGGTCGATATGGCGCCGGGACAGGGCGAGGCGTTGCGCAAAGCGTTGGCGATGAGCCCGACGGAAGAGCGGGTCGAGACGCTACGAGCGGCGGGGGACGGTCGGTCGATCATCGGCGCTCTTATCCTCGCTTTCATGGTGGCAGGGAGCGCGCTCTCGCTCGACCGGCTCGGGCAGGAGTTCGCCATCCCCATGGCCGAGGCCGGGAGCGCATGGGGAGCGATTCGGGTGGAGGGGTTCAAACCGGTGACGATCACCTTTACGACCGATGGGAACGACGTCGCCTCCTACGATTTATCGCCCTCCCGCCCGTTGGCGCCGTTGTCGGCCTATCGCCGGTTCCCCCTCCCGCGCGGGGTCGCCACCCTGACGGCGACGGTGACCGAACGAGGGTCCGAGCCGGTATCGGTCGCTTGGCGGGGAGCGACGACGCCGGGAGGGATACTCCTCTTCCGGTTCGACGCCGCGCGGGAGGGATTGACCCTCCCCCCTGTGTTAAGATGAAAGCTTGAATCATTATCAACGGCAGTAAGCGTATGAAGTCAATCGGTCTCTTATTCCTCGGCCTAGCGGTCGCGGTTCCGCTCTTCGCCGCGCCGGTAATGGCCCAGTCCGCGACGGGCGCCGACGCCGCGCCGGGAGGGCATATCACCAAAGAAGTGGTCTATAACCGGCTCATCACCAACCTGATGTGTCTGTGCGGTTGCAAAACCACCCTCAAGACCTGCCCCCACATCCATTGCGATTTCGCGATCCCTCGGAAACGGGAGATACTGAAAATGCTCGACGACGGCGCCGATTACGATATGGTGGTCGCGTCGATGGTGAAACGGTTCGGCGAACAGATCCTCCCGGCGCCGACGAAAGAGGGATTCAACCTCGTCGGCTACATCCTCCCCTTCGTGGCGATCTTTGCGGTGGGGGCGTTGTTGCTTCGCCTTGCGGCCCAATGGGCGCGACGGGGAAAAGAGACGGCGCCGGTCGATGGACGTCCGAACGAGAATCTTGAAGCCGACGCCGATTTGCGCCGGAAAATGGAACAGGAACTCTCCGATTTCGACTGACGGTCGAACGGGGGTACGAAACAGGAGTTGGCATGGCGACGTTGGTAGAAGTTTTGGTGTTGCTCATGACGGTGGGATTTATCGGTCTGCCGTTGCTGGCCCGGTTCGGCCGTCCGGCCGCCGCCACCGGGGTCACCGAAGGGGAACTCTCGGAGTTGCTCTATAAAAAAGACGCCGCTTACACCGCTTTAAAAGACCTCGATTTCGATCACCGGACCGGGAAGATCGACCGGGCCGATTACGAAGAGATGAAACGGCAATTCGAAGCCGACGCCATGGCGGTGATCAAAACCATCGAAGAGTTTCAAGCCGGGGGAACTCCCGCCGCGATCCCCGCCGCCACCACCTCCGAGCGGGGACGTTTTTGCACCTCGTGCGGCGCCAAAGCGAACGATACCGATGCGTTTTGCGCAGGATGCGGTAACAAGCTGGGTTAATCCCCGCTACCGGTCGGCGCCGTCTCTTGGTGAGTAACGGGAGGCGTGGAGCCGTCGCAAGACGGTGCGGGACGAAGCTCGGTTAACGACCTCGACCTGTCGAGGGTAGCTCTTCCTGAGTAACGGTAGGTGAGAAACCGTCGCAAAACGGTGCGGGGCGAGATGAGATTGACGATCCTAACCTATCGTGACGGACTATTGGTGGAGACGGTAGGTAAGAGACCGGCGCAAGACGGTCAGAGTCGCCGCTCGACCACCAGCGTGAGGGCGAGGGTTCCGTCCTCGTTCCTATGCCCCAGTAACGACAAACCGGGGCGTCCCTCTTTTCGCCACCGCGACCAGAGCATCCCTTCGGCCACCACCGCCTCTTCGACCGCTTGGTAGCCGAGCCGGGTCACCCGCCGGTGGTAGGCGTCGACCGTCTCGCGCAAACTCCCCTTGCCCGATATTCGCACCAGGTCTTCTTTGACGCCGGGGATCACCGATGTCACCTCCCCCCCCTCGGGGAGCGGAATATCTTTGGGGATCGCGCGACGGGGACCGACGCCGGTGGTGAAGTCGACCTGGTCGTCCCCGACGGTGACGGTTCCGCCATCTTTGGTCAGATCGACGGCAGCCTCCCGACCGGTGGCTTTGGTGATCTCGTCGGCGATTTTTTTTTCGATTCCCTTCTCGACGACGTCGCTATCGCAGGCGACGAGGGAGAGGGCGATAAGCGCCAACGCCGGAAAGGTTCTGCTCAAGAGGAGGGGGTCTCCCCTTCCATGAAGGGGAGCGACATGAAAAGTTTGCGTCCCTTCACCCGGACCACGCCGGCGGAGGCGAGGTCGCGGACGGTGCGGTAGATGGTCTTTTCGGAGACCCCGAGCCGATGGCTGATTTGATAATAGGTGGGGCGGTTGTCCATGACGAACTCGTCCCCCACCTGCCGCCCTTCGCGGGCCATGAGGGCTTTGAGAAAGTCGGCGACCCGTTCCGATCCGTCCATGGCGCCGAGCCGTTCGATCATCTCGTTGGCCGAGACGAGCCGGTCGATCAGCACGCGGGAGAGGTTGACCCCGATGGCCGGGTATTCGTGGACCAGCTCGACAAACCGGGTGTTGGGGATTTTGTAGAGGACGGCGTCGCTTAAGGCGACGACGGTGGCGGTGCGGGGGGCGTGGGTAAAAAGGGTCATCTCGCCGATGATGTCCCCCGGCCCGATGGTGTAGACGATAATCTCGCGGTTGGCTTCGTTGTCGATGATAATCTGAAACGAGCCGCTCTCGACCACGTAGACCGCGTCGGCCTCGTCGCCGCGGTAGAAGAGATAGGCGCCCTTGTGGGTCTTGACGGTGGTGAGCCGGGAACGGATTTCGTCACGAGCGTGCGGTTCGAGCTCGTCGAAGATTCCTGCGGAAACCGGCGCGTCGTTGACCCCCATCGGGCTCCTCCCCCAAGGTATGCGGCGTGTGGTTAGCTGTCGAGGGTATCGTCGATCAACTTCATGACCTTCTCTTCGGTCACCCCTTTGGCTTCGGCGATCTCGGAGACGATCAGCTTGTGGGCGTTGTCGAACACCTGCTGTTCGCCGAACGAGAGTCCTTTGCCGTTGCGCAAGGAGCGAAGGTCCCGGTAGACCGAAGCGACTTCGTAGATCGAACCGCTTTTGATTTTCTCGAGGTAGGTCTTCTGGCGTTTGTTCCAGTTCGACTCGACCCCGGCCTCACCTTCGTCGCGCAGGATTTTCATGACCTTGGGGACGTCTTGCTTGCGGATGATGCGCCGCATGCCGACCGAGTCGGCGCCCCTGACGGGGGCGGTGATGGTCATGCCGCTCGCATGGAAGCGGATGACATAGCAGGCTTCGCACGAGCCGGCTATGGTTTTGTCTTCTATCTGTTCGATGACCCCAAGCCCATGGGAGGGATAAACGATTTTGGAGCCCAGCCCGAATTTCGCGCCTAGTTTTTCTGTTGAAGCCGCCACCTGGTACCCCCGATACTGATTTTCCACCTGCAAAGAATCATTGTAACAGAGTCTACCCCTCATCGTCAAAGAGGGTGCGTGCGCGCCCCTTTTTCCCTTGCGCCTCTTTCCGCTTCCGGCTATGATTCCCCCTTCTTATTGCCGAAGTGGCGGAACTGGTAGACGCGCATGATTCAGGTTCATGTGTCCATCGGATGTGGGGGTTCGACTCCCCCCTTCGGCACCAACCCTGCCGCTGACGCGTTATTCCACCTGGCCGAAAGTCGCGTTCTCCCGTCGCCCTTTGTTCCTTTCTCATGCGGTCTCGTGTATACTGCGATGACGTATGGCATTACCAAAATGGACGTGACATGAAGGTTGGCGAAGAATGGCAAGTGGGGTTGTCGCCCGATGAGCTCTCCAACGCCCGGATTCTCTTGGTCGATGACAATCCGGCCAATATCGAGTTACTTGAGCTGATCCTCGAAGGAAACGGCTACCGGAACATCCGGTCGCTGACCGATCCGCAGGAGACCTTCGACGTCTACCAGGAGTTCAGCCCCGACCTCCTCATTCTCGACCTCAACATGCCGTTCCTCGACGGTTTCGAAGTGATGCGCAGACTCCGCGAAAAGGCGGGGAACGATTATCTGCCGGTATTGGTTCTGACGGCCAAGGCGGATCATTCGACCCGGATACAGGCGCTTAAAGCCGGAGCGAAAGATTTTCTGACGAAGCCGTTCGACCATGCGGAGACGCTCAACCGGATACGGAACATCCTCGAAGTCCGTCTGCTCCATACGAAGTCGCGCCAGATGAACGTCATCCTGGAAGAGCGGGTATGGGAACGGACCATCGAGCTCGAAGAGAGCCGCAAAGAGGTGATCTTGCGCCTCGGACGTGCGGCGGAGTACCGGGATAACGAAACGGGCGCCCATATCAAACGGATGTCGGAGATGGTCCACACCTTGGCCCAAGCCTCCGGCATGGCCGATCATCGATCCGATACGGTGGCTCTAGCGGCGCAGTTGCACGATATCGGCAAGATCGCTATCCCCGACGCGATCCTCTTGAAGCCGGGGAAACTGACGCCGGAAGAGTTCGACATCATCAAGACCCATCCCCGTATCGGTGGGGAGGTCTTGAGCGAAGGGAACGCCATCCTGACGATCTTGGCCCGGACCATCGCGCTGACCCACCACGAGAAGTGGGACGGGTCGGGATATCCGGCAGGGCTGAAAGGGGAGGATATTCCGTTGGAAGGGCGGATGACCGCGTTGGCCGATGTCTTCGACGCTCTTACCTCGGTTCGCCCCTACAAAAAAGCGTGGAGCCATCAGAAGGCCAAAGAGGAGATCGTCGCCCAGAAAGGGCGTCATTTCGATCCGAAGCTGGTCGATCTGTTCATCGACACATTCGACGACTTCTGTCGCATCGCCGCCATCTATCCCGACTGACCCCTGCGCGTCCCTGCGCGGAGGACGACGCCCTTATCCCTTCTCTTTCTCGCCGAGCTCATTGAGCGTATATTCGAGACACCGCGTGATCTCGTCGATATCGACCCGCTGGCCCGCTTTCTCTTTTAACGAGACCGCCACCCGACCGGGGCCGGTTTCGACGGTCAGCCCGTCGAGTTTCCGGTACTGTTCGGTGGGACAACGACAATCCCCTTCGACGCAACGGCCAAAGGCGGCGACGAGTTCGTTTTCCTTCCCCGCGACAAGATCGGCGTCGATCCGAACGCCCCCTTCGACGCGGCTGACGGCGAACCGTTTTCCCATTATCCCCCTCCTACGAAAAGCGCCGTATCGTTCGGCGTAGACGCGAATCTCCGCCATGGTGATAGACAGAATCTTCCGCTGCCGTTCGGTGAGATTTCCGTTATTTCTCAGCGACTCTTCCGCGTACATCACCCCGAACACCAGATTATTCCAGTGGGCGAAAAACTTCTCGATCAGGCGGGATCGCCCCTCGTCCGGCGCGTAATCGACATTCAGGCGGGCGCATAGGTCGCGGACTTTCGACGCGTATTCCGACAACCGTTTCGGATCGCACGTCCCCTCTTCCAAGTCGAAGGTGGCGGCGAAGGTATCGGTGGCGGTCACCAGCTCGGACAAGTAGTCCTGCAAAGCTCCCGGCGTTTGAGCGGCGATGTTTCTGTCTCCCGATGAGGGTCGTTCGGAAAGGGATTATACCATCACCGCCATTTCGTTTCAGAAGGCGACTTTTTTTTCATACGCCTCCACCGACGCCCGATCGACCCGATAGACCCCGCGGATTTTCAAGCCGGTCAGACTCCCCTCTTCGATAAGGCGGATCACCGTCGGCGCCGACACCCCCCATCGGCTCATCAACTGCGACGTGGTGTAGAACCGTCGTTTCATGCCGGTCGGCTTGCCGGTCGGCTCCGCTTCGCCATTCAATTCGCTTCCGTTTCTCACTGCCTGATCTCCTTGTTTCATCTTCCACCCCCTTTGGGCTTGCCAAGCGGGCCCAATCACACTAGAATCGTAATTAACGTATCCGTTCATTGTCAACAGGATTTTCACTTTTATGAACAAACGCAGCGTTGTCGACCGGGAAGGGCTGGCCCGCAGGATTAAAAAAATAAGGGGCAAACGAACCCTCATGGAATTCGGCGCCCTCATCGGGGTCTCGCATACGTCGGTAAAAGCATACGAAACGGGCGAACGGGTTCCCGATATCGACACCCTGCTGCAAATCGCCAAAGCAGGCCCTATGGATCTGGGACGGCTCTTATTGGGAAAACCATTGCCGTCCGATTTGGTCGATCATGGCGAGATGAACGTCAACCTGCGACCGTCGCGGGCGGTCGACCGGCGGGCTTTGACCGAACCGGACGGGGAGGAGTTTTTGTCGGTGCCGCTGACCGAAGGAAAGATCGCCGCCGGAGAGCCGATCATCACCGACGAACATATCATCGACCATATCCTGCTCCACATGAGGGTACTGAAACAGACCGGCGCTTCCCGGAACCTTATCGCCTGCCGGGTGGCGGGGGATTCGATGACCCCTCACTTAAACGACGGCGATATCGTCGTCATCGACCGGGACGTCGATCAAGAGGCGATCCTCGAAAAGAAACTCTACGCCGTTTTCGACGGCTCCGGCATCACCGCCAAGATGGTGCAACAAGACGGGCCTCGGCTCTTCCTTATCCCGCTTAACCAAGCGGAACGTATCCGCAGCGTCGATTTGCGGGAGGTGGAAAACCCGGTGGTGGGGCTTATCATCGGAGCGTGGCGCAATTTCGAGGGGAGGATCATATAATGACGTCATCGAAAGGAACCGCATGACCAACCGACCCGACCCGGCCACCTTCGGCGCCTACCCGGCCACCCAACGGACCGACGAAGCCCAATGGCGGGCCGATCTCGACGCCTACTATAAGGCCTCCTCCGGCTCCGACTACGACAAGCTGGCCACCTTCGCCCGCTACGTCCCGCGCCAAGCGCTCACCCGGGTGTTGGCCCGCTACGAAGTCTTCAAGCTGGCTCTCCCGGTCCCCGGGATCGTCGTCGAAGCGGGGGTCTTGCTCGGACAAGGCCTCTTCACGTGGGCGCAATTGTCGGCCATTTTCGAGCCGCTCAACCACGCCGCCCGGATCGTCGGGTTCGACCTCTTCCAAGAGCCGTCGGTCGTCGACCAGTTACGGGCCGGGGCCGCGCTCTACGACCGAAACCGATGGGTGGGACATATCGAACGAATCCATGTTGTCGCAGGCGACCTGCGCCAGACCGCGTCGGCTTACCTCGACGAGAACCCCCATACGGTGGTCCGGCTCCTCAACCTCGATTGCAACACCTACGAGGCCACCGCCGCCGCCATCGACGCTTTCCATCCGCGTATGCCCAAAGGCGCGGTTATCGTGTTCGACGAGATCAACGCTCCCACCTGCCCCGGCGAGACGGTGGCGGTGATGGAGAAGATCGGCCTCGGCGACCTGACCATCCGCCGCCACCCGTGGGACAGCTACCTGAGTTGGGCGGTTATCGAATAAACGGTTTCACCTGTCGAGTCGCAAGCGGGCGGAGACCGCGACTGTTCGTGAGTACCGTGAGGCGGAGAACACCCGCAAGGGTGCGTTGCCTTCCGCCCCTTGCTGTGGGATAATCGGCTCTCGTTTTCAGGCAATCAGACTGATTTTGGCGCCCAACGCGCCGCAAAACGCCAGTTGAAGAGGGATCAGTATCGTCATGGCCACAAACCCGTTGAAGATCACCGAAGTTGTTCTGCGCGACGCCCACCAGTCGCTCCTCGCCACCCGCATGAAGCTGGAGCATATGCTCCCCATCGCCGCCAAAATCGACGAAATCGGTTACTGGTCGGTGGAGATGTGGGGGGGCGCCACCTTCGACTCCTGCATCCGATTCCTGAACGAAGATCCGTGGGAGAGGGTGCGGGAACTGAAAAAGGTGATGCCGAAGACCCCGTTCCAGATGCTCCTGCGGGGGCAAAACTTGGTCGGCTATCGCCACTACGCCGACGATCTGGTCGACAAGTTCGTCGACCTCTCCTGCGACGCCGGGATCGACGTCTTCCGCATATTTGACGCTCTTAACGACCTGCGCAACATCAAGACTTCCGTTGACCGGGTCGTCAAGAATGGCAAACATGCCCAAGGGACCATCTCCTACACCGTATCGCCGGTCCACAGCACCGACATGTTCGTCGAGATGGCCAAACAGATCGAGCAGATGGGATGCCATTCGGTCTGCATCAAAGACATGGCGGGGCTTTTGGCCCCCTACCCGGCCGAAGAACTGGTCTCGAAAATCAAAGCGGCGGTTAAGATTCCGGTCCACCTCCACACCCACACCACCTCCGGCTACGCGTTGATGACTTTGACCAAAGCGATTGAAGCGGGGGTCGATATTATCGACTGCGCCATCTCGCCGATGGCTATGGGGACGTCGCATAGCCCGACCGAAACGTTGGTCGCGGCGATGGCCGGAACCGATCGGGACACCGGCCTCGACCTCGACAAACTGATCGACGTGGCCAACTACTTCATGGGGGTCCGAGACGAATACTCGGCGTTCCTGTCGGCCTTCACCGGTGTCGATGTCAATATCCTAAAAAGCCAGATCCCCGGCGGCATGCTCTCGAACCTCGAGAGCCAACTGAAACAACAAAACGCCTATGACAAGCTCCCGGCGGTCATGGAAGAGCTTCCCCGGACCCGAAAAGCGATGGGATATCCTCCGCTGGTCACTCCCACCTCTCAGATCGTCGGCACCCAAGCGGTGTTGAACGTCCTGATGGGGGAGCCGTTCAAGACCATGTCGAAAGAGTCCAAAGACGTCGTCGCCGGAAAATACGGCAAAGTCCCCGGAACCATCGACCCCGACCTGATTAAAAAGGTCTGCGGCGACGAACAGCCGATCACCTGTCGCCCGGCGGACCTGTTGCCGCCGGAATGGGAGGACCTCAAAAAAGAGGTCAAAGAGAAACACGGTATCGAGAAGGAAGAGGATGTCATCATCTTCGCCCTCTTCCCACAGGTGGCGGAGAAATACATCGCCAACCGGGGAAAACCTTCCACCGAAGTTTTCAAAACCCCCGCGCCGACCGCGACCGCCGCTCCCGATACCAATCACTTCAGCGTCACCGTCAACGGGAAGAACTACGACGTCACCATCGACCCGTTGGCCCCCGGCCAATCGGCGGCTCCTGCCGCGCCCGCCCCGCTCCTGCGGCGGGGGGGGCGCCTTACCTCCCCCTCGCCGGGTCGGTCTGGAAACTCGAAGTGGCCGTAGGGGACACGGTCGCCGAGGGGGAGACAGTGGCCATTATCGAAGCGATGAAAATGGAGAACCGGTGGCGGCGCGGCCGGTACGATCACATCGATCGCTATCACACCACGGGAGTCTCTCCGGGTCGGTCTGGACGCTCGAATAAGAGTCGGCGTCGTGGCCCACGGCGAGGAGCGTTGCGGGGGTTGACATCGCGGCTCGTTCTCGCCAGGTAAAGGCGGATGACGGAAGAGGTCGCGATCGGGGGGATCATCTAAGAGAGCGATAATCAAAGACAGGAGAAAACCCGGTGGCGGCCTCGCCCTTACCGCCGCCACCGCCGCCACCGCCAAAGCCGCCGACCAGTCGATCGCTATGGCCAGAAGGAAATAGGCGCCACGGCCTCCGAAGGTGTCTGGAGACGCTTGCGTCGCTCACGGGACGTTCAGCTGACACCATCGGCCGCTTGCATAAAGGGTCACCGAGACGTGGCCCCCGGCGCCACCAGCAAAGTGGCGTCGCTCGACTCGACCGCCGCGCCGAAACTGATCGCCCTCTGCGCCGAGGTCTGCGAAGCATGCGAGAAAGAGTGCCGCAAAAGCACGCCGCACCTTACGCTTGCGCAAATGCGCCGCCTGCGTGAAGGAATGCCGAAAGCCCTCGAAAGGGCGTAAGTTTTCCCCCTCGTGACCGCTTGCACAGGCGGCTTGCGTGTCGGCATTTACTGGGTAAAAATGCGCCCCGAGGAACCGTATTAACGCGCAGCCCCGTAGGGAGGGGCTATCCAGTCCACCGGACGACCGATCATGAACCGCCCATTACCTTGTCTCGGCGAAGGTTTGCGGGGCGTTGCTCGCCCTGGCGACGTCTTCGCCCCCTCCCCGCATGGGCCGAGCCGCCGGTATTCGCCTCGACCTGACCGCCGAGCATCAATCGATTCGCCCCTTCATGTGGCAATACCTCGACGACCCGCAAGGAGAGCTGACGCCGGAGGAGGTGTGGGAGAAACGGGAGAGCTTCATCGAACCGGGGGGATCCTCAACCACGTGGTTGGCCACTCACGACGTCTGGTTCGCCTTCGTGTCGCGAAGAATGACGCTTCCCGGACCCGGTGGGCTCACCTTCGACCAGCAGATTCGGGGAGGCCCGGCTCCTGTTTCGCCTCCTCCGGTATCCCGTTGCAACGAGACGGCGCCAAGTCCCTTTCGCCGACCGAAGCCCACGCAGACATGCTGGCCCCCAGCGAACAGGCCGACTGCGTCATCCGGTCCCGTCCTCTCATGCCGGTCCTTCTCCAAATCGACATGATGACAGAAGAATCCCCTCGGGGTTACCTCGACAACCTGGTATACACTCTCAATTTCGGAGGGGCGATCATCCTAATCCTCTATAATCTTCTTCGCCTCCCCGCGGAAACCGGTCTTCGCCTACTATAGCCTCATGCTGGGCGGGGTCGTCTGCTGGTTCGGCATTCGAGACGCGTGCGACATCATCCCGCCCTTTGTTACCATCAGCTGCGCGGTCTGGCAAACCACAACCGTGCCGATGTGGACGAAAGCCCAGGGGTTGGCGGAACAACTCCCCCTTCGCCCCCTGCTTCGAATCATCTCCACCCCTCATCCCCCTCCTCTTTTGGCTCAACCAACCGAGGCGTCACCTGTTCATGCCCATGATCTGGCTTTTCCTTCTGGGGTCAGCCACCGGAAGCGGTTTCAAACCGGATGGCTTGGTGGTTCCTCGGCTCCTTTGTCATGTCGATCGTCGGACCGCCGCGCCGAAGGGGATGAAGGCGAAGGGGGATGAAGGGAAACCCCTTGGCTCATTATGGCTTCTTCATCTCTCCGGTCTCGAGTTTATCGTTCTGTCGGCGGTGATGAGCGTTCAGATCAACAGCGAGATGAACAAGTTGGTGAACGTGGGACGCGCAAACGACGGAAGAGTTGACCGAGACGAACCAGGCGTTGGTGGAGACGACCCAACTGAAAGACCGGTTCGTGGCGATGGTCTCTCACGACCTGAAGTCACCCTCTCAGGCATTCTGGGGGCGCTGAAACTTCTGCGCGACGGGCGGCTATCCCGGCCGGGCGCCGCCTGCGGAAAAGAGTGCAAGATGGCCTTGAAAAGGTGGGGCGTCGGCGGTGGCGCAACCCTTGCGGAGAAGAAGGAGTCTTTTACGCCGACCGCAACCCGAAAGAGTCGGCGTCTTCGCCGCCTGATCCTTGACCGGTCACGACCGGTACGACCACACAAAAAGCCCGGCCTCACACGAGACCGGGCTTTTCTTTGTTCGTAACGGATCAGTCGATAAGCCGCAACTCATTCGTCAGCTCGTCCACGTCGTCTTCGGCCCGGGGGAAATGTTCGCCAAGGAGCTCGCCCGCTTTGCCGATGGCCTCCACCAATCCTCCGCCGGGTCGCCCGTGGGCCATCCCCTGAATGACGGCGTTGCAGATGTCGTCCCATTGGGGTTGCGACACCTTCGCGGCGATGGCGTCGTCGCCTAACACTCTGACCATCCGCTCGTAGAGCGAAACGTAGATGAGGACGCCGGTGGCGTCTTTTGTGGCCCGCAACCGATTGGTCTGGAACGCTTCGGCGGCGCGGGCCATGACCTCTTGGCGCATCTCTTCGCGGGGGGTAAAGAACCGGCGCAGGGGGGCGACGTGGCTGGCGGTGATGGCGCCGACGACGAACCCGACCACCATCAGGACGGCCACGGTGACCCAGCAGGGTCCGGCATGTTCGCCCCCCTCCCATCCGGCGCCGAAGAGGGCGCCGAAATCGACGCACCACGCAAGGCCCGACAGCGACAGGCCGGTGATAAGCCCGACGATGTCTTCCGGTCGATCATACCGTCCCGACGAGGTGGCCACCACCGGCACGATCTCGCCCGATGTCTTTTCCTCGGCCGTCGCCACGGCTTCGGCCACCTGTTGGCGGATCGTTTCGGTAAAAAGCTGACTTGCCAGTTTCATCGTCATATTTCTCCCGTTACCACGACCCGGTGGCGCCACCGCCGCCGGAGAATCCGCCACCGAACCCGCCGGAGCTTCCCCCCGACCCCGATCCGGCGTTGCGCAAGATAAAGAAGAGGGCCACCGCCAACGCCGCCAGCAACGCCCAGGCCCAACCGCTCTTTCCCGTCTTGAACAGGTTGTAGATCAAAAATCCGAACCCGACAAAGAAGGCGATCACCGCCGGCCAAAACCACCAGGGGGCTTTCGGCTTCGGCAGGGCCAACCCACGGGCGATGGCGTCCATCCCCTGCACCCCGGCCACGATCCCGGCGGCGTAATCCCCTTTCTTGAACTGCGGAACGATCAGCGTCTGCATGACCTCGTTGGCTTTCCGGTCGTGGTCCCTGCCGAACCCGGCGCCGAACTCGATGCGGGCCTTGCGGTCCCCCACCGAGACGAGCAGGAGCATGCCGTAGTTGCGCGATTCCGATCCGATCCCCCAGTTGTCGAACAGGTCGGCGGCGTACCCCTCAATGGAATAGCCGCTGGCTTCGTAGTCGGACAACGACGGGATCGTCACCACATAGACCGGGAGGGTCTCTTCTTGCCAGAGGGCGAAGGCGAGCTTGTCGATCTCGGCCCCGGCTTCGGGGGTGACGATTCCGGCGTTATCGACCCAGAAATGTTCATCGGTCGGTTTTTCGGGGAAAGGTGATGGCAAGAGCCGTCGTCGGCAGGAGGAAGAGGGAGCCAACAGAAGCGCCCCCGCTACCAGATGTTTCATGGTTCTCATCCGCAATGGTCGTCGGTTCCTCACCACCTTATCATAAAACACGGCCCCCTCAAGAGAGGAGGCCGCTGTCAGAATCGCATTTAGGCGTTGGGACCGTTGCCATGCCCCCCGGCGCCGCCGTGGGGCATACCGGCGCTCCCCATGCTACCGCCGTTCCCGGCGCCGCCGGTGGCCCATGCGTCGCAAACGCCGTCGCCGTTTGCGTCGGTGAAGTTATCGCCGTGCCAGCTACTGGTTTCGCCGTTCTGCGCGTAATCGCAGATACCGTCGCCGTCGAGATCGACGAAGTCGTGGTCACCTCCCTGATGCCACTGTCGCTCCATGGCGTCGTTGACCTGATTCTGGTTCCGATCCTGCCACGTCATTCCTCCCCCCTGACCATACTGGGGGCTCCCCTCTTGCCAGTAGTCACAGACCCCGTCGCCGTCGTTATCGACATAGCCCGGTCCGTGCCACGTGGCCGAACCGTTCTGGGCGTAGTCGCAGATGCCGTCCCCGTCGGTATCGACGAAGGGATGGTCGGCTGCGGCGATCCCCATGGTCAGGGCGGTGGCCGGGGTATGGGTGGACGTTTGGAGATAGTCGTTGATATTGTCGCCGTCGCTATCGATGAAAGCCGGGTAGACGAAGCCGCCGGTAGTGGTGGTCGTTGTGGAAGAGGTTCCTGATGAGCCGCCACCGCATGCGGCCAGCGTGGCGACGAAAGTGAAGAGAAAAGCGAACAAAAGAACGGATGGTCGATGTGACCGATTCATGGCGATACTCCTTGTATGCTGTAGCCCCTCATCCCTATGACGCCGTTTGGTCAAGTATAGTTCCCGCTCTCCTCAAAAGCAAAACGGCCTCCCCCGAAGGAGAGGCCGTGGCGGACGAGAGGTCGTCTACGCTTTGCGTACGGTGACTTTCCCCGGATCTTTTTTCAGATACTGGGTAAGCGCGGTTTGGATGACCGCCACGATCTCCTCGTCGTCTTCGCCGGTCACCTTCACCGGTTTCGGTTTCGGCGCAGGGGGGGCGACGTAGGGGAACATCTTGTTCAGGACGAGGATGCAGATTTCCAGCAGTCCGAGGACCAGAAAGATCACTCCCATCCCGATAACGGTAAGAGTCAGCGCAGGACCGAGGTTTTCCATGACTGTCCCCTTATGCCAGGTCAAACAGCGAGCGGACCAGAGCCACCCCCTGTTCGATGAGAAGTTCCGCGTGTCCCGGCGTCATCTGCACCGGACCGTCGGTAAAGATCGCCATGAAGACACCGGCCGCCACCGCCGTACCGATGACCCCCGCCACGTTCGGCCCCATGGCGTGCATCAGGAGGAAGTTATGCGGATCGGCCTCCCGCCCGACGTTCTGGGAGACCCGGGCCGCCATCGGCACCGCCGAGACCCCCGCCGAGCCGATAAGCGGGTTGACCTTCCCGCCGGTCACGATCGACATCAGTTTGCCGAGCAACACACCCCCCGCCGTGGCGGCGGTGAAGGCGAAAAGCCCCAGGCAGATGATTTTGATCGTCTCGACGGTCAGGAAGGTTGCGGCGGTCATCGACGAGCCGACCGAGAGGGCCAAAAGGATCGTCACCACGTTGATCAGGTGGGTCTCGGCGGTTTCGGTCAGCCGTTTGGTGACGCCACACTCCTTAAACAGGTTCCCCAACATCAGCATGCCGATCAACGGCGCCGCCGAAGGAAGGAGCAACAAGCAGACAATGGTGACGGCGATGGGAAAGACGATCTTCGTCCTGGTGGAGACCGGCTTTAACTGCTCCATCTTGATCTTCCGCTCTTTTTCGGAAGTCAGCATCCGCATGATGGGGGGCTGGATGATCGGGACCAGCGACATATAGGTATAGGCGGCCACGGCGATGGGGCCGAGAAGATGAGGCGCCAGTTTGTTGGCCAAGAAGATCGATGTCGGTCCGTCGGCCCCGCCGATGATGCCGATGGCGGCCGCTTCCGGCAGGCTGAAGCCCAAGATCACCGCGATGACGAGGGTGATATAGACCCCGATCTGGGCGGCGGCGCCGAGAAACAACGTGGCCGGGTTCGCCAGCAACGGACCGAAATCGGTGAGCGCGCCGACCCCTAAGAAGATCAGCGGCGGCCAGAGTTCGGCTCTGACCCCTTGGTAGAAGTACCAGAGGAGCCCTCCTTCGTCCTGAAAGGTCATGTAGCTCATCGGCAGGTTGGCCAGCAGGCACCCGAAACCCATCGGCACCAGCAACAACGGCTCGAAACCTTTGGCGATAGCCAGATAGAGCATGACCAACGAGACGAGGACCATGATCAATCCTCCACCGGTCATAGCCCCAAAACCGGTGGTGGCGAAGATCTTGCCGAACGCGTCGGCGATGGTGAGATCGTGCATAAACCGGATAACTCCCGTTGAACGCAAACGAAACGGCCCCTGAAGGGGACTGCAAACGAGCCGGATTCTAGCACGAAACGGAGCGCTCCCCAAGGCGTGGCTACAGAATCACCCGCAAACGGCGTTCGCCATCGCTGACCTCGATCCGCCACCGGAGGGGACAGAGCCGGTCGAGGAGCGAACGGTCGTGGGAGACGACAAGGAGTCCCCCGCCGAATCGGCTTAACCCCTCTTCCAACACTTCGATGGCCGGGAGGTCGAGATGGTTGGTCGGTTCGTCGAGAACCAGCAACGACGCCCCTTCGGTCAGAGCCGACGCCAACCAGAGCTTGCGCCCCTCGCCGGGGGAGAGATCGGCGCTCTCCCGCACCCGTTTCGGATCGGCCCCGAGCCGCCCCACCAGCGCGAAGAGTTCCCCCTGCCGGTCGGGGGGAAGAGCCAACGCTTCGTCCCGCAACCGGCGCCGCTGATCGGCCTCCAGCTCTTGCGACAGGTAACGGACCTTGCCGGGCGGAAGGTTGATTTGGGGGAGGAGCCACTCCACGGCGCGACTTTTCCCGGCGCCGTTGGCTCCTTCGACGCCGACTCGCTCTTTGGGGGCGAAGGTGAGCGGGGGGAGCGACAGGGTCGTCTCTCCCAGACATAGTGTGGCCGCATCGGTCTGGAGAAAGAAGGGGCGCACGCCCCTCTCGGCCACAAACGCCACCGACCCGACGCCACGCTCTTTGCGCGTCACCCGTTCGTCGACCTCGTCGGCGAGCCGCTCCCATCGTCGGTCGATCTGTCGCTTCGCCTGACCAGCCCGGGCGTCTTTCCCGGTGACCCGCCCCCGTCCCAATCGTTCCAGCGCGTCGTGATCTTTCCGGTCGATCTTCCCCCCCGAGTTTTTCCGGCGAGCCTCCTCCACCGCTTCCACGCGCCGACGCCGCTCCTTTTCGATCCGCTCCTTTTCCTTGGTCACCTTCAGAGCGGCGGCCCGGCGTCCTTCGTGGTCGATGCGGCGGGCCGCAGAGGCGGCGGTGTAGCCCCCCGGATAGACCACCGCCTCGCCGGGGGTGACGAAGAGAATCCGCTGACATAAAGCGTCGAGCAAAGCCCGGTCGTGGGAGACCATCAGCCCGATCCCACGGTAGCGCCGCAACCCTTCGATCAACCGCATACGACCGGCGGCGTCGAGATGGTTCGTCGGTTCGTCGACGAGGAGTGACGCCGGTCGCCGCCAGAGAGCCACCGCCGCATGAAGCCGTCGTCGCTCCCCTTGGCTCAAGCTCCCCCACCGGGCGAGCCACTCCTCCTCCACGGCGAACCCCTCCCGCAGACGCCAAGTGACGGCGTCGTGATCGGCGAAGAAAGCCGAGGCCGCGTCGGGGGGGGCGGGCGACGTCTGCGGGACGATCACCACCGGATCGAGCCGGGCGACGCTCCCGTGGTCGGGAACAATATCCCCCGCCGCCAGCCGCAAGAGGGTCGTTTTCCCGGCGCCGTTGGGGCCGACGACACCGGTCCAACCGGGGGTGATGGTCAGGTCGAGCGAACGGAAAATCGGCGTCTGCCCCGGATAGGCGTAAGTAACGTCGCTAAAGGTAACCTGGGTCATAGAGAGCCCCTTCCGTCAACAAAGGGGGGCGACGTGGCGAGCGAACGGAAAAAAACTCCCCTCCCGCTCGCAATGAGCTGGCGCCGAAAAACGTTATCGAAGCGGGCGATGCAAGGAAGGGGCAGGCGGGAAAGCGGAGTGTACATGAGCGTTTCGAGCCTGAACCTGACACCGCAGCGGCGCTACCGATAGTTTTTCAGAGTCGGCGAGACACGGCGCCCCCATGACAAACGACGCCCTTCATGGTGAAGAGCGATTCATCAAAGCAGCGACCGGTCAGAAGCGCATCGGACGGGAGATCCTTTACCCGTTGAACATGGGAGCATTGTACACCCGGCGCAACCTCCGCGAAAGGGAGGGTATAATGGCGGGACCTACTCTCCACCGGAACCGCCGATGAAAAATTTCCTTTTTCTTCTCTACAAGGCGTTTCTCGACGTCGCCCCTCTCTTGGGGGTGATTATCTTTTTCCAACTCGTCGTCATCGGGAGTCCCTTCAAGAATCCGGCCGAGTTGGGGGTCGGTTTCGGTCTCGTCGTTTTCGGACTCTTCATCTTCATGCGGGGCCTCGACATGGGACTCTTTCCCCTCGGCGAGTCGATGGCCTTCTCTTTCGCCGCCAAGGGAAACATCTGGTGGCTTCTCGTCTTCGCTGGCGTCATCGGCTACGCCACCACCATCGCCGAACCGGCGCTGATCGCCATCGCCGGGAAGGCGGCCGAGATCACCAACGGTAAGATCGACGCCTTTGTCCTCCGCAACGCCGTGGCGATCGGCGTCGCCACCGGCATCATGGTAGGGGTCATGCGGATCATTCTTGGCCACCCGATTCATTACTATTTCGTGATCGGCTATCTGTTGGTTATGGTCATGACCGTCTTCGCCCCCAGCGAAATCGTCGGCGTCGCCTACGATTCGGGCGGCGTCACCACCTCTACGGTAACCGTGCCGCTCGTGGCCGCTCTCGGTATCGGGTTGGCCCGCTCCATCGGTGGGCGTAACCCACTCATCGACGGCTTCGGCCTAATCGCCTTCGCAAGCCTGGCCCCCATGCTCACCGTTATGGGCTACGGCCTGATCGCCCTATAGGAAACAGCCATGGAAGAACTGCTCCATCGACTCGTCGGCGATTTCCTCAGCGTCTTGCGCGACGTAGCCCCGGTGGTGGTGGCCGTGCTGGTGTTCCAGATAGTGGTCCTTCGCAAGGGGGTTCCCAACCCCGGTTCCATCGCCATCGGTTTCGTCGCGGTGATCATCGGCCTCCAAATATTCCTGATGGGGCTCGACATGGGGATTTTCCCGGTAGGAGAGTCGATGGCGACTCATTTCGCCCATCCCGACATGCTCGAAGAGGTTCTTTTCTTCGCTTTCTTCATGGGCTACTCCACCACCGTCGCCGAACCGGCCCTTCTGGCGGTGGCGCTCAAAGCCGAAGAGATCACCGCCGGTGGCCTGAAAAGCTTCGCTCTCAGGAACGCCGTCGCCCTCGGGGTCGGCGCCGGCATCACCTTGGGGGTATGGCGTATTTTCGAAGGAGACCCCTTGTGGGCCTACATCCTTGTCGGCTACGTGCTGGCTCTGACGCTCACCATGTTCGCCCCAAAAGAGATCGTGCCGCTGGCCTACGACTCGGGGGGGGTGACCACCTCGACGATCACGGTGCCGCTGGTGGCGGCGTTGGGCATCGGCTTGGCGACCAATATTCCCGGTCGCGATCCGTTGATGGACGGCTTCGGCCTTATCGCCTTCGCCTCGGTCTTCCCCATGATCTCGGTTCTCGGCTATTCCATCATCGCCAAACACAAGAAGACGAAGACAATGACGGTTACTGAGGAGGACTAATGCCATGCGATTCAATTTGCTGATGACGATCTGCCCCGCCGAGAAGCAGGAAAGCATCGTCGATGCGGCCAAAAAGGCGGGGGCTACCGGCGCGACCTTGCTCTCGGCGCGCGGGACCGGGGTGAAAGAGGCGAAGACCTTTTTCGGCCTGACCCTCGACAAACCGCAAGAGGCGGTAGTGATGCTCGTGGAACGACATCATTGCCAAATAATCATGCAGGCGATCTATGACGCCGGCGACATGAAACATCCGGGCAACGGCATATGCATGGCCCTACCGATCGATACGGTGATGGGACTGGAAAGCCAGATGTCGATCTTGAAAAAAGAAGCCGAAGAATATTTGTAACCGCCGGGCCTTGACGACCGCCCCCTGCGGCAAGCCAGAAAAACGAGTGAGGAGGAATCTCATGCCAACATTAGTACGCGACGTGATGGCCGCCGATGTGGTCACCATCGACGCAGGCGCTTTGCTGCTCGAAGCGCTCCAGTTAATGATCGACAAGGATGTGAAGTCTTTGGTGGTCAACCCCCGTCACGAACACGACGCATACGGCATCCTGACCTTTACCGATATCGCCGCCAAGGCGGTCGCCGCCGACGAACGGCTCGAAATGCTCAACGTCTACGACCTGATGACCAAACCGGCGGTCTCGGTGGACCAGCAATGGGAGATACGGTACGCCGCCCGGATGCTGACCGACCTGAAAATCAGCCGCGCCATCGTCAAGGAAGGCCCCGCTCTCTTGGGAATCGTCTCGCTGACCGATCTGGTCAAGGGGGCTCTCGACAAACATCTGAAGGCCACTTCATAAAAACAGCAAGGAGAGAAACAGATGCCTTCTAAGACAATCGAAATCGAAGGAATGAGCTGCGGACATTGCGTCCACCATGTGACCGAAGCCCTGAAGGGGGTCGACGGGGTGACGTCGGTGTCGGTCAGCCTGAATCAGAACAAGGCGATGCTCGAAACGAATGACGGGGTCGATGACGGCGCCCTTCGTCATGCGGTGGAAGAGGCGGGGTATACGGTGACCAACATTTCGTAAGGAACGAAACCGGCTCGACCTGTCAAAGAAGAGGCGGAAAACGCCCCGGAACGGAATCCATCTCTACTGTCGGGGGCGCGTACGCCGATCATTTTATCGAAAGGCCGAGGAGGTCGCGCCCTGGGTCGTGGCGCCGACTTACGACATCTCTTTGAGTATCTTTTTCGCGGCGTCCACCGGGTCTTTGTCGCCGGTGATCGGACGCCCCACCACCAGATAGTCGCAACCGTTCTTCACCGCTTCTCCGGGGGTCATCACCCGGACCTGATCGTTCTTGGCGGCCCATGCGGGACGGACACCGGGGGTGACGGTGATGTAACCGTTCCCGCACAGGTCTTTGATGTCGAGCGCCTCTTGGGGCGACGAGACCGCGCCGTCCAGTCCGCAACGCAACGCCATCCGGGCCAGATGGACGGCCAACATCCTCGGCGTGGCGTCGATGCCCAACTCCATCAGCTCCTGCTGGGTCATGGAGGTAAGAGCGGTGACGGCGATAAGGAGCGACTTCGCCCCCCCCTGCCCGACCGCTTCGTCACGCCCTTTGACGGCGGCGACCATCATTTCGCTCCCCCCTAAGGCGTGGACGTTGACCATGTCGGCGCCCATGAGGGTGGCCGCTTTCACGGCGCGGCGGACGGTATTGGGGATATCGTGGTATTTGAGGTCGAGAAAGATCTTCTTCGCCCCGGCGTGGCGTAACCGGCGAACCCCTTCGGGACCGTGGAGGGTGAAGAGCTCTTTGCCCACCTTGAACCAGGTGACCGTCCCGGCCAGTCGCTCCACCAGTTTGATGGCGGCGTCGATGGTGTCGGTATCAAGAGCGACGATAAGACGATCGGCGGGATCGGACATGTCAGTTCTCTTCGGTTGAGGCCGGACCGGGCCGGACCATGAATCGTGAGACGATGATGGAGACCTCGTACAGAATAACCATCGGGGCGGCCATGATCAACTGGCTGAAGACGTCGGGCGGGGTCAGGATGGCGCCGACCAGAAAACAGCCGACGAAGACATAGGGGCGGGAGCTGGCCAGTTTCTCCGGCGTAACGATCCCCAACCGGGCCAACAAGACGATGGCCACCGGCATCTCGAAGACGATCCCGAACGCCACGGTCATCTTGATGACGAAGGAGAGGTAATATTCGACGGTGGTCTGTGCGGTGATCTGGTCGCCGCCGAAGGTCAACAAAAAGTCGAGCCCGAAAGGGAGAACGACGAAATAACAAAACGAGGCGCCGATGACGAAAAAGAGGGTGCCGATGGTGACGAACCAACCGGTGTAGCGCCGCTCCACCGCCAGAAGCCCCGGCGCCACGAACTCCCAGGCGTGATAGAGGAGCGCCGGCATGGACAAAGCCAAGGCGCCGTAGAAGCTGACTTTCATATAGGCGAAGAAAGCCTCGGCCGGGGCGATGGCGATGAGGGCGTGGTCGCCCAAGGGATAGCGGACCACCGCAAAGAGGGTGTCGGCGAAGCTCCAAAGGATGACGAAACAGACGAAGACGGTGGTGGCGCTATAGATCAGCCGCCACCTGAGTTCTTCGAGATGTCCCGTAAGGGGAAGTTGCTCGCCGTCCCCTATTCTTCTCAGCTTCGGCCGCCCTCGCCCCTGCGGTTGATCCCCTTCGGGGCCGGGGAGAGCGTCGCGCGATTCGTCGCTCATCAGTCGTCGCCCAAGATCTCCGGGAGTCGGCGGGCGTTCTTCACGGCGGCGCCTTTGGTCCCGTTGGCGAAGAGGATGGTCATCCGTTTGGCGTTCCTGCGCATCATCCGAACCGGTTCGAGAAGCTGGCGCAACTCATGGTCGGGATAGAGATAGTCGTACCGTTCGGCGCCGGTCCCCCCAAACCATTTGTCGCTCCGCCCCAAGAGGCGGATGATCCCGTCGTCGGCGGTGACGGTGGGAGTCAAGGGAGGCCCTTGGGCGATAACCGGTCGGTCGGCGGCGACCCAGGCGACGCCGTGGGCTTTCAGCAGTTCGTAGGTCGACGGCGACCCCCAGCTTTCGTGGCCGAACTCGATGGCCAACGGGACCTGGGGGGCGATCTGATCCATGAGCCACTTCAGGTGGGTGACCGCTTCGTCGCTTTTGGTCAGTCGCGCCGGGAAGGCGGCCAAGACAAACCGAAGACGTCTCGCTTCGATGAGGGGGGCCAGCGAGAGGGCGAACCGTTCGACCATCCATTCGTTCCGAATAAAGTCGCCCCGCTCGTCGCGCAAGCGGGCGGTCAGATCGTGGTGCAACCGGACGACGAAGGCCGGAGCTTCGGGAGCGCCCTCCAGAAGCCTGAGGAAGTAGTCGGCCTCCGGTTCGCGCCGCCAGGTCTCCTCCAGCTCGACGGTGGTGATCCCCTGTTCGTCGGCCAAATGGCGAAGCCACCCCCCCTCCTGCACGCTGGCCGGGTAGACCGGACCACGCCAGTCGTCTCGACGCCAGCCGGTAACGCCGACGGCGAAAGGGGGGCCGTCGGCGGCGGGGATCTCTTCGGCCTGCTGCTCTTCGTTCATAGCCGTTAAGGATAGCATGGCGCCGGGCCGGATGGCCGGTTTCCTGACCGGATAATGACGGGAAAAGCGAATCGGCGTAGAAGTTAGACGATAACGTGGACCCGAGCGCCGGCGGCCCTCCCGGTGGCGTTCAAGGCGTTCTGCTGGGCGGCGCCCGTACGGTTCTTCACCGCCGTAATCGGCGTCCCTTTGCCGACCATCGGGACCGATGGGGGTTTCCCCGACAGATCGGTGATCACCACTCCGGCCATAAGCGACTCCTCTACGAAAGCGAGAGGGAAGCGACGAGCGTTCCCCCTCCTTGGTATCGGCGAAACGTCGCCCGACTTGAATCGGCGCGGCAGGATTTTGGACTCCGTCCCCAGGGCGCACGCGATTTCGACACCGCGCGTCCGGCGCCGCAGATAGTTTTTTAACCGCCTGTTAGCTTCGCAAGCCCCCCGGTTGCTGAAACGGAATGTAGGTCGACGGCCCTTCGAACTGAACCGCCACCCGCTCGAACCGCTCCCGAAACTGTTTGGGGGTAAGGTTCGTGACCGCCGCGTAGCGACCGACGATCTCTTCTTGCTCGAAATCCCGTTTGGTCAGTCGGATCATATACTCGAGGGCCATCTCGTAGGTCTCGGTATGGATATCGACGAGACGAACCTTCGTTCGACCGGTCTCTGGGTCCATGATGCTGTAAAAAGGCATCGGGACGAAGCGCCCTTCCTGAATGGTGACCATGTCGCCGGTGCCGCCGAGGAGCGCATGTTTGGCGGCGGAAAAGCCGAGCTCTTTGGTATATTCCATATCGAACGGAACCGGCTCGACGCAGCGGAGCTCGTAGCCGATGTCTTTGTCGACGATGGTCATCTCGATGCCGAGCTTTTTCAGCTCATCTTTCACCCTGTTTTTGACCATTTTGCCGAAGTCGATCTCCGCCAGCCGGGGGTGACCATGTTCGTCGTATTCGAGCTTCCCCATCTTTTTGAGGTCTTCTTCGCTCATCTTCTCGGCCAATCCTTCGGCCAGAATCGCCAAACCGTACCCTTTTCCATCCGAAAGTCGTTTGATCACGGCGCCGACGAGGGTATCGACCAGCCAATCGTAGTCAAGCGTCTCCGAAGTGCATTCCTCCGGGATGATCGAAAGGTGGACACCGGCCGCCTTGCCGATACCCATGGCAAGGTGCCCGGCCTTCCGCCCCATGGCGACGATGAAATACCACCGTTTCGTGGTTTTGGCGTCGTTCATGATCGCTTTCACCGTCTGGACCCCGTAATGTTGGGCGGTGGTGAAACCGAAAGTTTTGATGCCGTGCGGGAGGTTCAGGTCGTTGTCGATGGTTTTCGGAACATGGATGACCTGCAGTTTCCCCCCCGACGATTTCACCACTTTATGGGCGGAATAGCAGGTATCGTCACCGCCGATGGTGATCAGCGCATCGACCCCGAGCTTCTTGAGTCCTTTGACGACGTTGTCGAGATACTCCTCTTTCTTGGTCGGATTGGCCCGGGAGGTGCCGAGGATCGATCCCCCTTCGAAGTGAATGCGGGAAACATCGTTGATCTTAAGATTAATGACCTTCGACGTATCTCCCTTCATGAGATTGGAGTAGCCGTCATAAATCCCCATCACCTCGGCCCCATGGTTGAGGAGCTTGATGGTGGCCGCCCTGATGACGCTGTTGATGCCGGGCGCCGGACCGCCTCCGACCAGAATCGCCGCTTTAAACCGTCCCATAACCGATACCGCCTTTATGGTGAGCCGGGAATCGCCCCGGCGTTGATCTCATGGACAGACTCATTTTATACGAAGTCTAGAAAAAGAGGGATTCTCTCCGAACCGGAGCTCGCCGTCAAGGGGTGGAAGGGGGGTTTTGAACATATGAAACGAAATAGTTGCATCCCATAAAAAAAGGGCCGCCGGAGAGGGGATCCAGCGGCCCATCAAAGATACGGTCCGCCCGCCAAAAGAGGGGTAGGAGGGAGCGAACGGCCCGAGTCTCGTTTCGTTTACACGGCCAGCGTCACGGTCATCATGTAGAGGTAGACGCAGGCTACGATGCCCACACCGACCACCGCCAGTCCGAAACCGGCCGATTCTTTGTCGCGCTCTATCTTTTCCATGTTCTTTATTCTCAGCTTCCCGCGATTTAGAAATAACCGACCATGGCGGTGGCGATCAACCCGACGTTTAAGGCGACGGCGCCAAACGTAACCATGCCGAACAGGCGAATGAGTTTCTGGCTCTTGTCGTCGTTCCGAGTGGTTTCTTTGATCATCGTCTAATCCCTCATCTGTTGGTAATTCCGCCGAGCGTCCCGCTCACGCCCCAAAATAGTGCATGTGGGATGCCAAACGGTAAGCGACGGTAACAATAGGCATTGCGCAAAAACCGTCCTTTTCCCTACTGTCGGCTTTCGGGACAGAGCCCCGTTGCGAATCGGGACAGGATGGAGGGAAAGGTTACGTAAGGCGGGCCAGTTCCCGTCCCACCAGTTCAGGGAGGCGGGGGTCGGGTTCGGAGAGGGAGGCGTTGAGGCTGAGGGCTTTTTCGAGAAAATGACGCGCTTTGGCGTTCTCGTGGATCTGAAGATAGGCGACACCGATATTGAAATGGAGCACGGCGTTTTCCGGGTCGACGCCGAGCGCCCGTTCGTAGGTGGTGATCGCTTCGCTCCAGTGTCCTTTGCGTCGAAACTCGATACCGGCCCGGTTGTACCGTTCGACGAAGCTTTCGATTTCGGCCCGGTCGATCCCCTCTCCGGCTTTCCGGCGGGCGACCACCAGATCGAGATATTCCCGGGCGAGGGCCGAGGCGTCCCGTTCGGCGCAGATCTCGACCACTTCGTCGACCGATTCGTGGTCGATGGTCAGCGCTTCCCGAAAGACCCGGTCGGCCTGTTCGGTCTGTCCCAGATCAAGCGAAAGGCCGCCGATCTCCAGCTTGCGGGCGACGTAGTGGGGAGAGAGATGATCGGCCCGAACAAGGATGTCGAGCGCCCGTTCGTTATCTCCCCGTCGTCGATAGAACCGAGAGAGATCGCCATAAGCCCGCAGGTAGGCCGGGTTCCGCGACACCGCTTCGAGGAGCATTATCTCGGCTTGGGCCAATTCCCCCCGATCTTCGTGGAGGCGGGCTTTCAGGAGGCGAGCCCCGGCGCTCTCCGGTTTTTCCTCCAACGCTTCGTCGATCAACCGACTGGCCGGAAGGAGCTCCCCTTTGTCGAGATGGCGCTCGGCCTCCCCCAACAATTGCGCATGCCGGGGCGGGAGAAGGATGTTTTTCATCTTCTCGATCAGGTTGACGGCGGTGAACGGTTTCACCACATAGCCGTCGACCCCCTCTTCCACCGCCCGGACGATTTCTCTCCCCTCTCCCCGACCGGTGATCATCAAGACCGGCGTTTTTCTATAAAGACGATGGGAGCGTAGCTTGGAGAGGGCTTTGAGGCCGGACATCTTCGGCATGACCCAGTCGAGCAGCACGAACCCGATGGGGCGCTCTTCACCGATGATCTCTTCCAATCCGTCGCCGTCGGAACACTCGACAAGGGACGTGGTGGCGAGTCCCGCCTGACGGAGGAAGTAGACGATCATCTCCCGGACCGCTTCATGGTCGTCAACGATCACCACCGGCGCCCCGTCAAAGCAGGCCACCAGTTCGGTAGCGTCGGGTATCGGCTCCACGGTTCGGCTCACGGTCGCTCCGGCAAAGGGGATGAAGGCCCCATTCTACTCCAAACCGAACGGAGAAGCGGGCCGGTCAAGAGAGGTGTTTTCGGGGACATGCGGGAGATTACACGTGGTCATGCATCCGCATGCTGGTCATGTCGGCCAGACGTCGATTGGCCAACTCGCTTACTTCGTGATCGTTGTCGTTGGACAACGGTTCGAGGAGCGATTTCCCCTCGACCCCGCCGAAGAGCGCCGCCGCCCCCACCAACTTGGCCCGCAAAGCCCGGTCGGGGCTTTTGATCAACGCTTTAAGGGCGTTGTACGACTCTTGGGTACGGATCATCGCCAACGCTTCGGGGGCGGCTAACCGTATCTGAGCGTCTTCCAAGGCGGCCACGATCAGCTTCACCCCGTCGGGATGCCCCTGCCGACCGACGGCGATTAACGCCCGTTCGCGGGTCCACCAATCGTCGTCTTTTAACAACCCCTTCAAACCCTCGTAGGCGTCGGGGTAACGGACGAGGCAAAAATATTCGGCCCCAATCCGTCGGATATAGGGGTCTTCTTCCTTCAGAAGATCGACGACCAGATGGTTGAGCGATTCGTCGGCCCGTTCGGCCAGCGCCTCGACGGCGATCTCCCGGACCCACCAGTCTTCGTCTTTCAGGGCCTTGACCAACGTCGCCCCGACCTGCGGCCCGGCGAGGCTTCGCAACACGTCGGCGGCGGCGCGACGGACGTTCCGGTCTTGGGAGCGCATAAGCTGGACCACCGGTTCGACCACGGCCGAGTCGCCGATTTTCACGATCACGTCGACGGCGAGCTGCCGCGTCACCAGATCGTCCGATTCGATGATCGGGACGAGCGCCAAAGCGTCGATGGGGGAACCGAGATAACCGATGGCGTGAACCACCGCTTTTAAGACCTCGTGATCCTTCTCGCTCGATAGCAGCTCGCGTAGCTTCTCCATTACCTCTTGGGAACCGATGACCACCAACCCGTCGATAGCTTTCTTTTTGATCCAGGGGTTGGGGTTTTCGAGCAGACCGGCGATGGCCTTGGCCCCGGCTTCCGATTTCAGATGGGACAGAACGTTAATCACTTTTCTGATCTGATCTTTGTTCTCGCTTTTCAGGAGGGGGATCAGTTTCTCGGTGGCCAGTTTGGTGGCGTGTTTGAGGAGCAACGTTTCGGCGCCGGCCCGAACGTGGCTGTTCTGATCGGCCAGCAACGGGATGATTTTCGGAACCTCGCGCGGCATCCAGTGACGATCGAGCACGTCGAGGACGACGATTCGCTGGTTCTCCATCCCGGCGCCTAACTCGGCGGTCAAGAGATCGAAAATCTCCTCGCCCTTAAACTCCACTAAGAACTCGACCGCCGCCGCCACCGGCAGTTTGCCGTTGGCCACCATCTCCAAGGCGGCGCTGACCACTTTACCGGGGCTACCGGCCAGTTTTGCGACGATGACCGCACGTTTTTCCCGATCTTTGGTGGCGGTGTATTCGGTCACCTTGTCGGGAACGGAAGTGAACCAGAGCATGACACTTTCCTCGTGGGCTATCGTGTTAAAAGGGGCCTCAGATACCAACTATCCCATTGTATACCTTCGAGCTCGGGGCGGATAGGGGGGGTCCTGTCTCCCGACGCTGTTCGTGGGAACCGATAAAAAGCCGCCGCATCTTCGTCGCAAGACTGGTAGACTTGTCGCGGGCCGGGATGGCGGAACTGGTAGACGCACGAGACTTAAAATCTTGCGGTCGAAAGGCTGTGCGGGTTCAAATCCCGCTCCCGGCACCACGCCCTTACGGGCGCCCTTCTCCTGCCGTCATCCACCGACACACCGATAGCCCGCTCTCGACCGGTTAAGGCGCCCTCCTCAATAACAGCGCGCTCCAGCCGTTACGATCCCGCCGTTCCACAAAGGTAAACCCGTTCTCTTCCATGGCGGCGCGAGCCCGGTCGGCCTGTTCTTCGGCCCGGACGCCGGAGATGACGAGGCTCCCTCCCGGCTTCGACCTCTTGGCGAACTGGGGCGCCAGTTCGACGAGCGGCCCCAGGAATAAATTCGCCACCACGAGGTCGAACCGTCCGGTGACGCTATCGGCGCTCCCTTCTTTGATCTCGACGGCGCAGGTCACCTGATTGGTGGCGACGTTCGCCCGGGCGATGTCGATGACCGCCGGATCGTCGTCGACGCCGATCACCTCTTCGGCGCCGAGTTTGGCGGCGGCGATAGCCAGAATCCCGGCGCCGCAGCCGACGTCAAAGGCGCTGGCGGCGACGATTCCCTCCATCAACTCCATGCATTGGGCGGTGGTGGCGTGATGCCCGGTGCCGAAGGCCATGCCGGGGTCGATGATCATTTCGATCCGTCCGTCGGCAGTTTTCCCCGCTTCCCACGGGGGGACGACGAGAAACCGCCGGCCGATGGCCAAGGGGCTGAACGAATCGCGCCACGCCGCTTCCCAGTCGACGGCCTCTTCCGCTTCAACAGTGGCGGGGCCGAGTCGGATGGCGGGGAAATCGGCCTGCAACGCGGCCCGCACCTTCTCCGGCATGGCCGGGTCGAGGGCGCCGGGAAGCCAGAGGGTGATGGTTCCTTCCTCCCCTTCGCCGTCCACCTGCACGGTGGCGTTAAAGTCGTAGGCGAGCGCCCCCCCCGCTTCGTCGGGGTCGACACCGGCCACCGCCACCATTACTTTCGTCCATCCCCGGTCGCGGGGTTCGTCGATCTTTGCCATCACCTCTCCTGGCGCTGTACAATGTATGGCTCATGGTAACCCCAAACGGCAAATGGTCATGACTCTGATTCGGGCTTCGGCCATCAACAACGATCTGGCCCCCCATCACCGGGTGATCGGCTATTATCTGGCCGACGATCAGGAGCGGGAGGTGGCCGGTATTCGGGACATGTTGGTCGATAAGGAGAGCCGCTATCCCCGCTACGTCATGATCGAGATTGGCGGATTGATGGGGGTGCGGGGACGGCGCTTGCTGATACCGTGGAGCGTGGTGATACGGGGCGGGGTGAGCCGTCTCGATATCAAATGGCCGGGTTGGAGCATATTTTCGCCGCCCCGGCGCCCTTTCTTCCCGACGAACCGACCGAGCCGGAGGAGGAGGCGATTCATCGCCATTTCGGCGCCGAGTTCTACTGGCTTGACGAACCGGTGGAGACGGGAGAAGCTCCCCCCCCGGTGGAAGATATCGACGTACCCGACAAACTGGAACTGGAGAACGATGACAAAGAATGACGTGACCGCTCCTCCCAAAGGATTGACCATCGCCCTTGGGTGCGTCGCCGCCTTCGGTGTCGGCCTGACCCTTTTTATCGAAGCCTCCCACATCTGGCCGCAACTGGCCGAGATGTGCGGCGTCGGCGGGGGAGGGTGCGCCGATATCGACGCCACCCCCTACGCGAAAATCTTCGGCATCCCGACGGCGTGGTGGGGGATGGTGGCCTACGTCGCCTACCTTGGCGCCCTTCGCTGGGCGAAACCTTTCGTCATGCCGATAGCCGCCGCGATGATGGGGGCGGAGTTTTATTTCCTCTGGCTCATGGCGGCGGTCATCCACATCTGGTGCACCTTCTGCCTCATCCAATACGGAACGGTTTTGATTCTCTTCGGCGCCACCGTTGTCTGGGCGGCCAAGCTCGACCGGTGGATTTTGCCGGGGAAACTCTGGTCGGTTCCGGTGGTGGTGATCCTCTTCTTCGCCGGATTCGCCATTCCGGTAAAAATGAAAGCCCATGAAGGAACCCTCACGACCGACGCTCTGGTCACCTACGCCGGTGACCCGACGTCGAAACTCGTCGTGGAGGTCTTCTCCGACTACGAGTGCGGTCACTGCCGAAAGTTCGACCCGATCGCCGAGATGATCGCCGAGCGGAACCCCGGCGTCTTGCTGGTCTACCGCGACTTCGTCCTCAGCGGCAATCAGCTTTCGCCGACCGCCACGTCATACGCCGACGCCATCGCCTTCACCCAAGGGACCGAAGCGTATCGGAAGGAACGGGTGGCCTTATTCGAAAATCAGGCTCGTTTATATAACTACCTCGAAGAGAAACTCCCCACGGTCACCTTCACCGACGACCTCAAGAAAAAGATCAAACGGAAGGTCGACGACGACATGAAACGGGCCGAAGCCCTTAACGTCTACTCCACCCCGACCGTCGTCGTCAGCAAAGACGGGAAGACGGTCCAGCTCTTCCGTGGGGGAACCCCCTACGACACGATCTACGAGATCATCAAACAGAACCAGTGAGCGACCCACAGACCTCTCTTTTCCCCGGCTTCGAGCCCCCCGTCGGGGACAAGCCCCCCGCCAAACCGGAGCGCCGATCGCGTCCGGCGCCGGAGGTGGAGGAATTCATCCCGCCGGTCTACGAGCAAGCTCCCCCCGGCGACCCGGACGAATGGGAATCGGCCGCGCCGGCGGCGCCGCCACGCCCCCGTCTGACCGCTGAGTTTTTGAAGGACGCCCTGAATCCGCCCCAGTTCGAAGCCTGCATGCACGACACGGGGCCACAGCTAATCCTCGCCGGCGCCGGGTCGGGAAAGACTCGGGTCATCACCTATCGGATCGCCCGGCTCATCGAACAGGGGACGCCGCCGTGGCGGATTATCGCTCTCACCTTCACCAACAAAGCGGCCGCCGAGATGAAAGAGCGGACCGCCGCTCTCGTCGGGCGAGGGCGATTCGACCTTTGGGTCTCGACCTTCCACGCCGCCTGCCTGCGCATCTTGCGCCGCGACGCCGACCGGCTCGGCTATACGAAAGACTTCACCGTCTACGACACCCGCGATCAGGAACGGTTGATCAAGCAGGTATTGGCCGAACTGGGGCTGGCCGAAAAAGATTTCCCGGCGCGACAGGTCGGCTCGTTTATCTCCCGCTTCAAGAACCGGCTCGTCGGTCCGGCGGAAGCGGAGAAAGAGGTGAACGTCGAGAAGAACCGAGAATACCTTCTCGCTTTCCAACGATACGAAGCCCGCATTAAGCAGGCCCGTTGCATGGATTTCGACGATCTCCTCGGCAAGTCGGCGCTCTTGCTCAAAGAGAACGAAGATATCCGCAACTACTACCGCTCACGGTTCCGCTATCTGTTGATCGACGAGTTTCAAGACACCAACGCCGCCCAGTACGAACTGATCCGGCTCTTGCTCAACGACGACCGGAACATCTGCGTGGTCGGCGACGACGACCAATCGATCTACCAATGGCGGGGCGCCGATATCGGCAACATTCTGAACTTCGAGAAAGATTTCCCCGACGCCCACGTCACCAAACTGGAGCAGAACTACCGTTCCACCGGGGCGATTCTCAAAGGCGCCACCGCCATCGTCAGCCGTATCCGGGAACGAAAAGAGAAAACCCTCTGGACCGAGAACGCCGACGGGAGCCACATCACCCTCTACACCGGCCACGACGAGACCGACGAAGCCCGCTGGATCGTCGAACAGATCGTCCGGCTGACCCGACGCGAGGGGCATCCCCTCTCGGAGATCGCCCTCTTCTATCGAACCAACTCCCAGTCGCGGGCCATCGAAGAGGCTTTGAGGGGGGACGCCATCCCGTATGTCGTGTACGGAGGGTTGAAGTTCTACGAACGTAAAGAGATCAAAGACCTTCTTGCCTATTTCCGGGCGGCGCAAAATCAGGCCGATTTCGTCTCCTTCAAACGGATCGTCAACACCCCCCCGCGCGGCATCGGGAACGTCACCGTCGAACGACTGGAAGAGGCGGCCCGCGACAGGGGGTTGTCGTTGGCGGAGGCGCTGGACGAGGTCGAGACCATCGCCGACCTCAACGCCGGGGCGAAAAAGAAGCTGACCGAGTTCCGCGACGTATTGGCGTCGGTCCGGGCGTTGGTCGCCGACAAGGAGATGACGGCGGCCCGCGCTTTCGACGAGGCGATGACCACCACCGGCTATCTCGCCTGGTTGGCGGCGGAGGAGTCGAGCGAGGCTCGGTCGCGGATGGAGAACTTGGAAGAGCTGGTCAGCGCGGCGGAAGATTACGCCGAACGGACCGGCGACCCGACGGTTGCCGGATTCCTCGATCAGGCGGCGCTGGTGGCCGACGCCGACGCGGTCGACGAAGCGACCGGGGCGGTGAAACTGATGACGGTCCATATCAGCAAAGGACTTGAGTTCGACGGGGTCTTCGTCACCGGGTTGGAAGAGAACGTCTTCCCCCACGCCCGAAGCAAAGACGATCCGGCCCAGATGAGCGAGGAACGACGGCTCATGTATGTCGCCATGACCCGCGCCCGTAAGCGGCTCTTCCTCTCGCACGCTTTGCGGCGGCGAACGTTCGGCGTCTATCAAGACAATCAGCCGTCCCGCTTCCTCGCCGACATCCCTGCGGAGCTGGTGCGAAAAGAGCGCTCCGATCTGGCCATCGGCCCGTCGTCATACGCGCCGACGATCGACGCCACCCCGGCCACGTCGGTTCCCTATGCCATGCGGCGGGCGCACGCTCCGTTGGCGAAACCGTCGGCGCCGAAGTCGACCGAGGAAGGATGGAAAGTGGGAGACAAGGTGACCCACCCGTCGTTCGCGGTCGGCAAGATCATGGGGATCGACGGCACGGGGGAGAAGGCGAAACTGACGATCTACTTCCCCCGGTTCGGCGAGAAAAAACTGGTGAAGAAGTTCGCCAACCTGAAGAAGGCGTAGGCGATGAAAAGTCTGACCGCCATTCTCTCCGACATCAAGATCGCCCACACGGTCTTCGCCCTCCCCTTCGCGGTGATGGCGGCGTTCGTTGCGGCCCGCGGTTTCCCCGGTTGGGGATTGCTCGGGCTGATCGGTCTGGCGATGGTCTTCGCCCGGTCGGCGGCGATGGCCTTTAATCGCCTCGTCGACGTGAAGTTCGACCGGGAGAACCCCCGCACGCAAAAGCGAGCGTTGGCGGCGGGAGAGGCGACCGCCGTCGCCTACATGATCTTCATCATGGTCACCGGCATCGGCTTTATCGTCACCTGCGGCGCCATCAACCCGCTGGCCCTCAAGCTGGCGGTCCCGGCGTTGATGATCGTCTTTTTCTACTCCTACACCAAACGGTTCACCCCCTACTCCCACTTCTTTCTCGGTATCGGTCTGGCCTTGGCGCCGGTGGGGGCGTGGGTGGCGGTCACCGAATCGGTTCCGGCCTCGGCGCTCATCCTCGGCGGCGCGGTGGTCTTCTGGCTGGCCGGGCTCGACACGATCTACTCCTGCCAAGACTACGAGTTCGACAAAACGTCGTCGCTCCAATCGATCCCGAAGCGGTTCGGTTTGGGCAAAGCGCTCAAACTGGCTGCTTTCTTTCATGCGGTGATGGTGGCGTCGCTGGTCGCCTTCGGCGTCGCGAGCCAGATGAGCTGGCTCTACTGGATCGGGGTGGGGCTGACGGCGGGGCTTCTCGCCTATGAACATTCGTTGGTCCGCCCCGACGACCTGACCCGGGTCAACGTGGCGTTCTTTAACGTCAACGGTGTCATCAGCGTGGGGTTTTCGCTCATGGCCGTTTTCGACACACTGTTGTTTCCTCTATGAAGGCGGACGCCCGCTCACGCGAAGGACACCGGGCCCGTCTGCGCGAAAAGTTTCTCGACCACGGGCTCGACAAGTTCACCGACGAAGAGATCGTGGAGCTGCTCCTGACCATCGCCACCCCCCGGCGCGACTGCAAACCGGCGGCCCGCGCGGCGCTCAAACGATTCGGCGATCTGGCCACCATACTGGAAGCCTCCATCGACGACCTGACCGCCATCGAGGGGATCGGCCCGACCAACGCTTTCGGCCTCCGGTTCATCCATGCCGTGGCCCGAAAGTTTTTGCGCGACCGTTTGGTGCGGGGCGCCGATTTCATGGATTCGTACGAAGCGGTTCTCGACTATTTCACCCACGCTATGCGAGAGAGCAAGAACGAACGGATGCACGTTCTTTTCTTAAGCTCGCAGAACGCCATCATTCACGAAGAGACCTTATCGACCGGCGGGGCGACGTCGGTGGCCCTTTCTCCCCGCATGGTGGTGGAGCGGGCGTTCGCCGTCGGGGCGGCGGTGATCGTTATGGCCCACAACCATCCGGGCGGCCCGGCGAAGCCTTCCGCCGCCGACATGGCGCTGACGAAGGAGATGGTCTTTACGGCGCGGCTGGTCGATCTGGAGGTGCGGGAACATCTGATCATCTCGCCTGCGGGGAGTTTCTCGTTCTGGAAAGAGGGGCTGATGAAAAAGTTCGAACGGGAGTTCCGCCGCTTCCACGACCAATTAGCCGCCGGCTAGGCTTCGGCGGCGCCAAGGAGTCTCCCACATCCATTCAAAAGCCGCGTTCTTACATACGCTTTGGCCTCGACGGGGGAGAAAACGTTCTCTCCCGTCGCTACAGCAAAAACACAAAGACAAACCCGACGGCGACGAAGAAGGCCAACTGCACGAGGGTGGCGACGACAATAAAAAGGAGTCGGCGCGCCTGCACCCCCCGGTCGGTCGGCTCTTTGGTGGTTCTTTCTCCCATACCCCCATTCTACCTTTCCTTGCCGCGCCGGGGGCTAGGCGTTTACAATCATCGGATAGACGTACCACCGACCGGACACGATCATGACCAACGATTTCTTCACCGACCCCGCCCTTCGCCCCATTGCGGAGAAGGTCGCGGCCGATGAACGCCTCTCTTTCGACGATGGCCTGACGCTCAACAACACCCACGACATCTTGGGGCTCGGTCGCTTGGCGAACGTGGTCCGGGAACGGATCAACGGGAAAGAGGCGTTCTACATCAATAACCGGCATATCAACCATACCAACATCTGCGTCAACGAATGCCGGTTCTGCGCTTTCAAAAAGAAAGAAGGGGACGATGGCGCCTACTTCATGGATGTCGACACGGTCATGAAGAAGACCCACGAATGGGACGGGGAACATTTCACCGAGTTCCATATCGTCGGCGGTCTTCATCCCGACATGCCGTACGACTACTACCGCGAAATCGTCCGCCGGTTGCACGACGATTTCCCGACGGTCCATATTCAGGCCTGGACGGCGGTGGAGATTAACTGGTTCGCCAAACTGACCGGCTGGAGCCATACCACGGTTCTCGAAGATATGAAGTCGGTCGGGCTCGGGTCGCTTCCCGGCGGAGGGGCGGAGATTTTCAACGAAACCGTTCGGGCCAAAATCTGTCCCGACGAGGACAAGGTCGATAGCGCCGGGTGGCTGGCGGTTCATCAAGCGGCCCATCGGGTCGGTGTCCGCTCCAACGCGACGATGCTCTACGGCCATATAGAGAAGCCGGAGCATCGGGTCGATCACCTGATCCGCCTGCGAGAAGCGCAGGACGAGACGGGGGGGTTCCTCACCTTCATCCCGCTCGCCTTCCATCCGATGAACACCGAGTATGACCGGATACCCTTTACCAGCGGTCAGCTCGACTTGCGGATGATCGCCTTGTCGCGGCTGATGCTCGACAACTTCCCCCACATAAAAGCCTTCTGGATCATGATCGGCGAGAAGATCGCTCAGATGGCCCTCTCGTTTGGGGCCGACGACATGGACGGGACGGTGGTGGAAGAGAAGATCACCCACGCCGCCGGCGCCCAGACGGCCCAGAAGATGGCCGCGCAGAAGATCGAACGGCTGATCCGCGAAGCGGGACGTATCCCGGTGGAGCGGGACACGGTCTACAACCTGGTGGGGGCATAGATGAACCGGCGCCCTCTCATCGGCATCCACGACTTTCTGAACAGCCGCCCGATCCTCCATCCGTTCCGGTCGGGATTGGTGGAGGCCCCCTTTACCCTCGTCACCGACACCCCGGCGAATCTCGCCGTCCGGTTCGCGGAAGGGGAGCTCGACATGGCGTTGATCCCCTCCATCGAATACGCCCGCAACCCCGAGGCGGTCATCGTCGGGCCGATCTGCATCGCCAGCCTGGGAGCGGTCGAAACGGTCTTGCTCTTTTCGGACAAAGCCATCGAAGATATCGAGTCGGTCTGTGTCGATTCGAAATCGCGGACGTCGGTGGCGATGCTCCAGATTCTTTTCAAAGAGGTCTACCACCGCGACGTGACCCTGACCGTCTGTCACGAGTCCCGTTTGTCCGACATGCTCCGCGACGCCGATGGGGCGCTGGTGATCGGCGACGACGCTTTCAATGTCGATCATGCCCGCCATGTGGTTCACGATCTCGGCGAGCTTTGGTACGCCTACGCCGGTCGTCCATTCGTCCACGCGGTGATGGTGGCCCGGGCCGGAGCGAAATGGGACGGGGCGGTGAAGGCGTTGGCCGAAGGGCTCGACGCCGGACTGGAGCATCGGGAGCTCATCGCCCACGCCGAGACCGACGACCATCGTTTGCAGGATCGCTACTACGACTATCTGACCAAGCGGATTCTCTATCGTCTGGAACAAGAGGAGATCGACGGTCTCGCCCACTTCCTGACGCAGGCCAAACGACTGGGTCTGGCCGACCGGGACGAGCTGCTCTTCTATGCGTAACCTGATCATCGCCCTCCTCGTCGCCCTGACACCCCTGCCAGCATTGGCGGCCCGGGAACTTCCGTCGAGCCGTATCGCCGAAGGGATCAACCGGTCGCTGGTACGGATCGGGGTCACCTTCCGCGACCCGAATTTCTATCTCCCATGGCAATACAAAACCCCGCAGGCCCGGATCGGCTCCGGTTTCGTCATCGCCGGGAACCGGATCATCACCAACGCCCATATCGTCGACAACGGGGTCTTCATCGAGGTCAAGAAGGCCAACGACCCGAAAAAATATCAGGGGCGGATCGTCGCCGTCGGCTACCAGTGCGATCTGGCGCTGATCACCGTCGACGACCCTTCGTTCTTCAAAGGGGTCCGACCGCTACCGTTCGGGCCGTTGCCGTCGTTGCTCGACACGGTCACCGCCTTCGGCTTCCCCCAAGGGGGGAACGAGGTCTCGCTGACGCGGGGCGTCGTCTCCCGGATCGAGCAGATCCGCTATAGCTTCTCCGGGGTCGAACTGCTGGCGGTCCAAATCGACGCCGCCATCAACCCGGGGAACTCGGGTGGCCCGGTTATCGACGACGGCCATGTGGCAGGGGTCGCCATGCAGGCCCTGACGGGGGGGGACAACATCGGCTACATCATCCCGACGCCGATCATCGAACATTTCCTCGCCGACGTGCAAGACGGCGTCTACCACGGATTCCCCAGCGACGGCATCGTGGTGCAAGACGCCGAGAACCCTGCCCTGCGCGAAGCCCACGGTTTGGGGGACGGCGACCATGGCCTGCTGGTAGACAACATCATATTCGGCTCTTCCGCCGACGGGGTGTTGAAACCGGGGGATGTGCTGACCCAGATCGACGGCGTTTCGCTGGCCGACGACGGGACCGTTCCGTTGACCGACGCCATGCGGGTCGACGCCAATTATCTGGTGCAGAAACATCAGGTGGGTGAGACGATGTCGGTCGGCTATATCCGCGACGGCGCCGCCGCGTCGGCGAAGATGACGTTGAAAAAAGATGGCCGGATGGTCCCGAAAGTTTTCGGTTCCCAGCCGAGCTACCTGATCTACGGCGGGTTGATTTTCACTCCGCTGACGATCAACCTGCTGGAGGAGTGGGGGCGGAACTGGTATCGAGACGCGCCGCCGCTTCTCATTCATCTGGCCCAAGACACCCTGCCCGAAAAGGATCGGTCACAGATCGTGATCATCCGGGGGGTTCTGGCCCACGGGGTCAACGTCGGCTATCACACCACCGAGTTCGCCGTGGTCAAGAAGATCGACGGCGTTCCCATCGGGTCGATGGCCGACCTGGTCGCCGCGCTCGACACGGGGGAATCGCCGTTTGTGACGATCATCCTCGAGGGGGAGCTACGGATCGTCCTTCGCCGCGACGAGGTGGCCAAGGCGACCCCCCTGATCTTACAACGATATGGGGTGCCCGCTCCCTTCTCTCCTGATATGGCGCCCCGCGACTAAGGCCCTCCCCACTCCCTGACGGGGGCGGATCGTGGTATCATTCCGAGTCTATTTTCGGTCACGACAGGCAAACAGCACACGTAAAGACGAAAGAACACGCCGATGCATCATTTCGAATATAAAAACGGCCAATACCATTGCGAAGAGGTTCCGCTGGCGAAAATCGCCGAGGAAGTGGGAACCCCTTTTTACGTCTATAGCCACGCTACGTTGCAACGCCATTTCACGGTTTTCGACGGGGCGTTTAAAGACATCCCCCATATCGTCTGCTTTGCGGTGAAGGCGAACTCGAACCTTGCGGTCTTGCGGGTTTTCGCCAAAGCGGGAGGGGGCGCCGACATCGTCTCCGGTGGCGAGCTGATGCGGGCCATTAAGGCGGGTGTCGATCCGAAAAAAATCGTTTACGCCGGGGTCGGCAAAAGCCGTGTCGAGATCAAGGCGGCCCTGGAAGCGGGCGTGCTGATGTTTAACGTCGAGAGCGCCCAAGAGCTGATGGCGATCGACGAAGTGGCGGCGACGATGGGGGTGAAAGCGCCGGTGGCGTTGCGGGTTAACCCGAACGTCGATCCGCAGACCCACCCCTATATTTCGACCGGGCTGAAGGAAAACAAATTCGGTATCGGCTACGAGTCGGCGGTGGAGGAGTACAAAAAGGCGGCCCGGATGGCCAACATCGAGATCGTCGGGATCCACAAACATATCGGCAGCCAGATCACCCAGATCTCGCCGTTCGTCGACGCGTTGGAGAAGACGGTCGATCTGGTCAAACGGTTAAAGGACGAAGGGATCGTGATTCGTCACATCGACATGGGCGGCGGGCTCGGCATCACCTATAAGGACGAGGCGCCCCCCCACCCGGACGAACTGGCGGCGAAGATTCTGCCGATTCTCGACGGGGTCGACTGCACGCTGATTTTCGAGCCGGGCCGGGTCATCGTCGGCAACGCCGGAGCGTTGGTGACCGAAGTCCTCTACACCAAAATCAGCGACGTGAAGACCTTCTTCATCGTCGACGCCGCCATGAACGATCTGGCCCGCCCGTCGCTCTACGGGAGCTATCAAGGAATCGTGCCGGTGGACGAGGGGGTCGCTTCCCGCAAGAAAGTCTCCGCCGACGTGGTGGGGCCGATCTGCGAGTCGGGCGATTTCCTGGCCAAGGACCGGGTGTTGCCCGAGTTCAAACAGGGAGAGCTGCTGGCGGTGATGAGCGCCGGGGCCTACGGCTTTACCATGAGCAGCAACTATAACTCGCGTCGCCGGGTGGCGGAGGTGTTGGTCAACGGCGACAAATTCGACGTGATCCGCACCCGCGAGACCATGGAAGATCTGGTCCGGGGAGAGTCGATCCCGGCCTGGCTGGAGTAGACCGATGGCGACCAAAGTACCGTTCGTCAAGATGCACGGGATCGGCAACGATTTCGTGATGCTCGACCTGCGCGCGATGAAACTGCCGCAGTTGAAACGAAAAGCGTCGTTCCTCCTCGACCGGCGGTTCGGGATCGGTGGTGATCAGATCATCACCATCGAACCGTCGAAGAAGGCCGACTACAAAATGCGAATCTTCAACGCCGACGGGACCGAGGTGGAGATGTGCGGCAACGGTATCCGCTGTTTCGCCAAATTCCTCTGGGATCGAAAAGAGAAGATCATCCGCAAGACGGGCCAACTCTCGGTCGAAACCTTGGCCGGGATCATCCGCCCCCGTATGATCAGCGACGACAAGGTGCAGGTCGATATGGGGGAACCGATCCTCGACGGGAAGAGCGTCCCCACCAGCTTCACCGGCGAAGCGGTCAACAAGGCCGTGAAGATCGACGGCAAGAACTATCGGATCACCGCCGTCTCCATGGGGAACCCGCACGCCATTATCTTCACCGATAACGTCGATGGAGTTCCGCTGGAGGTTGTGGGGCCGACCATCGAACGCGACACAAAGCTTTTCCCGAACAAGATCAACGTCGAGTTCGTGGAGGTGGTAAGCAAGAGCAAGGTGAAAGCCCGCGTCTGGGAACGGGGTTCGGGGATCACGCTGGCCTGCGGCACCGGCGCTTGCGCTGTGGCGGTGGCGTCGGCCCTGAACGGCAAGACGGGACGGAACGTCGCCGTCCAGTTGCCCGGCGGACGACTCGACATCGAATGGACGAAAGACAACCGGGTCTTGATGACCGGTCCTGCGGCGGAAAGTTTCGCCGGAACCATTACACTGTAAAAAACATGAATCAACGAACCGAACGGTTGCACGGCTCACTGGTGGCCATCGTCACCCCCTTTCGAGGCGGGTCGATCGACGAGGCGGCCCTGACCGATCTCATCGAATGGCAGATCGAACAGGGGACCGACGGGATCGTCGTGGCCGGAACCACCGGCGAGTCCCCCACCCTCTCCCACGACGAGCACGACCGGATCATCGACTTCGTCGCCAAGAAGACGGCGGGGCGGGTCCCGGTCGTCGCCGGCACCGGCTCCAACGCCACCGACGAAGCGGTCCGGCTGACGCGCCACGCCGCCGATGTCGGCGCCGACGCGTCGCTGGTGGTCAACCCCTACTACAACCGCCCGCCGCAAGAGGGGCTCTATCGCCACTTCATGGCGGTGGCCGACGCCGCCGATCTGCCGATGTTGATCTACAACATCCCCGGGCGGACGGCGGGCCGGGTGGAGCACGACACCCTCGTCCGCCTCGCCGCTCACGACCGGATCGTTGGCGTCAAAGACGCTACCGGCGACCTTCCCGGCGTCTCCCGCTTGTTGACCGAGGTTCCCGACTTCATCGTGTTGTCGGGGGACGACCTCGTGACCTTGCCGATGATGGCGCTGGGCGCCAAGGGGGTGATCTCGGTCACCGCCAACGTCGCCCCCGCCGCCATGGCCGCTCTCTGCGAAGCCGCCAACGCCGGGAACTTCGTCGCCGCCCGTAAGGCGCATGACGCCCTGCTTCCCCTGATGCAGGCGATGACCGTGGCGGTGAACCCGTTGCCGGTAAAGACCGCCCTCGCCCTTATGGGAAGAGTGGCCGAAGAGTTCCGGCTTCCGCTGTGCGAAATGGCGCCCGCCGACCGACAGAAAGTGGCCGACGCGCTTACGACCGCCGGCCTCATCTAAAGGAGATCGCATGACCGTCAGAGCTATCGTCACCGGCTGTTGCGGCCGAATGGGTCGCGCCATCGTCAACGCTATCGAAAACAGCGACGGCATCGAACTGGTCGGCGGAACCGAACGGGACGGCTCCCCCTTCGTCGGCATCGACGTCGGCGAAGCCACCGGCGTCGGGAAGAAAGGGTTCGCCATCGCCGGGAACCTCGCCGACATCATCGACGGCGCCGACGTGGTCATCGACTTTTCGATCCCCTCGGCGTCGCTCACGCATTTCCTACAAGCGGCGGAAAAGGGAAAAGGACTCGTCGTCGGCACCACCGGGTTCGACCCCGAACATTGGAAGACCTTCGAATCGATGGCTTCATCGAGCAAGACCGTCATCGCGCCGAACATGAGTGTCGGGGTCAACGTGCTGTTCAAACTCGCCCGTGACGCGACGAAACTCTTGTCCGACTACGATGTCGAGATCGTCGAGATGCATCATAACCAGAAACTCGACGCCCCCTCCGGCACCGCCGTTCGTCTCGCCGACGTCGTCGCCGACGCCTTGGGCCGCAAGATGACCGACGTCGGCAAATATGGTCGCTACGGGGTCGAAGGGAAACGACCGAAAGACGAAATCGGCGTCATGACCCTGAGAGGCGGCGACGTGGTGGGCGACCACACCCTCATCTTCGCCGGGACCGGCGAGCGGGTGGAACTGTCGCACAAAGCAGGCTCCCGCGACAACTTCGCCAACGGCGCCGTGAAAGCCGCCCTCTGGCTCGCCCACCAGCCGAAAGGCCTCTACGACATGCAGGACGTGTTGGGGCTTAAGTAAACGCTTCACTCATCAAGCAGGCCTCTCCCCACCGGGAGGGGCCTTTTAGTGAGGCTTCCTACCCCATCAGATCCATCTCCGATAGCCATCCCTGTATCTTCGTCGCCAGCTTAAACTTCGCGTCATAGGTCAGATCGGGATTCTTCACCCGCTCGAGTCCATCAACGACCTTCGCGTGTAGCGTCATGAACGTACGCTCGTCGGGCGAACGTTCGTCATCGGCGACGGCGCGGCACGTCTCGATCCGCTCGTCGAGAGCGGCGAGGAAGGCCACGAGCCCCATGACGATTCGTTGATGAAACGTCTCTGCCTGTTCGCCTGCGGGGCAGTCGGCGAACTCCTCTTCGTCATACGACATCTATTACTCCCCGATTACCGGTCGTTCCATCGGCCCGGTCTCGACCGGAGACGGGGTGTGGGCCGGAGCCGGATGCGCTTTCTCTTTCGGGCCGAACTCCACCTGCACTTTCAGCATGCCGCCGACCGTCCGTTCGAACCCTCGGTCGCGGGGGAACCGTATCCACCCGGAGGCTTCGCCCCAAAGCCATTCCCCTTTCAGTTGGCGCCGATAGACCCCTTGCATGCCGACGTCGTCGAGTTTGTCGTAGGGGTTCGACGAAAACCAGGTGAAGATTTCATGGGTGACGGCGGAGCGGTCGTCGATGATCTTTGTAAAGGCGATGGTCTGGCCGTAGTAGATGCCGACTTTCCCATCGTACATGCTGATCTCCGATCCGATGCGAAGGAGGCTCTCCCCCGGTTTGTGCCGGTAGAGATCGACGTAGGTATGGGCTTCGAAGGCGGTCTCCTGGTACCACGAGAACCGCTCGGTGAAGCTGATCTCCCACGGCCCCCACTCGGCGGAGACCCGATAGCGAAGCCCGGTGTAGACCTTGGGGGTGACGCCGATGAAGGAGGCCCCCGCATCGACCCGGACGGAGCGTTCTTTCACGTTGTCGATGAAAAGCCCGACCCCGGCGGTGAAGCTTTTTTGCCGTTGCCCGGTCGGATCGGGACTTTGACTCGGCCCTTCGCGGCGACGGGCGTTCAAGGCGGGATCGTTGTCGGAGAGGGAGGTGAACATGATCTGCGCCCGTTTTTCCAACGTCGGCAAAAGGATGCGCAGATCGTTTCCCAAGGCCCCTTCGCCTCCGCGCCCCTCTTCCCACGAAGTGTTGCCGCTAATGCTCCAGGATGAACGGTTCTCTTCGGCGAGAGCCCGTTCGTTGACGAAGAAGGAGTCGATCCACCGGGCGGCGTCGCCGATTCCTTCGGAGAGATAGCTATGCCCCGCGTCGACCTCGTCGAAACCATCGAGATCGTCGTCGGGGTGGGCGACGTGCGGCGTCGCTGCCAGCGTCAGGGCCAACAGGATCGACGCCGCAGGGCCGATCATTTAATCCCGGCTTTCGGGTGGGCGAAATCGAGCATGATGGCCAGCTTGCCCATGCTCTTGCTCTCGAAGAAAGGATCGACCGGAGCGCCGTTTCCTTTGCCGAAACGGGTGTCGCTGAAAAGATTCTGGAGTCGCCACCGGTCGATGAGCAACCCGCCGCTGGTAAGGGCGACGAGGATTCTGACGACCCCCATGACCCCCTTTTCTTCTTTCCTCGCCATCGCTTCGGCCAGTTGCTGGCGCAACGCCTCTTCGATAACTTCGCGGGTGGCGTCGAGATTCACCGGCAACTGCCACCGCTGAACGTCCCCCATCAGATCGACGATCCGCTCCGGATCTCCTTTGTCGGCCAGATCGCGGGCGGCTTTCTGCAGCTCCTGCTCCATCATATATTGCGCCGCCAACCGGAACTCGCCGGGGATCGGAACGCCGCTATCGATGAAGTATTCGATGACCCGACGATTCTCGTCGATGAGCGCCCGATAGGTGTTGGCGAACCGTTCGATATGATCGGAGGCGAGGAACGAAACGGCGGTGCGACGGACCTCGACATAGAGATCGCGCAGTTGGAAGATGCGGGCGTCGTCGCCGCCGAACCGGCGGTCGAGCGCCCGGATAAGTTGGGTGATCGGTATGCGTCGAAGGGCGCCGAAAACCTCTTCTTCCAACGCAGCGAAGGCGTGATCGTCTTTGCGGGGGATCAGGAAGGCGGTGACGTCGGTCCGCCCCAGTCGTAAGCAGGCCAAAAGGAACTCTTGCCGCTCCCAGACCAGACGCGAACGAACCGCCACCCCAAGAAGGGTCAGCTTATTATCGCCGAATTCTTCTTCGGCCCGTTCCCGTTCGGATACTTCATAGTGGCGCAGACCGGGATCGATGGCCGGGTCGAGGGTGGCGACGATGGCGTAGTTGGCGGCGCCGCGAGCCAGATCGGATTGTTCCGGGACCACCTGTTTCCGCCAGAGGGTTCGCCCGTCCCCTTGGGCCGGGATGTTGCTCCTCCCCTTTTCGAGGATATCCAAGAACGGCTCTTCGAGTTTTTCGCCGGAGGCCCCTTCGGCCAGTTGAATGGCCCGGGCGGCGTATTGGAGTATCTGGACCGTCTCGATGCCGGCGAGATCGTCGAAGAACCAGCCGCAGGAGGTGAACATCAGCATGCCGTTGCGCTGCATCTCAAGGAGCTTCAGACAAATGACGTCTTCGTCAGACGTTCTTTCGGTCCGGTAGCGGTCGAGAAAATCTCCCGCTTTCGACCGGTCGAGGAGCACGTCGATATATCGTTCCCGTACCTCCCACGGATCGTCGAAGTATCGTTTCCCGACGGTTTCGTAGATCCGATCAAGCTCGGCTTTCAAATGATCGAGAGCGTCGCGCAACGGCGTCCGCCACTTCTGGTTCCAGCCGACACCCGCGCCGATATTGCATCCGCAATCGGAGCGCCATCGCTCCACCCCATGAGCGCACGACCAGGCGGAGCCTTCGTGGATCTTTACTTTGACGGTGGGAGGATGGTTCGCCAAGAAGGCGGCGTAGTTGGTGACGATGGCTTCTTTGGTTTTATCGAACCGCTCCATAACGGCGGCCAGCGCCATGTCGCCGAACCGATGGTGATGGCCGAAGGTCTCCCCGTCGGTGGCGATGGAGAGGAGCTGGGGCCAGTCGCGCCCTTCGGTGAAGCCCCCCATGAGACGACCGGCGAAGACGTCGGCGCCGGAGAGGAGCCGCTCGAAGGCGACCGCCTGGCTGATGGGGCCGTCGTAGAAGAAGACGGCGATGCTCCGGCCCGAGGGGAGATCGACCTGATAGGGGCGGGTCGGATCGACCCCGTTAACCGGGGTGTAGTCGCTCTCCCCCGGTTCCATCACTTCGGCGGCTTGGGTCTGGCAGAGGATCGTAAAGAGGATCCCGTTTTCGGCCAACGCCTCCAGCGAGTCGGTGCAAGCGGCCGTTTCGGCCAACCACATCCCTTCGGGAAAACGCCCGAACCGGGCCAGGAAATCGGCGATGCCCCATTTCACTTGGGTCTGCCGGTCCCGCTCGGTGGCCAGCGGCATAATCATATGGTTGTAGACTTGGGCGATGGCGTTGCCGTGCCCCTGGTTGGCCTGCGCCGAGACCCGATCGGCTTGGATAATCCGGCGATAGGTATCGGAATCGTGATCGGCCAGCCACGAGAAAAGAGTCGGCCCGATGTTAAAGCTGATCTTCTCGAAGTTGTTGACGATCTTTCGTATCCGTCCCGCCTCGTCCATCAGCCGCGAGACGCTGTTGGGGGCGTAACACTCCCGGTCGATCCGCTCGTTCCAGTCGTGGTAAGGATGGGCCGAGTCTTGCACCTCGATCAGCTCAAGCCACGGGTTCTCCCGGGGGGGCTGGTAGAAGTGGCCATGAACGCACAACCAACGGGGCATAGTGTATTCCTTTGTCTACCGGTAACGAACGGAAAAAAGGGGGTCGCCCTTAGCCGGTCATATGCGCGTTTTCTTTCCGTTCAACCGCCGTCACGGCGCCTCCATCATCGGTCAGAGCCTGAGCCGATGTTTCCTGAGCCATTCCCCTTGGTCGAACTGGTCGGCGGCGAATTCCCGGAAGGCCCGCTCCTGTTCGGTCAGGCCGACGCTCTCGTCGGTGAGCGCCAAGGTCATCTCGTCCATATCCCATTCGCGGCTCATCATCGGCTTCCCGTCACCGCCGTCCACCCCCTCGGGAAGATCGACCCCCAACGAAGCGGCGAGGTTTTTCAGCTTAAGCATCAGCATCAGATGGGTGTCGGGGGTGAGCCGGGCTTCGCTGTCGGCGACATCTTGCAACGCGGACCGAACCTTCGGCGACCGCATGAGGGCGTCAATCACCGCCCGCGCGAGGGCTTCAACGTTCGGATCGGGTCGCTTTTCGGCCATAATGCACTGGTATAGGAACTTCTTCGCGCATTCTATCACACCCCTTCGACGAGCCCCGCCAGCGTCTGAAGGTTCACTTTATCCTCGGCGCAATCTTTCCCTTTGGGGGTTTCGAGGATCATCGGCGTGTCGAAGAAACGGGGATCGTTGACCAGCGAAGTAAAGGCGCCAAGCCCCATAACCCCTTTGCCGATATGATCGTGCCGGTCGACCCGCGACCCCTTCCCCTTCTTGCTGTCGTTGACGTGAAACAGCTTTATACGACGCAGGCCGATGAGTTCATCGAAGGCTTTCCAGGTGGCCTCATAGCCGTCCGGCGTGTCGATGTCGTAGCCTGCGGCGTAGATGTGGCAGGTGTCGACGCAGACCCCCATTCTGTCGGGTTCGTCGACGGCGTTGATGATCCCGGCGATCTCTTCGAACCGCCAGCCGAGGCTCGAACCCTGCCCGGCGGTGGTTTCGACGGTGAGGGTCGTTTTCATGTCGGGCCGTTCGGCGACGATCTCGTTCAACGTAGCGGCGACCCGGACGATCCCCGCTTCCGCCCCTTCTCCCAGATGGGCGCCGGGATGGAAGACCAGCGCCGGGATGTTCAGCAGATCGGCCCTATCGATCTCGTCGAGAAAGGCGGCTTTCGACTTGGCGTGGTTGACCGGGTCGGGGGAGGCGAGGTTGATGAGATAACAGTCGTGGCTCGCCGCCGGGGCCACCCCCAACGACGCCACCTTCTCCGCGAATCGTTGGGCTTCTTCGTCGGAGATCGGTTTGCCGCTCCATTGGTTGTTGTTCTTGGTGAAGAGCTGAATGGCCCGGCATCCGACCGACGCCCCTCGGTCGAGAGCGGTGTCGACCCCTCCGGCGATAGACATATGGGCGCCCCACGGGCGATCAGGTATGGACATGGTGGTTCCTACGGAATAAAAAACCGTCGCCCCTTGCTGGAGCGACGGTCATGACAGCTACGGTCGATAACCGGCGGCGGTTGCGGACAGGCTTTACTTGCCGTGTTTGCCGAACCAGTCCTGCGAGCCTTTCGGGTCGGGCTTCATGGTGTCGGCTTCGGGGGTCCAGTTGGCCGGACAGACAACGCCGGTGTTGTCGACGGTCTGGACGGCGGCGACGAGCCGGAGGACTTCAGAAACGTTCCGGCCGATGCCGAGGTCGTTGACGATCTCGATCCGAACGTTCTGGTCGGGGTCGATGACGTAGAGACCGCGCAGGGTCATGCCGCCGGGAAGAAGCACGCCGTAATCGGAACCGATCGATTTGGTCAGGTCGGCGATGAGGGGGTGTTTCATGTCGCCCAAACCGCCTTTGTTGCGAGGGGTCTGCATCCACGACAGGTGGGAGAACTGGCTGTCGACGGAGCAACCGAGAACCTGAACGCCCAGTTTCTCGAATTCGGCGTTGGCGTCGGAAAGAGCGGTGATCTCGGTGGGGCAGACAAAGGTGTAGTCGAGGGGGTAGAAGTACAGGACAACCCATTTCCCTTTGTAGTCGGACAGGGAGATTTCTTTCATCGACTGGTCCGGCATGACGGCGGTGGCGGTGAACTGGGGGGCCGGTTGGGTCACGAGTGACATAATTCTGCTTCCTCCGAGGATGGTAAGTGCTAAAAACGTTCCCGGACATCCGGGATTCGTCGATTATACCGGTTCTAAAGTGGAGGGCAAGAGAAAATCCGACCTTTTCACTCAGGCTTTTCGGCGCAGGCGCACCTGCCCTTCTCGCCTCACGGTAACGATCCGGGCGTGATCCCCCCCACGCAGGTCTCGACGGGTGAAGACCGCTTTCTATTTGGCGAGATCGTAGACCCGGTCCCAATCGTCCGGCGGCGCGCGCCGCGAGTTCCGCGCACCGTTTTAGATAAAGTTTACAGGCGCCGTCCCCTTCCCGTTTCAGCCGGTCGCAGGCGGCGAAGAGCCGGGCGGCTTTCTCGAAGCGCATCTGATAAAAGAGCGCCAGCGCCATCCGCCAGGTCTGGGTGAACCGGCGGTGGGCGTCGTTGACGCTCCCCATCTCGTCGATCACTTCGTAGAGCCGGATCGCGTCCTTTTTCCCCTGCACCCGGACCCGGTCGAGCTCGCGGCAGAAGAACTGGTCTTTCACCAGATCGTAGGTGAACTCGGAGATGAGAATGTCACTGCCGTAGTATTTGTTGGCGCCCTCCAACCGGGCGGCCAGGTTCACCGTGTCGCCGAGCATGGTGTAGTCGAACCGGGAGCGGGACCCCATGTTGCCGACGGAGGCGACGCCGGTGTTGACCCCCATCCGGACGAAAAGTTCTTCTTTCCCGTGGGCTCGCCAATACTCCCGCATGATGGCCAACTTTCGTTGTTGGGTCACGGCGGCCCGGACGGTGCGGTAGGCGTGATCGTCCTGCGCCACCGGGGCGCCCCACATGGCCACGACGGCGTCGCCGATGAACTTGTCGACGGTTCCGTCCTGCTCTTGGATGATGTCGGTCATCTCGGTCAGGTAGTCGTTCAACAACGCCGACAGTTGCGGGGCGGAAAGCTTTTCGGAGATGGTGGTGAAACCGGCGATGTCGGAGAAGAAGGCGGTGATCTCCCGTTTCTCCCCCCCCAGTTTCAGCCGTTCGGGATGTTCGATGATCTCGTTGATCAGCTTGGGGGAGAGGTAGTGGCCGAAAGCGCCGGTAATGAAGCGCCGGTTCCGTTGTTCTTCGATGACCCGGGCGACGGTGACGGTGGTGTAGAGGACAAGGATCGTCAGTAGCGGGGTGACGGTGTTGAGCCAGAGGTGATGTTCGCCGAAGATGTAGGCGTTGGCGCCGAACCCGGCCCCACCCACGGTGAGGGCGCCGATGACCCCGGCGACGACGTTGACCCGCGTCAGGAAAACGTAAAGGATGATCGCCAGCATCGCCACCACGAGGGCGTCGTAAACATTCTGCCAGCCGAGTTTCTGGACGAATTCGCCGGAGAGGAGGTTGGCGATGGCGTTGGCGTGAATCTCGACCCCGGCGGTGTATCCCAAGGGGGTGACCCGCAAGTCGTAGATGGTGGTGGCGGTGGCGCCAACGAGGGCGATCTTCCCGGCCAGTCGTTCTCGCAGTTCGACATCGGTCGCCGGGTCGCCCTGCATGACCTCGGCGGCGGAGATGATCGGGAAGGTCTCGTCGCCGCCAAGGAAGCGGATCATCGCCAACCCGGAGGGGTCGGTCTGGATGAAGCGCTCCCCCATGGTGAAACCGGCGAAAACGTCGTATTCGAAATAGGCGGTCAGCCCGTCGAGGTTCCCTTCGTACAACGCGGCGGATGCGACGTCCATGGAGGGGAAAAGATCCCCCTCGCTGTCGATGATCAACGGTTGCGCCCGGATGATCCCGTCAAGGCTGGGCCATACGTTGAAGAAGCCGGACGAGGCGCCTGCCGCTTGGACGACGGGGATGTTCGGCGAGGCTTCGCCGATGACCGGGAAGTTGACCCGCGCGCCGACGCTCTCGTCGTCGCGGCTGACCAGCTTGACCCGGAACGGGTCGAGACTTTCGCGTTTGGAGCGGGTCAGTTCGAGGGTGGCCGATTCCTCCCCTTGGTAGTGGAAGTTGTAGCCGGTAACGACGTTGCCCGCTTTCGCGATGGAGGCGGCCAAGGCGTGATCGTTTTCCGGGTCGGTCTCCCCGCCGAAGACGACATCAAGCGCCGTCACTTTCACGTCGAACTCTTTCATCTTCAAGATCAGGTCGCCGATGATCTTCCGGTCCCACGGCCAACGACCATACAGATCGAGCGACCGTTGGTCGATACCGACGATGACGATGCGCGGGTCGGGCGTGGCGGGGGCGGTGTAGCGGGCCAGAAGGTCGTAGAAACGGAGCTCGAACAGGTCGATGAAGGTGGGGGGATAGACGGCCATCCCCATCAGGAGAAGCGAAAGGAGCAGGTAGACGCGTTTAAGAGTCATCATTCGCTAGAAACGGCGCGTCAAAGCGACGTCGAGGTTGTAGACCTGATAGAGGGCCTCCACCGACGAGTAGCCGTCGGCCTTGTCGACGATACGGCTGTAGCGAAGGGTGGAGCTTATGTAGGCGTCGTCCCCGAAGCTGTATTGCACGCCGGGGGCGATATACATTTTCTCCCGTCCGGCGTCGTAGTAGGGGTCGTCGGAAACGTAGCCGTTGCTCCCCACCTGTCGGAACCCGACGATGCCGGTGAGGGTGAGACCCTCCATGGCGATCCATGAACCGCTGACGTAGACCCCCGCGCGCATGGCTCTGCCCTCTCCGCCGAATTGTTGTTGGCGTTGGCCTGTTCGGCGGAGAAGACCCCCTCTTCGATGAGTCGCTCGTTCTTCCCTTGGGTCTGATAGACGGCGCCGAAGGTGAGGCGGACGATCGACGTGACGCTCCAGAGATAACGGAGGTCGACGGCCAACGTATCGCCGGAGCGAAAGACGTCGGCCCCTTCCTGTTTGTCTCGCCCGGTGTAGGAGTAGGTGACCCCGGCGATGATGAAATCTTCTTCGGTGACCGCGTAGACGGTGTTGACGATGCCGAGGAGTTGATCCCCCGGATCGAGCGTGTCGCCGTCGGCGTCGCTGGTCGGGTCGTACTCCCCTTTCAGCGAAAAGCGAAGGCCGAGACCGGCGGTGAACCGGTCGGTGACGGCGCCGACCGCCATCAGGTGGGGGGTCACTTCCCAACCCCGCCCGAAGCTGTTGAGCAGCAGCAGGTCGGTGGCCAGATCGTCGGCCATCATCGAGCCGAGCTGGTTTTGCGTCAACGCCGCCGTGCCGGTCGGTGATCGAAGGTCGACGCCTGCGCGCAAGGTCACCCCCGGCAGGTCGAAGCTGTAGAACGTGGCCAGGTCGGTGTCGTTGACCGACGTGAGGGAGAATCGCTCCACCCCCCCCAAGGTTTGATAGTCGGTTCGGGCCGCGCTACCGACCAGATTAACCCCCCACGCATCGGAGCCGTAGCCGAGCTGGACGTAGGCGATCGATTGCGACCCGTCGCTGTCGACGTCGCCGCTGTCGAACTGGCTGTGGTTGGCGTCGAAGGTGGCCAAGAACCGTGGTTCGTCTCCGTCAGACTCTGCGGCGGCGCAGGGCAGGGCCGCGACGGTCAAAAGAAGAGTGGCCGCCGTCAAGGCTCGTTTCATCATGGGCGACGGTCCTTTACTTGAGGTCGATTTGAATCTTGATGGTCTTCGTCTGCGGCGGCGGAGTGTTGTCTCCTCCCCCTTTCGCGTCTTGTCCGACCGTCCCTTGCGAGCCGGCGCCGGTATTCTCGGTACCGGTGGCGGTGTTCACTTTGTCGGGGCCCGTCAACACCGGGGTGCTGATGACACGCTGGATGCCGTTGACCGCCATATCGACCGCCGCTCCCTGCGGTCGGCGGGGGGTTTTGGGAACGACCGGTTTTTCCGCCTCTCCGGCAGGCGCTCCCTGGTCGCCGTCACCGCTGGCGCCACCGGCCTTATCACCCGGCTGTTCCGGTTCCTGCTTCCGCTCGGGCTCTTTTTCGTTCTTCGGCTCATCGCCGTTCTGTTCCGGCTCCTGGCCCGATTCTTCCTCTTTCGCTTCCGGTTGTCCGGCGGTCGGATCGGCGAGGGCCTCTTCGGTCGTCATCTTCCCTTCGGTAGCGGCGTTCAACCGGGGACGGGCCACGAAGGGGAGCCCCTGGTTGAGCTTCTGGAACCGAGCCGGACTGATGGGGGTCGGCGGCGCGGGGGGAGCGCCGGTGAAGATCCGCGTGCCGGTACCGGGGGTCAGGTTGATGAGGGTCTTTTGGGGATCGAGCCCTTGGACGAAGACGGCGCCCTTGTCCCCCTTGGCGCCGAGGAGATCGACCTCGGCCGCCCCGTTGGGGAGAACGGTAATGACCCAAGGAGGCGTTCCGGCCACACCGGCGACCACCGCTTTGGTCTGATACTCGAAACGGGATTCGGAGCTGACCAATTTTCGGACCGCCGATTTCACCCGTCCGAAGAGGAGGCCGAAGATCGAAAAGGTCGATCCTTTGTTATCACGTCGAAGCGATTTGACCACGAGGTCGGTGCCGGCGTCGATTTTGATGACCGATCCGGTGTCGAATTCGATCTCCACATTGCCGTTACGCCCGGTTCTGATCCGGTCCCCTTCGGCGATCCGATCTCCCATTCTGAGCGGGAGTCGCTTGCCGACGGCGGTAGAGAAAACCGATGCGCTCCCCTCTTGATGGATGACGGTGGCGCCGATAGGGGCGGCCATGGAGGTCACGACCCCTGCGGCGAGCAGAAGCAGAAAAAGGATGAGAACGCGCATGGTCGGTAGCTCCCCGTTGATGCGTCCGCTTCATACCCCAATGACAAAACGGACCGAGTGCTTGATTCTCACCCCTCGCCGTCGAAAAAGGATCTTAAATGCTCCTCTCTTTCAGGCCGATCGGGTATACTGGCAGTTTCAACCGAACTGTTAGGTGAGAAGTTGATGCGCGATTTTTCGATTTTATTGCGGTACCCTGATTCCCTCGCCGTCGCCGGGATGGTCGTTCCTCCGGGCCCCCGCCGGGGCGCAGACTTACGAATACACCACCCCCGACGGAACCGTTAGTTTCTCCGACAACCCCTACGAAGCCGGGATCGAAGAGGCCCACACGCCGCCGGTCTCGATGATCGACATGCGGGGCGAAACCGTGGTCGACGAAGGGACTCCCCCCCCAGCCAAAGAGGAAGCTGCCGCAGCGCCGACCGGAGTCGTGCCGGTTGGCGATCCCGAGTTCGGCTACACCCTGCAAGGGTTGACCGCCATCACCGTCACGGTAAAAAACGATCTCGACAACCCGGTGACCGGTATCGTTGTTTCGATGACCCTGCTCGACGGCGCCAACGAGCCGCTCGACGCGGTCACGTTGGAGGGGCCGACGGGGATTACGGGACGGACCGAGCCCGGGGGGACCCTTACCCTCACCGGCGAGGCGAACACCCCTCCCGACCTGATCGGCGATTCCGAAGTGACCACCTCCTGGACCAACCTCAAAAAGAACGCTCCGCCGCCGGTGGCGACCCCGGCGCCGACCCCCGTCCCGGCCCCGCCCCCGACGCTTACCAAAGAAGAGCTTCCGGTCAGCCGAACCCAGCAGAAACGTCTGCTGAAGCAAAAACTGATAGAACAGGAACAGGGGAAGACCCCCTGACCCCATGGCGAAAACAACCACCCTTTTCGTCTGCCAAAGTTTGGTGGCCATCAACTCGGCCAAGTGGCTGGACGTTGCTTCCGCCGCGACCCAGTGGGTTGAAGAGCGGACTCGCCCCACCAGCGGCCCGGCCGCCCGTCGCGCCGCGTGGGTCGAAGGAGAAGACCTCGCCCCCGTCCCCTTAACCGACGTCACCGCAGGCGAAGTCGACCGAAACCCGACCGGCATCGCCGAGCTCGACCGGACCTTGGGCGGCGGGATCGTCCCCGGTTCGTTGATACTTCTCGGCGGCGACCCCGGCGTCGGCAAATCGACGCTCGCGTTGCAAATGGCCAGCGCCGTCGCCAAACAGACCTCGACTCTTTACGTCTCCGGCGAAGAGTCGCCCGCTCAGATAAAAATGCGGGCCGAACGGCTCGACGCCCTTACCGACCGGATCACCATCCTCCCCGAAACGAGAATCGAGCGGATCGCCGACGTCATCCGCCAAAAACGGCCCGGTCTGGTCATCGTCGATTCGATCCAGACGGTCTATACCGAAGAGATATCGAGCGCCCCCGGCGCCGTAGGGCAGGTACGGGAATCGGCCAGCCATCTGATGCGTCTCGCCAAATCGAGCGGAACGTCGATCCTGCTGATCGGGCACGTCACCAAAGAGGGCGCCATCGCCGGGCCACGGGTGTTGGAGCATATGGTCGATACGGTCCTCTATTTCGAAGGGGAGAAGGGATCGCCGTTTCGTATCCTTCGCGCCGTGAAGAACCGGTTCGGCTCGGCCAACGAGCTGGGGGTTTTCGAGATGAAGGGGGAAGGGTTGCTCCCGGTGGAGAACCCGTCCGAGATTTTCCTCTCCGACAAACCGGGGGGAGTGTCAGGCTCGGTGGTCACCGCCTGCATGGCTGGCGTCCGCCCGTTGCTGGTAGAAATTCAGGCGCTGGTCGCAGGGTCCCACTACGCCGCGCCGCGACGGACCACCGTCGGGGTCGACGCCAACCGGGTGGCGATCTTGCTCGCCATTATCGAGAAACGGTGCGGATTGCACCTGATGGGAGAAGACGTCTTCGTCAACGCCGCCGGAGGGGTCCGAGTCGACGAGCCGGCCATCGACCTCGCCATGGCGGCCGCCATCGTGAGCAGTTTTCGGAACATCCCGGTCGACCACGCCACCGTCGCCATCGGCGAAGTGGGGCTTTCGGGCGAAGTCCGCCCGGCGCCGTTATTGGAAGCCCGGCTCAACGAAGCGGCAAAGCTCGGCTACGCCCGAGCGGTGGCGCCGAAAACCCGGACGAAACTCGCCGTCCCCGCAGGATTCGTCGTCGAACAGGTCGCCACCGTCGCCGAAGCGTTGGATATACTGTTGCCATGACCACCCATAGCGAAGAGCACCCGCTGTTGGCCGCCATCGAAGCCGACGACGATATCGCCGTCGCCGAGGCGCTCGCCCTTGACATCGACCCCGGCGCGTTGGCCACCGCTTTCGCCATGGCCGCTATGTTGGGGGCGGTCCGGTTCATCGACCCGCTCTTGGACGCCGGAGCCGACGTGGACGACGTGGATGGAGGAGGCGACCCTCCGTTGTTTCTCGCCGCCCTGAACCGCCAGACCGAGGTGGCCAAACTCCTTCTCTCCCACGGGGCCGATCCCGACATCCCCAACGAGGAGGAGGTCTGGACGCCGTTGATGGTGGCGGCCCGTAACGGTGACGAACCGCTGGTCCGCATACTCCTCGACGTCGGCGCCGACCCGGCGTTTACCAACGGAGAAGGGGACACGGCGCTGAATCTGGCGGCGGGGAATGGCCATCGGAAGATCGTCGAACTCCTCCTCCCCCATGCCGACGCGGCGGGGCGGGACGAGGCGACAGGGTTGCTGACGGATCTCGACGAAATCGACGGTTAACGTCCCAACGTTTTCATCATCTGCGCCATTCGGTGCGTATAGGTGTGTTCTTTCAACACCCGTTCTCGACCTGCGCGGGCGATTCTCTCCCGCTCGCTCTCCCGTTTCGGGTCGGCCCACCAGCGGGCCAACGCGGGGGCGTCGGCGTCTTCATAGACGATCAGGTGCCTCCCGTCGTCGAAAAAATCGCGCAGCCCGTCGGCGTCGTCGGTGAAAAGGGTCGAGCCGGAGCAGAGCCCTTCGAAGACCCGCATGTTCAGGTCGTTCTTGATGGCGTTGTTAAAGACCAGTCGGCTGGCGGCGAAATGGGCGGTCATCTCCTTTAAGAAAAGCCGCTTCACCGAAACCTCGACCTTCTCGGCGATCCGCAATAACAGTTCGACCCGTCGGCGGTCGGTCAGCGATCCGACGAAGCCGACGTCGTGCCGTTTGTCGATGGAGGGGGCGCCGTGAATCTCGGGATCGCACCCAAGGGGTAGCCAATGAACGTTGGTGAAGCCCCGTTTATGAAACTCGGGGATATAGGCCCGTTGGGCGACGAAGAGATGGTCGAACTTCCCGGCGTAGATGAGGTGCCGATCGAGATGCAGATGGGTGTCGACGAGGATGGCGGCGGTGGGGCAGGCGAGCGTATGCATATTCTCCGGCGCCACACCCACACCGGTTTCGACCCATACGAAAAGATCGGGGACGAAGCCGACGGGGAGCGCGGAGAGCGCCTCTTCCATATCGACCGTGTAGTCGAGACAAGGGATATCGAGAGGGCGCGCCGATTCTTGTAGGTCGCCGAGGTTCCACCGCTCCCGTACATGCTGGTCCATACTGCCGCCGACGGTCACCAGATTGTGCGTACGTTCGAAAGCCCGGTGGTAATAGGCGCCGGTGGAAAAGGGGAGCGACGTATACGAGAAAAGGATGTTCGCCCCTTCGGGATGGCGCTTGATGTAGGGGGGGGCGTCGTCGACGATAGCCGGAGCGAAGATACGCCCCGGTCGGCGGGGGAAGCGGTCGATACATTCGCGGATCGCCTCGTCCCACGAGGTCAGGAATCGCTCGATGGGAAAGTGCCGTGCGACGCTCTCCTGCCCTTTGGCCCCCATCTCTTTGGCCAGCTCGATATCGTCGAGGAGTCGCTCCACCCGTTCCCGCAATCCGCGCGCGTCGTCGGCCACGAATCCGTCGACGCCGTCGGTGAGCGGGCAGGTCGGGTTAGCCAAATTCACCGTCGGCATACCGGTGGCCATCGCCTCTAAGGTGGCGAGGTTGTAGCCGTCTTCGTGGGGCGCCCGGTTGGTGTTCAGAAGGAGCCGGTTGTCGCGGTAGATCGCTTTCAGGTCGTCCCAATGTTTCGAGCCGACCGATTCGGGAAGCTCGACGTTCTCGCCGACGATGATGTTGGGGAGCCCGCGCAGGATTTCCTGTTGAAGCGTGAAGCCGGTCATCAGGTCGCGGACTTTAATGTTGTTCCCGACGCGAATCGCCCGGACCGTCTCGCCGACATAGCCGCCGTAATCGGCCACGTCGATCCCCGGCATGACGATCCGCCCCGGCAGACCCCAATCGTACCGTTTCCCCTTCGAGATGAAGACCGGTGTCACGTGGTTCAGCGACGGAGCGATCTGGGCCTTATAAGCGCCGACTTTGTCGAGGCTCGCTCCCAACGCCGCTTCGGTGGTCAGCTTGTTGTGAAAGACCAGAATCTTCGGCAGTAGGTAGGGCTGAAGCCGAACCACGTCTTTAATGTTGTGGCAGATCGCCAGATCGTAGACATCCCGCTCGGTCAACCGCCGCTCGACCTCTTCACCGCCGATGAGGGTGACGTTGGCCGGAATCGGGCGCATCGACTCGTGCCACGCCGGCATGTCGGCGTTCGGCAGGCTGGGGGGGGCGACGTCGAACTGGTGGTCGAGCCGCGCCAGAAGCGACAGATAGGGGGTGTGCCAATTGAACGTCAGAATGCGCATCAGTTCAGCTCCCCTTCCAGCAACGCCATCACCCGTATCCATCGGCTGGCGGGGGAGAATCGGTCGGGGGCGATTTTTCGCGCGGTGGCGCCCATGCGGGAACGGCGACGCTTATCGTCGAGCAGCCCTTGTAACAGCGCGACGGTTGTCGTCGGGTCGTCGGGCGGATAGAAGAGGGCTTCATCGTCGGTAGCGACGCTCCGATAGAGAGGGGTGTCGGGAAGGGCCGCCACCCCGCCGACCGCCATGACTTCCGGCAAAACCGGGTCGATACGGCTGTCGTCGCCGGGGGGTATCAGCGTGATCGAGGCGAGACGGTAGATGTTCCTTCGCTCGTCGGGTGGGGGGGCGGTAAAGAAAGCGACGTCGATTCCCTCCATTTTTTCGAGGAACACAAGGCCTCTGCGAGCGGCCCGGTCGGTAGCGGCGGCGGCGGCCAGCCACGGACCGGAAAGGCGGGCGTCGCGCAAGGTGACCGCATGGGCGATCAACAGTTCGTCGAGACTCCCCTCCCCTTCTTCGATCTTCCCGAAGGCGCGGGCTAACGAGAAAAGAGCGTTGGCGTTTTTCGTTTCTCTTTCGACCACCGGCGCCAACGTTTGAGCCAGTTTTGTCGAGGGGGTCGACGGGTCGAAGGAGGCGACCACCGCCAGCGGAAAGGGAACCCCGGCGACGTCGAAGGGGGCGAAGAAGAAGGGGTCGACCATCGGAGGAATCGACGCCCCTTTCCCGCTCCCTTGTCCGAACCGCTCGGCTTCGCCGGGACGACTGGTGGCGAGCGTGGTGGTCTGGAACCGGCTTTTTCGGCTATAGGCTCTCGGGTCGGCGCTCGGCTGTTCGGCGAGAGTCACCAACGGGAGACGGACGAACGAGGCGATCCGACTGACCGTCGGATCAAAGCCGATGGTGACGATGCCGTCGATCGCCTCTTCCCGCAACAGGGTTTCCAACATCCATCGCCCCGAGTGGCCGTCGGGAGAGGGGAGCGGTACGACGGTGGCCCCCTCTGCGGCCAACGATGCGACGGCGAGTTCGTTCCCGCCGAACAAGGCGATCCGTCGCGCACCTTCGCCCCTTTGGAAGCGAGGAGGTTCGGCGCCGCGATAGGGGGGATCGGCCGGACCGGCGAAATCCCCCCCCCGATAGGCGTTGACGGCGGCGGCGTAGCCGAAGGGGGTTCCCCCCTCTTTTTGGTACACGGCGCAAAACGACCAGAGAGGCGCCGAGGCGCCGAGCCAGACCGGGCGAAAGCCCCCCACCAGCTCGACCATCCCGTCGATGGAGTCCATCGTGAAGGTATGCAGATGGGTCTCGTCGGCGTGAATGGTGTCGAACTGCTCGTCGTCGGGGAGGACCAACGCCATCACCCCGCCGGGGCGCAATACCCGTCGCCACTCTTGGAGGGCCTTCATCGGGTCGAGGTAATGCTCCAGATTGTGCCGGGCGATAATCAGGTCGACCGATCCGTCGGCGTACATGGTCAGATCGTCGCCGCTGGCTTGCAGGTCGGCGGCGGAGACCTGCCCTTTCACGCTCGCTTTTTCACCGAGGGCGCCCGGCGCGATCAGGTCGACGCCGATAAGGGCCGGGTGGCTTTTGCGGGGACCGCAGCCGATATCGAGCCCGACGATCCCGTCGGTCACCAGCGGCAAGACCGACTGGGCCTCCGGGTTGAGCGACTGATCGATGCGGTGGTAGACCGTCTGCGCAAGATTCCAAAGAGCGATGGCGTCCTGATGTTGCGGGTTCATCCGCACCGCCGTCAGGAAGCATTGGGCGGCGTCGGTGAAGAGGCCGAGCCGATAGCGGCAGACCCCCAACAGAAACCACGCCTCGCCGTAGGAGGCGAAAGCGGTCACCGCACGACTCAACGACCGGGTCGCTTCCTTGATCCGCCCCATGGCGAGCAGAAGTTTGCCCCGCAGATACTCTTCTTCGAATCCGTCGGGGAGGGGTACCGCCTCTTGCCACGCTCCGGCGAAGTCTCCTTTGGCGGCCCGTTCGGCGACCTTCTTTACCTCATCGGCCCGTTCGGGGACCGTGTCGTCGGGCGCCACCGGGAGATCGGAAAAATCGACGGGAATGTCGAGGAATCGGGCGACGAGGGTTTCCAACGCCTGGAGGGCGTCGGCTTCGCCCACGGTGGGAACGCCGGTGTCGCTCATAGCCCCCCTCCTTTTTCGAGCCGCGCGATTTCGGCCCGACACTGGTCGGCCAAGGCCTGCTCATCGGTCGCTTCCCTTTGCCGGACGGTCGCTTCGAGCCGTTCGGTTTCGCGGGCGAGGTGCGTCGCGGCATAATCGAAGGGGGCGCCCCCCTCTTTGACCGCCACCACTCCTATCGACCAACGGGGAATGACCGAGCCGCTCCAAACCACCGTCAGCCCCGGTATCAGCCCGACGATCCGGGCGAGACTCTCGGTGGAGAAGGCGTGCCGATGGGAGAGATCAAGCGAGATCGTATCGACCCAGTCGTGGTCGGGGGTGACGATGCCAAGTCGTCCGCCGGGGGCGAGGATGCGAGCCCATTCGCGCAAAGGCGCCACCGGGTTTTGATAATGTTCGTAGTTGTGCCGGGAGACGACGAAGTCGAGCGCATCGTCGGCGAACATCGGCAGGTCGTCGCCGGAACTGGCCACGTCGGCGCGGGATATCTCCCCTTTCTGACATCCTCGCACCCCCTTTTCGCCGCCGGGGGTCAGATCGACCCCGACGGCCCACGGGACCGTTTTGTTACCGCCGCAACCGACATCGATCCCCGCTCCATCGCAGAGGAGAGTCATCGCGTCGGCTTCGGGGTGGAGGTCGGGCCGTTCCACCGGCAGCCACGATCCGAGAGCCGCCAGCGATCGATAGAGCGATGGCCGTTCATCGGCGCCGAGAAGCCGGTTCAGGGCGATGGTCGCCGCGGCGAAGGTCGAGAGCCGCATGAGGGCCGCCGAAGCTAAAGCGTAGAGGGCCCCGGCGTGGAGGTGTTGGTAATAGAAGGGGGCGACCAACCCCATGGTCTCGGCGAAACGTCCGGCGCTCAACGCTTCCTGCGCGGCGATCAGGGCGTCGCAGTTAAGAGGACGGCCGAAAGTGGAGCGAATAGCCTCGGGGGCGAGCAGGGGGGCGTTAAGAGCCAAGGAGGGGGCGGCGTCGGAGATGTACCTGACGACGCCGTTCACCTCCGACGGAAACGGCAAAGGGGGGGGGTACCATGCAGGCGCCTTCCCCCCCGTTCCCGCTGGGCTCATGTTAGCCCCACGTCACATAGCCCGGTTCGATCCGGTCGAACAGGTCGGAATGGTGCGGCATGATCCTGACCGAGAAGCCGTGACGGCCCGACTCGGTAAGGGGGATGTCGCCGACGAAAACGGCCCGGGCGCCGTCGAATCGGTCGAACCGCATCGGCGCGGGACGTCCCTCCATGACCTGGCCGTGGGCGTCCAGGGGGCCGTAATAGAGATCGACTTTCAGATCGTTCTCGGTGAGTCCGCCCAAGCGGACGAAAGCGGAGACGGTCAACATTTTGCCGACCACCAGCTCGCCGCTCTCTTCGGTTCTGATATCGTCGACCGCCACACCGTTCCAGCGGTTGGCCAGCTCCTGTTTCCATTGGGCGAGCGACCGGAGCCGCGTCCCTTTTTCGGCTGCCATGGTTTTGGCCCGGTTGGCGCACGGCAGGTAGAAGTAGGTCGTGTAGTTTCTGACCATCCGGTTGGTGTTGAAGAAGAGGTTCAGCTTCGAGAGCGACGCTTTCATCATTTTGATCCAACCACGCGGCATGTCGTCTTTCCCCCGGTCGTAGTAGAGGGGGACGATCTCTTTTTCGAGCAAGTCGTAAAGAGCGCGGGACTCGACCTGATCCTGCTCGTCGTGATCTTCGTAGTCCTCCCCTTTGCCGATGGCCCAGCCGGTGTCGGCGGCGTATCCTTCGCACCACCAGCCGTCGAGAACGGAGAAGTTCAACGCCCCGTTGGCGGAGGCTTTCATGCCGGAGGTGCCGGAGGCCTCCATGGGGCGACGGGGGGTGTTCAACCAAACGTCGACTCCTTGCACCATGTAGCGGGCGACGTTGATGTCGTAGTTTTCGATGAAGACGATTTTGTCGCGCAGCCCCTCTTCACGAATCCAGTGGATGATGTTCTTGATGAGGGTCTTCCCTTCGTTGTCTTTCGGGTGCGCTTTCCCGGCGAAGATCAACTGAACGGGGCGGTCTTTGTCGGCGACGATTTTCTTCAACCGTTCGAGGTCGGCGAAGAGCAACGTGGCCCGTTTATAGGTGGCGAACCGCCGGGCGAACCCGATGGTCAAGGCGTCGGGGCGCAACACCTCTTCGGCGTAGGCGGTCTCTTTGGGGGACGATCCCCGCCGGATCATCTGTTGGTGCAGCCGGGTCCGGGCGAAACCGACCAGCCGCTCGCGGCGTCGTTCGTGCGTCCGCCACAGCTCGGCGTCGGGGATGTCGGCCACCCGGCGCCAGACCGAATCGTTGGCCGGTTCGTGCACCCACTGGCCGCCGAGATAGCGGTCGAAGAGGGTCCACATATCTTCGGACAACCAAGAGCGAATGTGAACGCCGTTGGTGATGGCCCGAATCGGCACGTCGCGCCGGTCGAGCCCTTTGTATATCTCGGACCACATCTCTTTGGAGACTTCCGAGTGAAGCTCCGAAACGCCGTTGCAGAAAGCGGCCATTTTGATGGCGAGGACGGTCATGCAGTAGGGCTCGGTCTCGTCGGCCGGGTTCTGGCGCCCGAGGGAGAGGAACTGCTTTTCGCTCAGTTTCAGTTCGCGGCAATATTCGGCGAAATATTCCATCACCAACGGGGCGCCGAACATGTCGTTGCCTGCGGGAACCGGCGTGTGGGTGGTGAAGACCGAGGAGGTGATCACCTCTTCGCGGGCTTCGTCGAAGGTCATCCCCTTCTCCCGAACCATGTCGCGGATACGCTCCAGCGCCAAGAAGGCCGAGTGCCCCTCGTTCATATGGAAGACGGTGGTGTCGATGCCGAGCGCTTTTAACGCTTTCACCCCTCCCATGCCGAGGAGGACCTCCTGCTCCACCCGCATCCGGTGGTCGCCGCCGTAGAGCTGGTAGGTGATGGTCTTGTCGTGTTCGTTGTTCTCCGGCACGTTGGTGTCGAGCAGGAACAAGGGGGTTCGTCCCACCTGCGCCCGCCAGACCCGGGCGGTCACTTTGCGGCCCGGGTAGGTGACTTCGATCCGAATCTCTTTGCCGTCGTCGTCGGTCTCCAAAAAGACCGGCATGTTGTAGAAATCGTTCTCCGGGTAGAACTCCTGCTGCCACCCGTCCGGGTTGAGGTATTGCTGGAAATAGCCTTGCTGGTAGAGCAACCCGACGCCGACCAAGGGCAAGCCGAGATCGGAGGCCGATTTCAGATGGTCGCCCGCCAGAATGCCGAGGCCGCCGGAGTAGATCGGGAGACATTCGGTGATGCCGAACTCGGCGGAGAAGTAGGCGATCTTGATATCGCCGACTTTCGTTTGGTGGGCTTTCTGGAACCAGAACGACGATTCCATGTATTCGGTCAGGCCGTAGAGAACCCGGTCCATATGGGTGGTGAACCCGTCGTCTTCGGCCAATTCCTCAAGCCGGGTCTGGCTGATGGTGCCCAACAGCTTCAACGGATTGTGGTTGGTCTCTATCCAGAGTTTCGGATCGAGCCGACTCCAGAGGGAGACGGCGTCCGGGTGCCACGCCCACCAGAGATTATTGGCCAGTCCCGACAACGGTTTGAGGCGCTCGGGAAGCGACGGATGTATCTGGTACGCGGTGATCTTGCGCATCGAAGTCCTCTCCTGCATAAAACGGCTCTCGCACGAGCCGCGTCGTCATATTTGTATGAGGGTACGGTAACAGATCGGAGCCGCCGATTCACGTTCTAATAAGATGACGATAACGCGCGCGCGCGCGCGCGCACACACGCGGGGGGGGGGGGGGGGGGGGGGGGGGGGGGGGGGGGGGGGGGGGGGGGGGGGGGGGGGGGGGGGGGGGGGGGGGGGGGGGGGGGGGGGGGGGGGGGGGGGGGGGGGGGGGGGGGGGGGGGGGGGGGGGGGGGGGGGGGGGGGGGGGGGGGGGGGGGGGGGGGGGGGGGGGGGGGGGGGGGGGGGGGGTGTGTGTGTGTGTGTGTGTGTGTGTGTGTGTGTGTGTGTGTGTGTGTGTGTGTGTGTGTGTGTGTGTGTGTGTGTGTGTGTGTGTGTGTGTGTGTGTGTGTGTGTGTGTCTCTCTCTCTCTCTCTCTCTCTCTCTCTCTCTCTCTCTCTCTCTCTCTCTCTCTCTCTCTCTCTCTCTCTCTCTCTCTCTCTCTCTCGGGGGGGGGGGGGGGGGGGGGGGGGGGGGGGGGGGGGGGGGGGGGGGGGGGGGGGGGGGGGGGGGGGGGGGGGGGGGGGGGGGGGGGGGGGGGGGGGGGGGGGGGGGGGGGGGGGGGGGGGGGGGGGGGGGGGGGGGGGGGGGGGGGGGGGGGGGGGGGGGGGGGGGGGGGGGGGGGGGGGGGGGGGG